>DATMER010000125.1:0-102667 GCA_035556715.1 Thermoanaerobaculia bacterium
CGTCTCGCCCAAAGCTATCGGCGTCTCGCCTAAAGCTATCGGTGTCTCGCCCAAAGCTATCGACGTCTCGCCCAAAGCTATCGGTGTCTCGCCCAAAGCTATCGACGTCTCGCCCAAAGCTATCGGCGTCTCGCCCAGAGCTATCGACGTCTCGCCCAAAGCTATCGGCGTCTCCCCACAACTTATCGGCGTCGTCCCAGAACCCATCGGCGTCGCTCCATCACCTGTTGGCATCGCTCCGAAAGCTATCAGCGCCTCCCCGCAAGCTATCGGGCTCTCGCCGAAACGTATCGGCGTCGCTCTGTAACCTCTCGGACTCTCGCCGATAACTTTCAGGCAGCCGCCGACGGGCAAGGGAGAGACGCCGATAACTTTCAGGCAGCCGCCAACGGGCAAGGGAGAGGCGCCGATAGCTTTCAGGCAGCCGCCAACGGGTAAGGGAGAGGCGCCGATAGCTTTCGGGCAGTCGCCAACGACTAACGGAGAGTCGCCGATAGAGTAGGGAGGAGCCTCCTCTATATAAAGTCGAGCGGCTACTATATAGAGTCGGGCTGGCTAGTTGCCTTCGACGACGATCCGGATGAGAGCCGAGATCAGGCCATCCCTGGAGAGTTGCGCGTCGTAGTTCCCGAAACAAGTGCCGAGTGTACGGTGGCCGGTTCGGCACGCCGGACCAGGGTTCCTGGATTGATGCCGCCCAGGGCTCGGACCTGATCCAGTGCTTCCCAGGAACGATTCGGTTGCCGGACCTCGTTTCCGTGGCATATCCTCTGCTGAATGTCTCTGGCGTTCTTTGACCGTCCCATCCTCAACTCGCCCTACGACTACCCGGCACGGCACTGGGAGCTCGACGAGAGCGGACAGCCTACGAACCGGGTGATCGAGCGGCGGCGGCAGGCTCAGTACGTGTCGCCGATCCCGAAGTCGAAAAAGCGCCGGGCGGAGCAGGAGGAGCTCAATCTCGCGGATGCCTCCGGACTCTCGACGGCGCGCCAGAGGTACGACCCGACGCCGGTCATCAACGCCCTGCGCCAGTCGGTCGACGCCTGGCGGGCGCTGCCGAACCCGAATGATTGGGCGGTGACTCCCGAAACCGCGCGGCTCCTTGCCCACTGGCGCCACCATAAGTTCAGCAACCTGCGGCCGTTCTTCTGCCAGGTCGAGGCGATCGAGACGATTATCTGGCTCGTCGAGATCGCGCCGAAGCTGGGCGCCGAGGGACGGCGGTTTCTCGATCACCTGTCGGCAGCGAACGAGGAGGCCAATCCGGGCCTGGCCCGGCTGGCGCTCAAGCTTGCCACGGGGGCCGGCAAGACGACGGTCATGGCGATGCTGATCGCCTGGCAGACGATCAACGCGGTGCGCCGGCCGAACAGCAACCGCTTCACCCGCGGCTTCCTCGTCGTCACACCCGGCCTGACCATCCGCGATCGTCTGCGAGTGCTGCAGCCGAACGATCCGGACAGCTATTACCAGAGCCGCGAGCTCGTGCCGGCCGACATGCTCGCGGATCTGGGACGGGCGAAGATCGTCATCACCAACTATCACGCCTTCAAGCTGCGCGAAACGCTCGAGCTGGCGAAGGGCAACCGGGCGCTGCTCCAAGGCCGCGGGTCGGAGCTTTCCACCCTCGAAACCGAAGGGCAGATGCTCCAGCGGGTGATGCCCGGCCTGATGGGGATGAAGAACGTCCTCGCGCTCAACGACGAGGCCCATCACTGCTACCGCCAAAAGCCCGGCGAGGCCGACGAAGGCGATTTGAAGGGCGACGACCGGAAGGAGGCCGAGCGCAATAGCGCAGCCGCGCGGCTCTGGATCTCAGGGCTGGAGATGGTTCAGAGGAAGCTCGGCCTGCTGCGCGTGATCGATCTCTCGGCGACGCCGTTCTTCCTCCGTGGCTCGGGCTACGCCGAGGGGACCCTCTTCCCGTGGACGATGAGCGACTTCTCGCTCATGGATGCGATCGAAAGCGGCATCGTGAAGCTCCCCCGCGTGCCGGTCGCGGACAACATCCCGGGGGCAGAGATGCCGATCTTCCGCGACCTGTGGAAGAACATTCGCGCCGACATGCCGAAGAAGGGGCGCGGCAAAGCGGGCGGGCTCGATCCTCTCAGGCTCCCGACGAAGCTCCAGACGGCGCTCGAAGCTCTCTACGGCCACTATGCCAAGACTTTCGAGCTGTGGGAGCACGCTGGGATCGACGTACCCCCCTGCTTCATCGTGGTGTGCAACAACACTTCGACCTCGAAGCTGGTCTATGACTACATCTCCGGTTTCGAGCGCAAGACCGACGACGGCCGGACCACGGTGGAGAACGGCCGGCTGCCTCTCTTCCGGAACTTCGATGAGTCCGGCGCCAAGCTCGGCCGGCCGCGCACGCTGCTGATCGACAGCGAGCAGCTCGAAGCCGGCGAAGCGCTTGACGACAGCTTCCGCAACATGGCCGCGGATGAGATCGAACGGTTCCGGCGCGAGATCGTCGAGCGCACGGGCGACCGCCGGCAAGCGGATCGCCTGACGGACGAAGACCTCCTTAGGGAGGTGATGAACACGGTCGGCAAGCAGGGGCGCCTCGGCGGCTCTATCCGTTGCGTGGTCTCGGTCTCGATGCTGACCGAAGGGTGGGACGCCAACACAGTCACCCACGTGCTCGGCGTTCGCGCCTTCGGTACAGAGCTCCTCTGCGAGCAGGTGATCGGCCGGGCGCTCCGGCGCCAGTCGTACGACCTCAACGAGGAGGGGCTTTTCAATGTCGAATACGCGGACGTCCTCGGCATTCCGTTCGATTTCAACGCCAAGCCCGTCGTGGCGCCGCCCCAGCCACCGCGCGCCACGGTCCTGGTCCACGCGGTCCGGCCCCAACGCGACGCCTCCGAGATCCGCTTCCCGCGAGTCGAGGGCTACCGCGTCGAGCTACCCGAGGAGCAGCTCTCCGCCCGTTTCGACGACGACTCGACGCTCGAGCTGACGCCGGACCTCGTCGGTCCTTCGGTGACCCGGAATCAAGGCATCCTCGGCGAAGCGGTCGATCTCGACCTGATACACACAGGCGAGCTCCGCCGCTCGACGCTGCTCTATCACCTCACGCGGCGGCTCCTCTTCACCAAATGGCGCGACCCGGGCGAGGAGCCCAAGCTCCATCTGTTCGGCCAGCTCAAGCGGATTGCAGGAGAGTGGCTCGACAACCACTTGACCTGTACCGGTGGCACGTTCCCCGCGCAGCTCATGTACGAGAATCTGGCCGACCTTGCCTGCGAGCGGATCACCCGCGGCATCGTCTCGAAGCTCGTGGGCGAGTGCCCCGTCAAAGCGATGCTCGATCCGTACAACCCCACGGGCTCTACGCGGCATGTGCGCTTCACCACCTCGAAGGAGACCCGATGGGAGACCGATCCGCGCCGGTGCCATGTCAATTGGGTAATCTGCGACAGCGACTGGGAAGCCGAATTCTGCCGCGTTGCCGAAGCTCACTCGCGGGTGCGCGCCTACGTCAAGAACGAGAACCTCGGCTTCGAGGTGCCCTATCGTTACGGCTCCGAGGCCCGCAAGTATCTGCCGGACTTCATCGTCCTTGTGGACGACGGCCGCGGCGAGGACGACTTGCTCCACCTGGTGGTCGAGATCAAGGGCTACCGCCGCGAGGATTCCAAGGAGAAGAAGGCCACGATGGAGACTTATTGGGTCCCCGGCGTCAACCGGCTCGGAACGTACGGCCGATGGAGATTTGCCGAGATCACAGCGGTCTACAAGATCGAAGCCGATTTCGCGGCGGCGGTCGAGTCCCACTTTTACCAGATGATCGATCAGTAGAGCGCTCCCATGGCGAAGAAGACGACGACGAAGGCTCCGAAGCAGGTCGAGACGCTCAAGCACGACGAGGCGTCGCGGAAGAACATCCCGACGGCCGAGTTTCGTTCGGTGATGGAGAAGGAAGAGCCGCTCCGGGCAGCCTATGAGCGCCGCAACCGGGATCTCGATCCGCAGCTCGTCTGGCGCGGCAAGGACGAGCGCGACTGGTCGGACCTGGTGGTGCCGGCGCCGCCGCTGTTCATCCAGGAGAAGGTCCATCCCAAGGTGCTGATCGATGACCTGGTGCGCCGGAGCGCCCGCTCGGCAGGCCGGACGCCGGGGTTCCAGACCGATCTGTTCGCGGACTTCAACGGTGTTCCCGAGGGAGACGCCAAGACCGAGTTCTACCAGCACGACGCGAACTGGGCGAACCGCATGATCCTGGGCGACAGCCTCCAGGTGATGGCGTCGCTCGCCGAGCGCGAAGGGTTGCGCGGCCAGGTCCAGTGCATCTATTTGGATCCGCCGTACGGCATCAAGTTCAACTCGAACTTCCAATGGTCGACGACGAGCCGGGATGTCAAGGACGGCAACACCGACCACATCACCCGGGAGCCCGAGCAGGTGAAGGCGTTCCGCGACACCTGGCGCGATGGGATTCACAGTTATCTGACGTATCTGCGCGATCGATTGACGGCGGCGCGAGATCTGCTGGCCGAGAGCGGATCGATCTTTGTGCAGATCGGGGATGAGAACGTTCACCGTGTACGGGCGGTGATGGATGAGATGTTCGGGGAATCCAACTTTATCGCGCTGATTACGATAGAGAAGACCAGCAGCCAAACGCAAGACTTCTTGTCTCCCGTAACAGACTATCTTCTTTGGTTTGCAAAAGATCGGATAGCGTTGAAGTACCGTAGCGCATGGCAGCCAAAGTCGCGCGAGCAGGCAGGTTTTACTGAATACTCGCGGATCGAGCTTGCGTCACTTGAGCGGCGCCCCATGACAGCGGAGGAGAAGCGCGATTCCAGTCTTCTCGGGCAGGAGGACCGGATTTACCGCCAAGATAACCTCACTAGCCAGAGCCTCGGTCGAGAAAAGGGGGAGGGCGCTGCTTCATGGTTCCCTGTCGATGTTGATGGTCGTGTATTTCGGCCTAGCTTGAATAATCGGTGGAAAACAAACGAGACCGGTATGTCCAGGCTTCGCTATGCCAATCGCCTAGAGCCGAGAGGGTCCAGCCTCAGCTATGTCCGGTTTATAAGCGATTTCCCCGCTGTCGCCGTGAACAATATTTGGACCGACGTTAAGTTTTCGAGCCGTTCGGAAGACAAGACTTACATTGTCCAGACCTCGGCAACCATGGTCCAGCGTTGCATCCTCATGACCACCGATCCCGGCGACCTCGTGCTTGATCCCACCTGCGGCTCGGGCACCACGGCCTACGTCGCCGAGCAGTGGGGGCGCCGCTGGATCACGATCGACACTTCGCGCGTGGCCCTGGCCTTGGCTCGCGCTCGGATCATGGGCGCCCGCTATCCCTTCTACTACCTCGCGGACAGCCGGGACGGCCAGATCAAAGAGGCCGAAGTCCGCCGCATCGCGCCGAGCGAAGCCCCGACTCATGGCGACCTCCGTCAAGGCTTCGTCTACGAGCGCGTGCCCCATGTCACGCTCAAATCGATCGCCAACAACGCCGAGATCGACGTAATCTGGGAGCAGCACCACTCGATTCTCGAGCCCCTGCGCCAAAGCCTAATCGCGGCCCTCGGGAAGGACTGGGAGGAGTGGCAAATCCCGCGAGAGTCCGAGACGCGTTGGTCCGCCGAAGCAAGAGATCTCCACGCCCGCTGGTGGCAGGGTCGTATCGAGCGTCAGCGCGAGATCGACGCCTCGATCGCTCGCAACGCCGATGAAGAGTACCTTTACGACAAGCCCTACGACGACAAGAAGACGGTTCGTGTGGCCGGCCCGTTTACCGTCGAGAGCCTTTCCCCGCATCGCGTGCTGAGCGTTGACGAGAACGACGAGCTGATCGATCCGGTCGCGCGAGCCGAAGGCCGCCACGGCGAGGCTCGGGACTTCGCTACGATGATCCTCGAAAACCTGAGGACCTCGGGGGTTCAGCAAGCACACAAGGAAGACCGTATCGTTTTCACCTCCCTCACGCCATGGCCCGGCAACTTCGTCTGCGCCGAGGGGCGCTACCTCGAAGGAGAGACCGAGAAGCGGGCCGGGATCTTCATCGGCCCCGAGTTCGGCACCGTCACGCGGCCCGACCTGGTTGCCGCCGCGCGCGAGGCCGGCGATGCCGACTTCGACGTGCTCATCGCCTGCGCGTTCAACTACGAGGCCCACGCCTCCGAATTCAACAAGCTCGGCCGCATCCCCGTGCTCAAGGCGCGCATGAACGCCGACCTCCACATGGCCGGCGACTTGAAGAACACGGGCAAGGGGAACCTCTTCGTCATCTTTGGCGAGCCCGACATCGACATCCTCCCGGCCGGGGACGGGCAGGTCCAGGTCAAGATCAACGGCGTCGACGTCTTCCACCCGAACACCGGCGAAGTCCGAAGCGACGGCGCCGAGGGCATCGCCTGCTGGTTCATCGACACCGACTACAACGAAGAGAGCTTCTTCGTCCGCCACGCCTACTTCCTGGGAGCCAACGACCCCTACAAGGCGCTCAAGACCACCCTAAAAGCGGAGATCGACGAAGAAGCCTGGGCCACCCTCCGGAGCGACACCTCCCGCCCCTTCGACAAGCCTGCATCGGGACGCATCGCGGTGAAGGTGATCAATCACTTGGGCGACGAGGTGATGAAGGTGTTTCGGGTGAGATAGGTCGGGCCGCAGGTTTACACTTTGCCGAATTCCGAAGGGAGTCGTCGATGATTGTTGAGGAAAGCTGGCTTCAGTTGGTGTTGGCCCTGGCGGGAGGGCTCGCTGCCGAGCTGCTCCATTGGTACGGTCTGGCGCGTAAGCCCGGCGGTGTGAAGCCTTACCAGAAAAGAACACTCTATTGGATAACGACGCTCGGCATGATCGTGCTTGGTGGCCTGATGCCGGTCCTCTATATCAGCGGCGCGGCGCACGCCCTGCTCTGCTTTCATCTTGGGGCGGCGACCCCCTTGCTCCTTCAGAAGCTGGTGAGTGCAGCTCCTCCGTCAGCTCAGCCCATGGGGGCGGCACGAGGCGGGCCTTCACTACGCGAGTTCTTTCGTTGGTAGCGGATGGCACCCGCGGCGCCTCTCGCATCGTTCACTTTCGTCTCGCTCGCGGGTACACCTCCGAGCGAGCTGGGCCTTGAGCCCCTTCCTTCGGCACGTTCAACCTTCGAGGCGCTCCGCGCCGTCGTCGAACCGTTCCTCGCATCGGCTTCGGCGGCTTGGATCGTCGAGGATTTCGGTAATGTCCCATCTACCCCGCCGGGTCTCCACCTGATCTATTTGATGGGCCATGCCTGGCCCACGGAGGACGGTCTGGCAATGGCGGTGGTCGAGGTGGGCGAGGATCGCGTGATCTCCGGGCGAGAGCTCGTGGAGCTCCTCGGAAGGTTCAGCCGGCCGGAGGAGACGATCATCGTCCTCGACTCGTGCCATGCGGCTGCCATCCGCAAGGATCTGGGTAGCTATGGAGCGGCGCTTCGCTTTCTGATCACCGCGTCCGGCGAGGACGAGGCGGCCATCTCGCTGCCGTTCGATCGCGCCACGCGGTTGGCTCTGGCGCTGGCCTCCGGTCTTGGCCGGTCGGGTCCGCAGGCGGACCTGGTGAGGATCGTGACCGAAGCGGCAGAGGCGCTCGCGGGCGACGGAGTCCTCCCCGGCCAGACCGTCGACTACTCCTTGCAGGGATCGCGGATTGTACTCTTGCGGCCTGGAGAAAGGGGCAAGATCCGCCGTGGGCGGACGGTGCGAATCGTTCGCAACATCCTGCTCGCCTCCGGCGCAGTGGCAGCGACGGCGGCCATTTTTCTCGGTGCGCGCTACCGAGACGGAGCACTGATCCTGATCGACCTGGGGGACCTGAGGTCGATCGCCGGGCCTATGGCGGTGGAGGTGTGGCAGGAGATTCCGCAGGACAACCGGAGCGTGCGGCTGCGGCGGATTCCGGCGGACGGGCGATATCTCCGGGCCTGGCTGCCGGCGGCCGATCTCTTGGTCCGGCTGGAGGCAAAGTTCAACGATGGCCTGCCACGCGGGCTCGCGCATCACCTCGTGCTCGCCCCCCGATGGAGCCCGATCGGCAAGAGGATCGACCTGAATTTTCCGGAGGCAGCGGAGGTCGAAGCGCATCCCGGAATGGCGTGGATTCCGTCGCGATCTTGGATTCACGATCGTGACGTGGAGCCGCGAGAGCCATTACAGCCTTTTTGGATCGACCTGGAACCTGTCACCGTGGCGGAGTATCGACCCCGGGTCGAGCACTGGCTGGCCCAAGGCAAGATACGACTTGACGAGTCGATGCTGCTCATGTCCGAGCAGAGGCGGCAGGGCCTCGAGAACGTGGGTCTCGGCCAGGTCGAGTCGCTTGGACGCAACCTGGCAGATATTTTCGAAGTGGTTGAGGAGGCGAGCGCCGAACGCGTAACCGGAGGAGGCGAGCTCGCGGTGGGTTTGGGCACGGAACCGTGCGACGAGTGCCCGACTCCCATGACTCGACACGAGGCCGAGCTCTACTGCGCGGAGCTCGGCAAGCGGCTTCCGACTGATCTCGAATGGGAGCTCGGCGCGCGCGGCGTCGACGGCCGCGTCTATCCCTGGGGCAACCGGTTTGTCCCCGGCCGAGCGAACGTCGGGCTCCCGGAGAAGGGCGATCCGCAGCAAAGCCTGCGTCCGGTGCGTGAATATGCCGCCTATCCGAGCCCCTTCGGCCTGATCGACCTGGTAGGCAACGCGGGTGACTGGGTGGTCAATGAGAGCGGCTCCTATGAACGGGTGTTCATGGGCGCCACCTATCGGTTCAACCCCGAGGACGCAACGACGTTTCTCATAACCCCGGTAATCGACGAGAATTTGACGATCAAGGAGATCACGGTGCGGTGTGCCGCGAATAGCACCGGAGGCAAGCGCAGATGAGTGCGCTTTTGGTGATCAGTTGAGAGGCGAAACCATGAACCTTCAGAGCTTCTACCCGATCATCGTGACTCCGCACCTGACCCGATGCCGCGATTTCTACCGGCGCTGGTTCAGGTTGGAAGTCGTGTTCGAGGCGAGCTGGTTCGTGCTGCTCGGCACGGGCGCCGGTGCCGGTACGCACCTCGCCTTCATGCACCCGGACCATCCTTCGGCTCCGCCGGGTCCGGAAACGTTCAACGGCAAGGGGATGTGTCTGGAGTTCCAGGTGGAGGATGCCGCTCTCGAGCACGAGCGTTTCGTGCGAGAGGGAGCCGTGCTCAGTCTCTCGCTCCGCGATGAGCCCTTCGGGCAACGCCGCTTCGGCCTCTTCGATCCCGCGGGGGTCTGGATCGACGTCGTCGAGCAGATTGAACCGGCCGCAGGCTGGTGGGACAAGTACCTGGTGCCTGACCCGGAACCGGGGTAAGGCACGCCGGCCCGGAGAATGGATTCCGCAGCGATCCGCTGGATCACTGATCTACACTTGCGGGAGTCCAAGTTCCTGAACGGATGAAAGATGTACGAGCGCGACCATCAGCGATGGCTGCTGCCGTCAATATCAGGACCTGGAGTCGTCAAGCGTGGTGTATGGGGCGAGTTTCCGGGTCGGATTGACATGCCTCCGGGATCGGCTTAAACTGATTAAGTTGTTGTATTCCTGACCGTTGCAGGCGAGGCCTCGGTTTTCGGGGTCTCGCGATCTGGGCCTCTACGAAAGCCTGAGACTCAGGTCCAATCTAGGTTAGCCGGCACAACAAGGTTCTATGGCCACTGTAGCGTTGCTTGTGATCGACATGCTCAACGACTTTTTTCGACAGCATGCCCCCCTTGCGGCCCGTCGGGACGAGTTAGTTAGATCAATCAACCAGCTCGCCTCCGCATTTCGAGCACAGAAGCAGCCGGTCTACTGGGTCCGCCAAGAGTTCGCGCCCGATCTTTCCGACGCGTTCACCGCCATGCGCAAGCACGGCATCCGGACCACCATTGCTGGCACCGACGGCTGCGAGATCCTGCCAGAACTCGACCGCCTTCCTGCGGATGCCGTTATTGTTAAGAAGCGCTATAGCGCGTTCTTCGGCACCGACCTGGACCGGCTCCTCACCGAAATCCAGCCGCTCACGCTCATCGTTGCGGGCATCAATACTCATGCCTGCATCCGTGCAACGGCTATCGATGCCTACCAGCGCGACCTTGACGTAGTCATTGCGGCCGATTGCGTATACTCCTATGATCTGGAACACCATGAGGTCACCCGGCGCTACCTCGACCTCTACATCTCCCCATTCAGGACCAACCGGGAGATCATCGACCTCTTGGAACATTCCAACCAGACAGCCGACACAGGACGATCTCTGTGAGGGTGCCGGCTAACACGGCTAACCTGCACTCGGACGGTCGGCTACGCCGTCCGCGCGGTGAAGCGTCAAAGCGTTAGCCGGCGGAGCGGCCACCGATGAGTTCAGTCTTCTTCCACGAGGACGACTACTGCCAAGTCGAGATATTGCCCATTGCCGCCCGAGCGCATTGCCTGGCCGAGATGGGCCACATCGAGGAGCTCGCCGACGCCCACCGCAGCGGAGCCGGGTTCACGGATATCTACCTTCGCGGAGAGTCACCGTTGCCGTTGGCCTCGCTCGGCATCACTTTGGAGGAGCTGCGGTCAGCAGTGGAGCCGTTGGCCCCGCGGTTCGCCCAAGTTTTCACCGGGTACGGTTCGTACCGGGAGCCGTGCCAGTCCGTCTCCGGTTGGGGCCTCGGCGACGGGAAAGCGATGTTCGCAGGTGTTGGAGAGGGCGGAGTCGTCGGCCCGGCTTGGCTGTCACTCGATGGCATCTCGGCCGAGCAGGTCGGGCTGTGGTGCGAAGTGCTACGGTCCCTGCCCCGCGCGGCGGAGTTGCTGGTAGCGGACTGGAACGCCGGTCTCGTGGTGCCGCTCGCCGATGAGTCCCAGTTGGCCGCCTATCTGCGGGGCGAGCTCGACGCTTGACCTCTATGAGGTGGCACGCCCCTCGCTCCTCCTCCTTTGCCAAACAGAAAGATCGGAGGAGACCCTCATGAGACACCGCGCTCTCTTCTTCGTCCAGGCGATGCGGCTCTTGATACCGGCTATCCTGGCCATCTGCCTTGGTGTGAAAGCGGCTCAGGCTCAGGCTGGCCCGGCGGTCTCGCCGCAGTCGGTGGCTGTGGTGTTGTCGCAGCCGGTCGATGCGTCGGAGATCGAGCCCCGGCCGGACGGGGTGGCACACCAGAGGCCCAGGCTGGACGACGAGGCGTTCGCGCGGTGGGTGCTCCAGGCGCGGGCAATGCGACTCGCAGCCCTTGTTCAGAAGCGGCTCCTGGACTCCTATGCGAAACAGTCCGGGCTTGAGCCGACGGAGGCCGAGCTCCAGCCGCTCCTGCGCTCGTTCGAGAAGGGCTCCAAGGATGTGGAAGAATCCATGAGACGGACCCGGCAGCGGCGGCTCGCGGAGATCCGCAAGAAGCTCGAGGACCCGGCCCTCGACCCGGCGGAGCGGGCGCGGCTGACGGCAGAGCTTGCCGAGTGGGAGCAATTCCCCTCCGGCGGCGAAGCAGAGACGCAAAAAGGGGACCGCGAGTTTGTAAGCGGCCTCGTTCAGAATTGGAAGGTCCAGCGGTCGCTCTTCAATCGATATGGCGGCAGGGTGCTCGTATCGAGCTTCGGGTTCAATATCGCGATCGACGCGCTGAAGCAGTTTCTGCGGGAAGAGGAGACGCGGGGATCGTTCGAGATTTACGATCCCGCCCTGCGCACGGCCTTCTGGACAGCGGTCGCCGATGAGACCTGGGCAGACGGCGTAACGAGCGGTCCTGGCGCGGAGAAGCTGTTCGCTACGCCCCCTTGGCAGGTCAAGCGCGGCCGACCCTGAATCCACATCGGGTTGGTCTAGGAGTAACCAGCCTGCTTAAAAATTAGATCGTGCAGAGCCTGCTCACTGGCGGGGGCAGCGGGGGCAGCGGGGGAGGAAGAAGAGAAAGCCGCAGCCGAGGCGGCAACGGTGGTCGAAGTGGCTGAGGTTGAGGAAGTGGAGTCCTCCTTCTTGAGCCCTTTCCAGCCGACGGCCGCGAGTCTCTTGTAATCGCTATCCGCGTTGTGAGGGCTGTCGTACCGATCACATCTCGGGCCGTAAGCGCTCGTCTCATTCGTCAAATAGTATTTGGAGAAGGAGCAATACCACTGGACTGTTTCGTTGTTGCTGTTCCTCCAGGTACGAGTTTCTTCCTTCAAGGCCCTTTCGAGCTCGCCGACGCACTTCTTGCAGGGGGAATCGTAGACATAAAGAAAGACATAACAGCGGGCTCGAGATAATAATGAGTTTTCTTTGCCGTCCGGTTGAAGAGTTCTGACATCAGCTGTAGCTCGACGTGCTGTTTCCCGTCGAAATGCGCTGTTTTATTGAAAAGCAGCTCCTTGCCACCGGCGGCCACCACCAGAATGATGCCACTCATTGGCTTCGAATTCGTCAGGCCTGCCTTGGTTAGAGGTGCCAGGATGTCATGTACCTTGTCGGCCTTGAACTTGGCCTTGGCGCTCCATTCCTCCTTACATTTTTGACACAGACCCTTTGTGGGACAGTTTGAGCTTCCATTCTTGCACGCGCTCCACCCCCTTCGAAGTCCCCAGCGCCGCCCTGCCCGGATGACAAAGGCGGCTGAGGATTGAATCAACCGGCGAGGAAGATGACCACGAAGTTCCGGCCACCTGCGTTGCTGGGGTTGCCGATGTAGTAGTTGGCGCCCACCGACACGTTGCCGGAAATGGCGAGGGTGGCCCCATCTTTGAGGCCCTTCGCTACCGTCTGGTCCGGCAGGCCGCCCCTCACGTGCCAGAGCGTGAAGGAGATGGCGCCGGAGCTGGAGCTGTTATCGATGCTCACGGTCAGGTTGCCGCTGGCGGGGAGCTCGAGGAACTGGAAGTTCGGGCTCGAGTTGTTTTTGTAGCCTTTGATCGGAGCAGCGGAGGATGTGACGGAAGCGACAGGCTGGGACATGGGCTCTCCTTTCCCTGATTCGTTCCGGGGCGGCGCGGGTCCGTCTTGGATCTACGCATCATCCCGTTAGTGGGACGAGCCGAGTCTCTATTGCACATCTCGACATCCCCGCCATCGCCGTTTGGCCATTCGGCGGCCGGCAGCTATCGGCCGACTCCATCCTGCAGTCCAGGTCGTACCTTCTGCAGGGTCTTCCCGCTTGGATTGACATGCCTCTCGGATCGTCTTAGACTATGAGCGGCTCCGACAGCAATAGCGATGTTCACTCTCTTTGATCTCTTCGAACTTCTATTTCCCGTCGCTGGACTTATTTATGGTTTCATAACAGGGCAGAGGTACTTTGGTCTAATCGGCGCTCCACATTGAAAAGATAGAGCTACTGCGCTCAGGACACTCCTAGATGGAAATTAGAACCTCTCTTCTACTAAGTGCACTTCTAAGCTGCTTCCTTCTTCCTAGGGCCTACGGTACTGCTTCACTTGCCGAGCAAGGGCAAAGACCTTGTGTCTCCTACTCGGAGTTGGCATTCGGCGGTATTCCTATAGGCGCAGACGAGAACTTCGTTCGCCAAAAGCTGGGAAAGCCTCTCAAGAAAGAAGCGGGGCAGAGCGAAGATGATGGCGGTCATTACGAAGTTACCCAGCTTACTTACCCTGAGATCCGGGTTGACATCGGGAGAGGAGGAAGAATCGAGAGCCTTTTTACCCGATCCAAGGGAGTTGCCCTTCCTTCCGGGGTGCGGATTGGGATGAGCCGAGATCAAGTGCTTGCGAAGTGGCCTCTCGAAGATCAACGCCCTGAGCACAAGCCTTCACACCTGTCAGTAGCTGTGTGCGACGATCACAATGCGCCGGTGCTCGAGTTCTTTATTGCCTTTGATGCTCACGATAGATTGGCCGAGGCAGAGATCAACCTTTATGGTCCCTAGCTTCCGGAGTAACAAAACCCAGCCCAACGGGCTGCCGAGCAAGTGCCAGGCGAGTGTCCAGCGCCCTTGAGCGCCCGCTATCTGATGGCGGGGATAGCCTTGGCGATGATCCGTAGCAGCTCGTCGATCTCGACGGGCTTGACCAGATGGTGGTCGATGCCGCTCTTGCACGAGCGCTCGCGGGCCTGCTCGTCGCCGAAGCCGGAAACGGCGACGAGCAACGGATGGCGGTCATCGGATTGGCTGCGAATCCGGGTGGCGACCTCGTATCCCGTGATGTCCGGGAGGTCGAGGTCGAGGAGGATGGCGTCGAAAGCCTCCTCGCTCGCTGCCGCCAGCGCCTCGGCGCCGTTGACCGCTGCTCGCGCCTGGCAACCCCGGAGGTTCAGCAGCTCGGTGAGCGCAGTGGCCGCATTGCGGTTGTCGTCGACAACCAGGATCCTCCGCTCTGCCAACGGAATGGCCGCGGTGCTCCGGGCCGCCGCCTCGGGAGCCGCCTGCCTGGCGAGCGGCAGCCGGATTGTGAAGGTGCTGCCCTGGCCCAGGCCGTCGCTGCGGGCCATCGCCGAGCCCCCGTGAAGCTCGGCGAGCTGCCTGACCAGGGTGAGCCCGATGCCGAGGCCGCCGGCCAGGGGACCGCCGTCTGCGCGCGGCGCCTGCATGAAGGGCTCGAAGATCCGCTCGATCATCTCGGGTTCAATGCCGAAGCCATGATCGCTCACCTCGATGACCGCTTCCTCCGCCGCTTCCTCCGCATTGCGGCGCACCTCGAGGCGGATCTCCGTTCCCGGATCGGAGTACTTGGAAGCATTGACCAGCAGGTTGGCGAGCACCTGTTCGAGCCGGCGCGGATCGGCATCGACGTGCAGGGGCTCATCGGGAACAGAGACGATCAGGCGCTGGCCGGAGTCGGCCAGCCGAGCGGCGGCCGACGCGGTGGCAGCCTCCACCAGCCGAGCCAGCGGCACCACCCGCCGCCGCAGCGCGAGCTTGCCGCGCGCGATGCTCGAGACGTCGAGCAGGTCGTCGAGCAGGCCGGTGAGCTGCCGGACCTGATTGCGCATCATGGCCAACGCCCACTCTTTCCGATCGGAGGAGGCGCCCTCTTCGAGCAGGCGCAGGCCGCCATCGACGCCCGCCAGCGGGTTTCGGAGCTCATGACCGAGCACGGCCATGAACTGGTCTTTCCGGCGCTCCTCCTCGCGCAACCGCTCCATGGTCTGTTCCAGCGCCCGTCGCGTCGCCACCTGCTCGGTGACGTCGTGCGCGAAGCACATGACACCGTCGATCTGCCCGTCGTGGCGGAGGGGTTCCCAGATGAGCTCGATGCAGCGCCAGGCGCCCCCCTCCTCACCCGCCGCGCCGGTGAGCGACAGCTCGAGCTCGGGATTGGCGCCGCTCTCCCCTTGCTGGAACGCCCTGTCGAAGGCTTCGAGAAAACCCTGGCCGCGCAGCTCTCGGAGGTTCTCGGCGAGCGGCAGGCCGAGCAGCTCGCGCCCTCCTACCAGCTCGGCGGCGCGAGGGTTGGCGAATACGCAGACGTGATCTGGCCCGTGGGTGGTCAATACCGCCGCGGGGGCTCGCGCCAGCAGCTCCTGCAGTCGCCGCCGTTCCTTTTCGCTCTCTTCCCGCGCCGTGCGCTCGCGCCACAGGCGGCGCGCCGCGTCCTCGGCTTCCTTGCGGTCGGTGACGTCGCGCAGCGAGGCCAGGCACGCGCTGCGGCCATCCCACAGGAGGTCGACGACGCGCATCTCGGCCACCCGGCCGCCGGAGAGATCGAGCTCGGTGGTCTCGCCGGACACCAGCGGAAACCCGAAGGGGGCTCCGAGGAGCTCCTTGCGCCCGCGGCCGAACAGTGCCTCGGAGGCGGAGTTGGCGAACCGCACCGTGCCCTCGGAATCGACGACGACGATCGCATCGCCGATCCCCTCGATGATCCGCTCGCGCTCGGCGTCGTGCTGCGCCGGGACCGCGACTCGGGCCCTGTCATCCGCTTGGTTCACAGCCCCATTTTTTGCAGGGATCGTGCCAGATCATTCCTGGGAAAAGAGCCCCTCCAGCCGCGCCAATTCCTCGCGCGAGTGCACGGGATTACCGCTCAGGATGCCGCTCACCGTGCGGAAAGGCTCGCCGAGATGCATCCCTGTGGAGTCGATGGTCACCTCGCGGATCTCCTTGTCGTGCTGCGAGCCGCGCATCTTGAGCACCATCAGGCCGCGCTGCATCTCGCCGAACATCTCGACATAACGCAGCAGGATGATCGAATCGGTCAGGCTCGAGATGTGGGCTTCGGTCACCGACGTACCGCCCACCAGCGTCGGAGTGGTGTTGGTGAACAAGCCGGTGATCGACTTCTGCTTGATGAACGAGGAGAGGTCGATCACCATCTGCCGGAACGCCTTGGGGGGGCCGACCCGCTCGAGCGCCGAGAGCGAGTCGATGACCACTCGCTGCGGCGCGAACTGTTCGATCATCCGCTTGATGCGCAGCAGGTGATCCTGCAGCCCGCGCGCTTCCGGATACTCGCAGTGGACCCGCAGCACGCCATCGTTCTCCATTCTCTCGAAATCGACTCCCCAACCCGTGGCGTTGCGCACCAACTGCTCGCGGCTCTCCTCGTATCCGAACAGCAATCCACGGTCTCCCTGCTGGGCCCCGCCGGCGAGGAAGTGGGTGACCGTCAGCGTCTTTCCGGTACCCGTGGCGCCGGAGACCAGGATCACGGAATCCCGGAAGAACCCGCCGCCACACATGGCGTCGAGCTCGGGGTTGCCGGAGCTGACGCGGACGTTTGAGGATCGCTGTTCGAGGGGAATGCCGGTGAGCGGGATCACCACCACGCCGCGGTCGGCTTCGATCACGAATGGGTGCTCCCCCTTCTGATGATCCGTGCCGCGAAACTTGAGCAATTCCAGCGTGCGCCGCCTCTGTTCTTCTTCGAGCACGTTGCGCAGCACCACGACGTTGTCGGCGATGAACTCCTCGACCCCGTACCGGCCGACCGGACCGTACTCCTCAGTGCGCTCGGCGGTGAGCACCGCGGTGACGCCCATCTCCCGGGCGGAGCGGGCAATGCGGAACAGCTCGTTGCGCACCACGGACGCGTCCTGGAACTGCGAAAAGACCGCGGAGAGCGAATCGATCACCAGCCGCCGCGCGCCGGTGCGATCGACGGCACCCTTGATCCGCGCCATCACGCCGCCCAGGTCATATTCGCCGGCCTCGACGATCTCCTCCTCGGGATTGGGCGAGGCATCCACGAAGGCCCACTTCCCGTTCCCTTCCCAGGCGGCGAGATCCCAGCCGAAGCTCGCGACGTTGCGGCGGATGTCTTCGGGGCTCTCCTCGAAAGTGACGAAGACGCCGGGCTCGTCGAACTCGGTGATGCCGCGCGCGAGGAACTGCGCAGCGAAGATGGTCTTGCCGCTTCCCGAGCTGCCGGAGATCAGTGTCGAACGATTGGCAGGCAGGCCGCCGTAGGTGAGGTTGTCCAAGCCGGGAATGCCGGTCAACACCTTGGCCGGCGGAAGCGCCCGCGCGTTCACAGGCTCGTCCGTCATTGCTTCTCCTCCCCCTGCGCAAGCTCGTTGCGAGGGCGCACATCGAGCCCCAGCAACACTTTGTCGCGATTGGACAGGTCCCCGATCACCCGCCGCAACGGTGGCGGAAGCTGCTTGATCAGCGTCGGCGTGGCCAGAATCCGGTCGTCCTCGGCCAGTTGCGGATGCTCGAGGACGTCGATGATTTCGATCTCATAGCGTCCCTCGAGCTCCTCCTTGCAAAGCCGCCGGAGGTTGGCGATGGCGCGCTCGGCTCGCGGCGATTGGCCGGTTACGTATAGCTTCAGCAGGTAGCGTTCCACGTCCATCCTTTCGTGCGTGCCCTGTTGCGGGCCACCTAGCGGTCGCGATAAAAAGTGACCAGATGCCCCATGAGCTCGAGCAGCCGCACGCGGCCTTCCGCCAGGTAGAGCTTCATGCGTTGCGGCCCATGCTCGGCCTCCCGCTGTTTCATGGCAGCGGTATGCAGCTCGACAATGTCACGCGGCCCGGCGCGCAGTTCGGCCGCTACGCCGGCCAGCCGCTGGAGCCTGTCCTCGGGCGGCACGGGCCGCCGCTGGAGGATCTGTTCCACGGCACGATCCAGGATTTCTCCATACTCGCGCGCCAGCTCGGCGAAGCGATCGGGGAAGGCAGCCCGCAGCGGCGCCGGGCGGCTGCTCGCTCCGCCGGGTGAGGACGGCCACTCCGCTTGATAGCTGGCAAGCACCGTCTTCACTCGTGCCACCTCCACCGCGTGGCGCAGCGAGCGCGCCGCGAGGGTGCCGTAAAGCTGTTCAGCGACCAGGTAGTCGGTGGCGCCGAGCTGCACGGCCTTGACGGCCAGCGGCTCGTCCCCGGCAGCGCAGAGCACGACGATCGGCAGGGTAGGGGCTTCCGCGCGGATCGTCACCAGAGGCCCGAGGCCCTGGTCGAGCGGGGAGATCGGCAGCAGCACGACGTCGGTGTCCTTGGCAGCGAGCCCTTCGAGGGTCTCCCTCAGGCTCGAGGTGCGCGCGAGAGCGAACCGTTCGCGCTCCGGCAATCCTTCGAGCGCCGCGGCGAGTTGGGATGTCGCTCTCCCGTCCGCATCGACAACGAGCACGCGAAGACGGCCGTCCGGGCTCAGAGGAGCGACCGCGGGGCGTCCGTCAGGCGTTTCCATGGGCGCGGCGTTTTTCAGAGTTTCTCCGCCAGGCGTTCCACTTCCTCGACGAACCGCGATGGCGAAAGGGGTTTGACCAGATAACCGGCGCAGCCGAGATCCCGTGCCCGCTGGCGGTCTTCGTCGAGCGCATGGCCGGTCACCAGCAGCACCGGCACGTCACGCGTGCGCTCGTCGAGCTTGAGGCGTCGCGTCATCTCCCAGCCGTCGACGCCGGGGATCGAGATGTCCATGACCACTATGCAAGGAAGAACGCCGCCGACGAGCTGCAACGCCTGCTCGCCGTCGCTCGCTTCGTGCACGCTCCAGCCGGCGTGCTCGAGAAGTGTCCGGTAGGCAAGCCGGGTCTCCGCATCGTCCTCGACGAGCAGGACCGGCCCCCGCACCCCGCTGCCCATGGCTTGTCCTCCTGAGCCGGAGTGTAGCATCGGCGGTCCCCGGCCGCGGCGCATCGAGGATGCCTCGCACGACCGGCGGAGCCGAAAGCCCTCTACGGCAACCCGTATAGCAGCCGCAGGACGAAGTTGATGACCGGGCTGAAGAGGAAGGGGAACACTCTCCAGGCTACGATCAGGCCGAGCAGGGAGACCATGGGCTGGTGCAGGAAGGCGTTGTAGCGCGCCGCGGTTTCGTTGCTCATGAAGGCGGGGAGCACGGCGCTGCCGTCGAGCGGCGGCAGCGGGAGCAGGTTGAACAAGAAGAGGAGCAGGTTGAGGAAGAAGAGGATCGAGAGCGGCACGGCCGCCGCCTCTGCCAGGCTCCCGGGCTCGGTCGCCACTACCAGGCGCTCGAACACGGGCTGCGCCGGCAGGTCGTAGATCCCGGTGTTGAGCCCGACCCGGATGATCAGCCCCGCGATCAGCGCCAGGATCAGGTTGCCGGCCGGACCGGCGAGCGCCATGATCGCCGCCCGCTTCGGGTAGCGGTGCGCCCAGAGCGGGTCATAGGGCGCGCTCGCCCAGCCCATCATCCATCCGTTCGCCGCGAAGGTGATGATCGGCACCAGGATCATGCCGAGCGGCTCCCGCTGGATGTGGGGGAGCGGGTTCAGGCTGACCTGTCCCCCCTCGTAGGCCGTGGGATCGCCCAGTTTGTAGGCCGCGAAGGCGTGGCCCGCCTCGTGGAGCGTGGTCGAGAAGAGGAAGACCACGAACCAGGTCAGGCCGAGGACGAGGATGTCGGGGGTCACGCCCGGCTCTGGTACTTGTTCTCGCGGGTGTCGATGATGATCTTGGTGCCGGGCTCGATGAAGGGCGGCACCATGACCACGAGGCCGGTCTCCATCTTGGCCGGCTTGTACGATGCGCTCGCCGTCGCTCCCTTCATGCTGGGCTCGGTGTCCACCACCTCCAGGATCACCGTGTTCGGCAGCTCGATACCCACCGGCTTCTCGTCGTGGAAGTCGACCGAGATCACCATGTTCGGCAGCAGGTAGAGCAGCGTGTCGCCGAGCGTCTCGTCGTCCAGGGTGACCTGGTCGTAGGTCTCCTGGTTCATGAAGTGGTGACCCGACGGGTCGGAGTAGAGGTACTCCATCGGGTGCGTGTCGAGGATCGCCCGCTCGACCCTCTCGGTCGAGCTGAAGCGGTGGTCGAAGCTGTTGCCGGACTTGAGGCTGCGCATCCGTGCCTGCACGAAGCCACGCAGGTTGCCGGGCGTCACGTGCTTGACTTCCATGAGGCGGCACACGTCCCCCTCGAAGAGGATGCACATGCCGGCGCGCATATGGCTGGCTTGAATCAAGGTTCCATCTCCATGTGTGTCAGTTTGTCGGGGAAGAGCCTACTCATGCTCCTCCTCGTGGTGCTTCTTGGCCTGGGCGATGATCTTTTCCTGCACCGGCCGCGGCACCTCTTCGTAGTGCGAGAACTCCATGTGGAAGGTCGACCTTCCCTGGGTCATGGCGCGCAGCACGCGGGCGTACTCGAGCATCTCGGACATGGGCACCGTGGCCTTGATGATCTGCGAGCCGTTGACGGTGTCCATGCCCTGCGGCCGGCCCCGCCGGTGGGAGAGGTCGCCCATGATGTCGCCCGTGAACTCCTCGCTGGTGTTGATCTCGACCTTCATGATCGGCTCCAGGATGGTCGGCGAGGCCTTGGCCATGGCGTCCTTGAAGGCCAGGGAGCCGGCGATCTTGAACGCCATTTCCGAGGAGTCGACGTCGTGGAACTGGCCATCGAGCAGGCGGACCTTGAAGTCGACCACGGGATAGCCGGCGAGGTAGCCGCGCCGGCGGGCGTCCTGGATGCCCTTTTCCACGGCCGGCCGGTAGTTGTTCGGGATGGCGCCGCCGAAGATCTCGTCCGCGAAGGTGAAGTCCTCGCCCCGGGGGAGCGGCTCGATCTTGATCTTGCAGTCGGCGAACTGGCCGCGTCCGCCGGTCTGCTTCTTGTGCCGGCCGTGGCCGTCCGCGGTCTTGAGGATGGTCTCGCGGTAGGGCACCTTGGGCTGGTGGAGGATGACTTCCACGTGATAGCGCCGCTTGAGCTTGGCCACGGCGATCTCGATGTGGTCCTGGCCGGTGCCGGAGATCAGGTGCTCGTGGGTGTCCGGGTCGCGGCCGGCGTGGAGGTCGAGGTCCTCGTCCATGAGCCGGTGGAGCGCCTCGCCGATCTTCTCCTCGTCTCCCTTGGACTTGGGCTCGACCGCGAAGGCCATGGCCGGCTCGGGGAGGGTGATCCAGTCGATCTTGAGCGGCCGGTCCTTGCCGCAGAGCGTGTCGCCCGTGCAAGTCTGCTTGAGCTTGGCCACGCCGCCGATGTCGCCGGCCACGAGCTTGGGCACGTGGGCGCCCTGCTTGCCCTGGAGCACCATCAGGTGCCCCATCTTCTCCATCTCCTCGGTGCGGCTGTTGTACTCGGCGGTGTCGGTCGGCAAGGTGCCGGAGACCACGCGCAGCAGGGAGATCTTGCCGGTGAACGGGTCGGAGAAGGTCTTGAAGACCAGGATCGACAGCGGACCGTTCGGATCGGCGGTGAGCTCGACGGCCTCGCCGCCCAGGGTCTGGGCCGGGAAGGGCAGGCGGTCGGCGGGCGAGGGGAGGATGTCGAGGAAGCTGTCGAGCAGGACCGAGGGGCCGATGCCGTGCCCGCCGGACGAGAGGGTCAGCGGGAAGATCTGGCGGCGGGCCACGGCGCGGCGCAGGCCGGCCTCCAGGTCCTCCTGCGACAGGGTGCCGGTCTCGAAGAAGCCTTCCATGAGCTTGTCGTCGGTCTCGGCGACCGCCTCGACGAGCTGGCCGCGCCGGGTCTCGACCTCTTCGGCCAGGTCGGCCGGAATGGCGGTAGGCTCGGCCTTGCCGTTGCCGTCGCGGGTGAAGCGCCAGGCTTTCTGCCTGACCAGGTCGACCACCCCCTCGAAGCCCTGCTCGCTCCCGATCGGGATCTGGATTGGCAGCACCAGGCGGCCGAAGGCCTTCTGCAGCCCTTCGAGGGCGCGCTGGAAGTCGGCCCTCTCGCGGTCCATCTTGGCGAGGTGGACCATGACGGGCAGGCCGATCTCCTCGGCGTACCGCCAGACGCGCTCGGTGTTGACCTGCACCCCGGCCACGGAGTTGATGCACAGCAGCAGGGAGTCGGCGGCGCGCATGCCTGCCTTGGCCTCGGTGAAGAAGATGCCGTAGCCGGGGCAGTCGATCAGGTTGACTTTGTGCTGGCGCCAGGGGACGAAGCAGGGGGCGAGGCCGATCGAGATGGCCCGCTCCGCCTCCTCGGGATCGAAGTCGGTCAAAGTGTTGCCGTCTTCCACCCTGTGCAGACGGGTGGTCACGCCCCCGGCATAGAGGAGGGCGCTGACGAGCGTGGTCTTACCGGTGTCGTTGTGACCCGCAACGGCGACGTTGCGGATCTTGTCCGGGCTGTCCACCTGCATTGACTGCATTGATCGAGCCTCCTTCGTTGAGGAAAGAGATCCAGGGACGCGTAATATACCATCCGTCAAGGGGGCTGGCGACAGCCCCGCGGCCTCCTGTCTAACTCCCGGAATGTCCAGGATTTATCCAGGCCCGGGTTTGACCTGCGGGGGGCCGGCAGCCTAGAATCGTTTGACTTAGACACGCGCCATGTTACCGGTTACACCTCCCAAGCTCGGCCGCTACGAGATTGTCGACGAGATCGGCAAGGGTGCCATGGGTGTGGTCTACCTGGCCCGCGACCCGTTGATCGGCCGTCTCGTCGCCCTGAAGACCTTCCGCATCGGCTACTCGGTGCGCGACCAGGAGCTGGAGCAGTTCCGCATCCGCTTCATGCGCGAGGCGCAGAGCGCCGGCATCCTCAGCCATCCCAACATCGTCACCATCCACGACGTGGTGGAGCAGACGGACGAGGGACTGGCCTTCATCGCCATGGAGTATGTCCGGGGGACCACCCTCAAGGCGCTGCTCCAGAGCGACCAGCCGATGTCGCTCGCCTTCGTCGTGGACGTCGTGTCCCAGATCGCCGAGGCCCTGGATTACGCCCATGCCCACCGGGTCATCCACCGGGACGTGAAGCCGGCGAACATCCTGATCACGGCGGACAACAAGATCAAGATCACGGACTTCGGGATCGCCCGGCTCGACACGTCGAACCTGACGCAGGAGGGGCAGCTCCTCGGCACGCCGAACTACATGGCGCCGGAGCAGATCCAGGGCAAGGAGATCGACCATCGCGCCGACCTTTTTGCCCTCGGCGTCGTGCTCTACGAGATGCTGACCCGGCACAAGCCGTTCCAGGGCGAGAACCTGACGGTGGTCAGCCACCGCATCGTCTACGACCATTTCACTCCGCCCAAGGAGTACGCCAAGGAGCTGCCGCCGGGCGTGGAGCAGGTCCTCGACCGGGCCCTGGACAAGGACCCCGCCCGCCGTTATCAGCGGGCGAAGGACATGGCGGACGACCTGCGGCGGGTGCTGAGCGACTCGCGGGACGACCTCAACGAGACGCTGAGCATCGCCGCCTGGGCGCCAGGGACCGGGCCGGCTTCGCACCCGACCCCGCCGGGCGGCACGACGACCTACGCGGGACTGCCTCCTCCCCCTCCGGGAGCGGCCGGTCCGGCTTCGGCTGCACAGGCGAAGCCGCCGAAGCCGAAGAAGCCCCGGCAGCCGCTCTCGCCCCGGCGCCTGATGCTGTCGGCCGGGGTGGCGGCGGTGGTGGCGATCCTGGCGGCCGCGGCCCTGATCCTGGGGATCACCTGGTCGGGCAAGGATGTCGACCCGGCGGCGGATGTCGAGGCCACCCGCTATCTGGCCCTGATGAGGCAGGGGAGGACCGAGCTGGACCTGAACAAGTTCATGGAGGCGTCGAAATCGTTCCGGGAGGCCGAGCTTCTCGCGCCAGCGGCAGAGAAGGAGCGGATCCGGCTCATGCGCGATCAAACGGCGGAGCGCGCGGCCGAGTACTTCGCGAGCATGACCCGGACCGAGCAGATCGCCACCCACATGGCGGACGCGAGGATCGCGCTCGAGGACACCCGCTATGACGACGCGGTCGCGGCCGCCGACGCGGTGCTCGCTCTGGACCCGGCCCATGCCGAGGCGACACAGATCCGGACCGACGCGCAGAAGGGGCTGGAGGTCCTTCGGAGACAGCGGCGTCCCCAGACGGCGACTCCCGGCCGGCAGCCGACGCCGGGCGAGCAGATCGCGACGGCCACGCCTTTGCCGGTGCCCAGCTCGACTCCGGAGCAGGAGCGGGCGACTTCGACGGACCCTGCCAGGCTCCGCGTCGTGCTGAATTCCGAGATGCCTGAGGCCACGGTGCAGATCCGGCTGAAGGGCCGCACCATCCTCGCCGAGACCTTCCGCTCCGGCGCCCGCACCAAGATCCTGCGCCGGCGCGCGGCCGGAGGCGTGAGCGGCGAGCGGACCATCCAGTTGCAGGACGGCTTGCACGACCTGCAGGTCCTCGTCAGACCGGGAAACCAGGCCTCCACGGTGGTGAATCGCAGCGGCAACTTCCCGGGCGGTGAGACCCGGACCCTCGACATCCGGGTGTCCGGCGCGGGACAGGTCTCGGTCAACCTGAACTAGCTGGCGATTTCGGCCGCCGCGGGCTCGGGCTGGCGCTGGTGCACCGTCACCGTCCCCATCCCCTCGAACTGCGGCAAGAGCACGTCGGCCGGTCCGACCGCCACGACCGCGATGTGATCCGGGTGTAGGTGCTCGCGCGCGCCTTTCAGGAGGTCTTCCCGGGTCACCGCGGCCAGCCGGTCCAGGTAGTGGTCGTAGAAGTCGTCGGGAAGCCCGAACACCGACAGGATCTCCAGCCTCTTCGCCAGGTCCCCCACGGTCTGCAGGGTGTAGGGATAGACCCCGATCATGTAGCTCAGGGTCTCCTCCATCTCCTCGGGCGTGACGAGGTCCTCCCGGATGCGGCGCAGCTCTCCGAGCACCTCGCGGGCCGCGGCGCCCGCCGACTCGGTGGCCACGGCCGCGTCCACGGTGAACGGACCCGGCCCCAGGCGTCCCGCGAAGCGGCTGTTCGCGCCGTAGGTGTAGCTGTGGCGCTCCCGCAGGTTCATGTTGATCCGGCTCGTGAACTTCCCGCCGAGGACCATGTTGAGGACGTTCAGGGCGGTCCACTGGGGATGGGTGCGCGGCACCCCGGCGTGGCCCAGGCGCAGCTCGGTCTGGGCGGCGCCGGGACGGTCCACGATGTGGATCGAGACCCCTTCCAGCGGCGCGGGCCGGATCACGGGCGAGGCCGGCGCCGGCTCCTGGCCGGACCTGGGCGCGAGCGAGCCCCCGATCCGCCCGATCAGGTCCTCCGGGTCGATGTCGCCCACGGCGATCACGGTCGATCCGGCGATGGGGTAGTGGCGCTCGTAGAAGGCCATGACCGCATCCCGGTCCAGGGTTCTCAGGCTCTCCTCCAGGCCCAGGAGCGGCGAGCCGTAGGGCGTGCCGCCATAGATCACCTCGACCAGCCGGTCGTCGGCCTGGGCCGAAGGGTCGTAGGCGCGCCGCAGCAGCTCGGCGAGACGCTGCTGGCGGATGCGCTCGATCTCCTTCCCGGGGAAGGTCGGCGCCAGCATGATCTCGGCGAGCAGGTCGAGCCCGGCGTCCAGGTGCTGGGAGAGCATGGCCACACCCACGAAGCCCGAGTCCCAGTCCGCGGCGGCATAGAGGTAGCCCCCCAGGCGCTCCATCAGGGCGGCGATCTCCAGCGAGTCGCGCTCCTTCGTCCCCTCGTCGATCAGGGAGGCGGTGAAGGTGGCCAGGCCGGAATGCCCCGGAGGATCGTGGTGCGCTCCGGCCCGGGCAGCCAGCTCCAGGCTGACCAGGGGAACTCCCGGCAGGCGGGCCGCGTAGACGGTCGGACCGCCGGGAAGCGCCCGCTTGACGAAAGGGGGGAAGCGGAAGGGGCGGAGCTCGCCGGACGGGGGCGGAGTACTTCGGTCCATGCTGGGGTTCACGCAGCCTTCCGGGGCACGACCGTGACCACCGCCCGCTCGGACGGGGTCCACCAGCGGGACGCGTACTCGGCCAGCTCCCGCGGCTCGACCTCGAGGTAGCGCTCCACCTCGCCGGCCACGCCGCCCGGATCATCGAAGAAAGTCGTGAACTGGGAGAAGAGGTCGGCCCGGTTGTCCAGCTTCTGGAGCCCGCTGTAGAGCTCGGTGAGCATCCGGTTGCGCGAGCGCTCGAAGTCGGCCGGCTCGGGAGGAGCGGCCGCGGCGCGCTCCACGTGCTCCAGGATGGCCCTCTCCAGGGTTTCGATGGGAACGCCCGGCCGGGCCGTGGACACGATCATGAAGGTCGCGATCTCTTCATAGGGGCTGACCCAGGCGCCCACGTCCTGGGCGATCTGCCGGTCGTAGACCAGGTCCCGGTAGAGGACGCTCGACTTGCCGCCGGAGAGCACGCCGGCCAGGAGGTCGGCGGCGTACCAGCCCCGCTGTCCGTAGGCCGGGCCGCGGAAGCCGAGGTAGATCCGCGGCAGGCGGACGTCGTCCTCCTGCACCTCGCGGCGCTCGCCGCCGAGCGGAGCCGGGTTGGTGGCCAGCGGCGAGATCGGCGGGATCGGGGGGCCGGCCGGGATCTCGCCGAACCAGGCCTCGACCTGCTTCAGGGCTTCGTCCGGGTCGAGGTCCCCGGCCAGGGTGAGGACCGCGTTGTTGGGCGCGTAGTAGGTCCGGAAGAACTGCCGCACCTCTTCGAGCGTGGCGGCGGCGATGTCCTCCATGTACCCGATGACCGGCCAGTGGTACGGGTGGTCGGGCGGAAAGAGCAGCTCATGGAGCCGCTCGGTCGCCCGGCCGTAGGGCTGGTTGTCCACGCGCTGCCGGCGCTCATTCATGACCACGCCGCGCTGGATGTCGAGGCTCTCCTGGGTGAGGGCCGGGAGGAGGAAGCCCATGCGGTCGGATTCGAGCCAGAGGCCGAGGTCCAGGTGGTGGGCCGGCAGGGTCTCGTAGTAGTTGGTGCGGTCGTACCAGGTGGAGCCGTTGGCCACGCCGCCCACCTGCTGGATGAAGCGGAAGTGGTCGTTGGTGGGCACGTGCTCGCTCCCCTGGAAGAGCATGTGCTCGAACAGATGGGCGAAGCCCGTGCGGCCGGGCCGCTCGTTCTTGGAGCCCACGTGATACCAGAGGTTTACGGTAACGAGAGGGAGGCTGCGGTCCGGATGAAGGATCACCTTCAACCCGTTGGAGAGCGTGGCGCGCTCGAACGGAAGCTGCAGCCCGGGATGGGTGGTCGGCTCGGAGGTCGTCAGAGTCATGGCTGTGCCGGCGGGTCGGACCCCCCGGGTTTCGGCAGTGTATTAAAGGAACGGGTGGCACGGCAAGGAGAAGGGGAAACACGGACGGTCACGGACTCCACGGACGATCACGGACCCCGGGCTTGTCCATGTCCTTACGCCCGGGTTGCGCTACGCCGAGTTACCGCCTATACTTGCCCCTCATGAGCTACCTGACCGAACGCCAGAAGGAAATCCTCGAGTTCATTCAGGATTACCGCCGGGAGCGTGGTATCGCCCCCACCCACCGGGAGATCTGCGAGAAGTTCGGGTTCTCCTCCTACGGCACCGCGTACAAGCACCTCAAGCTGCTCCAGGAGAAGGGCTTTCTCCGCCGGGACTGGAACCAGAAGCGCGGCATCGAGCTGATCCGCGCCATCCCCGGCACCGAGGGCAGCGACCGCGACCTTCCCTTCTTCGGGCGGATCGCGGCCGGCCGGCCGATCGAGGCCCTGTCCGGCAGCGACCGGGTCGCGGTCCCCGGCCACCTGCTGAGCCAGCGCGGCGGGGACCATTACGTGCTGCGGGTCGTGGGAGACTCGATGATCGACGAGGGCATCCACGACGGCGACTTCGTCATCGTGCTCCGGCGCGACCTCGCCGAGCCCGGGGAGATGGTCGTGGCCCTGATCGGCGACGACGCCACCCTCAAGCGCTTCTACCCCGAGGGCAACATCGTCCGCCTGCAGCCGGCGAACCCGACCATGCAGCCCATCCGGGTGCCGGCGCGGGACGTCCGCGTCCAGGGAGTCGTCGTCGGCCTCATGCGGAAGTATTGAGAGAGGAGAGAGGATTGGCCTCTTTCGACCTCTTCCAGGACGAGCTCGGCTGGGTCCTGGCCGTGGTCCGGGATGGCAAGCTCGCCTGGCTCGGCCATTCGCCGGACCGGGAGGGTGCCGAGAAGTCCCGCTTGCGCTGGTGGCGGGACGCGGTCCACGATCCCGCCGCGGAGCCGCTCCCGGAAGTCCGGCGCCAGCTCGACGAGTACCTGGCCGGCAGGCGCCGGGATTTCGAGTTGCCCCTCGATCCCCGGGGGACCGATTTCCAGCGCCTCTGCTGGCAGGCCCTCCAGCAGATCCCCTACGGCGAGACCCGCTCCTA
This sequence comes from Thermoanaerobaculia bacterium, assembly GCA_035556715.1. Taxonomy (GTDB): domain Bacteria; phylum Acidobacteriota; class Thermoanaerobaculia; order Multivoradales; family UBA5704; genus DATMER01. The sequence goes on from DATMER010000125.1 coordinate 28,373, forward strand.
CGGCCAGATGGCCCGCACCATCGGCCGCCCCGCCGCCGCCCGGGCCGTGGGCCTGGCCAACCACGACAACCCCATCGGCGTGATCATCCCCTGCCATAGGGTCATCGGCGCCAACGGCTCCCTCACCGGCTACGCCGGCGGGCTGGAGATGAAGCGGCGGCTTCTGGAGCTGGAAGGGGTGCTGTCGCGGACGCTGGATCTCGGATAAAGAACCTGAAGGACATCAAGGATACCAAGGGCGAGGAGGTCCTCCTGCCTCTTGTCCTTGTTGTCCTTTGTGTCCTTCAGGTTCTTTGTATTAAGATCAGCCCTCCAACTCAAGGGAAAGCATGGATCTCGACCGGCTTCTGAAGTTCATGACCGATAAAGGTGCGTCGGACCTTCATCTGAAGCCGACGCGTCCGCCACTGCTGCGCATCACGGGCAGGCTGCTGCCTTTGGAGATGGAGGCACTCAAGCCCGAGGACTTGAACGAGATGCTCCTGGGCATCCTCACGCCGCGCCAGAAGGCCAAGCTGGAGGAGAAGCTCTCCGTGGACATCGGCTATGGCGTGCGCGGCCTGGCCCGGTTCCGCGGCAACATCTACATGCAGCGCGGCAATATCGCGGCCTCGTTCCGCCGCATCCCGTACCAGATCAAGACGCTCGAAGACCTGGACCTGCCCGAGGTGCTCCTCGAGTTCGCCGACCTGCCCATGGGCCTGGTCCTGGTCACCGGCCCCACGGGCAGCGGCAAGTCGACCTCGCTCGCGGCCATAATCCGCTACATCGCAAACCGGCGGCCGGTGCACATCATCACCATCGAAGACCCGATGGAGTTCCTGTTCACCGACGACGTGGCCTCGATCTCCCAGCGCGAGGTGGGGACCGACACCATCAGCTTCTCCGAGGCCCTGCGCAACGCCATGCGCCAGGACCCCGACGTCATCATGGTGGGCGAGATGCGCGACCTGGAGACCATCTCGACCGTGATCACCGCGGCCGAGACCGGGCACCTGGTCTTTTCGACCCTGCACACCAACAGCGCTCCCCAGACCATCGACCGCATCCTGGACGCCTTCCCGTCGGAGCAGCAGGGGCAGATCCGCAGCCAGCTCGCCCAGGTACTCAAGGCCGTGGTCACCATGAAGCTGGTCGAGCGCAACGACAAGCCGGGCCTCGTGGCCGCCCTGGAGATCATGCGCAACTCGCCCAGGATTGCCAAGATGATCGAGAACGGCGAGACCAGCGGGCTCCACGAGGAGCTGGAGTCCTCGGTCGGCTACTACCGCATGCAGTCGATGAACCACTCGCTGCTGGCGCTCATGGTCCACGGCACGATCACGTACGCCGAGGCCATGCGCCAGTCGCCCGATCCCGAGGACCTCTCGCTCAAGCTGCGCAAGATGTTCCCGAACCTCGAGCAGAAGGAGGGCGAAGTGCCCAGCACATCCGATTTCTCCGCGATCGTCGAGCTCCAGCAGTTCAAGAGGCTGTTCGAGGAGCAGGAAGAGAAGGTCCGCATCCGCCTGGGGGAGAAGGACGACGAGATCGCCGCGCTCCAGGCCTCCATCCGCCAGCGCGACGAGCAGATGGAGGAGGTCAAGGCCCGCTTCCAGGAGATGGCTGCCGACCGCGAGAAGGTCCGCGGAGACTACAACCGTCTCCGCCAGGAAGCCCAGGAGAAGATCGACAAGCTCATGGAGCGCATCAAGGAGCTCAACCAGAAGCTCATGGGCGGCGGCGGCGACAGCACCACCACCGGCGAGCGCAAGACCGGGATGTTCCGGTAGTTCCGTAGCCTGCGGCCCTCACCCCCAGCCCCTCTCCCAGCCGCACACCCGGACCCCCGGGAGAGGGGAGAGTGACTGCCCCAACCTCTCTCCAACAGTGGCTCCGCCCTCTTCAGCCCCCGAAGGGGGCGACAGCATGTAGCCCGGGGCGCAAGCCCCGGGTCACGAGCCAAACCAAATACCCCCAGCCCCGCAGGGGCGACAGATGGGCCAGGGGCGTCAGCCCCGCGGCGGGGCGGGGGAGAAGCGGATACGGATGGGAACAAGTTGGGGCGTCACGCGCCCCCCTCTCCCGGGGGTCCGGGTGTGCGGCCGGGAGAGGGGTCGGGGGTGAGGGCCGCGGAGAGCGAGGAGAGGAGGGTGACAGCCTCTTCCCTCGTGCGGACGCGTCCGTCGACCTGCGCGGCGCGCACCGCGTCCAGGGCGCGACCCACCTCGCGTCCGGGAAGGATCCCGAGGATCTGCTGGACCTCCGCTCCATCCAGCAGGCGGGGCGGATCGAGGAGGGCGGCGCCTTCGCGCCGGGCGAGATCGACCAGGGAAGCCAGGGCAGGGCGCCAGGGGAGCCCACGGGCGGCGGCGCGGGATGCGAGGAACGCCGCGGCCGTGGGCCAGAGAGCCCCGGCCCGGTAGAGGAAGCGGCGCTGCCCGAGATCGTCCTCGGGCAGGGAAAGCTCCAGGAGGTGGCCGATGTCCGCGCCTACGGACCGGGTGAGATAGCCGGCGTCCCGGAATCGTTCCAGAGCAGGACGCGGCTCAGGGAGGTTGGCGAGGAGGGAGGCCATCCGGGCGGTCCGGGCGTCCACTCCGGGCTCCCCGAGCTCGCGCATCACGTCGGGCAGGATGCCCACCTCGGCCAAGGCCAGACCGGGCCGTCCGGGCTCCCCGGGCCGGCCGAGCCAGAGGCCCGGATAGAGGTCCAGCTCCATCAGGAGAGCGAGCCCGCGGGCCGCGTCCGGATGGTCGAATAGAAGGTTCAGCTCGTCGCGCACCCGCTCGGAAGCGACCTCGGACAGCCCCGAAGCCGACCGCCTCGCCAAGCCGATCGTGTCCGGCTCGGCCGTGAACCCGGGCAGGCGGAGGAGGAGCCGCGGCAGGCGGAGCACCCGCAGGGGATCGCCGGAGAAGCTCCCGCTTGTCGTGGCCCGCAAAGCTCGCCGTCCGAGGTCGCCGATGCCGTTGAAGGGATCGGAGACCTCCTGCGTCCGCAGGTCGAACGCGAACGAGTTGACCGTGAAGTCGCGGCGGGCGAGGTCCTCATGGAGGGTCGTTCCGGCGCGGTCCCAGATGTCGACGACCACCTCCTCGCCGACCAGGCGGTAGGCGGCGAACTCCTTGCCCCCAAGCAGGACGAGCCGGGCCGGCAGTGTCTCCGCGAGGCGCTCGGAGATCTCCCGGCCCCGTCCGGAGACCACGGCGTCGAAGTCGTGCACCGGCAGGCCCAGGGCGCGGTCGCGGAGGACTCCGCCGATGAGGTGGGCTTCAACCCCGTCGGCCGCGGCGAGCAGAGCCCGGACCGCGGGCTGGTGGAGGAGGAGGCGGAAGGAGTGGAGGGGCATGGACAGGATTGTATTAGTTAGTCGGGGAGAGCGGAGATGATGCCGCCGGGGACCGGAAATGAGCCTCTCGCCCTCCGGGGCTTGTGGCTCGCCCTCCGGGGCTTGTGGCTTGCCCTCCGGGGCTTGTGGCTTGCCCTCCGGGGCTTGCGGCTCGCCCTCCGGGGCCTGCGGCTCGCTCTCCGGGGCTTGCGGCTCGCCCTCCGGGGCTTGTGGCTCGCCCTCCGGGGCCTGTGGCTCGCCCTCCAGGGCGAGAGGCAAGGGGGCCTTGTCCGCCTCCACGCCTCGGGGTGGTGAGGGCTCTGCTACACTTCCTCATGGCCAGAAAACTCTTCTCCACGGGCCTCCTCCTCGCTCTCCTCTTCCCGAATATCGCCGCTCCCCAGGACTCGAAGCTGAAGGATGAGTTCGGCGAAGAGATCACCGTCTCCCTGATCACCATGACGGTCCGCGCCGTGGACGGCCGCGGCCGCCCGATCCTGGGTCTCGGTCCTGAGGACTTCCGCGTGCGGGTGGGGAAGCACGAGGTCCCGGTGGTGGGGGTCGATTGGTTTGCTTCCGGCGAGATCGATGATCTTCCGCTCCCCGGCCCTTCGATTCCGGGGATGCTGGAGCCCCCTCCCGCGGGCAGGCTGGTGGTCTTCTGGGTCCAGGCCGACCTCAACCCGACAAGGATCAGCGGACAGCTCCGGCTGCGTTCCTACACCGAGGAGCTTCTCGCCACGTTCCACCCCACGGACCGCATGGCGGTCATCTCCTTCGACTCCCACCTGCACCTGCGGCAGGACTTTACCCAGGACCGGGAGGTGGTGCACGCCGCCATCGACCGCGGCATGCTGTACGGAAAATCCGAAGTCGGCCCGGGCAGCGGCGAAATCTCCCTGATGGGCTCGTTCGACTTCGATGCGGCGTTCGACGCGGCGTCTGCCGAGCGCGCCCTGGAGGTCACGGCCGATGCCCTGGCGGACCTGCCGGGCGAGAAGGTCATCATCTACCTGGGATGGGGGCTCGGACGCTTCGGCTCGTTCGGGGTGCAGATGACGCCCGCTTTCTATCCCGCGGTGCGGGCCCTCCGCCGGGCCAACATCCCGGTGTTCGTGCTCGATGTCACCAGCGCGGATGCCCACTCCCTGGAGGTCGGCCTCGAAGCCGTGGCCCACGCCACGGGCGGCACCTACCACAAGACCAATATCCTCCCCGGCCTGGCCACGGACTTCCTCGCTCAGGCCCTCTCCGGCCACTATGTGATCTCCATCGATCCCGAGACCGTGAAGAAGGGAGGCCCGGTGACCGTCGAGCTGCGCGGCAGGAAGGGCTCGGCCATCACCCGGCCCTTGACCCTGCAAGTACGTTAGGCCCATCAATCTGCGGAAATTCGTTGCCTTTCCTGCGGAGGCAGGGCTAAACTGTCACTTGAAGGCCATGGAACTAACCATCGAAGAAGTAAGGAAAATCGCTGCGCTGGCCCGGCTCCGTCTCAAACCGGAGGAGGAGGCCGTCTTCGTCGGACAGCTCGGCAAGATCGTGGGCTACATCGATCAGCTCCAGCGCTACGAGACCGGGAGCGAATCGGATGCGGCCCTGGCAGTCCGGGAGGCCGACCGGGAGGCCGAGGACATCCCCCACGAGTGCCTTCCCCGAGACCAGTTCCTGGCCAACGCCCCGGCCGCCATGGATGGCTTCCTTCTCGTGCCCGAGGTGAAGAAGACCGGCGGCGAGGTCGTTGATGAGTGAGCTCTGGGAGCTTTCCGCCGAGGAGGTCGCCCGCCGGGTGCGTTCCCGGGAGGTCTCGGCCTCCGAAGTGGTCGAATCCGCCCTGGCCCGCACCGCCCGCGTCGAGCCGCTGATCCACGCCTGGCTGGAGCTGTTCCAGGAGGACGCCCGCGAGCGCGCCGCGGAGATCGACGGCCGCATCCGGTCCGGCGATCCGGCCGGTCCGCTGGCCGGCGTCACGGTCTCTCTCAAGGACAACCTGAACGTGGCCGGATGGCCGCTCACGTGCGGCTCGAAGATCCTCTCCGGCTACGTGGCCCCGTATACCGCGACGGCCATCGGCCAGCTGCTCGACGCCGGGGCCGTGATCCTCGGGCGGGCCAACATGGACGAGTTCGCCATGGGCTCGTCGTGCGAGAACTCGGCCTACCAGATCACCTGCAACCCGTGGGACCTGGCCACGGTTCCCGGCGGATCGAGCGGCGGTCCGGCCGCCGCGGTCGCCGCCGGGTGCGCGGCCCTCGGCATCGGTTCGGACACCGGCGGCTCGGTTCGCCAGCCCGCCGCGCTCTGCGGCCTGGTCGGCGTGAAGCCCACTTGGGGACGGGTCTCGCGCTACGGCCTGGTGGCGTTCGCCTCCTCGACCGATCAGATCGGCCCCCTGACCCGGAACGTCCGCGACGCGGCGCTCTCCCTGTCGGTCCTGGCGGGACCCGACCCGCGGGACTCCACCTGCTCTTCCAGTCCGGCCGAGGATTACCTGGCCGGCATCGAGGAGGGGATCCGCGGGCTGAAGGTGGGAGTCATCAGGGAGATCGACGCCTCGACGTTCGATCCGGCCAGCGCCCGGGTCTGGCGCGAGGCCCTGAGCCGTCTCGAAGCCGCGGGCGCCGAGCTGGTCGAGGTCTCGCTCCCGAGCCTGGACGCGGCCATCGCCGTCTACTACGTCATCGCCACGTCGGAGGCGAGCACCAACCTGGCCCGCTTCGACGGCGTGCGCTATGGCCGGCGGGCGGAGCAGGCGGACAACCTCCTCGACCTCTATCTCGCGAGCCGCAGCGAAGGCTTCGGGCCGGAGGTCAAGCGCCGGATCATGCTCGGCACGTTCGCGCTGTCGTCCGGCTATTACGAGGCCTACTACGGCAAGGCGCATGGCGTCCTGGAGCGGATGCGGCAGGAGCTGCATGCCGCCCTGGATACGGCGGACGTGGTCGTGACCCCGACCGCGCCGGGCGCGGCGTTCGGCATCGGCGAGAAGACGGACGATCCTCTCGCCATGTACCTGTCCGACATCTTCACCACGCCGGCCTCCCTGACCGGGCTCCCCGCCGTGTCGGTCCCCTCGGGCCTGGACGACCGCGGCCTGCCGCTGTCGCTCCAGATCATGGGCCGGCCCTTCGAGGAGGCCACGGTGTTCCGGACCGCGCGCGCCTTCGAGCTCCAGGCGAGCTTCCGGCTGGCGCCTGAATTCCGGGGAGCGGAGGCCGGCTGACCGACCGGCTGATCATGATGCTGAAACGGGGGGCGGTGGTCTGGGTGCTGGCTGTGATCGCGGCCCTGTCTTCCGTTCCCGCGGCCTCTCCCGCCCTCGATCCCAGGCACACCGCCGCCCGCTCGCTCCGGGTCGACCTCGGCGACGGCCTGGTCGCGGCTCTTACTGAAAAGGACGGGATCTTCCTGGAGGCCGTGCCCCGCAAGGGGGAGGGCCTCCTCGCCTTTACCCGGAGGCTGTGCGGAGACTCCCGGCTCTCGACGCAGGTCCTCGAAGCGAACGGCGGTGGAGAGTCGACTACGCTGGTGGCAGGGATGCGCTACCGCATCCCCTTCGACCTGCTCTCCCAGGAGTGGCACCTGAAGATGGTGAAGGCCCTGTTCCCCGGGGACAGCGGCCAGGCGGACGGCTGGAAGCACGAGGCGCGCGGGGTCGGAGCCCTGCAGAGGGAGAGCCTCTGGCAGCTCTCCCTCTGGTTCACGGGCACGGGAGAGAACTTCCGGGCGATCCGCGAGTACAACGAGCTGCTCGACGACGACGTGCCCCGCGGCACGGCCGTGGTCGTCCCCTCCGAGCTCCTGCGGCCCGCGTTCAAGGCCGTGCTGCCGGTGCCCGAGAAGCCGTACCACCTGACCTACGGCAAGGACGACGAAGGCGAGTACGCGATCTACCGGCTGCGTCCGGGCGAGGCCCTCTACTCCAGCGTGGTGGTGCGCTTCACCGGCCGCGTCCATGCCCAGGACGTGAACCAGCTCGCCTCGGAGATCGCCGAGCGCAGCGGCGTGGTGGACGTGACCGACATCCCGATCGGGTACCGGGTCAAAATCCCGTTCGACGTGCTGCAGCCCGAGTTCCTGCCCGAGGGCAATCCTCGCCGCGTGGAGTACGAGGTGAGCCTGCGGGCCAGCGCCCAGTTCAGCAACCAGGTCAAATCGCGGGGGCTTGCGGGGATCACGGTGATCCTCGACGCGGGCCACGGCGGAGCGGACTCGGGCGCGGCCATGGGCGGCGTGTGGGAGAGCACCTACGTCTACGACATCGCCATGCGGGTCAAGCGCCTCCTGGAGACCCAGAGCGCGGCCAGGGTGGTGGTCACGACCCGCGACGGCTCCGACTTCCGGGTCCAGGACTCGGACGTGCTGCCGTTCTCCCGCAAGCACGCGGTGCTGACCACGCCCCCCTATGCCATCGAGGACGCCCGGGTGGGGACCAACCTGCGCTGGTACCTGGCGAACAGCGTGTACCGGAAGACGGTCAAGGAGAGCAAGGACCCGCAGAAGGTGGTCTTCCTCTCGATCCACGCGGACTCGCTGCACCCCTCTCTGCGCGGCGCCATGGCCTACATCCCCTCGGCGGAGGAGCGGGGGGGCACGTACGGCAAGGGCGGTGCGGTCTACACCTCGCGCAAGGAGGTGCAGGAGGGGCAGCACGTGAGCTTCGCCTGGAACCAGCGGGTGGAGAGCGAGGGCCTCTCCCGCGAGCTGGCCAAGGAGATGATCGCCGCGTTCCACTCCAATGGTCTGGCGGTGCACCCGTTCAAGCCGGTGCGCGACAAGATCATCCGCAACAAGAGCGCCTGGGTGCCGGCGGTGCTGCGCTACAACTCGGTGCCCGCGAAGATGCTGCTGGAGGTCTGCAACCTGGCCAATGATGAGGACCGCCGCCTGGTGCAGACCCGCTCCTACCGCCAGAAGGTCTCGGAAGCGATCGTTAAGGGGCTGCTGGCCTACTACGGCGAAGACGACGCTTCCCGGGGGCCGGCGGTGAAGACGGCGAAGTAAGCCCCTCCCCCTTTTTGGGTGTAAACTTTTCCCCAAACCCCCGAAACAGGGGGACTGGCGAACACGTACTCATGGACGTTGGGTCATGCCGTCCCGGCAACCGGGAACTTTTCAGCCCGGGGGACGGTCTCAGTACAGTAGAGAAGGATGCTACGCATGCATCCTGGGAGGCCCCGGTGGGTGTAGCCACGGTTTCCGCAGTCGTCCGTGACCTCGATCTCGACCTCGAGCTGGTCGAACGGCACCGCTACGGTGACGTTCGCGCCTTCAACGAGGTGTACCAGAGATTCGAGGAGATGGTCTACAACCTCGCCTACCGCCTCGCGGGCAACCGCGAGGAGGCGGCCGATCTCACGCAGGAGATCTTCCTCCGCGTCTTTCGACACCTGGGGAGCTTCGGGGGCCGTTCGACTCTGAAGACCTGGATCTTCCGGATCGCGGTGAACCACTGCCGCGACCGGCTCTCCCGCTGGCATCCGCTGACGCAGCCGATCGGCGAGGACACGGGAGAGGGAGTCACCGCCTATGCCGACCCTGGCCGCGGGCCCGAGGAGCTGGCGGTGGCCGCCGACGAGAAGCGCCGTGTGGAGCAGGCGCTGACCCATCTGCCCCAGGTGTTCCGAGAGGTCGTAGTCCTGCGCGATATCGAAGGGCTCTCCTACGAGGAAATCGCCGACGTTCTAGGTGTCAGGATCGGTACGGTGCGCTCGCGGATCGCTCGCGGCCGCGACCAGCTCCGTGCCCTCCTTGGAGACTAAAATGATTCGCCATCTGTCGTCCGAACAGCTTTCTGCATATCTGGACGGAGAGGTCGCATCTCCGGAGTCGCGGGAGATCGAGGGTCACCTCGCCTCCTGCGGCGACTGCCGCGACCGCTTCAAGTCCATGCAGCGTACCGTCAGCGGAGTCTGGCGTCTGGAGCGGGCCGCTCCTCCCCCGGGCCTCTCCACGCGGGTGAGGGCCGAGGTCGCCGCGGTCCGCCGGCCGGAGGTTTTCCCGGGCCGGGGGCTGGTGTCCTACGTCTTCGGTCTGCCGAACCGGCCGGTGCTCCGCACCAGCGCCGCAATGGGCCTGGCCCTGGTGCTCAGCCTCTTCCTGTTCACCAACGGGCTGGAGCACCGGACCGGCCTGCAGGAGACCCTGGTGCCGGCGCCGGCCATGCCGGCGATGGTGGAGGTCGTTACCGTGGAGCCGATGGTGGACGTGCCGTTCTTCCTGCCGCAAACCACCAGCAAGGTGGCGGGCCGGGAGTTCGTCTGGCGCGAGCTGCGCAGTGGAGACGTCTGGGTGCAGAGGGGCCTCGAAGGCCAGGAGCCCGCAACCCACGTCTCGGCCCAGAGCCCCCAGGGGCGCGAGCTCCTGGCCCGGTACTCGGAGCTCGGCCTGCTGCTGGCCGACGGCGCGAGAGTGGTGCTCCGCTACCGGCTGGAGACGGTAGAGCTGTCATCCAAGGGCGTTTGAAGGCTGAACGCCTTGCCGTAAAGCGAAAGGGCGGCCTGAGGCCGCCCTTTCTGTTTTTCTTCCCTACCGCCAGGGTTCGATCGCTTCGATCCGCCAGGTCTCCCCGGAGAGGGCGACCTCGTCTCCCAGCTTCTTGCCCAGAAGATCCTTGGCCAGGTCCGACTCGTAGGAGATGATGTCCTCCTCGGGCTTGCTCTCCCAGGGACCGAGGATCGTCATCACGCGGGAGCCCCCGGTACTGTTCAGGCGAACCCGGGTGCCGATGCGCACCTCGGAGGTGTCCATGCCCGGGGTCTCGATCGGACGGGCGCGGGAGAGGTCGGCGTTCAGGGCCGCGGCCCGGGAGTTCAGGTACTCGTGGCGCGCGCGCGCCGACTTGTACTCGAAGTTCTCCCGCAGGTCGCCCATGGCACGCGCCTCCTCGATCGCCTTGCGGTTCGCCGGGACCTCCTTGGTCATGATCTCGTGCAGCTCGGCGCGCTTGGCGTCGATCGACTCGGCCGTGGCGTAGAACGCCGCGGGGCCGGTGTCCTTGCGCTGCGCCGGGAAGCGGAGCTGGATGGCGTTGACGAGCTGCTCGCGCTGGAAGGGCTCCAGGTTCGAGCTGCGCTGGACCGCGTCCTCCGCCTGGGCCGCCTGGTCGTGCGTGAGGTGGGTCAGGAGACGGGGAATCGTGCCGCCGGATTCGGCCAGCGCCAGGAGACGCAGCCGGTAGGCCGCGAACTCGTCCCGCGCCGGAGCGGCGAGGATCTGCTGCAGCAGCCGCAATGGGTTGCGGGCGCGGATCGACTCGTCCACGGCCGCGCGCTCGGCCAGCCATGCAAAGGCCGCGGGGTAGCGATGCGGCTGGGCGAACAGCGTGTCGTAGAAGCGCTCCAGCTCCCGCGGCGCGCCCTCGACCGGGTCGCGCAGGCCGTCGGCCAGGAGGTCCAGGGCGCGCGGATCGGTCTCCTTGGTCATGGCGCTGCGGTAGACCTCGGGCCAGTCCTCCCGGCGCTCGCGCACCATGGTGTAGGCGCGCTCGCGGAGCAGGCGGTCCTCGATGCCGGCGAAGAGCCGCGTGGGGTCGCGCTGGAGGAGGAGCTCCTCGGGCGACCAGTCCACGTCCTCGGGCGCGCCGCCGGTGCGCTCCAGGGCGAACCAGATCTCGAAGGCGAGGCCGGAGTCCTGGGCGGCCACGGCGTCGGCGACGCGCTCCAGGTTCTCGGCCATTCGCTGCCGCAGCCCCGGGTCGCGGGCACCGTCGCGCTTCAGGCGCTCGATCTTCTTGCGCGGATCGGCCTTCTCGAAAGCCTTCCACAGGGTATCGACCGCGTCCGAGCTGCTTTCGGCCCAGCGGTAGGTCTGGCGGCTGCCCGTGCCCGTGGCTACCACGTGGCCGTGCTTGCGCGCCGCGGACCACCAGGAGGTCCACTGCGACTCGGTGACGATGCCGCTCAGGATGTCCCGGATCTCCCCGGCGGTGAGCGGCCGGTCGTAGCTCTGGAGCGTCACCTGGAGCAGCTCCGGCGGCTTCAGGGCGGAGAGAGCCGCGCGGTCCTCCAGCTTGCGGCGGAGCACGTGGTCCGGCTCCAGCGGCTGGAGCAGCTTGGCCGCGGCCTTGAAACCGACCGTCATGCCCTTGATCCGCTCGAAGTCGACCTTGAAGCTCTCCAGGCCCAGGTTGGCCTCCGCGATGCGGCCCACGCCCTTGCCTTCCATGGCCACGACCGTGCCCACGTCGAAGGCGAGCAGGCTCTCGAGCTTCTCGACCTTCTCCCAAGTCTTGGGGATGTCGTGCGTGGCGCGCTGGAGGCCGACAGCGTCGGCCAGCCCCTGGAAAATGGAACGGGAGCCGTACAGGCGCTTCATGGTCGCCATGATGGCGGGGTGGAGCTTCTCGGGCGGGAGCAGGATGGAGCCGGCGCGCTGCAGCAGCTTGCGCCGGACGTCCCAGCGGCCGGCTTCGCGGAGCTGGTCATCCAACATCTCGATCAGCAGGCGGGCGCGCTCCTCCTGGCCGGTGCCGGTCAGGGCGCGGGCGACGCCGACGAAGTAGTCGAGGTCGATGGGGTCCTGCCCCATGGCGGCCAGCCACTCTCCCTCGATCGACTCGAAGTCTCCCTTGGCGAGGTGTGCTTGGGTGTCTCGTGAGATCGCCATGGCTGGAGGAAGATACCAGAGATCAAATTGAACGGCACGGCCCGGGACTGTTACTGTAGCCGGACAACAAGAAAGGGGGAGCTCGTGGACCACGCCGCGACCTACCGGGTCTCTCAGAGCCTCACCATCCAGATCAACCCCAGGGGCCGGCTGGTCGCGTCGACCTCGGCCTTCTCCCGGCTGCCCAAGGAGCTGGGGCCGGAGGCCATCCCCGTCCTCCAGGCCTTCGGCGGAGGGAGCACGCCCGCGCGCGCCATGGCGGGGCTGGCCGAGGAGTGGGAGTTTGACGAGGCCGGCTTCGCCGAGCTGGTGGACACCCTCCTGGGAGAGGGGCTGCTCGTGCCGGAGAGAGAAGGGGGAGCGGCCTCCACGGACGGCTTCAACTCTCTCCAGATGCAGCACTTCATGGTGCGGGACACCATCCGGGTGATGGCCTACCGGGCGGCCATCACGGCCCATGCCCCGGGCAGGTCGGTGGTGGAGGTCGGCTGCGGCACGGGGATCCTTTCCCTCTTCGCCGCCCAGGCGGGAGCCCGCCGCGTGGTCGCCATCGAGGAGACCTCCATCGCCGGGCTCGCCCGCGAGATGGTACGCGCCAACGGCTTCGAGGGGGTGGTCGAGGTGGTCTCGGCCAACAGCCGGGACGTGGAGCTGGACGAGCCGGCCGAGCTGCTGATCCACGAGATCCTCGGCACCGATCCCTTCTCGGAGAACCTGATGCCCTACATCCTGGACGCCCGGGAGCGCCTCCTCGTGAAGGGGGGGAGGATGATCCCCGGCCGGCTCGAGCTCTACTGCGCCGGCATTCACGCGGAGGACCCGAACCCGGGGATTACCCGCAGCCTGGCCCTGCGGGAGGGACGCGAGCTGGCGGGGCTCTACGGCCTCGACTTCTCCCCCTACCTTCAGGCCATCCAAGACGAGCCGGAGTTCCGGCGCACCCTCTGGGTCCAGCAGCGCGAGTTCCCCCATCCCATCCTCTCGGCCGAGTGCCGGCTCTACGACCTGGACTTCTCGGCCGACCTCTCGGCCAGCGGTGAGACGGTCGAGGCGACACTCGAAATCCAGTCCGCCGGGGACCTGACCTCCCTGGTCCTCTACTTCCGTGCCCACCTGGACGAGCGGATCTGCCTGACGACCTCCCCCTTCGCGCCGAAGACCCACTGGGGGTGGACGGTGCGTGACCTCACCCAGCCCTTGGCGGTGCGCGCCGGAGACCGGATCGCGCTGCGGGCGCGGGTCGAAACGGTCCTGGGACGACAGCAGCTCCAGGTGGACCTTGCCTGAGGGCTGATCTGGATGGCCGAATCCGCGGCGTCATCCGAGCTCGACCCCGAGCTCGATCCCGAGCTCGTGCACCGGATGCGCGAGGCCGGGTCCGAGGAGCTGCTGGCCCTGGTGCGCGAGCACGCGGACCGTCTCGATCCTCCGGCCGTGCGCCTCATCCTGCGCAATCTTTACACCACGGCCGAGGTGGTCGAGGTGCTGGCCCAGCCGCGGCTGCTCTCCTTCTACGAGGTGCGGCGTGACCTGGCGCTCCATCCGCGCACGCCCGAGACGATGGCGCAGCAGCTCGTGCCCGGGCTCTACTGGCGGGATCTGGCGGCGCTCGGCGGGGACACGCGGCTGCACCCGAGGCGGAGGCGCACGGCCGATCAATACCTGGCCGCGCGCCTGCCGGAGCTGGCAATGGGGGAGAAGATCTCCATCGCCCGCCGGGCCGGTGCGGGGCTTCTCGCGCAGCTCCGGCACGACCCGAGCCCGCGGGTGATCGCGGCCCTGCTGGACAACCCTCGGCTGACAGAGGATATCCTTGCGCCGGTCGTGCACAGCGCGGCCACTCCGGGGCCGGTGCTGAAGCTGATCGCGGAGGACCGCCGATGGGGAGCGCGCTCCGGTCTGCAGGTGGCGATCTGCCGCAATCCGGGCACCCCGCTCGCCACCACCCTCAAGCTCCTCCCGCAGTTGCGGAAGCCCGAGCTGAAGGCCATCGGCAGCGATCCGCGCCTCTCCGAGGTGGTCCGGCAGCGGGCGCGACTCTTGCTGGGGGAGACATGAGGGGATGGAATTGACGTAAAGCCAAGTGCCGCGTAAAGTTATGACTCGCGTGCCAAAAGACATGTCCAGACGAGAGAGAGTCCCTCCCCGCCAACCGGGCGGCGGCCCGGGGTCGGGTCCGGGAGAGCTGCCGCCTTCCATCGACAGCGGTGCCGGAGGTGCGGCCAAGCGGCAGCCCCCGTGGGACAAGCCACCGGAGCCGGGGGGCGCCTCCTTCGGCGACTGGCTCCGGCGCCAGCGGGAGATGCGCGAGATCAGCCTCCGCGACATCGCCGACCGGACCAAGATCAGCCTGCGCTACCTGCAGGCGATGGAGGACAACCGGTTCGACCTCCTCCCCGCGCCCATCTTCGCCAAGGGTTTCCTCCGCGAGTACGCCCGCTACGTCGGGCTCTCCCCGGACGAAGTCGTCAACCACTACCTGTCGGTCCAGCAGGCGGCGTCATCGGAAGAGGAAGGGGTCAAGAAGGACACGACCCTCGCGGGCCAGAGCCTCGCGAGCCAGAGACCGCACCGGGTCAAGCCCGTGCGGAGCTGGACCTATGGCCTGTTCCTCGCCCTCTCCGTGCTCGTGCTGATCGGGTTGGTGGCCGCGCTCTACTGGTATGCCGAGAGACGGCGCGACAACCCCGCGGAGGACGCGGCCCCGCCGCCCATTGCGGCGCCCCCGGCCCCCACTTCGGCCGCCGCGCCCATGCCCACGCCGGACAGGCCCAGGGCCCCCCTGGAGGTCACCCTCGACTTCACCGCCGACTGCTGGGTCGAGGTCGTGACCGACGGCAAGCCCCTGGTCGCCGAGCAGCGGGTGCAGGGCGAGTCGCTGCCCATCGAGGCGCAGGAGAGCGTGCAGATCAAGCTCGGCGACGCCGGCGCCGCCGAGATCCAGGTCAACGGCATCCCCTATCCGCTGAACGGCAAGCAGGGCGAGGTGCGGGAGGTCCTGATCGACCTGGAGACCGTCCGCCAGCTCCAAGGGAAGAAAGAGGCTCCCTGAACGTGGCCGACGCCCAGGCCTCGCTGCTCGATCAGGTCCGATCGGGGGCCAATCGCCAGCTTCAGGTGCTGGCGGCGAGCGGCTTTCTGCCGCTGGCTCCCGAGGACCTCATCCCGCTGCAGGTCCAGTTCGCGCGCGGCGGCGATCCCGAGCTCTCCTTCAAGGCGGCCGAGGCCCTGCGCCAGGTGGACACGCGGGTCGTGGCGGCCTTCCTGGAGCGCCAGGCGGGCGAGGACGTGCTCGCTTTCTTCGCGGCCCAGTCCTCCCACCCCCGCCTGCTGGAGACGATCCTGCGGCGGCGCGACGTGCCGCGCCGGCTCCTGATGGACCTGGCGCGCCGGCTCCCGCCCGACCTCCAGGAGATCCTGGTCCTGCGCCAGGACGCGATCGTGGACGAGCCCCGCATCCTGCAAGCCCTGGAGCAGAACCCGGAGATCTCCGTCTACGTGCAGCGGCGGATCACCGAGTACCGCGAGCACCTGCTGCCGCGGGAGCGCGTCCGCCCCGCTCCGGTCCCGGCCGGGCCCGTGGAGGAGCTGGACGACGCAGCCCTGGCCGCGGCCGTGGAGGCGGCCCGCTCCCTCCCCGCCGAGGGCGAGATCGAGGAGAAGACCGGGCTCTCCGAGGGGCAGATCCGCCTGCTCGCGGTCCCGGCCCGGCTGAAGCTCGCGCGCGGCGCGCCCCGCAACCTGCGCAACATCCTGCTGCGGGACACCAACCCGCAGGTGGCCTGCGCGGCGCTCCTCTTCAACAACCTTTCGGACCAGGAGATCGAGCAGACCGCCGCCAGCCGCTCCGTGCATGAGGAGGTCCTGCAGGTGATCGCGAAGAAGCGCGAGTGGATCGGCCGCTATCCCGTGATGAAGGCGCTGATCCAGAACCCGCGGACCAACCTCCCAACAGCCCTCAAGTACGTGCCGCGGCTGTCGGTACGCGACCTGCGCGACCTGGCCAAGGACCGCAACATCCCGGACGCGGTTCGATCCCTGGCCCTCCGTTTGTATAGAATCAAGCAGCAATAAGGACCACGTGATGCCGAAGGACTTCTACTCCGTCCTCGGGTTGCCTCGCAATGCGACCGAGGAGCAGCTCCGCCAGCGCTTCCGGGACCTGGCGCGCGCGCGCCATCCCGACCGCTTCCAGGGATCGGAGAAGCTGCGGGCGGAGACGGACTTCCAGGAGATCACGCAGGCGTTCAACGTGCTCTCCGATCCGGAGCGGCGGCGGCAGCACGACCTGGAGCTGGCGCGGCCCGGCGCCGAATCGGACCCCCGGCAGCTCGCCCGCGCCTATATGCAGAGGGGCGTCAAGGCATACAAGGAGAAGAACTTCCTGGAGGCGGCGGACAACTTCGACCGCGCCACCAAGGCCGACCCCACCAGCTCGCAGACCTGGCACCACCTGGCCCTGGCGTGCGCCCAGCAGCAGAACTGGCTGCCGCGGGCCGTCTCTGCCATCGAGCGGGCCTGCGAGCTGGAACCGATGAACCCCTCCTATCGAAAACAGGCCGGGCGGATCTGCGCGCTCGCGGGACAGGCGGACCGCGCGGTGCTCCACTACCGGAAGGCGATCGAGTGGGGCGATGACGACCCCGCGATCCGCAGCGCCCTGGAGGAGCTGGAGAAACCCTCCCGGCGGGGCCTGTTCGGAAAGGCTGGCTGATGCTGCGCGTGAAGGCCTGCGGGCTCTCCGATGTCGGGCTGACCCGGATCCACAACGAGGATTACTTCGAGATCGATCCGCTGCACAAGCTTTACGTGGTCGCCGACGGCATGGGCGGCCACAGCCACGGAGAGGTCGCGGCGCAGATCGCGGTCCACGCCATCCGGGAGTTCATCGACAAGACCGCGGAGAAGGACACGACCTGGCCCTTCGGCATGGACAGCAAGCTGGAGCGGCACACGAACCTGCTCCGGATGGCGGTGCGCATCGCCCACGACCATGTCTTGAGGGCCATCAGCAAGGACGGCTCCCTCTACGGCATGGGCACCACGGTGGTCGGGTTCCTCCTGGCGGGGAACACCGCGGCCGTGGCGCACGTGGGCGACAGCCGGGCCTACCGTCTCCGCAGCGGCCGCCTGGACCAGCTCACCCAGGACCACACCTGGGTCAACGAGCAGGTCGTGGCGGGCTTCCTCTCCAAGGAGCAGGCCCGCTCCCATCCGCTCAAGAACGTGGTCACCCGCGCCCTGGGCGGCGAGAGCGAGGTCGTGGTCGACATCCGCGAGCTGGAGGTCAAGGCGGGCGACCTTTACCTCCTCTGCTCCGACGGCCTCACCGGCATGCTCTCGGACGCCGACATCCGCGAGCGCCTCTCCTCCGGCCGCGACCTCCACGAGATCTGCCGCAGCCTGGTCAACGACTCGAACGCCCGCGGCGGCATCGACAACGTCACGGTTGTCCTCCTCAAGGTGGAGGAGGACGGCGAGGATACGCAGGGGACGCGGGTTTAAACGTGTTCGCCGTCATCGGCGGGGGCCCCGCGGGCGGCTCCGCCGCCCTGGCTCTGGCGCGGGCGGGCGCCGAAGTCGACCTTTACCTGCCAGCCCGTCCCGGCGAGAAGCCGTGCGGCGGGGCTGTCCCCGAGCACGTGCTGCCCCACCTGGAGGGCTTCGATCCCTCCCCTCTTCCCGCCGTGATCAGTCCCCAATCCGTCCTGGAAAACGCGTGGGGCGCGCTCCTCGATATAGACCTCGAAGGCATCCGCATCTTCCGCCGGGCCGATCTCGACCGCGCCATCGCGCAGGCGGCGGTAGACGCGGGAGCCCGGCAGATCCCGCGCAAGGCCGAGGCGCTGGACTGGGAAGGGGATGCGGTACGGGTCACCGCGGGAGAGGAGACCCGGTCCTACGATTGGGTGATCGGCGCGGACGGCGCTCGTGGACGGACGCGGCGCAGCCTGGGATGCCCACCCCGCGGCGAGAGTGTCGGCCTGGGAGGGTCGATCTCAGGGCTGCGCTGCGACCGGCTCGTCCTCGCCTTTCCGGACCTCGGCGACTCCTATCTCTGGATCTTTCCCCGGCCGGGCGGGGCTTCGATCGGCATTGCCTACACGCCGGAGCGGCTCTCGGACGGCGCCGCCCGGGCCGCTCTCGACGCCTTCCTCGACCGACATCTGCCCGCGGGCTGGCGGGACCTCCCCGGACCGCGCTACCGCTACCCGATCCCGGTGTTCGGACCCTGGACACTGGAGGCGGTGAGAGCGGGCGCGGCGCGGCGGGTCCTCCTGGTGGGCGATGCGGCGGGGCTGGCCGATCCACTGACCCGCGAGGGGATCCGCTACGGCATGCTCTCCGGGCTCTGGGCCGCGGAGAGCATGCTCGCGGGCACACCCGAGGCGTACCCGGAGAGACTGGAGACTGAGTTGGGAGGGGAGATGGAGCGGGCGGCTCGCGCCCGCTCCCTTTTCTTTGACGACCCGATCGGTCAGTGGATGGTACCGGTCTGCCGGTACCACCTGGGCATCCGGCGGGTCCTGTCGGACCTGCTGGCCTGCCGCCAGCCCTACACGGGGTTGAGCCGGCGGCTGGTGAAGGCCGCGATCAGTTTCCGGCGGGAGCGGCGGGAGCGGCGGCCACCTTCTCGTCCCCGAACTCGTATCCCTTCCGCGCCCGCACCTTGAACTCGGGGTTCGTGGTGTCGACGTCCACCTCCTGGAAGCCGCTCTTGCCGGCCGGCTGCTCGCTGCGGTAGCTGAGCAGGTAGTAGCCGCTGTTCTCCTCGGCGATCTCCTTGAGAGGGGTCGAGAACGTCGAGAAGTTCGTGTAGTACTGGCCGCCCGTGTCGACGGCGAGCTTGGTCATGCCGTCGCTCAGCGGGTGGATGGTCCCCGCCGGCACCAAGTCGAGGTTGTAGACCGCGACGTTGCTGTCGTTCAGGGCCTGCACCATGTCGGGGTAGTAGCGCTGGTCCGGGGTGTACTGGCCGAACGAGTTGACGTCGCCGAACCCGGTGGTGAAGAGGATCAGGTTCTTGCGGCCGCGGATCTGCCCGGCGGCGTCGGCAAGGATCTCGAGGGCGTCGTAGATGTTGCCGGTCTTGTCGCGCAGGGCGTTGCCCCTGGGCAGGTTGGCGTAGAGGGACGGGCCTTCGCCCTCCTTGATGCGGGAGGGCCAGTTCCCCTCGGCGTCCTTGCCCTTCATGGCGTCGCCGATGGCTTCGGCCAGGGCGCGGCCGTCGCGGGTGAAGTCCTGCTGGACCTTGAGCTTCTTGTCGTAGCTGACGACGGCGACCCAGTCGGCGGGCTGGCGTCCCTTGAGGACCCAGTCCCTGGCGCGCTGGCCGGCCTCGACCTGGCGCGAGAGCAGGGCCGGGGAGTCCACGGCCTCATCCTTCTGGTCGTCGAAGAAGAGGATGAAGAACCGGTCCTCCGGCACCTGGTCGACCTTGGCGTCCTTGGCCGACCCGACGAGGCGGCGGTCGGAGTAGAAGGTGACGCCGGTCAGCTCGACGGCCTTGCCGTTCTCCTTGACCACGAAGTCCTGGGGCGTGAGGCCGACGATGACGTTGCCCTTCTTGTCGGTCACGAGGACGTCGAGGAGGACCTCATTGACGTCGATCGTCGTGCCGAACTGTCCCTGCGGCTGCTCCCCCTGGGCCGGTTCCTGCGCCAGGACGGCCGGGGCCAGGATCAGCGCAAGGACGATCGCGAGCGCTGCGTGTGACACATATTTCCTGAGCATCTCTGCTCCTCCTTTTCTCTCCATGACTTGCTAAGAGCAAGGGGCGGACCAGGGGTCCCCCATAGAGGCAACCCTATGGCGGCGTCATGGAATTCCCTCAGAGGTTGTCCTCAGTGGAGGACAGTTGTCTCCTCTATCTGCCGAACCGCGCGTAGAATCCGCCCACCTCCGCGGTGGCGCGGAGGGCTTCGGAGGGGCCGAAGCGGTCTCCGACCGCGCTTTCGAAGCGCTCCAGGGTGGCCAGGATGCGGCCGAGGCCCTCCTGGTCCGCCCAGCGGCAGAGGCCTCCCCGGAAGGGTGGGAAACCGGTGCCGAAGATCAGCGCCAGGTCGAGCTCGGAGGCGCTCCGCACCACCCCCTCCTCCAGGCAGCGGGCGGCCTCGTTGACCATCGGCAGCACCATGCGGTCGGCGATGAGCCCAGGGTCCGGGTTCTCCACCTTCGGGTGGAGGCCCAGCAGCGAGTAGACCGCGGGGTCGGGCTCCTTCCTCTCCCGGCCCTCGTAGCGGTAGAAGCCCGACTGGCTCTTGACCCCCAGCCGCTTGTTCTCCGGCATGCGGTCGAGCCAGGGCGGCAGGGTCAAACGGTCGCCGAACGCCTCCAACAGGATGTGCGCCACCTTGGTCGAGACGTCGATTCCCACCTCGTCGGAGAGCACCATCGGCCCCACGGGCATGCCCCAGTCGGTCATGGACCGGTCCAGGTCCTCGATCCGGTAGCCCTCGTCGAGGAGCCACATGGCCTCCGCGGAGTAGAACATCAGCAGCCGGTTCACCAGGAAGCCGGGCGTGTCCTTGACCAGCACCGGCGTCTTGCCCAGCTTGCGGGTGTACTCGAAGACCGTGTTCACCGCCCAGGGCGCGCTCGCTTCGGCCGCGATCACCTCCACCAGCGGCATCTTGTGCACCGGGTTGAAGAAGTGCATGCCCACGACCCGCTCCTGCCGTGGCGTCTTCGAGCCGATCCCCTGGATCGAGAGCGACGACGTGTTCGAGGCCAGGACGCAGTCCTCGGGCACGTGTTGCGCGGTCTCGGCGAAGACCTGCTGCTTGACGTCCATGCGCTCCACCACCGCCTCGATGACGATGTCGGCGCGGGCGAAGCCGGAGAAGTCCAGGGTGGGGTGGAGGAGGGCCATCTTGCGGCGCGCCTCCGGCGCGGTCAGCCGGTAGCGCTTGACCATGCGCTCGAACAGCCCCGAGGCGTGGGCCATGCCCGCGGCCAGGGCATCGTTGTTGATGTCCTTCATGCGCACCGGCACGTCGGTCTCGTTGGCCGCGAGCTGGGCGATGCCGCCGCCCATCGTGCCGGCGCCCAGGACCGCGGCGGAGCGGATCGTCTTCGCCTCGGTCCCCTCTGCCAGAGGCAGGCCGCGCTCCCGCTTGGCGTCCTCCGTCATGCGGAAGACGTGGACCAGGTTCTTCGAGATCCGCGACGTGGCGAGCTCGGCCAGGGCACGCGCCTCGGCGTCGAAGCCGGCGCGCATCCCGTCCTCGATCCCGATCCGCACCACCTCGATGGCGCGCAGCGGCGCCGGGTAGTGGCCGCGGGTCTCCTCCAGGGTCTTCTTGCGTGCCTGGTCGAAGAGCACCTTGCGGCCGAGCGGGTTCTTCTCCAGGAGCACCTCCTTGATGTCCAGGGTGCCCTTGTCTTTACGCGGCCGGCCGGCCCGCTCCCGGGCGAAGTCCCGCACGTGGTCGAGGAAGCGGGCGTCGGGGATCAGCGCGTCGATCAGCCCGAGCTTCAGGGCCTTGCGGCCGGCCACGTTCTTGCCGGTCAGGATCAGGTCGAGGGACTCGGCAATGCCGATCAGGCGGGGGAGGCGCGTGGAGCCGCCCCAGCCGGGGAGGATGCCCAGGCGCACCTCGGGCAGGCCCATGCGGGTGGCTGGCGAGTCGCTCGCCACGCGGTACGTCGAGGCGAGAGAGAGCTCCAGGCCGCCGCCCAGGCAGATGCCCCGGATGGCCGCCACGGTGGGGAAGGGGAGCGACTCCCACGCCGAGAAGAGCCGGTGGCCGACCCGCGAGCCCGCCTCGGCCTCGACGGGGTCCGTCACCCGGGCGATCTCCTCGATGTCCGCGCCGGCGATGAAGCTCCCCTCCTTGCCCGAGAGCAGGACCAGAGCGTCGATGTCCTTCCGCTGGCCGAGTTCCTGGATGACCCTCTCCAGCTCCTCCAGGGCGGCCCGGGTGAAGACGTTGACCCTGCGGTCGGGCGAGTCGAACGTGAGTGTGGCGAGCCGGTCCGAGCCGGCTTCGAGATGGAAAATAGGCACCCGCACACCTCCTGCCTGGCTTTAGCTCGCTTTGGCCTCGGACTCCTGGTAGAGCCGCTCGAGGATGTCGCCGTACTTCTGGTTGATGATCCGGCGCTTGACCTTCTGCGTCGGGGTCAGCTCGCCGGTCTCCAGGGTCCATTCCTCGGGGAGGAGCTCCCAGGCCACGATCTTCTCGAAGCTGGCGAGCCCGGAGTTGACGTTCTGGACCTCTTGGGCGATCAGGGCGCGGACCCGCGCATCCTTGATGAGATCCTGGTTGCTCCCGGCGCCGATCCCGTTGCGCTCGGCCCATGGGCGCAGCGCCTCGAAGTCTGGCACCAGCAGCGCGGACAGGAACTTCCGGCGGTCGCCGATCACCACGGCCTGGCCGATGAAGCGGCTGCTCTTCAGGGTGTTCTCGATCGGCGCCGGGGCGATGTTCTTGCCGTAGGCGTTGATGATCAGCTCCTTCTTGCGGTCCGTGATGCGCAGGAAGCCTTCCGGGTCGATCTCGCCGATGTCGCCGGTATGGAACCAGCCCTCGGAGTCGATCACCTCCGCGGTCGCCTCGGGCATGTTCCAGTAGCCCTTCATGATGTTCGGCCCCTTGGCGAGGATCTCGCCGTCGGGCGCGATGCGGATCTCGACCCCGGGGAGCGGCCGGCCCACCGTGCCGAGCTTGACCGCGCCGGGCGCGTTCACCGTGAGCACGGGCGCGGTCTCGGAAAGGCCGTAGCCTTCGTAGATCGGGATGCCGGCACCCCAGAAGAACTCGGCCACGTCGCGGGCCAGGGGGGCGCCGCCCGACAGCGCGAAGAGGAACTTGCCGCCGAGGCGCTCCCGGATCTTGCTGAACACCAGCTTGTCGGCGAGGCTGAGCGAAATGCCTCCGCCCTGGAGCTTCAGGCGCTGGGGCAGGGCAGCGCGGCCGACGCCGACCGCCCAGGCGAAGATCTTCTGTTTGATGGGCGAGCCCGAGGCCACCCCTTCATGGACCCTGGCCAGGACCTTCTCGTACACGCGCGGCACCGACACGAAGATCTGCGGCTTCACCTCCTGGAGGTTCTGCGCCACGGTCGCCACCGACTCGGCGTAGGCGATGGTGCAGCCGAGATAGAAGTAGCAGTAGTCCACCGTGCGCTCGAACGAGTGCGAGAGCGGGAGGAAGGAGAGGGCGGTGTACCTCCCCTCGATCTTCACGAGCTCCAGGGCGGAGACCACGTTGGAGCAGATGTTGCGGTGGGTCAGCATGACCCCCTTGGGTGTGCCGGTGGTGCCGCTGGTATAGATGAACGTGGCGAGGTCGTCAGGCTTGACGGCGCGGGCCTTCTGCTCGAAGCGGTCGGGATCGACGCCGGCGCCGCGCTCCAGCAGGCTGGAAAGGGTGACCACCCGCGGGTCGGCCGGCTCGCCCTTGACGAGCACGAACTGCTTGACGTCGGGCAGGTCCTGGGCGTGGGAGAGGAACCCGTCCAGGTGCTGGGCGGTCTCGGCGACCACCACCTTGGCGCCGCAGTCCTTGGCGATGTAGGACGACTGGTCGGGCAGGAGGGTCGGGTAGATCGGCACCAGGACCGCGCCGATCGAGAGGGCGGCGAAGTCGACGGCGGGCCAGTGCGGACCGTTCTCGGCCATCAGGGCGACGCGGTCGCCCGGCTGGACGCCGAGGTCCTCGAACGCCTTGGCCAGGCGCCGGACGCGGTCCACGAGCTCCGCCGTGGAGACGGGCTGGTACGTCCCGCCGACCTTGTAGAGGAGGCAGTCGGGCTTGTTGTAGCTCGCGGCCTTCAGGAACAACTCAGAAAGGGTGGTGACGGACATCGCGCCCTCCTGGCGTAGTTAGGGCTGGCATTGTATCGCGGCTGTCACCGAAGGGCGCGGAAGGGCCTGCTCCGGGAGAACCCCCTTCCCAACTCTCCAAGAGAACGCTATCGTGTCGCGTGAAAGGATAACGGCGGAAATGGAAAAAGGGAAACCGCGACCGGTCCGGGGACTGGGCCAAGGTCTGATGGACAAGAGCCTGGAGCTCGCCTTTGAAGACCCCGTGATGGCCGTGCGCTTCGCGAATCTCTCGATGCGGGTGTCCGCCTTTCTAGGGGATGGATACGACCCTTTCGCACAGCCGCCGAGACGGAAGAGGGGCCGCCGGGGCAAGGCCAGGAAGAAAACGGCGTAGTCTCAGCGGGGGACGCCGAGCCTGGGAGCCCTCAGGCACTGCGAGAGGACGTCGTGACTCACGAGTACCTTGTCTCTCCGATCGATGGGCAGCCTTTTCTGTAGGGGAGGGGGCAAGCCCGGACAAGCCCCTCCCCTCCCCCTACTCCACCTCATCCCCTCGATCCTGCCGTGACAGAGGACTAGGGGTGGTTGTCACAGAGTCGAGCTACATGGCTCTCTAGTCTCAGCATAAGCTAGAATGCCGTCGCCATAGCCCTGTTCCGCTACGCGTAGCAGCAGGGTTCTTGGTGAGTGAAAGGAGCTCTGATGAAGTTGACGCAACTCATCTCTTTAGCGGTCCTGCTCTCCCTGTCTCTGTCTCGACCCGCAGCGGCCGAGCCGCCTCAGATCCTTGAGCCTCCCGTCGAGCGCCACCAGGGTCCTCCTCTGTGGATCTCGGCGGAAGCAGTGGCCCACA
Source organism: Thermoanaerobaculia bacterium (assembly GCA_035556715.1). Taxonomy (GTDB): domain Bacteria; phylum Acidobacteriota; class Thermoanaerobaculia; order Multivoradales; family UBA5704; genus DATMER01. Next base: position 52,916 of record DATMER010000125.1, read on the forward strand.
CCGAGAAGATTATCGATCTAGACCTCTTGGATGACTTGATGCTCCGGAGAAGCGTGGAGAAGCAGGAACGCTCTCTCAAAGCCGGGGGGACTCCCCACGAGATGTCCAAGATGGGAGAGAAGCCGCCCATTGTGGACATCCCCCCATCGGAATGCAAGTCGATGCTGGATGTGGAAGATCACCGGGGCGGAGAAAAGCCCAGTTCCAACTTTGCGGACTTGCTCAGCCATTCGAAGTCGATCTTCCGAGGCAGAATCCACCGTGTAGAGCGAGGCTTCTCCGCCGGAGTTCCGTCTTCACTGCTCGAAATCGAGATTCTGGAGGTTCTAAGGGGCGACGTGCCAGGCAGTCAGGTATACATGGAGTATCTCGTCGCTCATTTCAGAATCGGTCCATACTATTTCTGTAATGCCAATAAAGCCTACGAGCCTGGCCCGGGCGATCAGATATTGGTGTTCGACTACACGGGCCCTGTCGATCGAGGCGGTACTCTCTATGCTCCTCGCTTCGAACAGATCTTCTTCCAGAGTCGGGCTGGTGTCCTCATTGTGCCTACCCGTCTGAAGGGCGATGCGGACCTGGAGCCGCTTCAAAGCTTGGACGAAATTGTCGCCAGACTCCGCTCTGAGGTCGAGGGAACTCGCGCGCGCAGGGAGAACCTGCAATGACACTGCGGAAACAGCTCTCCTCAATCATCTTCTCTGCGGCAGTGGCTGCCGCAGGCCTCCCTGGCTCGCCCCTGCACGCCGTCGACTGCTCTGTGCCAGATCCCAATGTGGGCCTTTCACTGGGGAATGCCTTCAATGTTACTTCCGTTGGGTTTACTATTTCAGAAATCAACACCGCGACATCCTATTGGTCGGAATGCGAAGGTTATGGACCCGAGATCCCTCCATTTCAAGTTGGGGGCACGGGTGGGATTCCGGTCACTGTGCAAAAGATCGTCGGGAACTCAACGGCTCAAGGAGGCGGCTGTGGCCGCACGAACCGCGAAATTGTAAACGGCCATATCGAGAGCGCTGTGGTCACGGTATGGACTCAGCAGGCGGACGGCACCCCCTGCGCACCGCTTACGGATGTGATCGCTCACGAGTTCGGGCATATCCTCGGGCTGGACAATGCTCTGGACAGCTCGTGCAACGGTCACATCATGGGTACTCGTGTCCTGTCCACGCGAGAGGTCAACCCGGACGACTGTGCCATGGCCGACGATATGTGGGAGACCAGCACCGAAGCTAACCCGGAGCCGGATCCATACTGCAATGTCTACTGCTGGACCTCGTGTGTCAACAATATCTGCCCCAATCGACCTCCGGACGGAGACCCTTGTCCCATCCTGATCGATCTGGAGAACGACGGCATTCACCTGACGGGCCTCGACGATCCAGTCTGGTTCGACTTCAACGCAGATGGCCAGACAGACCTTCTATCATGGACAGACCGAGGAGAGGGGCTCCTGGCGCTGGACCGGAACGGCAACGGCATGGTCGATCATGGAGGAGAGTTGTTCGGGAACTTTACCCGGTTCACCGACGGAACTCGGGCTCTGAACGGCTACCTGGCACTGGCTGAGTTTGACAACTGGCTTCTGGGTGGCAACGGCGATGGGCAGATCGACTCCGCCGATGCCGTGTTCGAGCACTTGAGAATGTGGAGGGACAGCAACCACGACGGAGTGTCCCAACCTACAGAGCTTGCTACCCTGGAAGCCGCTCGCATCCTTCGGATTGGCTTGGACTACAGGAGGAGCAACCGGACGGATCGATACGGGAACGAGTTCAGGTTCATGGGCAAGGCTTGGAAAGAGGGCCGACATGGCGTCGAGCGTCCCATTCTGACCTGGGACGTGTTCTTCCTCGCGGTGCCCTGAGATCGGCCAAAGAGGAGGGCGGATACGCCACCAGGATCGCCCTCCTCTTGACGCCGTCCCCTCGGGACGCTATCCTCCCTCTCCCGCTCGGCACCCGCCCGGGTGTCCGCAGATTCATGCCTCCGTCGGGGCGTAGCTCAGCTTGGTAGAGCGCACGGTTCGGGACCGTGAGGCCGGAGGTTCAAATCCTCTCGCCCCGACCATCTCATCTCCATTAAGTCTTCCCCCTGAGGTGCTTCGCAAAGAAGGCCGTGGTCCTCTGCCACGAATCCTTGGCCGCGTCCGCCTGGTAGTTCTGGCCTGACGGGTTCGCGAAGGCGTGGTCCGCGTTCTCGTAGACGTGGATCTCGGCCGGCTTGCCGAGCTCCTTCAGCGCCTTCTCGAACTCGCGCACTCCCGCCACGGGGATGCCCTGGTCCTTGGCCCCGAACAGGCCTAGGATCGGCGTGTCCAGCTTCGACAGCTTCGCCTTGTCGGTCTCCACCCGGCCGTAGTAGATGACCGCGGCGTCGATCTTGTCCGGCAGCAGCATTGCCGTGTGCAGGGACCAGCCGCCGCCGAAGCACCAGCCGATCACCCCGACCTTCGGAGCCTTCTGCTTCGTCTCCAGGTAGTTGTAGGCCTGCCGGATGTTGTCCTCCAGTTGCGGCCTGCGCTCCATCGCGGCCCTCATGAGCTGCATGGCCTTGTCGGAGTCGGCCGCCACCTGGCCTTCGTAGAGGTCCACGGCCAGGGCGGTATAGCCCTCGCCCGCCAGGCGGTTCGCCATCTGCCGGATGTTTTCGTTCAGGCCCCACCACTCCTGGATGACGATGAGGGCGGGCAGCGGACCCTTGGCGGCCTTCGGCTTCGCCAGGTAGCCGCGCACGGGCTTGCCTCCGACCTCGGCGTAGACCACCTCCTCGCCCGTCACCTCCTGGGCCGGCGGGGTCGTGGCCGCTTCGGAGGCGACCGGCTTGTCGTGTTTGTGCTCCTGGGCCATCCGCTCCGTGTCGGTCTTCTCGTCGCCGGCACGGCCACAGGCCGGCAGCAGCAGGGTCAGGATGATCGCGATGATGAATCTGCGGGTCATGCTCCTTGCTCTCCTTTCCTTTCAGTCCTTTCCGCGAGGGTCGCGACCGCTTCGGCCAGCGCCCCGGGATCGATCGGCTTGGGCAGATGGATCTGGAAGCCCGCGTCCAGGGCGCGACGGCGGTCTCCGTCCCCGGCGTAGGCGGTCAGGGCGATGGCCGGCAGCCGCCCGAGGTCCCCTTCGAGCTTCCGGACCCTCTGGATCAGACTGTAGCCGTCCTCCTCCGGCATGCCAATGTCCGCGACGAGGACGTCGGTCCCCGGCCGCCGCAGGGCCAGCATGGCATCGGCGGCGGACGGGACCGAGGCGACCTCCGCCCCGAACTGCTCCAGGGCGGTGGAGACGACCTCGAGGGCGTCGGGCTCATCGTCGACCAGGAGGATGCGCAGGCCGCTCAGACTGGGGTGGTCCTGCCCTGAAGGCTGCCGGAAGACAGGGCGCGGCTCCGGGCGCTCCGCTTTCGGGAGCGCCGGCGCGAGCGGCAGCCGCACCGTGAAGGTGGCGCCCTGCCCCTCCCCGCCGCTGTCGGCCTCGACCGTGCCGCCGTGCAGCTCCACCAGGTGGCGCACGATCGACAGACCGAGGCCGAGCCCGCCGTAGGTCCGCATGGTGCTGCTGTCCGCTTGGCGGAAGCGGTCGAAGACGAAGCGCAGGAAGTCGGGCGGTATGCCGGCCCCGGTGTCCGCCACCTGAATCCGGGCCTGGCCGTCCGCCTCGTCCAGCCGTATCTCGATGCGCCCTCCCGTGGGCGTGAACTTGACGGCGTTGGCGAGCAGGTTCCAGACCACCTGCTGCAGGCGGTCGGGATCGCCCTTCAGGACTCCTGTCCGGCCGAGCCGCGCCTCGATCCCGATCCCCTTGGCCTCGGCCGCGGGGCGAACCGAGTCCACGGCCGCCTCGATCACCGGCCCCAGGTCGACCCGGTGGGCCTTCAGCCGGAGCTTGCCGGTGACGATGCTCGAGACGTCGAGCAGGTCGTCGATGATCTGGCTCTGGGCGCGGGCGTTGCGCTCGATGGTCTGGACGGCCCGGCGGTTGCCGCCCTCGTCCAGCCGGCCGCCCACCAGGAGCCAGGTCCAGCCCAGGATGGCGTTGAGCGGAGTGCGCAGCTCGTGGGAGACGGTGCTCAGGAACTCGTCCTTGAGGCGGTTGGCCTCCTCGGCCCGGAGGCGCGCCTCCTGCTCGCGCTCGACCGCACCGCGCAGCTCGGCTGTCTGCTCGGCCACCCGCTGCTCCAGGCGGTCGGCGTAGCCGCGCAGCTCGGCATCTTTCGCGGCCAGGGCGTCGGCCATGGCGTCGAAGGCCGCGGCCATCTGGCCCACCTCGTCCGCCTGCTGCAGCCCGACCCGGCGGAACATCTCGCCGGCCGCGATGGCGTTGGCCGTCTGGCCAACCAGCCGCAGCGGCCGGGTGGTCCATTGCGCGGCGAGCAGGCCGGCGATCACGGCCGCAATGCCGGTGACCGCCACGACCAGCAGCGTGCGCTGGAGCTGCCGGCTCGTAGCGGCCAGGATGGCGCTCTGGGGGCTGAACACGCCGTAGAGCCAGCGCTGGCTCCGCAGCGGCACGACCGCGGCGTAGAGGGGGCCGTTCGGATGGTCGATCCGCAGGTGTGGATCGAGGGCATGGTCGTAGAGGAGCCAGCGCGAGCGCTCGACGAGACCGGGCACGGCCTGGCTCACCTGGAGGAGGCGGCGCGTCTCCGGCCCGAAGCGCCGTTCGGCCACGAGGCGGTCGGCGGCATCGGCGGGGAGCGGCTCGAAGGGATGGAACCGGAGGTCCGGCTGCGTCGGATGGCTCAGGCGGATGCCGCGGAGGTCCCAGAGGATGCCGAACTCCCCCCGCCCGGCGAAGGCGGTGTCCCCGCGGAGAATCCGGTCCAGGCCCGAGAGGGGGACCTGGCCCACGGCCACGCCCACGATCGGTCCACCGGCGCTCCGCACCGGGGTGGAGGCATGCAGGTAGACGCGCCCGTCCTGCGGGTCGTACCGGGGCTCGTGGACCAGGGCATTGCCGGCGATCGCGTCCAGGAAGGAGCGCGTGGCGATGACGCTGCGGCCGGCCATCGAGGCGTCGGTGGAGAGCACGATCCGTCCCGAGGGGGCGGCGAGGAAGAGCGCCTGGAAGCCGTGGCCCTCCGTCATCTGGGCCAGGGTGGCCAGAAGGTCCCGGCGCAGCCCGGGGTCCGCGCTCCCCTCCAGGAAGCGCACCGTGCCGGGGTCGAAGGCGACGATCTCCAGGTCCGAAAGCACCTCTTCGAGGTAGCCGTCCACGGCGGCGGCCGTGCTGCGTGCCCGCTGCAGGTTCTGCTCGCGGCTGGCGGCGATCAGCTCCGAGCGCGTGGCGGTCACGTCAATCAGGGTAACGACGAGGAGCGGGAGCGCGGCCAGGAGGCCCAGCAGCAGGGTGAGCTTGGCCGCCCACGACAGGTCGGACCACCGGCGCCAGCGCACCGCAGGTGCTCGGAAGACAAGACTCACGGCCGCACGCGCACCAGGCTGAAGTCGTTGACGGAGATCAGCCCGCGAGCCTCGGCATGGGGCAGGCCGCTGACGTTCCGGCGGAAGACGCTGACGTGCACCGCCTCGGCGAGCGGCGCGATGGGCAGGTCACGCGCCAGGATCTCCTGGGCCCGGAAGTAGGCGCGGGCGCGCTCTTCGAGATTCACGGTGGCCGCCCCGGCCGCCAGGGCGGCGTCGAGCTCGGGGCTGGCATACCCCAGGTTCGGATTGGCGGTGCGCGATCCGAAGCGGAAGCTCAGGTTCTCGGGATCGGGGCCGTGCGAGCCCGCCAGCAGGGTCAGGTCGAAGTCCTGCCGCCGGATGACCCGGTCGATCCAGTCGTTGAAGGGGAGCCGTGTGAGGCGGACCCGCAGCCCGACCTCGGCGAGGTGATCCCGGAGGAGCGCGCCTATCTCCTCCAGCGGGGCGAGCGTGGGGACGACCAGCTCGAGCTCGGAATTGGCTTCGGGGATACCGGCCTCGACGAGCAGCGCCCGGGCCCGTTCCCGGTCCAGGGGCGGCACGTGGGCGTCGCCGTTGTAGGCCCAGGTCACCCAGGGGGTGTAGAAGCCGAGGCCGGGCGCGCCGTAGCCGAAGAGCGCCCGGCGCACCAGGTCGCCGCGGTCGATGGTCCGGTTGATGGCCTCCCGCACCCGGAGGTCGCCGAGCGGGGGGCGGCGCAGGTTGAAGGCGCAGAAGATGCGGGCGTGGGTCGGACCGGTGAGCACCCGCAGGCCCGGAGCGCGCTCCAGCCGCGGTACCAGGTCGAGCGGGACCCGGGTCACGCTGTAGTCCGCCTCTCCCCGCAGGAGCCGCTCCGCGGCCTGGGAGGAGTCCGCGGCCATGAGGAAGAGGATCCGGTCGACGAACGGACCCGGGCGGTGGAAACGGGGGCTCGCCTCCAGCTCGATCGACTCGCCCTTCACCCACTCCCGGAACCGGAAGGGGCCGGTCCCCACGGGCCTGCTCTGCAGGGCGGTCTCGTCCGCGGCCAGATGCCGTGGGAGGATGAAGGTCCCCCCCCAGGCCAGGATCGCGAGAAACGGGGCCCAGGGCTCGGCGAGCCGCAGGACCACGGTGCGGTCGTCCGGCGTCTCGATCCGGGAGATCCGCCGGACGGCCTCATGAGAGATGGATTGCTGGGTTCTGAGGCGCTCCAAGGTAAAGCGGACGTCGCCGGAGCCGAACGGCTGGCCGTCGTGCCAGCGCACCCCCTCCCGCAGGTGGAAGGTATAGGTCCGCCCGCCGTCCGCCATGTCCCAGCTCTCGGCAAGGTCGGGCAGCAGGCGGCCGTCCGGGTCGAGGGTGAGCAGGGCGCTGTAGAGGCTCGGGGCGAGGGTCTGGGCGATCTCGTCCCGGCTGGCGTTGGGATCGAAGCCGTGGGGATCGCTCGGGATGAGGACCCGGAGCTCCCCTCCCCGGTTGGCGAAGGCCAGGGTGGGGGAGGGCTCCCGGGGCTGGCAGGCCAGGGCCGGCAGGAGCGCACAGAAAAGGAGCAGTCGCGAAAGCATCGGTAACATCCTACCGAAAAGCCCTGACATGGTGCGGGGAAGGCTCGTATACACTCCAGGCGCTGGGAGGGCAGTCATGAAAATCTTCCTGAAATCGTTGGCCGCCTTGTTGTTCCTGGCGCTCTCGATCTGGGCCATCCGGTCCGACTCGGTGGAGGAGCGCGGCAGCGTGGTCAGCGCGGCTCCCCTGGCCGGACCCGCTTCGGCAGGAGACGCCTCCTGGAGGAGGGACCCCCTCTGGGACGACGGCAAGGCGGAATTCTGCGCCTACGACGCCACCTGGGCCCGCTATGGTCAACACTACCCCGGCCGCGCCCTGCTGATCCTGGTCAAGGAGCCCTGGAACCCCACGCTCGACGTCAAGGCCGACGACGCCAAGGCCGCCCCGTTCGAGGTGCTCAAGCTCAGCCACTCGCGGGACGTGCCCACGGGCATCTACACCTACCACCAGATGGCGAGCGTCTATCTCCGCCGCGACACGGGAGCGCTCCAGAAGGTCGCCGCCACCAGCTCGGAGGCCTGCGGCATCTCGACCGCCCAGGTGGCGCGCGGCCGGCTGGAGACCCGCTCCTACTTCGACGGCCAGGGGGACCGCTCCATGGACTATCCCGCGGGGGCGGTCCCCGAGGACGGCCTGCCCGCCATCCTGCGCGACTTCGTGAGGGGGGAAGCCCCTGCCACGCTCCGGGTCTTTCCGTCGCTGATGCAGACCCGCTTCCCGGAGCTGGCCGCGTCGGACTGGAGCGTGGCCAAGAGGAGCGTGGATGACGGCGTGGACAATGGCGTGGAGTTCCGCCTCACGCGCCAGAAGGACTCCCTGTCCTACACCTTCGAGAGAGAAGCGCCGCACCGCCTGCTGCGCTTCGAGCGCGCCGACGGCACGGTCTACGAAATGACGAAGTGCGAGCGCATCCCCTACTGGGAGATGCACGGCCCGGGGGATGAGGGGTGGCTGCCGGAGAGCGTCAGGTAGGGAATTGGATGGCTCCCCCGTTGGGTAGACCCCTCTCCCCCGCGGGTAGACCCCTCTCCCCGGTAGGTAGACGCCTCTCCCCGGTCGCTGGAGCCCCATCCCCATTGGGGAGAGGCCTCTCCCCGATGGGTAGACCCCTCTCCCCACTGCTGGCGGCGGCATCCGGCATGCAGTGAGGTAGCCGCATGATCCGGAACCGGCGCGCGCTGATCCTGGCCGCCCTGGCCGCGGGCTCCGCGGCGGCGGTGCTCTGGCGCCGGAGGCCCCGGCCGTGGGCGGGCCGGCCAAGGGAGCCGGAGGGGGCTCTCGGGGATTGCTGGACCCGGGTTGACGGCCTGAAGATCTATACCCGGGTGTCCTGCGACCCGGTGCCCGGCCGGATGCCGGTGGTGCTCGTCCACGGCTTCGGGGTCTCCAGCCGGTACATGGTCCCGATCGGCAGGAGGCTGGCGGTGGAGATGCCCGTCTACGCGCCGGACCTGCCGGGGCACGGCCGGAGCGACGATCCCGAACGGGCGTTGGACGTGCCGGAGCTGGCGGGCTTCCTGCGCAGGTGGATGGACGCGGCAGGGCTGGCCCGGGCGGCTTTTCTGGCCAACTCCATGGGCTGCCAGATCGTGGCCGAGCTCGCGGTGCGCTGGCCCGAGCGGGCGGACCGCCTGATCTTGATCGGGCCGACCGCGGAGGCCGGCGTCCGCGCGTTCTGGCCGCACCTCCTGCGCCTCCTGAAGATCGGCTGGGTCGAGAGGCCCTCTCTCCTCTTCCTCGTCACATGGGACTACGCCCGCGCCGGTCCGCTGGAGCTCTACCGCGAGATGAGGCACATGTTCGCGGACCGGATCGAGGACAAGCTGCCGCGGATCGAGGTCCCGGTCCTGGTGCTGCGGGGAGAGAAGGATGCCGTCGTGCCGCAGCGCTGGGCCGAGCAGGTGGCCCGGTTGGCGGGCGCGGCCGGCGTCAGCGTGATCCCCGGCGCCGCCCACGCTCTCAACTACAGTGCCGCCGACGAGCTCATGCGGACGATCCGCCCCTTCCTGCGCGGAAGAGCGTGACCTCTTCGCCGTGGTACAGGATGTCCTCGACCGCGGTCCAGCCCAGCTTCGAGAAGAGCCCGCGGGCGGTGTTGGTCACGGCGTAGAGGTTTGGGAACCCCTGGGCGGCTGCCTCGGCCGTGATGGCGAGCATCAGGCTCCAGCCGATGCCGAGGCCGCGGAAGCCGGGCATCACGTAGAGGCCGGTGATCCAGGGGCTGAGGTGCTCGTGGGTCTCGACCGAGCGGGCGCGGAGGGCGACGGTGCCGGCGATCCGGCCCTGCACCGAGGCGACGAGGACGATTGGCAGGCCGCGGCCCTGCAACGCCGGCGCGAAGATCTCCTCCTCGATGGACTCGACCGGCCGGTCGGCGAAGAAGTCGGGCCAATCCTCCTTGAAGGCGCGGGCGAAGAGCTGTCCAGCCTCCGGGATCTCCCGCAGCGGCTGGATCAGGACAGAGGGGTGTGCCATGGGAGTCTCCGGAGCGGGGATTCTATCCCGCCTATCCCGGCGTTGGCCCATCTGCCCTCTCCGATAGACTAGGTCCTTATGGCAACGGGGAAGGATCTCGACCGGGTCCGGTCGGAGCTGCGGCGGCTCGGATATCTCGACCACGGGTTCGAGCGTTTCCTGCTCCAGGACGCGCTGCGGCCGCGCGCGCCCCTGCGTACCGTCATCTACCTGACGGCGCGGGTCGCCCTCCTGGCCGGGGGCGTCGCGGCCATGGCGCTCGCGCTCGCGCTCGTGGCGGCCAACGGCGGCTTCTCGTCCTCCCCCCTGGACGTGCCGGCGCTCTTCCTCCACCTGTTCCCTCCGATCTCCGCCGTCGCCGGGCTCGGCTTCCTGGCCCTGTGCGGGATCGTCCTCCTGGTCCTCCGCCTCTATCACGGGAAGCGCATCGAGGCGGTCTCGCTCGCCGCGTCCGCCGCGGCCGGGGCCACGGCGCTCGGCCTCATCCTCCTCGGGGCCCGCGGCCTGGTCCTCGAAGGCAACCGCACGCTGCTCCTCGTCCTGGCCCTGGCCGCGCCCATCGCGGTCGCGGTCCTGGTCCGCCTGGTCTACCAGGGGCTCCTCACCCTCGCGATCCGGTTCACCGATGCCACCCCGCGCACGCGGCTCTTCTCCCGCCGGGGGCTGGGGCTCGCCATCCTCGCGGCGGCCTTCCTGCTCACCGTGCCCGCGGTGCTGTCGGCCCGGCGCGAGGCCATCCCCCCGCCGCCCGCGCTCCCCACCTCTCCCGGAGAGCGGGTCCTCCTCCTCGGCATCGACGGCGTCCTGCCCGAGGAGTTCGACTATCTCCTCGCCGTGGGCGACCTGCCCACCCTGGGACGGCTGGCCAGCCAGGGAGGGCGGATCTTTTCCTATGACCGTGAGGATGACCGCGAGGCCGAGCCCCCGGCCTCGTTCTGGACCGCGGTGGCGACCGGCATCCCGGGACCCGACCACGGGGTCACCTCCCTCGACAGCTTCCGCCCGCTGGGCGTCGAGACCCCGCTGGCCCGCAACGGGCCGCTCCGGCTCTGGTGGAGCGGAGTCGAGGTGCCGCTCGGCCTGGCCGAGTACCGGCCGGTCCTGGCCAACCGGCGCCGCGCCTTCACGGTCTGGGAGCTCGCCTCCCGCGGCGGCGCGCCGGTGCTGGCCGTGAACTGGTGGGGGACCTTCCCGGCCGAGCCCATCCCCGGACTGGTGGTGGCGCACGGCGCCTTCCAGCTCCTCGCCGAGGGGGTGCAGGGTGCCATCGCACCGGAGGATGAAAAAAAAGGGGCCGAAATCCTCGTTCGGCGCACCAGGAATAATGAAGGGGACGGGAGCGGGCCGCGACTGGCCGCCGCCCTTCCACCCGAGGCCGCGGCGTCGGTCCGCGAGCGGGCCCTCCTGCCGGACCGGTTCTACCGCCGGATCTTCGCGGAGCGGCTCGGGCAGGGGAGAGGGGGGACGGGAGCAACTCAGCCGAAGGCTGCCGCCCTCTACCTGCCGGGGCTCGACATCGCCGCGGACGGGTGGGCCGGCGGGGACGTGGCCTTCGCCGACCTGGTCCGCGCCGAGCTGGCCGCCGCGGACGCGCTGCTGGCCCGGGCGCTGCCCGGGGTGGGCACCGTGGCCGTGGTCCTGGACCCCGGCCGGCGGATGGACCGGGCGTCGGCCCGGGGCTCGACGGGACGGGTCCTCATCTGGCGGCGGCAGGCAGGTTGCAACCGGGGTGCGAGGACGGAGACGACCCCCGAGGCCGTGGCCTCCGGGCTCCTCCGGGCCCTGGGCCTGCCGCAGAGCCGGGAGCTCCCTCCTCCTCCGGCAGGATGCCGGTGGGCGCCTGCCCAGGCGGTGCTCCCGGGCTACGGGGAGCCGCAAAAGCGCCGGTCCTCCACTCCCGCGGGAGGGGAGTACCTGGAGAGCCTGCGGTCTCTCGGGTACCTCTAGGATCTTTTTTCGGGCCACTTTGCATTTCGTGGTCCCTTGTTGAGCCTGACGCGGCACTCTTGTGTTGTCCATGACTAGGGGGGAGTTGCATGTCGATTCACAAGACACCGTTCTTGGCGCCTCAGGTAGCGCTATCCGCTGACCGGACGGACGAGCGGATGCGCCCTCTTTTCGAGCGCCAGGCCGGTGAGAGCCTCCCCTACCCCGAGTCGCGGCGGGCCGGGCAGGTGGATGTGTACCACGGGGTGCCGGTGGCGGACCCCTACCGCTGGCTGGAGGACCTGGACTCGGACGAGACCCGCGGCTGGGTGGCCGCCCAGAACCGGGTCACCGCCGCCTGGCTGAGCGCCATCCCAGAGCGCGAGGAGATCCGCCAGCGGCTCACCCAGATCTGGAACTACGAGCGCTACGGCCTGCCGGTCAAGGAGGGCGGGCGCTACTTCTTCGTCAAGAACGACGGCCTCCAGAACCAGAGCGTCCTCTATGTGATGGAGGACCTGGACGGGCCGGCGCGGGTCCTGCTCGATCCCAACGAGCTGTCGCCGGACGGCACCGTCGCCCTGGTGGCGTTCAACGTCAGCCCGGACGGCAGGAGGGTGGCCTACGGCCTCGCCTCCGGCGGCTCGGACTGGCAGGAGTGGCGGGTGCGCGACGTGGACACCGGCCTCGACCTCGACGACCACCTGCGCTGGGTCAAGTTCTCGACGTCCGCCTGGACCCTCGACGGCGGGGGCTTCTTCTACAGCCGCTACGACGAGCCCGCCGCGGGCCGGCCGCGGGAGGAGGCCAACTTCTTCCAGAAGCTCTACTTCCACCGGCTCGGCACGCCGCAGTCGGAAGACGAGCTGGTCTACCACCGGCCGGACGACCGGCAGATGGGCTTCCTCCCCTGCGTCACCCCGGACGGCCGCTACCTGGTCATCCAGGTCTGGAAGGGGACGGAGAGCGAGAACGCGATCCTCTGCAAGGATCTGGGGTCGCCCGGGTCCCAGGTCGTCGACCTGCTGGCGGACTTCGACGCCTCGTACCTCTTCGTCGGCAGCGACGGGCCGCTCTTCCGGTTCCACTCGGACCTCGACGCGCCCCGCGGCCGGGTGCTCGAGGTCGACCTGCGGGATCCGGCGCGACGCTGGCGCGAGGTGATCCCGCAGACCGCGGAGACGCTCCAGTCGGTCACCTCGGTCCACGGCCGGCTCGTCGCCTGTTACCTGCAGGACGCCCATTCCCGGGTCCGCCTGTTCGAGCCCGACGGCCGCCTCGCGCGCGACCTGGACCTCCCCGGCGTGGGCACGGTCACCGGCTTCGCGGGCCGGCCGGACGACCCCGAGACCTTCTACTGCTTCACCGGCTACACGACCCCGTCCACGATCTACCGTTACGACGTGGAGACGGGGGAGAGCCGGGTGTTCCGCCAGCCGCGGGTGGACTTCGACCAGGAGGCGTACGAGACACGGCAGGTCTTCTTCGAGAGCAGGGATGGCACGCGGGTGCCGATGTTCCTCACGCACCGGAAGGGGCTGGAGCTGGACGGCACGAACCCGGTCTATCTCTATGGCTACGGCGGGTTCAACACCGCGGTGACGCCCAGCTTCGGGGTCACGAGCCTGGTCTGGATGGAGCACGGGGGGATCTACGCCGTGGCCAACCTGCGCGGCGGCGGCGAGTACGGCGAGGATTGGCACCAGGCCGGGACCAAGCTGCAGAAGCAGAACACGTTCGACGACTTCATCGCCGCGGCCGAGTGGCTGGTCGCCAACGGCTATACGTCGCCGGAGAGGCTGGCGATCGCCGGCTTCAGCAACGGCGGTCTGCTGACCGCGGCGTCGATGATCCAGCGTCCCGGCCTCTTCGGCGCGGTGGTGATCGGGGTCGGGGTGCTGGACATGCTGCGCTTCCCCCGTTTCACGATCGGCTGGGGCTGGGTGTCGGACTACGGCTCGCCCGAGGATCCCAAGGAGTTCGAGGTCCTCTACTCGTACTCGCCGTACCACAACCTGGAGCCGGGGACGGCGTACCCCCCGACGCTGATCATCACGGCGGACCACGACGACCGGGTGGTGCCGGCGCACAGCTTCAAGTTCGCGGCGGCGCTGCAGCACGCCCAGGGAGGCGAGGCGCCGGCGCTGATCCGCATCGAGACCCGCGCCGGCCACGGCAGCGGAAAGCCGATGTCCAAGATGATCCAGGAGGCAGCGGACGAGCTGGGGTTCTTGTTGAAGGCGCTGGGGATGGGCCTACAATCCCCCTGATGCCTCGCCGTTTTCTCGTCTGGGTCCTCCTCCTCGCCCTGGCCCTGCCCGCCCTCCCCCAGCCGCCGCTGTCGCGCGAGCAGGAGCTGGACAACCTGCGCGGGGCGATCGCGAAGCTGGAGGCGCGGGCCCGGGAGGCGCGGAAGCTCCAGAGCGGGCTGCGCGGCGAGCTGGACGCGGCCGACCTCGAGCTGCGGCTCCAGGAGGCGCGGCTCGCCGAGGCCGAGGCCGCCCGCGACCTCGCCGTGCGCCGCGCCGAGGAGGGGGAGCGCGAGGTCGAGCGGCTGGAGAACGCCCTCCTGCAGGCGCGCGCGGGGCTGCGCCGCCGCCTCGGCGCCCTCTACCGCCTCGGACGCCAGGGCTACCTCCGGTTCTTCCTCGCGCTGCGGCCGGACGAGCGCCTGCTCCCTTCGATCCGCCTGGCGCGCTACCTCGCCCGGCGCGACCGGGCCGCGGTCGACCGCTACCAGGAGTCGCGGCAGCGGCTCGCCCGCGAGCGCGACCGGCTGGCCGCCCAGCGGGAGGAGCTCGACCTCTGGCTCGCCCAGGAAGAGGCCCGCCGCCGGCAGCTCGCCCTGGTGCGCCAGCGCAAGGCCGCGCTGCTCGTCCGGGCGGAGCAGGAGGGGAAGGCGCTGGCCCGGGAGGCCAGCACCCTGGTCGACCGCGAGCGCAAGCTGTCCAACCTGGTCGACTTCCTCTACGGCCGTGCCACCTCCGAGCTCTCGGGCACGCCGATCCAGCAGTTCCGCGGGGTGCTCGACTGGCCGGTCGCGGGCAAGGTCACCGAGCGCTTCGGCTTCCGCCTCGATCCGCGCTACAAGACGCGGGTGCCCCACAATGGGATCGGCCTGTCCACGGAGGCGGCCTCGGAGGTGCGCGCGGTGTTTCCCGGGAAGGTGCTCTACGCCGCGCCGTTCCAGGGCTACGGCGCCACGGCGATCGTCCACCATCCGGGGCGCGTGTTCACCCTCTACGCGGGGCTCTCCGAGCTGCGGGTGGGGGCGGGAGGTATGGTATCTTTAGGCGATGTCGTGGGGCTGGCGTCGGACAGGCTCTACTTCGAGATTCGGGTAGAGAACCGGCCGGACGACCCCCTGCACTGGTTGAGGTGATTCGCCCATGAGCCGTAGCCGTATCGTTTTCTTTCTGGTCTCCTTCCTGCTGGTGCTGCCGATGCTCGCGGACACGATGCTGCGGGCCGCCGAGCGCAAGGAGCCCAGCGACGAGGACTCCTTCTACAAGTACCTCTCGGTGTTCACGGAGGTGCTCGGCCTCGTGAGGCAGGCATACGTGGACCAGCCGGCGATGGACACCCTGATCGCCGGTGCGCTGGACGGCACCACCGATGCCCTCGATCCCTTCTCGATCTACGTGCCGTCCCAGGAGATCGAAAGCTACATGAAGGCGCGGACCACGGGTCTGCGCAACAGCGGTCTCGTGCTGCTCAAGGAGCACGGCATCGCCTACGTGGTGGCCGCGGAGAAGGGGAGCCCGGCCGAAGCCGCCGGGGTCAAGGCGGCGGACATCGTGGCCGAGGTCAACGGGCGCACGACCCGCACCATGCCGTTGTGGGAGATCCAGGAGATCCTGGCCGGCAAGCCCGGGACGAAGGTCGCCCTGGAGCTGGTTCGCGTCGGCGAGCCGGTGCAGGTGTCCTTCGAGCTGAAGCCGTTCGATCCGCCCCCGGTCGGCCTGTCCGAGGTCGAGGGCGCGCCCATGCTGCGCATCCCGTCCTTCGAGAAGGGCGCCGCGGACCGGGTCCGCGAGCTTCTCCAGGGGGCCGCGGACAAGACCCGCCAGGGTTTGATCGTGGACCTGCGCGGCGTGTCGTCGGGCGAAGAGGCGGTGGCCTACGAGGTCGCCGAGCTGTTCGCCAGCGGCGACCTGGGCGCGCTCAAGCGCCGCGACCGGGAGCTGGAGACGTACAAGGGCCAGGAGCAGCCCGTCTGGCAGGGGAAGATGGTGGTCCTGGTCGACCGCAGCACGCTCGGCGCCGCCGAGGTGCTGGCCACGGTCCTGCGCCAGAAGGTCAAGGCCGAGCTGGTGGGCGAGCGCACGTTCGGCCACGCCGGCCGGCTGAGCACCGCCGAGCTGTCCAGCGGCGGCCGGCTGCTCTTCACCGACGCCTTCTACACCGGGCCCGACGGGCAGCCGCTCCAGGATGCCCTCAAGCCCGACCTGCTCGTGGACGAGCGCTCCAGGACCTACCTGGAGAAGGACGTCCCCATGAGCGAGCTGATCCTCCGCCGCGGCGTCCGCCGCCTGCGGGGCGAAGAGGCGGAGACGGCGCAGAAAGCCGCCTGACCTGACGAGTGCAACCGCGCCGGCCGACGCCCCGCCGACGCTCCGCGATGCGCGGACGCGCCCGCACCGGACTGTCCGGCCTCTGGCTCCTGTTCCTCGGCGCCCTCCTGGGCGCCGGGGCCCTCTATCTCGGCATCCGGGACCGCTCCCGGCCTGACCGGGAGCCCCCGCGGGAGGAGCGGGCCTCCGCTCCTGCGCGGGAAGGCGCCGAGCCTTCCCGTCCAAATCAGACCACAGAGCCCGAAGAAGAGACCGAAGCCGCGGAGGAAGCGACGCGCACCTCCCGCACCTCAGAAGTTGCGGTCGTGTCCGCGCCCGCTCCGGCCGAAGGCGGGCGCGTTGCCCTGGTCATCGACGACCTCGGCCGCAGCCTCGCCGACCTCCAGGCGCTTCAGGACCTGGGCGTCCCCCTCTCCTACGCCGTCCTGCCGTTCGAGGAGCAGACGCAGCAGGTGGCCGCGGAGCTGCGGGAGCGCAACGCCGAGATCCTCCTGCACCTGCCCATGGAGCCCACCGGCGCGGAGAAGGACCCCGGCCCCGGCGCGCTCCGCCTGGGCATGACGCCGGAGCAGCTCCGGCAGTCCACCCTGGCCGCGCTGCAGGCCGTGCCCGGCGCCGCCGGGGTCAACAACCACATGGGCTCCGGGCTGTCCGCGGACGAGCCGTCCATGAGCACGATCCTGGGCGTGCTCTCCACGCGCGGCCTGTTTTTCCTCGACTCGCGGACCAGCGCGCAGAGCGTGGCCTACCGGGTCGCCATCCGGCTCGGGCTCCCCGCGGCCGAGCGCCAGGTCTTCCTCGACCCGGACCCCAGCCCCGAGGCGATCCGCGCCCAGTTCCACCGGCTCCTGGGTCTCGCCCGCACCCGCGGCGCGGCCGTGGCCATCGGCCATCCCCTCCCCGAGACGCTCGAGGTCCTGGCCGAGGAGGTGCCGAAGGCCCGGGCCCTGGGGTACGAGTTCGTCCCCGTCAGCTACCTCCTGAACCGGCCCGACGCGCCGGAGGAGCCTGAGGAGCCTGAGGAGTAGCCCCGGGCCGACAGCATGGACCTCCTCCTCTACCTGGCGGGCAGCGCCCTCATCGCGGCGCTCGTGCGCTGGTGGCGGCCCGAGGTGCCGCTCCGGACCGCGGCCGGCTACGTCCTCCTCGCCGGTCTCTTCTTCGCGGTCCCCCTCGCCACGCCCGCGCTCCAGGTGCCCACGGACATCGCCTATACCTGGATGCCCTGGGGCGGGACGCTGCCGGGCCGGATCGAGCCGGCGAACCCGCTGCTGAACGACATCCCCACGCAGATGATCCCGTTCCGGG
Organism: Thermoanaerobaculia bacterium; assembly: GCA_035556715.1. GTDB lineage: Bacteria > Acidobacteriota > Thermoanaerobaculia > Multivoradales > UBA5704 > DATMER01. The sequence continues at coordinate 70,154 of DATMER010000125.1, forward strand.
AGCTGGTCCGCCGCCGGCTCCTCGGCCTGGAGGTGCCCCTCTGGGCGCACGAGATGGGGACCGGCCAGCCTCTTCTGGGCAATGCCCAGTCGGCGCCGTTCGCGCCGCTCCACCTGATGGCTCTGCCCGTGCCGACCCTGCGGGCCTTGACCCTGGCCGTGGCCTGGCAGATCCTGCTCGCCCTGCTCCTGATGTACGCCCTGGCGCGGGCGCTCGGGGCGGGGGAGTGGGGCGCGGCCTTCGCCGCCGTGGCCTACGCCTTCTCGACCTTCCTGATCCCCTGGGCCTATCACCCGATCGGCATGAGCGTGGCCTGGGTGCCGGGCGTGCTCCTCGGTCTGTTCCTGCTGCGGCACGGCGGCAGGGGGGGCTTCGCGGGGCTCGTGGCCTGCGCGGCGGGCATGGCGCTCAGCGGTCATCCGGAGTCGGTGGCGCACATGGCGCTGGCCAGCCTGGCGGTCGCCGCGGTCCTCCTGCTCTCCCGCGGGGAGCCGGCCCGCCGGTCCTTCCTCGGCCGTCTCGCCGCGGCCGGGGCGCTCACCGCCTGCCTGACCGCGCCGGTCCTGCTGCCCATCCTGGACGCGGTGCCGGAGAGCGAGCGTTGGGCGGTCGTCAAGCGCGCGCCGGACCTGGTCCAGACGCTCCCCTTCCGGCCGGCCTTTCTCCTCCCCCTGGTCGATCCGCTCGTCTTCGGCAGCTCGCGGGACGGCAACTGGGACGGGCCCGCCAACTTCAACGAGCTCTGCAGCGCCTACGCCGGTATCCTCGCTCTGGCCCTGGCGGCCGCCGGCGCGCTGGTGCTTCGGGGGAGGGTGGCCTGGATCCTGGCGGGAGGGCTCGCGGCCTTGATGGTCGCGCTGCGGCTCCCGCCGCTGTTCGAGCTGGTCTCGGCGGTACCCGGGCTGGAGCATGCCGCTCACGGCCGCCTGCGGCTGTTCTGGATCCTGGCCGTGGCGCTCGCGGCCGGGCTGAGCCTGGAGAAGCTGCCCTGGCGGGCGGCGGTCGCAGCGGCGCTGGGCATGGGCGTGGCCCTGCTCCTGGTGCCGCCGCCTCCGGTGTTCTGGCAGCGGCTCTGGTGGGGAGCGGTCCTGTCCGGCCTGCTCGCCCTGGCCTGGCCCCGTCTGCGGCCGGTGTTTCCCGCGGTCGCGCTGGCGGTGCTGGGGCTGGACCTCGCCCTCCTGGGAGCGCGGTTCCATCCCGTTCTCCCGCCTGTCTTCGACCTGGCTCCGCCGCCGGCCCTGGCTTTCCTGCTCGAGAAGGAACCGCCTTTCCGGGTGCTGGCCGAGACCGCCGACCTGCTGCCGAACCTGGCCGGCTACTACGGGCTCTGGGACCCGCGGGGGAACGACCCGATGCAACCGGCAGCCCCGGCCACCATGGTGGGCCGGCTCCTCATGCCGCGGTTCAAGACGGGCCGGCTGGTCCAGCTCTCCTACCGGCGCTTCCCCCGCCATCTGGAGCCCCGGTTCGACTACCTGGGAGTGCGCTACCTGCTGGCGCGCCACCGCCGCCGTCTGCCGCGTCCCTGGCGGACTGTTTTCAACGGAGCCGGAGGCCGGGTCTGGGAGAACCCGGACCCGCTGCCGCTCTTCTTCCTGCCGGCTTCGGTTGGCCCCGGGGACCCGCTGGCCATCCGGGACTTCCGGGCTCTGGCCGTCGCCGAAGCCCCGGTCAGCCGGGTCCGGCAGGAGGGGACGGTAGCGATCGGAGTGCGGGCGAACGGCTTCGATCTGGACGTGGAGACCCGGACGGGCGGCGTGATCGTCTCCAGCGTCAGCCACACGAGGAGCTGGCGGCTTCAGGTGGACGGCAGCGAGGAGGAGGTGCTGCGGGTCAACGGCGGCTTCGTGGGCTTCGAGGTCCCGCCGGGGCGGCACCGGGCGGTCCTGGATTACCGGCCCAAGGGTTGGACGCGGGGGCTGTGGCTCTTCGCGCTGGGGGCGGTCTACTCGGCCCTGAGCACCTCGATCGGCCGGCGCTCCAGGGCGCGGGCGCTGGCGGCGAGCCCGGCGGCTACAGCAAGAAACACGGTGCCAGCGAGCGCCGCGGCCAGGGGCCAGGGCTGCAGCTCCCAGACCAGCTCGAAGCCGCGGGTGACCACCATGTAGGAGAGGACGACCGCGCCCGCGGCCCCGATGATGCCGGCCACGAGCCCGATCAGGGCGTACTCGACGGCGAAGGCGCCGGCGACACCCTTCCGGGTCATCCCCAGGGTCTTCAGGAGCGCGACCTCGCGGCCGCGGCGGGCCGAGCCGGCGCTGACCGCGCCGCCCAGGATGGCGATCCCGGCGAGCACCGTGAAGCCGCCGAGGAAGCGGATGCCCACGCCGATCCGCTCGAGCACCCCGGCGATCTTCTCCAGGACCTCGCGCACACGGATCAGGGTGACGTTGGGGTAGGCCGCGGCCAGGGCGTCCTGCACCCCCTGCTCGCTGCCCCGGGGCAGGCGGGCGGCCGCGAGCCGGAGCTGCGGCGCTTTCTCCAGGACTCCGGGCTCGGCCACCAGGAAGAAGTTGATCCCGAAGGTCTGCCAGTCCACGGTGCGCAGGCTGGTCACCGTCAGCTCGACCGGCACCCCCTGGACGTCGAAGCGGATCACCGAGCCGAGCTTCAGCCCCAGGTCCTCCGCGAACTCCTGCTCGACGCTCACCTCGGAGCGGCTGGGGTCGGTCCAGAGCTTCCCTGCCACGAGCCGGTTGTCGGGGGGGAGCTCCTTCAGGTAGGTCAGGCGCTGCTCGCGGGTGAGGGCCCAGCGGCGGGCGCCTTCGCGGTCCTCCTCCCGGTCGCTCCCCTGCCGGCGCCGTTCCCTCCGGGCTTCTGCTGCCGTCGCCAGCTCCTCGACCGTGCGTCCGTCGATCGCGGCGAGGCGGACCATGATCACCGGCACCATGTCCACCCGGCTGGCCCCCGCCCTGCGCAGGACGTCGTGCACGCCCTGCCACTGGTCCGGCTGGATGTCGATCAGGAAGGCGCTGGGCGCGTCCGGCGGGATCGCCGTGGCGAGCTGGTTCGACAGGCGGCGCTCGACGAGCGACATGCCGAGGACCACGAGGACGCCCAGGCCCAGGGCGACGATGGCGCTGACCGTGCCGGCGCCCGGCCGGGCGAGAGCGGCCAGGCCGTGCCGCATCCAGATGCGACCGGGCAGCGACTCCCGCGGCAGGCGGCGGACCATCCAGGAGACCAGCAGGGCTGCGCCTGCAAGGACCGCCGTGACCAGGATCACGCCAGCCGTGAAGCGCGAGCCCAGGTCCAGGGAGCGCGACTGCGCCGTGGCCATGGCCCAGATCCCGGTCCCCAGGACGATCAGCGTCGCCGCCGCGGCCCAGCGGTGGCTCGGCAGCGGCTCCGCGTCCCGGCGCAGCACCCGGGCGGGCGGCACCCGCAGCACGGCGGAGAGCGAGGGGAGGCTGAAGAGCACAGCGACGCCGACGCCCAGGGCCAGCCCGCGCAGCAGGGCCGTGGGCTGCCAGGGCCGGACCAGCTCGGCCGGGATCAGGTCCGGGAAGAGTCCGGGCAGGGCGAGCTGGAGCAGCGAGCCCAGGACGATCCCGACCAGGCTGCCGGCGAGCCCCAGCAGGGCGGTCTGCCCCAGGTAGAGCGGGAGGATCTCCCGCGGTCTCATCCCCAGGCACTTGAGCACCGCGATGGCGTCGAGGCGGCTGGAGAGCCAGGCCCGCACGCTCTGGGCGACCCCGATCCCGCCGACGAAGAGCGAGAGCAGGGCCACGAGCCCGAGGAAGCGGTCGACCCGGTCGATGCTGTTGCGCAGCGCGGGCTGGGCTTCCTTGTAGGTCTCGATCTCGTAGAAGCTGGCATCCGCGAGGGCGCTCTCCAGGCGCTCCTTGGCCGTGTCCAGTCCGTCCGCGGGGAAGCCCGGGGGGAGCTTGATGAGCGTCCGGTACCCGACCCGGCTGCCGCGCCCGGTGAGCTGCGTGCGGTCCAGCCCCTCGCCAGTCATGAAGACCCGGGGACCGATCGTGAACGAGACGCTGACCCGGTCGGGCTCGGAGAGGACCACCCCCGCGATCCGGAAGGGCGCGCCGCCCACCCGGAGCGTGTCCCCCTGGCGCATCCCGAGAGTGGCGAGCAGCTCGGAGCCGACCACCACGGTCTCCGGCCCGAGCAGCTCGCCCAGGGGCCGCCGGGGCTGGAGCACCAGCTCGCCGTAGAACGGGTACTCGCCGTCCACGACCCGGAGCTCGACGAGCTGGCTGGCGCCCGTCCCTCCGCCCTCTCGCAGGACGACCGTGACCGTCTCCTTGAGGTCGGTGCGCCGCGCTCCGGCGAGCCCGGCCTTGGCGAGGTCGAGGCCTGGGGGCACGGGGCGCCTCCCCTCGATCGCCAGGTCCGCGGCCAGGAGCTGGCGGGCCTCGACACGGACCCCCTCGTCGATGCTCGCCGACATGCCGGCCACGGAGACCACGGCGGCGACGCCGACCGACAGGCAGGCCACGAAGAAGGCCAGCCGGCCGCGGGCGCCGCGGGACTCGCGGACCAGGGTGTTGAAGAAGAAGCGGAGAGTCACCGGAGGGCCTCGGCCGGTTCGAGGCCGGGCGCCGGCTCTCCCGTCTCCTCCAGCTCGATCCGGCCGTCGCGCAGGTGGATGCGGCGGTCGGCGAGCGCGGCGACCGCGGGATCGTGGGTGACCAGGACCAGGGTCGTGCCCTCCTTGCGCCAGAGCCCGGTCAGGATCTCCAGGATCCTGCGCCCGGTGGCGCCGTCCAGGTTGCCGGTGGGCTCGTCGGCCAGGAGGATGGCCGGCCGGGAGGCGAAGGCGCGGGCCAGGGCCACGCGCTGCTGCTCGCCGCCCGAGAGCTGGCTCGGGTAGTGATGGCCGCGGTCCTGGAGGCCGACCGCCTCGAGCAGCTCGCCGGCGCGGGCGGGCGCGTCCGCCAGCCCGAGGAGCTCCATGGGGAGGAGCACGTTCTCCCGCGCCGTGAGGTTGCCCAGGAGCTGGAAGCTCTGGAAGACGAAGCCGATCTTGCGCCGGCGGAGGAGAGCGAGCTCGTCCTCGGACATCGCCACGATGGGCGTGCCGTCGACCCGGATCTCGCCGGAGGTGGGACGGTCCAGGCCGGCCATGAGGGCAAGCAGCGTCGACTTGCCGCTGCCCGAGGGGCCGAGGACGGCCACGAACTCGCCGGGGCCGATCGCGAGGTCGACGCGGTCGAGGATGGTCAGCTCGCGGCCTCCCGAGGGGAGGCGGCGGGTCAGTTGCACGAGATCGATTCTGGGAGTCGTCGTATGGTCCATGCGCGGAATATGAGGGGCCGGCCCCGACCTTTCCTAGTCAGAACGCCACCGGCGGCGCGGAGCTTACACCGGCCCGGCGGCCTGAATGGAGCTCCTGATGCGCAGAACGCTTTCCACCCTCGCCCTCTTCCTCATCTTTGCCGGGTGCAGCCCGGGAGACCGGGCCGCGGTGCCCGCGCAGGCGGCCGCGCCTGCCCCGGCCGCAGTCTCCAAGCCGTCTGCCCCTGCTGACGAGAGTGAGCCGCTCGTCGTCTTCCTGGGCGACAGCCTGACCGCGGGCTACGGCCTGGAGGCGGAGCAGGCCTACCCTGACCTGGTGGAGGAGAGGCTGGAGGAGAAGGGCATCGCCGTCCGCACCCTCAACGCCGGGGTGAGCGGGGACACGACCGCGGGCGGGCTCGCCCGTCTCGACTGGCTGCTCTCCCAGGAGCCCGACGTGGTGGTGGTTGGCCTGGGCGGCAACGACGGCCTGCGCGGCCTCCCCGTGGAGCAGGCCGACCGCAACCTGCGCGAGATCGTCCGCCGCGCCAAGGCTGCCGGCGCCCGCGTCCTCCTCCTCGGCATGCAGATCCCACCCAACTACGGCCCCGAGTACACGAAGGCCTTCTCGGGGATGTACCCGAGGATTGCGAAGGAGATGGACATCCCCCTGGTCCCCTTCGCCCTGGAGGGAGTTGGAGGGGTGGCGGAGCTCAACCAGGAGGACGGAATCCACCCCACGGCCGAAGGGCAGGAGATCGTCGCCGATCTGGTGGCGCCTTACGTGGCCGAGGTGCTCAAGGAGCGTGCCGCCGGCTGATCACGTTGGCTGATCACGCTGATCATCGCCCCTTCGCCGCCTCCCAGAGCTCGTCCATCTCCTCCAGGGTCGCCTCGGCAGCGGTCTTGCCCTTGGCCGCCAGCCCCTCCTCGACCGCGGCGAAGCGCATGCGGAACTTGCGGTTCGTGCCGGCGAGGGCGGCCTCGGGATCGACGTCCAGCTTGCGGGCGAGGTTGGCGAGGGTGAAGAGGAGGTCTCCGATCTCCTCGCGCACCTGCTCGGCCTTGCCTCCGGCCAAGGCCTCGCGGACCTCGGCGATCTCCTCTTCGGCCTTGTCGAGGACCGCGGCGGCGTCCGGCCAGTCGAAGCCGACGCCGGCGGCCTTCTGGGTCAGGCGGTAGGTGCCGAGCAGGGCGGGGAGGGAGGAGGGGACGCCGCCGAGAAGGGTCTCCCTCCCGGGCTCGCGCTGCAGCTTGCGGCGCTCCCAGGCCTGGCGGACCGCCTCGGAGTCGGCCAGCGTCTCATTGCCGAAGACGTGCGGGTGGCGCTCCACCATCTTGCTGTGGACACCGTCGATGACCTGTGGCAGTCTGAACGCGCCCGCTTCCTCGGCAAGGCGCGCGATGAAGGCAACCTGGAAGAGCATGTCGCCCAGTTCTTCGGCGAGCTCTTCCCAGTCGCCGCCGTCGATCGCGCCTGCCAGCTCGTGCGCCTCCTCCAGGAAGTAGGCGCGGACGTTCTCGAGGGTCTGCTCCTTGTCCCAGGGGCAGCCGTCGGGAGCCCGCAGGCGGGAGACGAGGTCGACGAGCTTCTGAAGGTCGGCCATGGGCGCTTGCTCAGCGGGTTTTGCGGTTGCTACGATTTTTCAATCCTCGGAAAGGAGTCGTTTCCAGTGGCTGGCCAGGACAAAGAGATGAAGGTCACCGACAAGCGCATGTTCACGCCCGAAGGCGAGCTGCGGGAAGAGTACCGTTTCCTCAACGAAAAATCGACGGCGGCGGCGTCCGAGGCAGAGATCGAGCCTGCCCGTCCGGAGCCTCAGGCACCCCGTCCTCCGGAGTCTCCTCGCGCGGAGCCACGGTCCGAGCGGCAGCCGGACTATCCGGCGTACCCCGAAGGGTATCCGGAAGAAGCGGCCGGCTTCGACCTCCCCGGCGCTCCTTCCGAGATGGGGCCGGGCTTCCTCGACCTCGCGGCCATGCTGGCCGAGCCGGCCGCCATCTACCTCGGCGACGCGCCCCTCCCCGACGGGCAGTGGGCGGAGAACCTCGAGATGGCCCGGCTGCACATCGACCTGCTGGACGTGCTCCGGCAGAAGACCGCCGGCAACCTCACCGCGCAGGAGTCGGCGATCCTGGAGGATCTGATCTACCGGCTCCGGGTCCGCTATGTCCAGAAGCGCGGCTGAGCGACGCCTTCGCGCGGCAGCGGCCCTCGCGCTGCTGCTCGCCGGGCTCCTGCCGGCGGCCCTGGCTGCCGAGACGACCTCGTCCGCCCAGGCGACCGGCGTCGAGATGACGGCCCCGGTGCGGCGGACGCTCAAGCAACTCGAGGAGCAGTGGCTGCAGTGGATCGTCAAGAACGACCGCCAGAGCTCCGAGAGCGGGGCCAACGACCTCCTGGCCACCGCGCGCCAGCTCGGGATCACGCGCCTGCCGGACCTCTCGGCCGGCGCCATTGCGAAGGGCCTCCAGGCCGCGGAAAAGGGCGACTTCCGGCGCGCCCGCTGGGCTCTGGCCGCGGCCGAGAAGCTCGACCCCGGGCGCTCCGACACGGCCTTTGCCGAGGCGGCCGTGTCCCGGAAGGAACGGGCCTGGGGAGGGATGATCTCCTCCACCTTCCGGGGGTACGCGCGGCTGTTCTCCCTCCCTCTGGAGCGCTACCTCTGGCTCCAGAGCCTCCTCATCTGGACCCTGACGCTGCTGCTGCTGGCGGGCGCGCTCTTCATCGCCGTGCAGATGGCCGCGAAGGGCGGGGAGCTCTACCAATCCATGATCGCCCTGTTCGGCCGCTGGCTGCCACGCCCCGTGGCCGTGGCCGTCACCGCGATCGTGCTGCTCTGGCCCCTGGCCCTGCCGTCCGGCCTGCTCTGGCTGCCGCTCTTCTGGTCCCTGCTCCTGTGGAGCTACTCCTCGGCGAGCGAGCGCACGGTGATGGTGGCCCTCTGGCTCCTCGTGGCCGTGGCACCCCTGCTGGTCACCGAGCAGCGGCGGCAGGTGGCGGTGATGTTCTCGCCTCCGGTCCAGGCCATGGAGAGCCTGGACCAGCACCGGCTCTACGGCGGACTGTTTACCGATCTCGGCGCGCTGCAGACCCTGCTGCCCGACAGCCCCGCGGTCAAGCACCTGCTCGGCGACGTCCACCGCTCCCTGAACCAGTGGGACGTGGCCCGGTCGCTCTACCGCCAGGTACTGGAGAAGGAGCCCGAGAACACCTCGGCGCTGATGAACCTGGGCGCGTACTTCTTCCTCAAGGGAGACTTCGGCAACGCGATCCAGCACTTCCAGAAGGTCTCGACCGTGGACGCTGAGAACGCCGCGGCGCAGTTCAACCTGAGCCAGGCCTACTCCGAGTCGTACCTGTTCGACGAATCGCGACAGGCGCTGGCCCGGGCGCGGCAGATCGACGACGCGCGGGTCGTCGTCTGGGTGAAGAACCTGAGCCAGCAGCGGGTGGTGGCCAACAACGGCGGCATGATCCGCATCCCGGAGATCCGCAGGGAGCTGCTGGAGACCTGGCGCCGGCAGGAGGGGAAAGACGAGCGCCTGGCGCTGTTCCGGCGCGGCCTGCCGGTCCTGGTCTCCGCGCTGCTGATCCTGGTGGCGGTGGCCCTGCACTTCGTCCGGCGCACCGAGTGGCCGGAGCCGGCAGGGGAGCGCCGCTCGCTCGGCCCCTGGGGACGCGCCCTGCTGCCGGGGTTCCGCTCCGCCGAGGCGGGAGAGGGGGCGAGATCCTATGCCTCCCTCCTCCTCCCCCTGGGCCTCTTGATGCTCCCGTTCTTCCAGAAAATCGGATATCGCATCCCCTGGGGGTATGATCCGGGGAACGCCGTTTCCTGGATCGTCGCGATCACGGGGCTCGTGCTCTTGCTCGGGGCACGGCTCCGGCTGGAACGGCGCAACGAGGTCTGACCCAATGTCGATCCGAGGTTAACGGAATGGCAGTCGAAGGCACCCTGGAAGTCTTCAAGCTCCCGGAGATCCTGCAGATGATCTCCCAGCAGCGGAAGACTGGCATCCTGACGGTCCAGGGCCAGCAGGACATCATCGCCGTGTCCTTCCTTCAGGGGCAGATCGTCACGGTCGACTCCCTCAACCAGACCCAGGAGGAGGGGCTGGCCCAGATCCTGGTCAAGGAGGGGCTGCTCACCGCCGCCCAGTTCTCCCGCGCCTCCGCCGAGCATCAGAGCGGCGGCGCGCGCCTGTTCGACCTCCTCGTCGAGCGCAACTACGTGCAGCGCGAGGCCCTGCTCCGCGCCCTCCGGCTCCACGCCACGCGGCTGCTCGGCGAGCTGATGCGCTGGGACAAGGGGGAGTTCAAGTTCTACGGCGGCGACGAGGTTCCCTTCGAGGAGGGCTTCGTCCCCATCACGGTGGAGGAGATCCTCGCCCGTTCGGGCCCCGTGCCCGTCCCCGCCGCGGGGCCCCGGCCTGTCCCCGCGCCCTCCGCTCCAGCCGTCGAGCCCCCGGCTCCGGCGGCGGCCACCTCCACGGTCTCCACGGTCTCCACGGCTGCGCGGCCGGGGCTCAGGGTCGTCCGCCGGGAGGGAACGATGCCCGCGGACCGGCCCACCCTGTCCTCGGTCACCCCGATGCCGGAGTCGGCCGAGGATGAGGAGCCGGAGACGACCGGCCCGTTCCGCAAGATGCGGGTGGAGGCGGGGGAGGGGCGCCGGCCGGTGCTGCCGATGGCCGCGGCGGCCATTCTCGCCACGCTGGCCCTGCTCGTCCTCTTCCTCGCTCCCGCGGCCGTGGTCATCCCCTTCCCCTGGCAGGAGGAGGAGCGGCTCGCCCTGGTTCACGAGCAGAGGGCGTCGCTCTACCTGAAGATCGACCGCGCGGCCAAGACCTGGTTCCTTCTCGAAGGACGCTTTCCCGAGCGTCTGAGCCAACTCGTCGAGGCCGGGTTCCTCTCGCCCGGCGACCTGGCGGATCCACAGGGGCGCCCGTTCCAGTACTCCGCCACCGAGGAGAGCTATACGCTCCAGCCCCTGGTGGACGGCAAGCCGCTGGAAGGGGAGGAGGCGACCGAGGCGATCACGGGCAACTTCCTCCTGGACCCGGGTTTCCTGGCCCTCCCAACCGAGTCCTCGGCCCAGCCGCTCGTCCTCCTCGATTAGCTCGGAATAAATCTGCGTCTCAATTTGTCAGATAGAGTGTCGGTCAAAGTTGACTGACTTCCACTAAGGATTTAGACTATCCCGGCGAAGTTAGAGATAAGGACGAAGAGGAGGAAGACGCGTGAGCAAGATCATTGGAATCGACCTTGGCACCACCAACAGCGTGGTGGCCGTCATGGAAGGCGGCGAGGCGAAGGTCATCCCCAACGCCGAGGGGAACCGTACGACCCCGTCGGTGGTCGCTTTCGCCAAGAGCGGTGAGCGCCTCGTCGGGCAGGTCGCCAAGCGCCAGTCCGTCACCAACCCCCAGAACACCATCTTCTCGATCAAGCGCTTCATGGGACGCAAGTATGACGAGGTGAACGAGGAGATGAAGATGGTGCCCTACACCGTCCAGCGGGCGGAGAACGGCGACGTCCGCATCGACGTCGAGGGCAAGCGGTACTCGCCCCCCGAGATCTCGGCCATGATCCTGGGCAAGCTGAAGCAGGCCGCCGAGGACTACCTGGGCGAGAAGGTGGAGCGGGCGGTCATCACCGTGCCCGCCTACTTCAACGACGCGCAGCGGCAGGCCACCAAGGATGCGGGCCGCATCGCCGGCCTGACGGTCGACCGGCTCGTCAACGAGCCCACGGCCGCAGCTTTGGCTTATGGCCTCGACAAGAAGAAGGACCAGACCATCGCCGTGTACGACTTCGGCGGCGGTACCTTCGACATCTCCATCCTGGAGGTGGGCGAGGGGATCGTCGAGGTGAAGTCGACCAACGGCGACACCCACCTGGGCGGCGACAACATCGACCAGCGGATCATCGAGTGGCTGCTGGAAGAGTTCCGCAAGGACCAGGGCATCAACCTCGGCAATGACCCGATGGCCATGCAGCGCCTGAAGGAAGCGGCCGAGAAGGCGAAGATCGAGCTGTCGAGCGCGCAGGAGACCGAGATCAACCTGCCGTTCATCACGGCCGACGCCTCGGGTCCGAAGCACCTGAACATCCGGCTGAGCCGGCCGAAGCTGGAACAGCTCGTGGACGAGCTCGTCCAGCGCTCCATCGGCCCCTGCCGCCAGGCGCTCAACGACGCGGGCCTGAAGGCCGAGGACATCGACGAGGTCGTGCTGGTGGGCGGCCAGACCCGCATGCCGGCGATCCAGAAGGTGGTCAAGGACTTCTTCGGCAAGGAGCCCCACAAGGGCGTCAACCCGGACGAGGTCGTGGCGATCGGCGCCGCGATCCAGGGCGGCGTGCTCGGCGGCGAAGTGAAGGACGTGCTGCTCCTCGACGTGACCCCGCTGTCGCTGGGCATCGAGACCCTGGGCGGCGTGTTCACCAAGCTGATCGAGCGCAACACCACGATCCCGACGCGCAAGAGCGAGATCTTCTCGACCGCGGCGGACAACCAGACCTCGGTGGAGGTCCACGTCCTCCAGGGCGAGCGCGAGATGGCGCGGGACAACCGCACCCTCGGCAAGTTCCACCTGGTGGGCATCCCGGCCGCGCCACGCGGCATGCCGCAGGTTGAGGTGGCCTTCGACATCGACGCCAACGGCATCGTGCACGTGTCCGCCAAGGACCTGGGCACCGGCAAAGAGCAGAAGATCACCATCTCCGCGTCGAGCGGCCTGAAAGACGCCGAGATCGACCGCATGGTCCGCGAGGCCGAGTCGCATCGCGAGGAGGACCAGGAGCGCCGCCGCCAGGTGGAGGCCCGCAACCGCCTCGACGGTCTGATCTACAGCACGGAGAAGACCTACGAGGAGCACAAGGAGAAGCTCGGGCCGGACGAGAAGGGCGAGCTGGAGCGGGCGATCGCCGAAGCCAGGACCGCCCTCGACGGCAGCGACGCCGCGGCCATGGAGCAGGCGGCCGAGCGGCTCACCCAGGCCTCGCACAAGCTGGCCGAGGTCATGTACCGCGGCCAGCAGGGCGGAGGTGCCCAGCCGGGCGCCGGAGCGGGTGCGGCGGGCGGTCCCGGGGGTGGTCAGGGCGCGGGCTCCTCGGACGAGGTTATCGACGCCGAGTACGTGGACGTGGACGACAAGCCCTGAGAAGGTAGATCATGGCGCTCAAGAAGACCTACCTCGAAGAGCTGGCCCGCATCCAGGACCGGATCAACAGCCTCTTCGAGCAGGCTCTCCTGCCCTCGGAGTACGAAGACCGCGAAGGGGGCCTCCCCGGCCTCTGGGCCCCCGCGGTCGACGTCATCGAGACCGAGGACTCCTATCTCCTCTTCGCCGAGCTGCCGGGGGTTCGCAAGGAGGACATCCAGCTCAACGTCCGGGACCGGCGGCTGGAGCTCACCGGCCGCCGCCAGCCCCTCGGCGAGAACCGCAATTTCCTCCGCATGGAGCGGAGCTACGGACCCTTCCGCCGCGCGTTCGACCTGGGAGCGCCGGTGGAAACCGAGGCCATCACCGCCGACTTCGAGGCCGGCATCCTCCGGATCCACGTCCCGAAGCGCGCGGCCGGGGCATCGATGATCACCACGGTGCAGGTGAGGGAGGAGTAGCAGCCCATGCCTACCCGGCGACGCAAGTCCGAGCAGAAGTACGTGATGATCAGCGTGGTGGCCGAGCGCTACGCCATCCATCCCCAAACCCTCCGGCTCTACGAGCGCGAGGGCCTGATCAAGCCCACGCGGAGCGCCGGCAACACCCGTCTCTACGACGAGGAGGCCCTCCGCCGCCTGGAGATCATCCTCACCTTGACGCGCGAGCTGGGGGTCAACCTGGCCGGCGTCGAGGTGATCCTGAACATGAAGGAGCGGATGGACCAGATGCAGGGCGAGGTGGACCGGCTCCTCCAGTTCGTCAGAGAGATCGCCCAGGAGCGCCGCCAGGAGGGCCAGCAGCACGCCCTCATCAAGCTCGACGGCGGACCGCTGATGCCGCGGCGCTGACCCGAAGTTTGGGCTTGTAGAGACGCCCCAGTACGCTGGCACGATTCTGCCGGGTGTAAAGGGTCGGGGCGTCTCATGGCTCCAGCGACCACCAACGCCAGCCACCACCAACCCGACGCCAGCCACCACCAACGCCGGCAGCACGCGGTGGAACCACCGTTCCCTGCGGGGTTTTCACACCGCGGGGAGGAGACGCCCCGACCGTGTTCACCCGGCAGGATCGTGCCAGCGTACTGGGGCGTCTCTACGGTCCTGCCATGGGGAACCGCCGATGCCCGCGTGCTACCATTCGCGCATGCAGCCGAGCGCATCGCCAGGTCCCTGCCCGATCTGCGGAGGGAGGGGCTGGGTCGTGTCCCTGGACGGCGGAGCGGGCCGCGCCAGCGCCTGCTCCTGCCGGGACCGCGATGCCGTGGCGCGCCTGCTCGAAGCCGCGGGCATCCCCCCCCGCTACCGCCACTGCCGGCTCTCCAACTTCCAGGTCACCATCGAGTCGGCGTCCATGCGCGACCAGCTCACCCAGGCGCGCACCGTGGCCCAGCAGTACGCGGAAGGGTTCCTCCTCGAAGGCGGCAGGTTCCGCGAGTCGGGCCTGTTCTTCTTCGGCCCTCCCGGCACGGGCAAGACCCATCTCGCGGTCGGAGTCCTCGTGGACGTGGTCGAGCGCTACCGGGTCCACGCCCGCTTCGCCGAGTTCACCTCGCTGATCCACCAGATCCAGGCGACCTTCGACCCGGGCTCGCCCGAGTCGAAGCGCGAGATCCTCGACCCCCTGGTCGGAGCGGAGCTGCTGGTCCTCGACGAGCTCGGCTCGCAGCAGGCCACCCCCTGGGTGCGCGACATCCTCTACCTGATCATCAACCACCGGTACACCCACCGGCTGCCGACCCTGTTCACGACCAACTATCTGCTGGACGCGGGAGCGAGCCGCGCGGTGAAGCCCCGGGGCCTCGTCCGCAGCCTGGACCGCGGCCGCGACGCCGAGCCCCTCGCGGCCGTGCCCGAGGAGAAGCTTCTCGCCTCCCGCCTGCCGGCCATGCTCGTCAGCCGCCTCTACGAGATGGCCCAGCCGGTGGCGCTCACCACCGTGGAGGACTTCCGGAGGGAGCACAAGGTCCACGGGGCCTATCAACGATGAAGAAGACGTTCCTGATCGTCGTGCTGGCCCTGGCCTTCGGCTGCCGGACCACGACCCCGCCCCCCGTCCAGAGAACGCCCGCTCCGCCTCTCGAAACACCCGCGCCGGCTCCGGCCGAGCCGGCGCCCGAGCCGGTGCGTCCGGTCCGCCCCGAGCCGCCCGAGCCAGGGCCGGGACCCGAGGCGCCCATCGTCATCCGGGTGGGACTGGCGAGCGACCTCGAGTCCGTGGCGCTGCCGTGCTGCGAGGACGGCCTCGTCGCCGCGGTCGAGAGCCGGACCGTGCCGGTCTCCTCCGCGCTCCGGGTCGAGCCCGCCCCGGCCGGGGCCCGCAAGGGCTTCTTCCGCCTGCAGGTGGCCGCCCTCCGCGACGAGCGCCAGGCCCAGGACCTCGCCCGCCGCCTTGCCGCGGAGACCGGGCAGGTGGCCGAGGCCACCTTCGACGCCGGCATCGACCTCTACCGCGTCCGGGTGGGGCACTACGCCGTCCGCGAGGAGGCCGAGCGCGACCTGCGGCGCCTGGGGAGCATCGGCGTCATCGGCGGCTTCGTGGTCAACGACGGCGGCGGCGTCTCCGAGCCGGCGATCCGTCTGACCCAGGGCGGGATCTCCTCGACCTTTCCGGGCCGCTGGCTAACCGTCTCCCGTGCCGAGGGCGACGGCATCCGCGCCAACGGCAAGCGCTACCGAGGCCGCATCCTCGTCTACCTGAACGACCGCGGTCTGCTCAACCTGATCAACGAGGTCCCGGTGGAGCAGTACCTGCGCGGCGTGGTGCCGAGCGAGATGGGGCCCGAGCAATACAACCAGGTGGAAGCCTTGAAGGCCCAGGCCGTGGCCGCACGCACCTACACCCTGCGCAACCTGGGCGAGTTCTCCCGCGAGGGGTACGACATCTGCGCCACGCCGCGCTGCCAGGTCTACAACGGCATGGGGGTCGAGCACCCGCTCTCGGACCGCGCCATCTCCGAGACCTCGGGGCAGGTGGTGCTCTATCAGGGCCGCCTCGCGGACACCCTCTACAGCTCCACCTGCGGCGGCCACACCGAGGACGTCAAGGTCATCTTCCCGCTCAAGCAGGAGCCCTACCTCGAAGGGGTCCCCTGCATGGAGGAGGGCGTCATGCGCCTGGCCGGCAGCCTGCCGCCGGGGCTGCCCTTCCCCGAGGGTCTTACTCAACAGCTCCTGCCGCCCGCGCCGGGCCGCCCGTCCCACGAGGTTCTGCAGGCCCGGCTGGAGCACTTGGCGCTCCTGGCCGGCCTGCCCGTCCCTCGGGAGCGGCTCGGCTCCCACGACCGTCGCGAGGTCCAGCGCTTCGTGGCCACCGCCTTCGACCTGGCCCTCGATGCCCGCCTGCTCCTCGCTCCCGAGGACGTGGCCTACCTGCTCCACGATCCGCCGAAGGACTGGAGCCAGGAGGACCTGCGCCGCGCCGCCTACCTGATCAAGAGCGGCCTCATCACCGGCCCCCTGAACCAGCCGCTCCAGCAGGAGGAGATCGAGCGCATGCTCCTGGCCCTGGCCGAGCTGCTCCAGGTCGTGCGCAGGGAGGAGGTCGCCTTCCTCGGCCTCCGCGATGCCGGTATCCAGGTCAAGCCGACGGGCAGAGACAGCCAGGAGGCGACCCATCCTCTGCCCGGACGCCTGGCCGCCTTCCGCCGCCGGGGGGAGCTGATGACCAGCGCCTCCACCCTGGCCCTGGTGCCGGGCGACCGCCTGACCCTCTACTGGCAGGCGGACCGGCTGATCGCTGCGGCCCAGGAGGTGGACCTCGACGGCGTGGCCTTCGACCGCAGCAGCCCTTACAGCTCCTGGACCCGCTTCCGCACCGATACGCAGCTCGCCAAGAATGTGGACACCCGCTTCCCGGGGATCGGCTTCCGCGACCTGGAGATTCTGGACCGCGGCGAGTCCGGCCGGGTGGGGAAGATCCGCATCCAGGGCGAGAACGGGAAGGCTGTGGAGGTGGACGGCCTCGCCATCCGCTGGACCCTGGACGTGCCCGACACCCTCTTCACCGTCAAGCGCCTGGAGCCGAAGAACCGGGCAGCCGGCTGGCTTTTCACCGGCCGCGGCTTCGGACACGGCGTCGGGATGTGCCAGGTCGGCTCCTACGGCATGGCCCAGCGCGGCCACACCTACCGGGACATCCTGACCCACTACTACTCGGGCGCCGAGCTGGGCCGGGTGCGCTGGACCGGTGAGGCAGTGGGCGCGGCTGCCGCAGGCAGGTAAAGGACATAAAGGACTCAAAGGACATCAAGGACAGGTCCGGTCCCGTTGTCCTTTGGGTCCCTGCGGTCCTTTATGTCCTTTTCCCCAGCGTGCTAAGCTCCCCGAGATGGCAGTGCAGGACCTTCGCGAAAGACCCGCGCTCGTACCCAGGCCGGCAGAGCCGCACCCGGAGCGCAACCCGGGCACCCCCCTGGAGCTCGACTGGGTGCGCGAGGTGCGGGTCAACACCAGCGCGGCCGAGCGCCGGGCCGCGACCCTGCCCAAGCGCCGGACCGTCAAGAAAGACTGGCAGGCCGCCTGGCACCTCCGGGCGATCACCTGCATGGACCTCACGACCCTGGCCGGGGATGACACCCCGGGCCGGGTCCGCCGCCTCTGCGCCAAGGCGCGCCAGCCGGTTCGCCGGGACCTCCTCGAAGCCCTTGGAGTCGCCCACCTCGACATCCGGGTCGCCGCGGTCTGCGTCTACCACGCTCTCGTGGCAACCGCCCGCGAGGCGCTCGAAGGCTCGGGCATCCCGGTCTGCGCCGTGTCCGCCGGCTTCCCGGCCGGGCAGAACCCGTTCCACCTCCGCCTGGCCGAGATCCGCGAGTCGGCCGGGGCCGGGGCCGGGGAGATCGATATCGTCGTCACTCGCAGTCATGTCTTGAACGGCGACTGGCAGGCCCTCTACGACGAGGTGCGCGCCTTCCGCGAAGCCTGCGGGGACGCCCACCTCAAGACCATCCTGGCCACGGGCGAGCTGGGCACCCTGCGCAACGTGGCGCGGGCGAGCCGCGTCGCCATGATGGCCGGCGCCGACTTCATCAAGACCTCCACGGGCAAGGAGAAGGTCAACGCCACCCTGCCCGTCTCTCTCGTGATGGTGCGCGCGATCCGCGACTACCACGAGCGCACCGGTCACCGCGTCGGCTTCAAGCCGGCCGGCGGGATCTCCACCGCGAAGCTGGCGGCCGACTGGCTGGCGCTGATGAAGGAGGAGCTGGGCAACGACTGG
This sequence comes from Thermoanaerobaculia bacterium, assembly GCA_035556715.1. GTDB lineage: Bacteria > Acidobacteriota > Thermoanaerobaculia > Multivoradales > UBA5704 > DATMER01. The sequence goes on from DATMER010000125.1 coordinate 87,773, forward strand.
ACGCGCCCCGACCTCTTCCGGATCGGCGCCTCCAGCCTGCTGGCCGACATCGAGCGCCAGCTCGAGCACCATGCCACCGGCCGCTACTCCGCCAACTTCCGCCACCCCGTGGGCTAGCCCTATGACGATCGCCGAGATCTTCGAGACGCTGGAGTACGGTCCCGCGCCCGAGAGCGCCGAGCCCGCCCAGGCATGGCTGGAGGCGCGCAACCGGGAGATCCTGCCCTTCATCGACGGCAGTTTCCATCGCCCGGAGCGCAAACCGGAAACGGACGACTTCTTCGACACGCTCAACCCGGCGAACGCCAAGCCCCTGGCCCGCGTGGCCCAGTGCGGCAAGCCCGAGGTGGACGCCGCGGTCGCCGCGGCCCGCGCCGCGCAACCCGGCTGGTGGAAGATGGGCGGGCACGCCCGCGCCCGCCACCTCTACGCCATCGCCCGGCACATCCAGAAGAATGCCCGCCTCCTCGCCGTGCTGGAGACCCTCGACAACGGCAAGCCCATCCGCGAGACGCGGGACCTCGACATCCCCCTGGTCGCCCGGCACTTCTACCACCACGCGGGCTGGGCCCAGCTCATGGAGCGCGAGCTCCCCGGCTGGGTCCCGGTCGGAGTCGCGGGGCAGATCATCCCCTGGAACTTCCCGCTGCTCATGCTCGCCTGGAAGATCGCGCCGGCCCTCGCCATGGGCAACACCGTCGTGCTCAAGCCCGCCGAGTTCACACCCCTGACCGCAATCGCCTTCGCCGAGATCTGCCGCGACGCCGGTCTGCCCAAGGGTGTGGTCAACATCGTGACCGGCGACGGCCGGACCGGAGAGCTGATCGTCCGCCATCCGGACATCGACAAGCTCGCCTTTACTGGATCGACCGACGTTGGCCGCATCCTCCGGGAGGCCACGGCGGGCAGCGGCAAGAAGCTCTCGCTCGAGCTGGGCGGCAAGTCCCCTTTCCTGGTGTTCGACGACGCCGACCTCGACAGCGCGGTCGAAGGGGTCGTGGACGCCATCTGGTTCAACCAGGGAGAGGTCTGCTGCGCGGGCTCGCGCCTGCTCGTCCATGAAGGCGTGGCCGAGGCCCTCTACACCAAGCTCCGGCAGCGCATGGAGACCCTGCGGGTCGGCGATCCGCGGGACAAGGCCATCGACATCGGCGCCATCATCGCCCCGGTGCAGCTCGAGCGTATCGACCGGCTGGTCAAGCAGGGGGTCGAGGAGGGGGCGAAGATGTGGCAGCCCTCCTGGAGCTGTCCGAAAGACGGCTGGTTCTATCCGCCCACCCTCTTCACCGGCGTCGAGCCCGCGGCCACGATCGCCCAGGTCGAGATCTTCGGCCCGGTCCTGGTCGCGATGACCTTCCGCACTCCGGAAGAGGCGATCGAGCTGGCCAACAACACCCGTTTCGGCCTGGCCGCGAGCGTCTGGACCGAGAACATCAACCTCGCCCTGGAGATCGCCGCCAAGATCAAGGCCGGCACGGTCTGGATCAACAGCACCAACCTCTTCGACGCCGCCTCCGGCTTCGGCGGCTACCGCGAGAGCGGTTATGGCCGGGAAGGGGGCCGCGAGGGGCTCTGGGAGTACGTCAAGCCGCGCTGGCAGAAGGAAGCTTCGAAAGCCCGTCCCAAGCCCCGGCAGGAAGAGCCCAAAGAGGCGGGCGAGGACGCCGCGCCGAGCCCGTTCCCCGGGATCGACCGCACCGCCAAGATGTACGTCGGCGGCAAGCAGGCCCGGCCGGATGGCGAGTACAGCCGCAAGATCCTGGACCCCTCCGGGCGCCGGGTCGGTGAGGTGGGGGAGGGCAACCGCAAGGACGTGCGCAACGCGGTCGAAGCGGCGCGCAAGGCAGCCTCGGGCTGGGCCAAAGCCACCGCCCACCTCCGCTCCCAGATCCTCTACTACGTGGCCGAGAACGTCGGAGCGCGCCGTGACGAGCTCGCCCGCCGCCTCCACGCCATGACCGGAGCCGGGCTCCAGGCCGGCCGCGCAGAAGTGGACCTGTCGATCGAGCGCCTCTTCACCTACGCCGCCTGGGCGGACAAGTACGCCGGGCAGGTGCAGTCCACGCCGCTGCGCAACTTCACCTTCGCCGTCCACGAGCCGATCGGAACCCTGGCGATCCTCTGCCCGGACGAGTGGCCCCTCCTCGCCTTCGTCTCGACCGTCGCCCCCGCGGTGGCCATGGGCAACGCCGTGGTGGCCGTCCCCTCCGAGCGCTGGCCGCTCGCCGCGACCGACCTCTACCAGGTCCTCGACACCTCCGACGTCCCCGGGGGAGTGATCAACATCCTGACCGGCTCCCGGGACACCCTCGCCGGCACCCTCGCCGCCCACGACGACGTCGACTGCCTCTGGTATTTCGGCGGTGATTCTGAAGGCGGCGCCGCCGTCGAGCGCGCCTCGATCGGCAACCTCAAGCGCACCTGGGTCGACTATGGTCATCCCCGCGACTGGGTCGATGCCGAGCAGGGAGTCGGGGAAGAGTTCCTGCGTCAGGCCATTCAAGTCAAGAACATCTGGGTCCCCTTCGGGGAGTGAGGCGGGAGGAGGCCGCTGCCTCCTCCCCCGGTCATCCTCCCCCGGTCACCGGGCTAGTTGAGCAGGAAGCAGTCGCGCTCCTGGTGGTTGTCGCACTGCTTGAAGAAGATGGAGTAGTTGTAGACGTCCGTCTCCTGGCACTGATGGTCGAGGTTGGCGGTGAACTCCCACCTCGTGTACGACGGGCTCAAGTCATTGGGCTTGGCGAAGGTGAACCTGCGATTGTCCGACGTGCCGCCGAAGCTCCAGTACTCGATCCCGCGCTGGATGTCGAAGTTGCTGGTGCTCGGGTTGACATCGAACCGGGCCAGCCCCTGGCCGATGTAGTAGCCGGTGTCGGTGTAGTGGTAACAGATGTACTGCTGGTTGTCCACGGGGAACTTCCGGGCCTCGGCGGACGCGACCAGAGCGACGAGCATCAGGGCGAACAGCAGCGACCTCTTCAACATGACAACTCCTTCATGCCAGGGAACCTGGCGATGTGGGCGCCGCGTCGAAGGCTGCGGATCGTCCGCCACCCCGCGCGCCGCCCCGTTGCGGTCAGGCATGGAGGGCAAGCCCGGGGCCAGGATGTAAACTGTTGAAGATAAAGATCTTGAAATATCTGCCCGTCCCATATGCGGGACTCGGGGCTCTGAAAGCCGATGCCGGAGTCCCGAAGCCGGGATGGGCACCTCACCCCCTGTCCCCCTCTCCCATCTCCCACCCCGGCCCCCGCCGGGAGAGGGGGGACGTAGCTGAAGCCGCCGTGCCTCGCGCTGGGCAACTCAGCCCCAGAAACGTTCCCCCTCTCCCGGGGATGGGTGGGCGGGAGATGGGAGAGGGGGAAAGGGGGTGAGGTCCTCCTGGCACGGATGGTTTCCAAACACGAAGCGGACGGTCCGGATCGCGTTCCGGACGGTGCCGACCGCGTTTCGGATGATTCAAACCACGTTTCGGACAGTGCCGCAGGCGACCCGGACGGTTCCGATGGCCTCGCAGAGGGCTCGAAACGCGCTGAGGATGGTTCCGACCGCGGAGCGGATGGTTGTGGATGCGAAGCGGACGGTCCGAACCGGATCACGGATGTTGCCCAAGGCGTTCCGAACGGTTCGCAATGCCCTGCGGACGGTGCCGATCGCGTTGCGGATGGTCCTGAATGCGTTGCGGACGCTCCCGATCTCGTTGCGGACGGCTCCGAACGCGCCGCGGACGGTTCCGATCTCATTGCGGACGGCTCCGAACACGCTGCGGATGGGTAGTGTCCTAGTTTGAATTCGCCCTCCGGTACGGACCCCGCTTGGCGCCCGTCGCGACGTCGGGAAGCAGGGCAACCAGCTCCGCCACAGACCAGACCCGAGAGGTGACCCCGGCAGCCATCGCAGGGGTGACGCGTAGGGTCTGATGGATGCGGCAGAAGTTGTAATGGGCGAAGAACAGGCCGAGCGCCGCGGTATGGTTCTCGACCTTCTTGGAGAAAGCATTGGTCAAACGGGTGAAGCGGCGGATGCTCATCCGCATCGTGAGATTGGCGCGCTCCACATAGCTGGTAGAGACGTGCTTGGGATCGGGGCAGCCCTGGACGGCAGACTTGGACGTTCCGGTGCAAATCGCGGGGCTGTAGCGTACTTCTGGACCTTCCGGAGCGGCACCGTAGTGCTTTACAAGCTGCGCGAAGTCCACGCCCCCGCCAAAGGCATCCTCGACCGCCTGAAGGTACATCTTGTGCCCGTCACTGGTGAGCTGGACCCGGTTGACCATCCGGCTTGCTACGTCCTGCATGAACTCAGTGGCGCACCCTGCGTCACGCATGCCGACCAGGAAGGACGGGACAAGCTTCGTGTCCGCATCGATGCAGGTGAACGTCCAGACGTCGCCAAAGCCAAACGTGCCGACCTTGTCCTGGGGGACGTTCTTCGCCTTGGCATAGACGAAGCTCCAGATCTCGTCCACCTGGAGCCGCTTGCAGGAGAGGTTCCGGAGCTGCTCGTCCTGCATGCGGATGCAGGCGTCTCCGATCTCCCGCCACAACTTCATGACTGTATCCTTAGAGACGTTGCACATGCGGGCCGTAGCGCGGATGCCGCAGCCTTCCACCAGGGCGGACACGATCTGGACTCGCTTCGGGGTGCTGAGGACGTTTGCCATACTAGACATTATGCGTGAGCGCGCTGGCAAAGTCAAGCAGGTCGACGATTATATATTGACGGGCTTAACCGCAGTAGGGTAGTGTGGATTGAGGCTTGTCGGAGAACGTGTACCCGCGGACAGCCCGAACTTCCTATGACACTCTGAGGGTGGAAAACGAAACCGGCCTATGGCGTCATATCCGGACCTTACTGCTTGCGGTATTCGCTATATGCACTTCAGCTTCCACGCGGCTGGTGGGCTAGAGGAGATTGATGCTTTCTGGGAAAAACGTGGATTGAATCGGTCCAGGGAGCGTCTCTTGTTTACCGGTTACTCGCGGCAAGGACGACGGCACACGGCGTATCTTCAGTGGGCACGTAGCCACGACGGTTGTAGCGATGTGTATTTAGGCTTGGATGCACGCAAGCCTTCTCTGGTATGGCCTCACAGGCCACAAAAGCTTTATCAGCTTCGCAACAGGGATTTTAGAGATTTTATCACCCTGATTCGGGAGTTGGATGTTTCACTCGGCATCCGAGCGCGATATGCGTACCCTTGGGGTAAGGACATGGAGTCAGTTCCTCGTCCTCCTCGGGCTCGCATTAGAAGTATCTCGTTCGATATTCTCGACGATGAAAAGAATCCAGCGGTTAACCTCACATACGAGCGGCAAGACGAGGGTGGATGGATAGCAGTTGTCGAGCCCATAGACCGCTTCCCGTTTCCAGAGGACAAGAATTTCTTTTTGCAACCTTACGAGCTTGGGTGCTCGCTCGCGAAGGCAATTAGGCAGGAGCCCGGAAATGAACAGCAACGTAAAGCAATTTCCACATCCCCATCCTAACAGGACAGCGCCACCTTCTACTGGGCCAGATGCCGAAAAGCTTCAAAGGCTTCTCGGGCAGTTGGTCGAGGCCACCAGCAGAGCCGCCGAACCTACACCGCAGCGAGACAAAGAGATTCGGATTCGGAATTTCCGAAGCTCCAAGTACTCGCTGGTTGATGATTTGATAATCGCCTTGGAGGATCGGGGTAATGGTGAGTATGTTGCCACGTCGTTTGATACTGGCCAATACGGTCACGGCTACAGTCCCGACAATGCCATACAGCATCTTTGCTCAGTGCTAGAGGATTATTACGAGTTACTGCTTGAGGACGAAGGGCATCTCAGCGAGCGCCTTGACGGTCATTTGCGCTATCTTCGATCCATTCTGAGAGAGCGTTAAATGTCTATCACCAAACAGGAGGCGGGGAAGGTAGTAAAGAAATTTAAAATGAAGGAGCGCAAAGGGAAAGAGCTGTTCTACAAGTTCATTTGGAAGGGGACAACAGTTCTGACCACTGCCATCCCGAAGGGCAAGGGACCGCTAAACTGTGCTAATGATTTTCGGAAGCAGCTTTTGTTAAGCGAGGAAGAACTCGAAGCCGCAAAGAAATGCCCGTTTAAGAGGCCCGACTTGATAGCTCGCCTGAAGAAGGCGGGCGAGATTCCCGAAGGGGATGAGGATACTGAGGACTAACCGTCGTCTTTCTTCCATCGTGCCGCCGCCGCCTTCCGCGCACTCTCTGCTCGTTCCTCGGGCGTCATCTTAGCGGCACGGGCCTTCCCTCCCTTCACTCCTCCAAGCCTCCCCAGGGCAACGGCTGCGGGGTTCTTCTCGCGCTCGGGTGGAGACGGGGGAGCTTCTCCTATCGCCTCCAGGAAGACGGCATGGGCGAGCTCGTTGGGGTCGCGGGGTCGCTTTGGGGGCTTGCGTGGGCGGTCAGGCATGACCCATGATAGCACCTGCCCCGTTGACAGTCGAGCCAGTCACCGACGAAGCTTGTTTCCTGAGAGAGAAAGGAGCAAGAACATCATGTTCACGTGGCACCTCCTCTGTTACAGGTACGAGGCCCTTCGCACGGCAACCATTGAAGACGCTATCAGAGCCATGCACTACGAAGTTGAGACCGGAACGCTCCTATTCGGCATGCAGCTCTAAAAGGAGAAGGAGCGGCCCGGACAGGCACCGCCCCTCGAAGCTCAGGCTTGCTCTGAGACGTGGCGTTCTACGGTAGCGGTTCCTGCCTCACCCCGGGCATAAGCGGGTGCCAGCTCGGAGGCTAAGGCTTGGCACTGGCGAGCCGTCCGGAGCGTGGCGATGATCTGCCCCGTCCGGAGGTTCACCAGCGTACGCGGGTGGCAGCGGTCGGGGCCTGAACCGTTGCCCTGGTAGTAAGCGAAGGGAGGGGACACCATGCCCCGGACGTGGACCTCCTGGCCGTCCAGGACGACGCGGAAGACGCCCTTGTGCCAGGACAGGCGCAGAGGACGCCCGGCCCGCGTGCGCGCCTCTAGGTAGGCGTCCAGGGCGCGGCCTGCCCACGATCCGACCGAAGCAAAGCCCTCGTTGTCCGCTGCCTGCTTCCAGCGAACCGACTGCGGCATGGTCGCCCGCACGTTGAACTGCGCCACCTTCACAGCCTGCCGTCCTTCTCCAGGCGGCGGGCCATCTCTCCCCGGGCCTTCAGCCGGGCAGCGTAGAAGTCGGCAGCGCGGGCGAGGTAGGTACCAAGATGGGGCTTCATCGACCCGTTGCTGGCGGCTTCATGCCAGCGGACCCATTGCTCGTGAGTGACACGGACGGTGACGGTGCGATCCGCGTCGATCGGCCAGATACGGCGGCTCTTCTCCTGTCCCATCAACCCTCCCCCCTCTCACGCTGGCGCTCCTGCCAGTCATAGAACAGGCTTCCGGGGCTCTCCGTAATCGCCTCCTGGATGAGCTTCTGCAACGGCTTGACGTAGTCCGTCAAACCGCACTCCAGAGAGCCGCGCAGAGAGAACGTGAGGGACTCGGGGATCTCCCCGGTTCCCATCGCTTCGGCCTGGGGAGGGTCTGGGAGCCGAAAGTGGATCTCCTCCAGGAACCAGCGGAGCAGTCCTACCAGCTCCAGGACACGCTTCAAGATGCGTTGTGCTTCGGCTTCTCGTGGGGTAGCTGCGGGGATAGACTGCTGGCGGTCGGGCATAGGACTAGTACTCCTGTGCTTGGCTAGGCCTCGTTCGGAGGGTCACAGCTCCGGGCGGGGCCGCTTCTCTGTGCAGGAGAGGGGAACGCTTCCCCCCTTTACAGGGGGAAGCTACAGGAGAATCAGCGGGTTAGGTGGGCGGGCCGGGGCGGATTTCAAAATAGGACACTACCTGCGGACGGCTCCGAACGCATCGCGGACAGTCTGGGATGCCTTCCGGATGGTTCCCATCGCCTTTCGGACGGTTCGAACCGCGCTGCGGATGGTTCGGAAGGCGAATCGGACGATTCGGATCGCATCGCGGATGGCTCCAAACACGTCGCGGACGGTTCGGAACGCATCCTGAACCGTACGGAAGGCGCTCGGAACCGTCCGCAACACGGTCCAAATGTCTCCGAATGTGTCCCGAACCGTCCGCACCGGGCTCCTGGAGGCCCGCGGGAGATCGGAATCGTCCGGAGCGGAAACAGGAAGACCCGATACCCTCTCGACGCAGCGCCGTTCTGTTCCGTATCCTCTTGGAAGGAGGACACGATGACCCAGGAGGAATACGAAGAGCGCCGGCGCGCGCTCGAGCAGGAGCTGCAGTCGGACCTCGCCCTGATCCACGCGGCTCACGAGGCGCGAATCCGTTCTCTCGATAGGCTGAGGCAGCTCGCCATGGAGGAGAACGGGGCCGGTCCCGTGCCCGTCCCTGTCAACGGCGGGCATAACCGAGTTGGAACGGCTCGCGAGACGGTTCCCCCGGTGCCGACCGCATCCCGGAAGGCGGCGCGTCCCCCCGGCGCGTTCCTGGGCGATCTCGACGCCGTCCTTTCCGAGCTCCCGGAGGTGTTCGACAAGCGCGACGTCGTCCGGCTCGTCGGCTATGAGCCCACTCACCCGACGTTCTTCCGTGCCCTCACCAGGCTCCAGAACGAAGGAACGGTCGCGATCGAGTACTTCAGTGATGGCGCGAGGCACACGAGATACCGGAAGCTCTCGAGTCCTTCAGGGACGTGAGGCGACCGTTCGACGCATCCAACAGGCTGACGGCGACCTCCTCTTGAGGGAGAGAGGTCGCCGGTCCCTTCGGGAGAGGTCAGGGCAGCGTGACTGGCGGCTGGAGAGCCGGAGCCTGCTCGGAGCAGACGGGAGCCTTGTCCGAGGTAGGCAGCTCCTGCATCAGCGGGTTCTCGGCGGCCAGTTGGAGGCATTCGGGCGCAGTCGCGCAGAGCCCTCCGTAAGCTCCGCACGTGGTGATCAGCCAGGTGCTGGTGTCGCGGCACGCCCGCGAGCAAGCCATGGTGCAGTCGCACCACTGGCAGACCAAGGCGTTCGCCGACACCGCTCCGAGCAGGAGCATCCCAAGCACGGCCACACAGAGTTTCGTTTTCATTTGGACTCCTCCTTTACCGTACAGGGTGCCGCTGGAGAACTGGGGCGTGCCCGAGCACGTGTCCTGTTCATTATGGGAGGTCCGACATGGAGCAGTTCATCTCGAAATCCGTCTTCAAGGCCAAGGCCCTGGAGTACTTCCAGCCGGAGGAGATGTCTCGACGGGAAGGTGTGTGTTTTGCCCTTCCGGGGAACGCTCCGCCTCCTAGTCTCAGAGGTTCCCGATTGCAGGTGGTTCGATGCGCTCCACGCCCTCGATCCCGTCGAAGTCGCTGTCGTAGCTGCAAATCGCTCGGGCGCCGTGAGTCTGGACCACCGCCGCATGAAGGGCATCGCGAGCGCTCAATGTCGGATACCGATCCAGCAAGGTGCGAGCCTTGTCGAGCGTCTCCACGGTGATCGGGATCACCAGCGGCACAATCTGTCGAGCCAAGTCGTATACCCGTCCGCCCTCGGGCCATCGGCGGAGAGATCGATACCGGTGCAGCACCTCTTGTAGGACCTCCGTATCCAGCGCGGCATCGATCTGACCGAGAGCCACCTGCTCCAAGAACACCCGGCTAGGCTCCTTATGAGGATGCTCAGCTCCGGCGGCATACATGAAGATGTTCGAGTCGATCAGGATCATGGGAGCAGGTCATTCGGATCGGGTACGGACTCCCGCGCCATGTCATCGGGTTCGCCCACGGGAAGCGAGAGGCTTGCCAGCTCACGGACGGCTTCCACCCGGGCATCGACCGGCACCAGGCTGTACTGGAGCTCGCAGGCTCGCCTGACCAGCTCCCCAAGGCTTGTACCCTGGTGCTCCGCCAGACGGGAGAGCTGCTCGTGCAACTCAGGCGGGAAAAGGATGGTGGTCTTCTTTGTAAGCTCCATATACACCTCCGTAGGTGGAACTATAGAGGCTCGACCGGGATACGCGTCAATAGGTACGTTCAACAGCGACGAGAGACCCCTCTCCATAGTTGCTGCTCGTCATCAAGCCGCTGGCACCTGTTCTGGGCACGTATCGAGGGCTACGCTGACGCGTGGATCCGCAACGAGCCGCGAGATTCCGTAGCGGCTTTGGAGAAGCGTGTGCTAGGATTTGTCTTGGAGGTGCCACGTTGAACGTCGAGCACTACAAGATTCAACTGGAGAAGCTTTCCCGTGAGGAGCGGGCGGAGTTAGCCTACTACCTGCTCAGCTCGCTGGAACCGGAAGAGGAGGGCGCTACCGCTGCCTGGGACGCCGAGATCTCGAGACGGGTCGCCGAGATCCGGAGTGGTAAGGCGAACGGAAGACCTGCTGAACAGGTTTTTGCTGAGTTGCGTGAGCGCTATCCGTGAAGCGGGTCATCTTCCACTCGGAAGCCGAGTGGGACCTGCACCAAGCGATCATTTTCTACGAGAGGGAGCGAACCGGCCTCGGACGTGAGCTCCGGCAAGAGGTCGAGGCGACCGTTCGACACATCCAACAGAATCCTCGGGCGTTTCCTCTCCGGGCTGACCAGCAGACGCGCAAAGGCCTCGTTCGTCGATTTCCCTACACAATCGTCTTCATCGAGTTCGAAGAAGTGCTATGGATAGCTGCGGTAGCTCACCAGAAGAGACATCCGCAATATTGGAGCGGTCGCCGTCCCGAATGAGCGCTCTCCGGTGTCAGAAGGCGCGAAGCTGCAAGCTATCGGGGACCTGAAGCTCGAACTGCCCGTCATGGATGCGGGGTTGGGGCTGGAGAGCCAAAACCTGCTTGAAGCAGAATGACCATGGTCATTCTCGAGGAGGCCCGACCTGGAGCAGTTCATCTCAAAATCGGTCTTCAAGGCCAACAAGGCTCTGGAGTATCTCCGGGAGGTGGAGCGCACAGGCGAGGCGCTCGTCATCACGGACCACGGCAAGCCGGTCCTGAAGATCGTCCCTTACTCACAGGACGCACCCCGCGGGCGTCAACGCAGCGAGCTTCCTGTCTCGCGAGCGGCGACGGGCCGTACTCTTCCGACTCTGACCAACGAGGAAGAGGTTGCGGGTGGCTGTCAGGGTAGCCCTTGGCTCGTTGTAAGCCGAGAAGAGCACCTACAGCTCTAGAGAGCTTGGAGCTGTGATTTGCGGCTGGTGAGTCCGGACTCGCCACATCGCCATAACGGCAGGAGATTAGCTATGAAGAACTGGCCCCGCATCGTCCTTTTCGTCAGCATACTCGCCATAGCCAGCGTTGCAGACGTCGAAGCCTGGCCTCCCGAGAATGGTATATGTCACGTCGCCTGCCGTGACGGGGAACAGTATGTAGTGCATGACGAGTGGGACACGACCGTGTCGCAGTGTTGCGCCCAAGTTTCCGCTTACATTTGCCCTAACGACGAATTACCATTGTGGATCACTTGGGATCCGTACGAGGGCTGGCCGTATTTCTGCCCACCGCATTTTTAAAAGGCTCTGACGGAATCTACCTTCCGTGATGTAGCGCCGAGCCCCGGGGGAAACCCCGGGGACTCGTCATGGCCACGAGGAGGTCTCGCTGCTCCTACCGCGGCACGTCCAGCGCCGGATTCGCCTCGAAGAACCCGGCCGGGATCAAACGAAAGCCCACATAGGTGGTCGGCATGACCGGCCACTCTTCCGGACGCGGGATGTGGGTGACGTTCAAGGTGTACCAGAGCACCACGTCGGTGTTCTCGATCGGCTCGTTCTTGGCGGCGTAGCGCGGCAGCCCGTCTCCCCCCTCGCTCTGGTTCGGGTAGTCTCCTCCCGCGTAGAGCTCCCCCGGCCGGTGGCGGGTCACCCAGAGGTGGTGGTCCATGAAGCCGGCCCGCTTCCTCGCCAGCGATCCCTCCAGGGCATAGGGGACCGAGTTGACCCCTGGCACCAGGATGTAGCCGCGCTCGTGCCCGAGCGCGTTCTTCTGTGTTGGATTGAGGACGTGCCAGGCGCGGGCGTCGGCAAGACTGAGGTCCCGCTGGGCGTCCCTCTCGCGCGGCAGGACCTTCTCTTCCATGACCATGGCTGTGCCGGAGGGGTTGCCCGGACCCGCGGGCATGGAGCGGGTGTTCATCTCGGCTACCGAGTTGCCGGTGCCGTAGACGTCGAAGTCGAGCCGGAAGTTGAGGATGTGCTGGTGGTGCGGGGCAACCACCCGGCGCGCCACGAGGTGTCCGTTCTCGTCGTGGGAGTGGGTCTCCTGCATTACGCCCTTGGGGAGCATGATGCCGGTCAGGCCGGACTCGACGTGGATCGCGCCGTCCTGGCGGAAGATCCAGTTGATCGAGTAGTCGTAGTTGCCCACCGTGGCGATGGTGAAGACCACCAGCTCCCGCCCCCTGCGGGATTCGTTGTTCCACTGGTCGCCGCCCGTCTCCCGATGTTTCCAGAGGAGCCCGCCGTCGCGCTCGTAGATCCCGAGGACCTCCTGGTACACCACCGGCCGTCCATAATCGTTGGCGAAGAGCGCATCGAGGAGCACGGCGTTTTCGGGAGCGTCGAGCTTGGCCTCGATCGGGCCCGCGCCCTTGCCCACTCCGTATTCGCCGACGTCGAAGGCGCAGCGCCAGTTCCAGTTGCCCGCGGGGTCGCCGTACGGCACGGCCATTTCAGAGAAAGAAGCGCGGTAGAGGACCGGCTGTGGCTGGCCCGCCGGGTCCGTGTAGCTCACCAGGTAGAGCACGAGGCCCTCCCGCGGGTGCATCTGGTAGCGGAAGCGCCACTTCTGCCAGCTCACCTCGTTGCCATGGATCTCGAAGCTCGTGCCCTGGGGCTGGGTGATGAGGAGCGGCTTGGGGGCCTCGCGCAGCTTGCCGAGGCTCTGCCGGATGGATTCCTCGTCGAAGTCCTGGCCGGGATCGGGCAGCGGCGGCGGCTTGGGCGTCTCGGTCAGTTCCAGGACCTCCCCGCTGTTCAGGTCCACCAGGGCGTCGAGCCCCTCGATGGGCTGGCCGTAGAAGTTGGCGGCGCCGCCCTGGAAGTAGCTCAACCCGCGCAGCAGCCGGCGGCCCCGGTACTGCTCGGGGATCGTTCCTGCCGCCCAATAGTCGATCTGGACCTCCTCGGGCTTCAACCCGCGCGCCTCGACAGCGGCGATCCAGCGCTCGTCCCCGCGAATGATTTCGTCGAGGAGGTCGCCATCCTCTTCCATGACGATGGGCTGCACTCCCGGCACTTCCGTCCAGGAGTCGACCTTGGCCTTCTTGGGATCCTTGACGTTGACCAGGGCTTCGAAGGTCTTGTTCGTCGCCCGGTCGTAGACGATGGCAAAGATCTGGCGCGTAAACGAGGCGCCGCCGTTCTTGTACTTGAGGATCTCCTGCTTGGGGGGATCGTTCAGGGCCACCAGGGGGAAGCGCGCATCCTTCGGGAAGCCCTGCCTGGCCTGGAGGGCGCGGGTCGCGGCGCGGATCTCGTCTCCGCTCAGCGGGTCGAGGGGATGGGAGGCCGGCTGGGCCGCGGCGGGTGCCGGTCCTCCCAGTAGAAGCGCCAGAAGCAGCGAGAGCGCGCTCGTCCAAAGCAGGGTTTGCAGCCTGAAGGTTCGCATCGAGTCCTCCTCTTACGATTCGAGGGAGCGTAAGAGGAGGAGAGCCGGTCGTCAAGCCGTGCCGTTCTCCTTTTCGAAGGAGGACAGCGTGCCCAGGAAGCTGGTCGCGTCGTTGAGGCTGCGGTCGGCGAGGGCGTTCACGAGGCTATGGCCGAGCGGCGAGCGCTCCAGCCGGTCCCCATACCGCTTCGACACCCAGAGCATCAGCGGGATGACCGCCAGGCCGAAGAGGAGGTTCGCGGCCAGCCAGCCCGCGTCGAAGATTGCATAGGCGTCCAACCCCCCGAGGCCTTTGAGGGCCACGATCAGCAGCGGCGTCCAGAGGAGCGGGCTGAGCAGGAACACCCACTTCGTCATGCGGATGCGGTCGATCCTGAGCATCTCGAGCTTCCTCTGGATCGTCACGATCGATTCCCCGTAGTCCAGGCTGCCGAGCGCCGCCCACTGACGGATGGACCAGGCGACGAAGGAGATGACGAACAGGTCGAGCGCGAGGGCGGGCACGAGGAATCGCACCTTGTCGAGGTGATTGACGGTGAAAGCGCCCAGGGCGAGGATTGCCACGAGATCCATCAGCAGCTCGAGGACCATCTGGCGGGACAGCCGCCTCAGGGATGAGTCGACCCGATTGAGGCCGAATTCGCGCAGCACTTGGGTATTCAGCCGGATGCTCGTTTCGAGCTTGCGGTCGTAGTCCGCCCAACGGTCCTTCAGGTCTTGCAGTTCCATGGTCTGATCTCCTTATTACGTGGCGATATCACGCCGCGGCGAAGTCGCGCCGGAGCCTTTCCTTGATCCGGCTGATCTTCGTGGCGACATTGGTTGTCGAAATGCCGAGGATTTCGGCGATCGTGTCGTAACTGTTTCCGTCGAGATAGAGGATGATGAGCGCCCGGTTCAGCTCGTCGAGCTGGCCGATGAGCTGGTGGAGGAGCCGGACGTCGTCGGAGGTCTCCACCGATCCCTGGTCCGCGATTTCGAGAATCCATTCCTCGGCCGGGACCGTGTCCCGTGTCCGCCGGCTCTGGCTCCGGTAGAAGGAGATCGCGACGTTGATGGCGATGCGGTACATCCAGGTGGAGAAGCGGTAGCTGTCGTCGAACTTGCCGAAGGACCGCCAGAGCTGGACGACGATCTCCTGGATCAGGTCCCGGCGGTCTTCCCGGTCCCTGCAGTAGGAGCTCGCGACCTTGTAGAGGATCTTGTCGTGCTCCTCCAGCAGGGTCAGGAAGCGGTCTTGTGGGTCGAGGGCTGTCATGGCATCTCCGTTCGGCCATGTTATTCGCGGGGGGCGGGGCAAAAATCACAGGGGCGTCCCGGTTTGACACCTCGCCGCTCCGGACCTAGACTGGTAAGTCT
>DATMER010000126.1:0-12433 GCA_035556715.1 Thermoanaerobaculia bacterium
AGAGACTCCGGCGTGCGTCCGGACCGCACCAGCTCTACCATCTGGCGCCGGAACTCAGAAGAATACGGGGGTCTACCTCTTGCCATCGCGCAACTCCTTATCCCTAAGGATGACGAGTCCACGAAACCGGGTCAACTCCAATCCGAGATCTTGGGATCTGACGCGATGCCGGCTCTGAATCCTTGACGGCGCCCTCTCTGGCATCTATTCTTTTAGAGATGCCTTATGCTCTAGACCTCCTCGGAGACTGTGATGAATCCCATCAGTCCCTTCGGTGAAAGAAGCTTCGAGAGAGAGAAGAACGCGCTCGGTGAGGATTGGAGCGAGTACTTCTTCGAGCACGCACCCTTCAACAACGAGTCCCTCAAGCCGAAAACCTACCTGATCGTGGGCCGCCGCGGGTGCGGAAAGTCCTCGTTGGCGGAGTACTTCAAATTTCAGCCCGCCATTCCCAACGCGACTTGCATCCACATTGGCGAGACCGAGGCGTACAACGAGGAGTTCTTTCGCATTGCGGAGGAGATGACGACCTATCGGGTGGGGATCACCGAGAGCCTCTCCGATCTATGGACCTTCTGTATATGGCAGGCGATCTTCCGGCAACTCGGCAATGAAGACGTGCGCATCAAGAAATCCAGTTGGCTAAACCCCGGCGGAGATCCCGTGCCCAACTTCCTTACCCTCCTGCTTAGGAGCATCAACCAGACTCAGACGCCAGGCGGCGGAAACGGAATTGCGACCTTCATCCAGTCCCGACTGTCGGAATCCAGCTTCGTGGCGGCCCAAGAGGCCGTGCTGGAAAGGGCAAGGAAACGGCCGATTATCCTCACGATCGACTCCAAGGAACAGTACCGGCTTGGCAACGAGGAGGAGATGCGCATCGCCGCGGCCCTGGTCCAGGGTGTCTGCACGTTCAATGTACGTCATGTCCGGCGAGGCGTGCACGTTAAGGCGTTCATCACCGATGAGATCTTTCCGCACCTGAAGGAATCATTTATTACCAATACGGCCAAGTACGTCTGCGATCCTCTGTTCCTGCACTGGCGGCCTAAGGACCTGATCAGGCTCGTGTGCTGGCGGTTCTTCAAGTACCTGCGCCACGAGGACCTTACCGGATTGAGGGAAGAGGAGATCGACTGGGACAACTTCACTGATGTTCACAAGAAGCTTTGGGTCCCTTACTTCGGTGAAGCTATCGAGAATAGGAAGGGGATCTCGGAGAGGACTCTGCCTTATATCCTAAGGCACACTCAGCTGCGTCCTCGACAGGTAATCATGATCTGCAACAAGATTGCGGAAATGGCAATAGACAAGGAAACCTTCCCCCACTTCCCCCCAGATGTAATCCGGGATGCCGTGAGAGCCATGGAGCTCGAGCTGGCGGAAGAGCTCATCAACTCCTATCGAGAGATCTATCCGCAGGTTGGAGACATAATCTCGGCCCTCAGCGGGTTCCCTATGGAGTTCAAGGGAAACGAATTGGACAGAGTCGCACACCGCACAGCCAAGTTCTGGCGAAACGAGTATTCCCCTATCCGATTCCGCCAGATCGTTGCGGAACTCGGTGTCGTCGGAAGAAAGAGGGAGGAGCGGGACGAGAGGACGGGGATTGTCGAGGCGGACTTCGAGTTCGCCATGCAGGACAGGCTCTTCCTGCACGAGCAGGACGATTGCCTAGTCCATCCCATGTTCTACAGAAAGCTGAACATCCGGAGCTCCGCGAACATCTCCGTTCATCCATTTCCTGATCACCCGGACTTCGCCGCAATGAAACAGAGCTGGTAAGACTCCGATGTCTTCTTGAGCACGCGCCGTTCAACAGCGAATCTCTCAGGCAAAGATCTACCTGATCGTGAGAAACCACGGTGCGGGCGCAAATATCATCGTTCATCCTTTTCCCGATCACCCGGATTTCGCTGCGCTGAATCAGGACCGATAGCGAGAAAAGACCCCACGGGTGCAGCTCAGGTATCCTTGCGCCTATGCAACCAGCGCGAGCCGTGCTCTGCCTTCCTCTAGCCTTGTCCCTGTGCTGCACACCTAGCCGTCCCGTGGCGCCACCCTTTTTGCCGACAACCGCATCCCCGCCGCCGCGGGTCACTGAACTGGCCGACGCGTACATGAAGGCCTGGCTCGCGGCCTTTCCCGAGAACGCGACCGTCTTCTCCATCCCGGATGCCCGGCACGACCGGCTCACGGACAACTCCCCGGCCGCCCTTCGGGCATGGCACAAGGTCGAGGACGACCTCGCGGCCCGGCTCGGGGACATCGACGCCGACTCTCTCTGGGGCAGCCCGGAGTGGGTCACCTATGGGTTCCTCCGCGAAGCGCTCGAAGCGTCGCGCGGGCTGCGCGTCTGCCGCAACGAGCTGTGGCCGGTCAACCAGATGACCGGTTGGCAGACCCAGATCGCAATGCTCGGCTCCGGGCAGCCGGTGGGCACGCTGGATCTCCGGAGCCAGGCGCTCGCGCGCTGGAGGACCCTGCCGCGCTACCTGGATACCGAGATCGCGAACCTCCGGGAGGGAGTCCGCCTGGGGTACAGCACCCCGAAGCGAAACGTCCGGCTCGTGATCGAGCAGCTCGACGCCCTGCTCGCCGTGCCGGTCCGGGAATCGCCTTTCTACGGTCCCGCGGCCCACGACGGGGACCCCGCCTTCCAGAAGGCCTGGGAGGAGTTGGTGCGGGACGGGATTCAACCGGCCGTCCGGCGCTATCGCGACTATCTGCGGGACGAGTACCTCGCCGCCGCCCGCGAGGAGCAGGCCCTCGCCGCCATCCCGGATGGCGAGCGGTGCTACGCGGCGTCGCTGCGCCACTACACGACTGTGGAGATCTCCCCCCGGGAGGTCTATGAGCGCGGCCTGCGCATGATCGAGGAGCGCGAAGCCCGGATGAAGGAGATCGGACGCAAGGTCTACGGGACCGACGACCTGGCAGAGATCCGCCAGCGCCTCCGCGATGACAAGGCGAGCCGGTTCACGTCCCGGGAGGAGATCCTGAGCTACTCCGGCGCGGCCGTGGAGCGGGCACGTGCCGCGGTCGGAGGGTGGTTCGGCCGGCTGCCTGAGGCCGACGTGGTCCTCAAGCCGGAGCCGCAGTTTCAGGAAAAGGGGGGCTCGTCGCGATATCTCCCGGGCGCCGAGGACGGCAGCCGCCCCGGCACCTATCAGATCAACCTCTACAACCCGGAGGACCAGAACCGGGGCCAGGCGGAGACCGCGGCCTTCCACGAGACCTGGCCCGGGCACCACCTGCAGATCGCCCTCGCCCAGGAGCGCCCCGAAGCCCATCCCATCACCCGCTACCTGTGGAGCACGGGGTTCGCGGAAGGCTGGGCGCGCTACGCCGAGACCCTGGCTGGCGAGATGGGCCTCTACTCGTCGGACCTCAACCGTCTCTACATGATCTCAGCCTTGCCGCGGGGCATGGTCGTCGATCCCGGCCTACACGTGCTGGGCTGGTCGCGGGAGCAGGCCATCGAGTACACGCTGTCCAAGCAGGGGGGCATGAGCCCGGAGCAGGCCGCCAGCTACGTGGACCGGGTCTACGTGCTGCCGGCCCAGATGACGACCTACGGGCTCGGCGAGCAGGAGATCCTGGCTCTGCGCGATCGAGCCCGGCAGGCCCTCGGCGACCGCTTCGACCTCCGCGAGTTCCACGACCGGGTGCTGGAGAACGGTGTCATCACCCTCGGCATGCTGCGCGAGGTGGTGGAGCGGTGGATCGCGGAGAAGCGCCTCACTTCCGCTTCATCCGCTCCACCACCGCTCGGAGCGTCGTTTGACTCTCCTCACTGAACCAGTTGTCCAGCAGGAGATCTCCTTCCGTGGCGAGACCTTCTTCCATCAGGCGGACGAGGTCGGCGCGGACGGCTTTGCGGGTCTGGGCCATGGCGACCGGTGGCAGGGCGAGCATGCCGTTGGCCCACTCGATCGCCCGCTCGACGACGCGGTCCGGCGGCACGAGCTCGTCCACGAGGCCGATGCGCCGGGCTTCTTCGGGGAGGATGAGCACGCCGGCTCCGCAGAGCCGCTCGGCTTGGCGGGGACCGACCTGACGGGCAATGCAGCGCAGGATGGCCGGGGGCATGGGGATGCCCACCTGGACCTCGTTGAAGCCGATCCGGAACTCGCCTTCCGCCTGAATCCGGTAGTCGCAGTAGGTGGCGAGGACCGCGCCGCCCGCCGGGCTGTGGCCGGTGATCGCAGCGGCGATCGGGATCGGCGAGGCCGCCAGGGAGAGCAGGAGACGGTAGAGGGCCTCCCAGAGCCGTTCCATCCCGGCGCGGTCGAAGTTGACGAGGACCGGGATGTCCAGGCCTCCCGAAAACCTCCCGGGCGAGCCGGAGATCACCAGCGCCCGCGCTCCCTCGTTCGGAGCGCGGGTCACGGCATCCTGGAGAGCGGCGATCAGCTCGGGGCTCAGGGCGTTGACCGGTGGACGGTTCAGGCGCAGCTCGCGGACCGGCCCGTGGTCGGTCGTGACGATCATCGCCTCTTCCCCTTCTCGAAGCCCAGGGCCCGGGCCATGACGAAGTAGATCGCGTTCTGCTCCATCGTCCCCTGGAACAGGTACGCGTGCGGGCCGCGGGCATAGATGGCCACGTCCTCGCCGCCGTGGGTCTCGGAGCCCAGCGGCACGAGGGCCTGCTGCTGGAAGTCGTCCGCGGTGGTGTCCACGTTGGTGAGGTCGGCGCGCTCTCCGCTCTCGGCGGCTCCGGGTCCGTTCATGTAGCCCAGGGTCGTGAAGGGCTTGCCGTCCTGGGCTTTGTAAGGCTCCTTGGCCGGCAGGCTGGTGTCGTCGTCGTTGGTGATCATGAGCCCCAGGATCGGGTTGCCCCGCGTCGGGTATCCCGCCATGGTGAAGACGTGGCTGTGGTCGGCGGTGACAATGATCAGCGTGTCGTCCCCCACCAGCTCGGTGGCCCGCTGAACCGCCCGGGACAGCTCGGCGGCGTCGGTGAGGGCGCGCTTGGCGTTGCCCGCGTGATGGGCATGGTCGATCCGTCCCCCCTCCACCATGAGGAAGAACCCCTTGGGGCTGCGCTGGAGGATGCGGATGGCCTTGTCGGTCAGTTGCGTCAGGGACGGCTCGCCCGCGGAGTCCTTGGCCCGGTCGATCTCATACTCCATGTGCGAGCGCTCGAAGAGGCCCAGGACCGGACCCGTGGTGGCCGGATCGATGGCATCGAATCCCTTCTGGTCGTAGATGAAGGCGCCGCCGCGGTCGCTCCACTCCTTGACCAGGTTGCGGCTCTTGCGGTCGCCGGTCTTCCCCTGGTCCTCGGGATCGGCATCGGCCGTGGTGAGGAACTTGGAGCGGCCGCCGCCCATCGCCACCTCCAGCCCGCGGCTCGCCTTGCCGTTCATCTTCGTCTCGCGGACCCGGAAGTCGAGGAGCTGGCGGGCGATGTCGGGGTAGTCCATGGACGTGGCCTGGGGGCTGAGCTCGGCGTCGCCTTCCCAATCCCGG
Source organism: Thermoanaerobaculia bacterium (assembly GCA_035556715.1). GTDB lineage: Bacteria > Acidobacteriota > Thermoanaerobaculia > Multivoradales > UBA5704 > DATMER01. The sequence continues at coordinate 5,476 of DATMER010000126.1, forward strand.
GCCGGGGTATGGGAGTAGCAGGCGGCCGGAGTGGCATGGGTGATCCGGGCGGTGGAGACCACGCCGGTCCAGAGGCCGTGCTCCTCGGCCTGCTCCAGGATGGTCGGCAGGCGGTTCTCCGGCTTCGACGCGGCCACCGGATCGGGCCCCAGGACGGCCGGGGCCACGGAAAGCATGCCGTCGTTGGTCTTGCTGCCGGTGACGATGGCGGTCATCGTGGGAGCCGAGTCGGGCGTCTGCTGGTTGGCCTGGTAGGTCTTGGAGTGGGCCAGATGGGGGAACTTCTCGAAGCTGAGGTCGTTCTCCTCCCCGAACTTCATCCCCTTCATCTGGCCATCCAGGATGCGGGCCGCGGTGATCGTGGTCACCCCCATGCCGTCACCGAGGAAGAGGATGACGTTCTTCGCCTGACGCTTGTTCGGTTGGATCCGGGCGTTGGCATCCACCTCGGCCCGGCCGCGGGCGTAGAAAGTCTCCTTGGTCTCAATGGATGACGACGACTGCGCCGGTGCGGAAGCCGCCGATGTGGGCGGCTGTGTTTGCAGGGCGGGCTGGCAGCCCAGGGCCAGGTTCGAGGCCAGGATGGCCGCCAGAACGCGGCCTTTTCCGTGGATGCTGTGCATGACCGGTCTCTCCTCGTGATGCGGGAGAGCCTACCACTGGGAGCGCCGGCGTCCCGCCGGCGCTCCCAGTGAATTACTCGGCCGGCGCCACAGTCATCACGTCTCCCGCCGAGTAGGCGGTGAACTCGGGGGCATACATGGATTGCAGCGTAGCGGGGCCGACGCGGAAGGTGCCGGCCATGTTGGCCCTCAGGCGGTACTTCAGGGTGTACTCGCCCGCCGGCAGCCAGTCGAAGAAGAAGTTGGTGCCGCTGTCGCGGGTCTCCTCGTAACGGCCCGGGGAGGTCCAGTCCCACTTGTATCCGGAGCGGGCGCCGTCGGGCTCCAGGCCCGCGGCCCGCGGGTCGCGCAGGTGGACGTACTCGGCCGGGGCGCGGCTGGTGATGGTGAGATGGACCTCGATCTCGTTTCCGGGCTCGAGCACGCTGCCCTCCTCCAGAGGCTTGAGCGTGACCTCCTTGCCTACGCCGGAACGCAGGAAGTAGCGCCGGGTCACGCCGAAGAGATCCCCTCGCGCCTCCGTGGGGAGCTGGTCCGTGGAGAAGTGCCAGGTGGCCGAGGCGAACATCAGCGGCGCACTCTCCTTCTCCACCACCACGGTAGAGATTCCCCCGAGCTTCTCACCGGGCACGACCACTTGGTTGTGCTTGCCGGTGAAGCGGTCGGGCTCGAAGACGAAGGTCGTGGATTGGCCGGCCACCCGGATCGTGGCGGACTCGCGGATGCCGAGCTGGCCTTCCTTCTCCAGGTAGTGGATGAGGGCGTAGATCACCTCGGCCGTGGCCCGCGTGGAGTGCCAGTGGTTGAGCTGCTTGTTGAGGAACAGCCACTGCACCAGGCCGTGCCGCCGCGGGTCGTCGGGCGCGATCTCCGTCATGGCGAGCAGGGCGAAGGCGTGGGTCTCGATGGTGTCCTGGTACCAGAGCCACGCCTCCTTCTCGGGCGCGAAGAAGGTGCCCTCTTCTTCGGTGGTCTTGGCGAGGTCCATGACCGCGTCGAAGACCAGCTTCGCGTCGTCCTGCCGGTCCATCCGGTTCAGGGTCATGGCCAGGAGGACCTTGAGGAAGCCGGAGAGCTTCTTCCAGTGGACGAAGGTGTCGTCCAGGACCTTCCGCCTCTCTTCGACGGTGAGGAACTCGGGGATGGTCTCGTCCGGCAGGTCATCCAGCGCGCCGGGATACGCGGAGGCCACGTAGTTCATGAAGACCAGCAGCTCGCGGGGATAGTCCTCCTCTTTCTTCCCGTCCTTGGCGGCCCGCCGCCGCTCCTGCTCCTCGGCGCGGTACCACTGCACGACGTAGCGCCACGCACTCTCGACCATGTCCCCGGGCACCTCGATGCCGTGCTCCCGGGCCTTGGCGAAGCCGTAGAGCATGTAGAGGGTCATGTAGGGCGAAGCCTGGCCGCCCGGCCACCAGGGGAAGCCGCCGTCGCCGAGCTGCGCCTCCCGGAGCTTGCCCAGCGCCTGGTCGCGCTGGGCGCGGGCCACGCGCGGATCGAGCACCTTGATCAGGTCATAACCGGGATCGGCTCCACCCTGCGCCGTCCGCAGCCAGGGGGTCTCCTCCAGGACCATCTTGCGGTTCGGATCAACCGCGTCCCAGGTTTCCAGCCGGGTGTCACGCTTCGAAAGCTCCTTCGCCATGGCGGCCACCGCGGGATATTCGTCGAACACGCCCGCGGCGATGCCCGTGGAGAGGAAGCGGTTGAGCGTCTGCTCGGTGCACTCGTAGGGGAAGTCCACCAGGTAGGGCAGGGCTTCCAGCACGCTGTAGAAGAGCTGGGCGTCGAGGGTGACGACGAGCTGCTCGTCGATTCGGGTGGGATCGCTTTTCGACATATCCTCGAAGCGCAGCTCCTTGCGTCCCTGATCCTTGAGGGCGGCGAAGCGCGACTGGGCCAGGTGCATCCGGGAGGGGAGGATGGGCAGCGGACGCAGCTCGCCGTCGCTCACGTTCCCGGCGTTCCCCCTCGCAGTGGCGGTCACCTTGAAAGCCACCGGGCCGACCTTCTTCGGCGCCGTCAGGGGGAAGGTGACGCTCGTGCCGCCGCCAGCCGTGATGGTGAAGGGGGCGCGGGCCTTGGACGGGTCGAGCCCGAAATCGGCGAGCAGGCTCTCGTTGCTCTCCGGATCGAGGATGTCGAGCTGGACCGTGCCGCTGAGATCGCCCTCGGAGGCGTTGTTGAGCACAACCTCCAGGAGGGCGCGGTCGCTCTCGCGCAGGAAGCGGGGCACGTAGGGGCGCACCATCAGATCCTTGACGCTCCGCACCTCCTTCTGGAGCGAGCCGGCGCGAAGGTCGGCGGTGACGGCGTGGACCCAGAAGCTCCAGGAGGTCACCGAGTCCGGCACGTCGAACTCAATGGCCACGGTGCCGTCCTCCCCCGCGATCAGGTGCGGCTGCCAGAAGGCCGTCTCCGAGAAGTCGCTGCGCAGCTCGGGGGCCGGCTGGACAATGGGCAGGTCGCCGGACACGAGGGCCGCGTCCTTCATCATCGGCCCTTCCGAGTCTGCCGCCTCGGGCCTGGGAGCGGAAGGAGGAGGAGGCGGGGGCGGGGGAGGAACCCCTCCCGCGGTCCCTCCAACCACGCCCTGCGCCGACATCCTCATCGGGTGCGCCATCTCCTCCTGGAACGCGAAGCGGAAGCGGAGCTGGTCCGGCTGGAGGTACGGTCCGAAGAGCTCCTGCCGCCATCCATGCCCGGACCCGTAGGTGTAGGAGGATCCGAGGCTCGAGCCCGAGTCCGCCACGCCTCTGAAGTCGGGGTAGAGGGCCAGGGGATCCGCCGGCTGGTGCGGCGCGAAGAGGTCGAGGCTGCGGTCGTAGAGGTACGCGAGCAGCTCGGCCGCCGTGGCCTCCTCCCCTTCGGCGGGACGGACCTTGACGGTCCAGGTCTCGCGGCTGCCGGGACGGATGCGGTCGCGGAAGGTGCCGACCTCGATCTCCAGGCGGCGGTCGTCCCAGGGGACCTGGATGTGCTCTTCCAGCTCGATGAGCTGGTGGTCGCGGAGGGTGGCCAACTGGAGGGAGAACCCGCCGCGGTCCTCCTTGCCGATGGGGATCTCGATCAGGCTGGAGTCGCGGCCCATGCGGAGCTGCCGCCGGCTCTCCAGCTCGTTCCCGCGCCAGGTCTCCAGCCAGACGGTCTGGTCCGGGAAGCCGGAGTGGGCCAGGACCCGGAGCCGGCCGCCGGGGCGCACTTCGGAGTCGTCCACCAGAAGCAGCGCCGGCAGGGCCAGAGGAGTATCACTGCCGGCCACGATCAGCTCCCGCGAGGTCGAGAAGGGCTCGCCGGCCTCGTCCCGGGTCTCGTAGCGCAGGCGGTAGGCGCCGGGATCGAGAGCGGGCAGGGCAAGCCCGGCCTCGCCGGCGGCGCCATGCTTCAGGGAGCCGGAGGCGACCTGCGGACCGTCCTCCCACCGACGCAGGGCGTCCATGGGGTCATACCCCGGATTCGCGCGCGGACGGAGACGGTCGCCCTCGGTCAGGAACCCCTCCTCCCTTTCACCTGCCGGAAGGGGCAGGTCGGCGGGCGTGGGGGTCTCGGCGGGCTGGCGCAGGGCGAAGAGGGTCCAGGTCCCCTCGCCCGGCCGGCCGATGCCGGCGAGGTCCCGGCGCTGGATGGTCACGGTACCCGGCTGGCCGGCGGCGAAGAGGTCCCGCTCCGGGATGATCTCGGCCTCGATGGAGGTCCAGCCGAGCCGGAAGGAGCGCTTGGCCGACCGCGTCTCCCCGCCCTCATCCGTGAGCTCGGCGTCGATGCGGTAGAAGTAGCTCACCTGCCGCGGGTCGCGCCCCTTGAGGTCGCCCGCCTCGGGAGTGAAGGCAACCTCGAAGGTGCCGTCCGCGGAGAGCTCGGCCGTGCCCGTGGCCACGGTCTCCTCGCTGCCGGCCCGGGGCCACCACCAGGCGAACATGCGCTCCTCCCGGGTGGCGCGCCACCGCACCTCGCCATGGGTCACGGGCAGGCCGAAGTAGTAGCGGGCCTCGCCCGGGAAGCGGGCGGGGCGGTTCAGGCGCAGCGGGTCCTTCGGGTCCTCCAGGGAGACCTCGAAGGTGGGGCGCTTGTACTCCTCCACCCGGATCTGAGCCTGGCGCTCGGAGGAAGAGGTGCGGATCGTCCAGACTCCCAGGGGCCGGCCCGGCGGGATCGTGAACTCGCCCGAGGCGGTGCCGAACCCGTTGGTCGTCACGCTCAGGGAGTCGACGTCCTGGTTGTTGGGGTCCACGAGGTGGACGGTGACCGGGCTGCTGGCGGCTCCTCCGAAGCGGCCGCCGCCCAGGTTGTCGTAGACGAGGACCTTCCAGAAGAGCTTCTGCTGCGGCCGGTAGATGCTGCGGTCGGTGAAGACGAGCACGTCCCGCCCGGTCTTCGGCTCGTCGCGCTCGCCCCGGTAGGAAGAGCCTTCGAGGAGGGCGATGTCGTCCCCCTTCCGCGCGAGGACCGCGTACCCCTGGTAGAGATCGAAGGGGAGCATGCCTTCGGCGTTGGAGGTCGCGGCCTGGCGGAAGCCCCGGTGCTGCCTCGAGGTCTCATACCAGCGCGCTTCCACGCCCGCGACCGGCTCGCCGCGGGAGCCGGAGACGGCGGTCACCGTCATCCGGTTGCGCTCGTCGCGGCGGGCCAGCAGGGCCAGGTCGCCGAGGATGACCGGCGTGCCGAGGACCATGTTGTCCAGGTACGTCTTCCCGTCCTTCGTGAGCGTGGCGAAGTCCTCGCGTCCCGAGGCCACGACCACGTACGCGCCCGGGCGGCCGATTTCCGGGGTGACGTAGGTGGTGTGCGTCTGGTGGTCGGGCGTGGCCGGCAGCCCGGTCTTCCACGAGTAGGCGGGCTTGCCCTTGAGAAGCTCGTCCACCATGGGGAAGATCCGCTCGCGGGTCCGCTCGATGCGCTGCCTCAGGTCGACCGGGTAGGCGCGGAACCAGAGGACGGGCAGGTTCTTGTGCTGGACCTGGATCGAGCGCCGGCCGAGGTTGTCGGAGCGCGTGGCGCCCAGGTAGTACTCCGGGGCCTCGATCTCGCGGGCGAGGTTCAGGCTCCGCTCGCCGCCGGGCGACTTGGGGAATGCCTCGTGACCGGCGCGGGCCGCCCGGACGGCGCCGGGCAGGTCGCCGGTGTTCCGGTGCAGGGTGGCCAGCTCGGCCATGCCCATGGCCCACCAGGGGGTGTCACGAAAAGCGGGCAGGAAGGCCTCCAGCTCCTGCCGGAGCGCCTTCATCTCATCCGGAAGGGCGTGGTTCTGGAGCCGCCGGAGCCGTTCGAGCCGGGCTTCCAGGGCGCCGTCCCTGTTGCCCCTGGAGAGGTGCCAGCGCTCCAGCTCGGCGAGGACGGTGACGATCCGGACGAGGGGATGGACCTCGGGATTGGCAAGCTCCGCCTCGGGCACCTCACCGCCGCGGAACAGGGCCGCGAGGTCGAAACGGTTGGTGGCGTTGGACTGGGCCGGCGACCAGAAGCCGGTGTCGGCCAGGTGCTCGACCCAGAGATAGGTGACCATGTCCCGGAGGGTGCCGCGGACCTCCTTGGGATAGTTGTTGGGCTCCACGAATTCCGAGAGCTCGGAGACGGGGACCGTGCCCAGGACCTCGCGCTCCTTCCAGGCATCCAGGTAGGCCTTGGACGCGGCCTCGAAAAGCTGGCCGGTGGTCCACTTCTCCACGTCCACCGGCTTGTCGGAGAGGACGGCCTCGTTCTTCCAGATGGTCCAGCGGTAGTTGACGTAGTAGTTCTTCAGGGCCTCGGCGAAGAAGACGGAGAGGACGGCGCGCTGCCGCCGGTTCTCCGGCCAGAGCTGGCTCTGGAGGAAGCGCACCGCCTCCCCGGGCTCGGCGCTGCCGGCGCGGAGCTGGGCGCCGCGGATGAGGGCGCGGGCATACGCCTCCTCGTCGCCCGCCTCGCGGAGGGCCGGCAGCAGCTCGTCGAGGCGCTGCACGGCCTCCTGGAGCTTGAGCTCCGAGATGAGCCGGTCGATCTCCTTCCAGGCTGCTTGCCGGTCCACGGGACCCTCCTCAGGAGACGATCCTACCGCGGCGGGAAGGATCAGAAGGACGGCAAGGACAGCAAGGACACGGCGCAGAGATAGATGTCGGCTCATATGCGTTCAGACACGGGGCGGAGGTTGGAGGAAACCGGCTCCTAGGATCATACGGCTGCCGGGCGGTCTTTGTCGTGAGACTGGAACCTCACCCCTTCCCTGGGAGCGCCGGCGTGGGGGAGGGGCAGGGTTCGTCGGCCCTTGGGTGCCATCCCGAGCCATTCGGGCGGTTTCCCGAGTCGCTCGGGCACGCTCCCGAGGCTCTCGGACGTCTGCCCGAGGCATTCGGGTTCTT
>DATMER010000127.1:0-9473 GCA_035556715.1 Thermoanaerobaculia bacterium
AAGAGGAGCGCGGGGACCCGCGGATCGATTCTGGCGACAAAGGCGTCCTGAACGCAGCGGACCCCTGTGGGGAGATCCTCCGGCAGGCATCTATCCCGGATCGGATCTTTCAAAGGGAACGCGGACGAGTCGGTGTCGCCCGTGATGTGGAGGAGGCCCGAAGGGTCCACGTCGATCCCCGATACGTGATCCAAGGCGCTGCCGCCGAAGAGCGTGGAGAAGAGCAGCGCTCCGGCAGGCCCCACCCCGGCCACGAAACCCTCGCTCCAATTCATGGTGGTCTGGAGGGGGTTCTTCAATGGGAAGTCTTCCGAGAACGTGGAGCCGCCCAGCCAGGCATTGCCCGCTGCGTCAGAGGCGATCGTCAGGCCGTGGTCGCTGCCGCTTCCGCCGAGATAGCTGGAATAGATCACCTGCCCGGCGAAGGTCAGCTTCGTGACGAAAGCGTCGTAGTCCGCCCCCGCGGCATGCTCGTCCTGAAACGCGTTGACCGTCGGGAAGTCTTCGGAAATCGTGACGCCGGTGAGGTAGAGATTGCCCGCGGAGTCCACGTCGAGATCTTCGAGCAAGTCGAAGTCGGCTCCGCCGAAGGCGGTGGACCAGACCGGCGCCGGGTTCCCCGGTATCAGCTTGGCCACGAAGAGATCCGGGCCGCCCCCGGCCACGATGGGAGGGGCGCCGACCCGCGGGAAGTCCAGGGACACGGTGTTCCCCGCGACGTAGATGGCTCCCTGGGAGTCGAACCCGACACCCTGGGCATGGTCGGACGGGGAAGTACCCCCATCGTCGAAGGAGCCTCCCAGCGTAGTCGAGTAGAGGATCTCGCCGCCAGCGCCGAGCTTCGCGACGAACGCATCCCAGGCGGTGCCGCGATATGCAGCGTCCAGGCCGCCGATCTGAGGCACTTCGCCCATGGTGGAACCAGCGATATAGGCCTGGCCCTGGCTATCCACGGCGATGGCCGTGACCGTGGAGTAGTCCTTTCCGGGGAAGATCGTGGTGTAGAGGACCTCTCCCGACGGGCTCAGCTTCATCACGAAGGGAAACTGGTCCCTGGGGAAGGTATTGGAGTGGAGGGGCGCGTACCCGCCCGTCACGTACACGGCGCCGGAAGGGTCAGTGGCTACCGCCCCGACCTCGTAGGTGGGACCGGAACCGTTGGGAAGAAGAGTGGAGAACGCGATGGAGGTCTCGGCGCCGGCGCCCGCAGGCGCCGCCAGTGCCGCGGGCAGAGCGAGGCAGACCAGAGCCACGAGGCGGCGGAATCTTTCCGGGTGCATTGACAAGGGGGTCCTCCTTGGAAGATTGCCTGAGCTTTGATTGAAATGCGAGGAGCGTGCCCGGCGGTTATAATGGGCCGCCTGACCTTGCGGTCATCCCTGAAAACGAACGCGGAGACGTACCCGATGCCCCCGAAAGCTCGTGTTTCTGTATTGAAGACCCGCCCCGAGACTGTCCTGGAGGACGTGGGCCGGACCATGGAGATGGCCGGGGTGAAGCAGCACCTCGCGCCCGGCGCGACCACCATCCTCAAGGACAACATCTCCTGGCACTTCCCCTTCCCGGGCGCCAACACCACCCCGTGGCAGCTCGAAGGGACCATCCAGAAGCTGCGCGCCGACGGCTACGCGGACCAGGTGTGCGTCCAGAACAACACGGTGGTGACCGACCCGAAGAAGGGCGAGCGCCTCAACCGCTACCTGCCGGTGCTCGACAAGTACGACGTGCCGGTGCGCTACAACTGCTTCGAGGACGACCTCAAGTGGATTCAGTACCAGCCCAAGGGCAAGATGCTGGTGCTGCCCAAGATCTACCCCGAGGGGATCACGATCCCCGAGTTCTTCCTGGGCAAGAACATCGTCCACTTGCCCACGGTCAAGTGCCACATCTACACCACCACGACCGGGGCCATGAAGAACGCCTTCGGCGGCCTCCTCAACACCCGCCGGCACTACACCCACTCCTGGATCCACGAGACCCTGGTGGACCTGCTGACGATCCAGAAGGAAATCCACACCGGCCTCTTCGCGGTGATGGACGGCACGACCTGCGGCAACGGTCCCGGCCCGCGGACCATGGTCCCGGTCGAGAAGGACATCCTCCTCGCCTCGGGCGACCAGGTGGCGATCGACGCCGTGGCCGCGAAGATGATGGGCTTCGACCCGATGTCGATCCCCTACATCCGGCTGGCCCACGACGCCGGGCTGGGCGTGGGCGATCCGCGGGACATCGAGATCGTCGGCGAGGACATTTCGAACTGGAACTTCCGCTTTTCGGTGGGGGACAACGCGGTCTCCCGCTTCGGCGACCTGGTCTGGTTCGGGCCGCTCAAGGGGCTCCAGAAGCTGCTGTTCCGGACGCCGCTGGTCTACTTCTTCGTGTTCGGCTCGTACTTCTACCATGACTACGCGTGGTACCCCACGATCGGCAAGATGCGGACCGAGCGCTACGCCAAGACCAGCAAGTGGATGCGCCTGTTCGAGACCTACCCCGAGGCGAGCCCCGCCGAAGCAGAGAAGGTCGCCTGACTCCGGAGACTCCTGAGACCCAGCCGGAGCCGGCGGGCTCCGGCCTGGAACACCTCGGACGCCGGCTGCTGATCCCGCTCGCCCTCGGGTTGCTGGCGCTGATCGGCCTGATCCTGGTGGCGGACGCCCGCCAGCTCGCCGGGCGCCTGCGCGACTTCGACCTCGCGCTCCTGCTGCCCGTCCTGGGTCTGTCCCTGGTCAACTACGCCCTGCGCTTCGTCCGCTGGGAGATCTACCTGAAGGCGCTCGGGGTGCGGCTGGCCCGCGCCCGGAGCCTCGGGGTGTTCCTGGTCGGATTCCTGCTCTCGGTGACGCCCGGCAAGGCGGGCGAGCTGGGCAAGGCCTGGCTGGTCAGAGAGCTCGGAGGCGGACCGGCGCTACGCGTGGTGCCCGCCGTGGTAGCCGAGCGGGTGACGGACCTCCTCGGCGTGTTCGTGCTCCTGTCGCTCGGGGCCCTTCCCTTCCCGGGCGGACGCTGGATCGCGGCGGCAGGGCTGGCGGCGGTGGCCGTGGCGATCCTCCTCCTGACCTGGCAGAAAGGGGCGGACCTCCTCTTCCGCCTGCTCAAACGGCTGCCCGTGGTGGGTCCGCGGGTACCCGTCCTGGCGGAGCTCTATGGAACCCTGAGAGGGCTGCTCTCTCCCGGGCTGCTGGCCATGGCGCTGGGGCTCGCCGTGGTGGCCTGGGGCGCGGAAGGGGTGGGCTTCTTCCTCGTGGTCCGCGAATACGCGCCCCAAGCGGAGCTCCTCGCCGCGCTCTTCAACTACACGGCCTCGACCTGCCTGGGGTCCCTCTCGATGCTCCCCGGAGGCCTCCTCGCCGCCGAAGGCTCCCTCACCGCCCTCCTCGACGCCCAGGGCCTCGACACCGCCACGGCCGCCTCGGCCACCCTGATCATCCGCGCCGCCACCCTCTGGTTCGCCATCCTCCTGGGGTTGCTGGCCCTGCCCTACGTCCTCCGCAAGCTGGCGGCCCGGCGACGATAGCTCCGGGGCCATGGTAGTCTTGGCGAGGCGCTTATCTGGAGCCTGCCATGACCGATCTACTCCGCCGAATCACCATCAATCCCGAGCAATGCGGTGGGCGTCCCTGCATCCGGGGGATGCGGATCCGCGTCATCGACGTGCTCGACCTGCTGGCGGCCGGCCTCTCGCGTGAGCAGGTGCTGGAGGAGCTGCCGGATCTGGAACCCGAAGACATCAGCGCCGCGCTCCTGTACGCCTCCCGCCGACTGGATCACCCGGTGCTCGCCGCGTGATTCTCTGGATTGACGCGCAACTCTCGCCCTCGCTTGCACCCTGGATCGCCGAGCATTTCGAGATCGAGGCCTTCTCGATCAAGTACCTCGGCTATCACAATGCGGCCGACCTCGCATGAAGGCGGTGCTGGAGCGCACCTTCAAGAGGGCCGCGGCGCTGCTCGAAAGCGGCGAGGCCCTCGTCGAGCTTGGCGAGATGCAGCAGTAGCCCTCCCCTTCTCAGCGGATCGCCCCCTCCTTGCCGGCGATCCTCCGGAGGATGCCCGTCTGGCCGGCGTGGTAGGCCTGGTGGAAGAAGACCGTGCTCAATAGCGAGCGGACGGTCTCGTTCGGGTTGCCGCTGGGGCTCTCCGGAGCCTTCCGGTCCAGAACCTCCGGGCTGAGGCCCGCGAGCCCGGCATCGACGCGCTCGGAAGCCTTGTCGAAGGCAGCCATGAGGTCCTGGAGCTCCAGGGCCTCGGCGGCATCCCGGATGGGAGGAGCGCCCCGGTCATACCGCTTCAGCGCTTCCGCCTCCATCACCGGCTCCTGCCCCAACATCGAGAGGAACTTGTTGTAGATGCAGGCGAGATGGCCCACGACCCAGTTCAGGCAGTTCCCCCCGGGAGAGGGCTGGACCAGGCTCTCCTCCTGGGTCAGGCCGTCGACGTTGACCCGGACCACCGTCTGGATCATGCCGGCTTGATGGCGGAAGACCTCGATCTCACTCAGAGTTGCGGGTGCGGCTGTGGTCATAGTCACCTCCTTGGGGGGTTGGTCAAACTTCTACGATATCGGATAATACCGTTTCCATGCATCCTCTTGTCAAGTAGAATCGTCCCCGAGCGAACCCCATGCCCCTCGACTTCCTCTCACCGCTCCACAAGGCCTCCCGGCAGATCTCGGTCTACCTGGAGACCCACACCCGCGAGCTGGGGGTGAGCCCCATCGAGGGCCACTTCCTGACCTACCTGCGAAGCTACTCCCCCGCCCCCATCGGAGAGCTCGTCCGGGTCTTCGGCATCAAGCAGTCCACCTTCACCAGCATGCTCGACCGCCTGGAGAAGGCCGGCCTGATCCGCCGGGAGATGAACCCCGGCGACCGCCGCTCCTTCCTGATCCACATCACCGACCCCGGCCGGGAGCTGGCGGAGCGTCTGAACCAGTCCCTCGAAACCTTCGAGGCCGAGATCCGGGAGAAGGTGAGCTCCCAGGACATGGAAGGCTTCCGCGCCGTCATGGCCGCCGTGGAAGAGGTCACCCGCGTGCGCCTCCGGGACCGATAAGCCCCGCACACGAATCCCACGAGCGGCGGGCCCCCGCCCCCGGGGCCCGCCGAACCTCATGGGTCCATCGGATGTCAAAGAACCGCCCCGCGACCAAGCCGGAGGCTCCCTGCAGCTACGTTTCCAGCGCCCTCCCCCGGACTGCGCACGCCGTCCGCTACATTTCCCACGCCCTCGCCCGGACTGCGCATGCCATCCGCAACATTTCTCACGGCTTCCCCCGGATTGCGCACGCCGTCCGCAACATTTCCCGCGTCCTCCCCCGGACTGCGCATGCCGTCCGCTACATTTCCCATGGCTTCCCCCGGACTGCGCGCGCCGTCCGCAACATTTCTCACGACTTCCCCCAGATTGCGCACGCCGTCCCCCACACTCCTCAGCCGCTCCCCCGGATTCCCGAGGAGCTCCCCCGACTTTCCGGGGACGCGCTCCGCAGAGAGCGTGACGGCGGCAATGATCCTCGAAAGATTCTACTGAGTCAACTATTGACACGCTTCATCCGTTCACCTATCATCTCGCTCGCCCTGCTCCCCATAACGGGTTCAGGCTCTCAAAGAAGGTAGTGATGCAGCAGAAGCGCAAAGAAGTCCTTCGCCGGCGTCCGGGGAAGCACAAACCTGCCCAAGCCCCGCGGGAAGCGGCGGCAAGGCCGACCTCCTGTGATGGATAAGCACCGCGGCTTATCCAAGGTATCTCGAGCCCAGAAGCCTTCCCAGGAGATGCGTCGCAAGTCATTGTCTTTTCTGCCCCAAGCGGAGCGGCGCTACGCCGCCTTATCGGCCCATGATCAAATGTATAAGCTGCCGCCCTCCTGCCGCGAGCATGCCTATCGGCCGGAAGGCATCGCGGTCTTTGGCCGTAAGCCTCTCCACCCCAAGGAGATGCCCTGGGCCGGGATTTCTGGATAAGCAGGAATTTCGTGATCTCCGGGAGGAGTTGCGGAGCTCCGCCTTAGAGGCTTGGATTGACTCGCCTCCAGCACGGCCTTAAACTCTATAAGTTGTTTCGCTCCGGACATTGTGAAGGGGAAGACCACATCGCCGGTAACCGGAGCACTGAGAATTCGGGCCTCTACGCACTCCGGAGGCGCGAAGCTACACCAAGGTTGAACAAAACCGCTCCGCGGCGGTGCCCTTCGTCGTCACTTCTATCACTTTTTAGCCGCTGTAATCACCGAATCGACAGTTGTTCTCTGAGGGGTCTACCGTTCGGGATGTACTTCTCGAAAGGAGGACCCCATGACAGAGATGCGTCGCCGGATGGAAGAAGAGTTGGAACTGCGCGGCTGCAGTTCGCGCACCAGCAAGGCCTACTTGGATTGGGTGCGGCGATTCGCTGCGCATTACAAGCGTCCCCCGGAGCAGATGGGATCTGAGGAGGCTCGTGCCTTCCTGATCGATCTGCTCGAAGTTCAGAGACTTTCGCGACCGTCGGTGATCCAAGCTTTCTGCGCTCTGAAATTCTTCTACGTCCACGTGCTGCACCTCCCGTATGAGTTGGGGGATCTTCACCTTCCGAGGCGGAGCAGAAAGTTGCCAAGGGTGTTGAGCGAGACGGAAGTCCGACGTCTGCTGGAGTCCGCGACGGATCTCAAAGAGCAGGCGATCCTGATGACCTTCTATGCCACGGGCCTGCGCCTCAACGAGCTCATTCACCTTCAGGTCACGGACATCGACAGCACAAAGATGCAGATCTGCGTGCGCCAAGGCAAGGGTGCCAAGGATCGCAATGTCTTGCTATCGCCGGCTCTGTTGGATGTCTTGCGGCGTTACTACCGGTGCTACCGCCCTGCGACGTGGCTGTTTTGCGGTCAGAACCCGGAGCAGCCGATCGATGATCGAATCGTCCAGAGGATGGTGCGGCGGCTCAGCGACAAAGCCGGCCTGCACCCGCCGGCTACCGCCCACGCTCTACGGCACAGCTTCGCCACTCATCTGCTGGAACACGGTACGCAACTGCCCTACATCCAGGAGCTTCTCGGCCACCGTCATCTGCAAACCACCATGCTGTACACCCGTGTCAGTCCGCGCGCTCTGAGAAACGTGATCAGTCCCTTGGACTCGCTTGACTGGAATGCTCCCGAGCTGAAGTAGGCCCGCCATGGCGGGCTCCTCCGACCTGGAGGTGGCCCACACCCTAAGGCTCTACGGCGAGGCCTTCCGGCAGAAACACAGGCTTTGCCGCGTACAGCTGCAGGCCATGAGGGCCATCGAAGACTGCCGCACCGCGGTTTTGGGTGGACACCTCTACCGCTGTGAGAAGTGCGGTTCGGAGAAAAACGTCTACAACTCCTGCCGCAACCGCCACTGCCCAAAGTGTCAGAACCTGGAGAAAGAGCGCTGGCTTGAGAAGCGGCGCAACGAGCTTTTGCCGGTGCCCTACTTCCACGTTGTCTTCACCTTGCCGGAGGAGCTCAACGTCCTGGCCCTGGGCAACCCCGAGGTGATCTACGATCTGCTGTTTGCCAGCGCTTCGCAGACCCTGCTCGAGATTGGGGCTGATCCCAAGCACCTCGGGGCGCGCCTGGGCGCCCTGGCGATTCTGCACACCTGGGGTCAAACGCTTGTGCTGCACCCGCACCTGCACTGCATCGTGCCCGGGGGAGGACCGTCGCCCGACGGCGAGCGCTGGATGGCCGCCTCAGAGAGGTTTCTCTTGCCGGTGCGGGTGCTCGCCCCCGTCTTTCGGGGCAAATTCCTCGCCGGCCTCAAACGACTCTATCAAGAGGGCGGATTGAGCCTGACGGGAGAGGCCGAAAAGCTGCGTGATCCGTTTGAATTTCTCAACTTCCTCGACCGGCTGTACCAGAAGTCCTGGTGGGTCTACGGCAAGCCTCCCTTTGGCGGCCCCGAGCAGGTGCTCAAGTACCTGGCCCGCTATACCCACCGAGTCGCCCTGTCGAACCATCGGCTCGTCGCTCTGGCCGACGGCAAGGTCACCTTCACCTACAAGGACTACAGCCAAGACGGCCGGCGACGGGAGATGACGCTGCCGGCCGAGGAATTCATCCGCCGTTTCCTGCTGCACATCCTGCCCCATCGATTCGTGCGCATTCGTTACTACGGCCTGTTTGCCAATCGCCATCGTGAGCGGCAACTGCAGCGCTGCCGGGCTTTGCTCGATGCCGCCCCTCCTTCTCCGGCACCGGAATCCGACGAGCGCGAGGACTGGGAGTCGGTCTATCAGCGGGTTACGGGCAAGGATCCGACGCTCTGTGCGGAGTGCGGGCACGGTCACCTGCGCCAGGTCCGGAAACTTCCCGCTCTGGCACGGAGGCCGCCGCCATGACTCGCCCGGCTCGCTGCTGCGTGCCTCTCCTTTCTCCCAAAGGCAGGAGCCGGTGCGTCGTCTCTGCGGATCTGAGGTACAATCGAGCAAACGAAAGTGCTGCGGCGGGGCATGACCGGCACGATGGTGGCTTTTAGGAGGCGTCAATGAAGCGGGGACAGCTCGTTTCGAGGCGATCGAGGCAGAGCCAACGGCTGTGCCCCTCCTCTCTCCTGCGGATTGAAAGTGCATATAGGCACCGTCCGTAGCCCCGCCCGCAGTTTCGTTCAACCTGGGTCTATCCAACATCCTCCCCACAACGTGGAGGACTCCGGAGTGCCCTTGCCAGGAGGATGTCGGATAAACCCCTAAACGTTCGGCGGCAGGGAGGCGCACACTATTGCGAACCGTCTTTCTGGAAGGAGTCGGACCCAGATGATGTCAGAGTGGATCACCCGGCTGGACACAGCGACGCTGGCGCAGATGGCGGACATGCTTGCTAGCGCCCGGCAGATCCAGCAAGCACAAGAGAGGCTTGGCACGGAGAAGTTCTCGGATCTTCCTGGAGTTGGCGAGCTCTTCTTGCTACCTGCACAGATCGCCATTACAGGCTTTGTCAGCGACCTTCAAGGTGATCCGGCTCTGCCAAAGCGAGGAGAGCAAGCGGTAGTCGCTCTAAGCCGCCCCAAAACAGCTGCACTGTGCTTCGATCGAGTTTGGGGTCTCGACGGTATGGACATTCCGCCCGAGATCCGGTTTTCTACGGGCTCTCAACAGGAATACCTATTTGCCTTCGTAGCCTTCCATGTTTGGCTGAAGGTCGCACGCCCAAATGTGTGGAAGAATCTTGAGTACCTCCTGAGCCTGCGCCATGGGCAGCCGCTAGACCTTGATGGTCTGTTTGAGGTCGTGGCGCAGTCTCTCGATGATTTCAACGCCGTAGGTGGTCCTTGGCTCGGTCGTCAAGTCGCGCTGCAAACTCTCGAGCATGAAGGCTTTGCTGCCTATTTCGGCCGGTATCTTGCTCAGGGCGCATCTCGCCAGGGTATACCTACCGTGCCCTACCTGGGAAGCAGCATTGAATATGATCGACAGTACGCAAAAGGTGATCGTACTGTCATTGTGGCTGCGATCGAAGGACTTCCTGTAGTCTCC
>DATMER010000128.1:0-51995 GCA_035556715.1 Thermoanaerobaculia bacterium
AGGCCTGCGTTACGAATTCCCATGTCAGTCTCCTCCCTGAGGTATCCCCAATCGGCACATTGTACCGGTCGGACATATGTCAGGAAGGTAGGGGCTGAAGCCCACTCTGAGGGTATGACCTCATACCCTCAGGTCGCGGCCTGTTCCCCCGATGGGGAGGCCTTCCCCAGCGAGAAAGGCCGGCAAGGATGCCGGCGCTCCCAGGGAAAGAACCTCTCCAGCGGCAAAGTTAGCGCCTATGGGGCCGGGGGGTGAGGGCCCATCCCGACCTCTCCAGCGGACATCCCCGCTCCAATCCCGTCCTCCCCCGAGGCCAACGTTGCGACCCTGCTATCCTTCCCGACCTATGCGCAGCACGAAGCTTCTCCCCCTTTTGCTCTTTCTTGTTCCACTCTCCATAGAGGCCCAGGTCCTCCCCTGCTTCCCCTGTGCCGGCGTGCGTTTCGAGCCGGTCCAGTCGGTCCCGGTCACCGCGGCGGAGACCCTGAATCCTCCTCCCTCTCCGGACGTCCAGCCGGCACCAGCCGCGCAATCCGTCCCGAACAATCCGGCCGACTTTGCATCCCTGCTCGCCCAGGCGAAGCTCGAGAAGGGGAGCCCCTTCTTCGTGGCTTGGGAAGTCGCTCTCGACGGCACCGCTGATCCGGCGGCTGCATCCAAGGGGATCACGGACGCGGGGGGCACTCCATGGCTCTCCCTGATCTTCCGCACCCCGGCTCCTCTGGCCCAGAACTTCGAGCGGCTCCAGGGTGAGCTGCGGGCGGCTGCGGCCATCGCTTCCTCGGCTCCGGCCAATGCCTGGTTTCAGGTGGTGTGGCGGCCGGAGGGTACGGCAACTGTCTTTGCTCCAGTCGAGTACGCCTTTCTGGTCAAGCGGGCGGCTGTGGCTCTGACCGGCGCCCGGTCCGAGGCCCGGGTGGCGTCCGATGCCCTCCCGGCTGAGCCCACGACGCTTGAAGCGTTCTATGGCGAGGAGGTCGCGGCTTACCTGGAGGCGGTCGCTTTGCGGCCGGCGGACAGAGGCGCTCTCGAAGCGGCTGTCGCGGCCATCGAGCGGCTCGATCCGGGGCGTTCGGTCGTGCTCGACTCCGTTCCGCTGCCGGCTGCTCCGGGCGAGATCCTTTCGGATGCGGCGCGCAACGCGGTCCGCGGGATCGGGCTGACCCTGTTTCGGGCCACGGGGGTGGGAGCCCAGGTCGTCTCTCCCCTTGCGCTGCTCGCCCGCGAGTTCACGGGCGATATCTCCTATGACGCGGGGACGATCCCCTCGGGGGCGGAAGAGGCGTGGACCTTCGTCCGCGGCAAGGACTTCGCCTTGCGGGTCATCGCCCTGGCTCCTCCGGGTGCCTCGGAGCTGACGCTGCGGTTCCCCGATCCCTACCTGCGGCGGCCTTTGCGGTTCCCCTATACATTCGACCGCGTCAGCCCTCCGGTGGGCGATGTCAAAGGGGAGGCCCTGGAGGTCCGGCTGGACAACCCCGGCCGCGTCGCGGTCCTCGGGCTGGAGCGGGCCACCGCGGCCGAGCGCGAGGGAGTCGAGGAGAAGGTGAACGTGGCGACCGAGCGGCAGATGCCGGTCGAGGAGATCCTCCGCAGGTTGCAGGCGTTCGAGGACGCGCAGGACAGGAAGCTCGACACGTATCAGGCCACCAACACCACCCACCTGCGCTTCCAGCCCGCGGCCGGAACGCAGACAGTGGAGGCCACTCTCCAGGGGCCGTTCTTCGTCAGCGACACGACGGGCTCCGACTGGGCGTGGGAGAGCCTGTTCGTCAACGGCGTCCGGTGGCGGAGCAAGACGATCCCCGAGATCCCGCTCGTCCAGCCGGAGAAGGCCGCGGCCATGCCGATCCAGATCACGTTCACCCGGCAGTACCGGTACCGGCTCCGCGGCTCGGACACGGTCGACGGCCGCGAGGCCTGGGTCGTGGACTTCGCCCCCGCCGGAGAGGGCAATGCCGGGGAACTTGGCAAGCTCTACCAGGGCACGGTCTGGGTGGACAAGCAGATCTATGCCCGCCTCCGCACCCGCGCCGTCCAGATCGGCCTCGAAGGCGAGGTCATCTCCAATGAAGAGACCCTGCACTACACGCCGATCAACCCCATGGGCCTGCCCGCGGAGTGGTCGCCCGAGAGCTACATCCTCCCCCTGCGGGTCGTGGCCCAGCAGATCCTCTCCGTGGTCAACGCCACCACCGTGGTGGAGCGCGAGACCGTCCTGACCGAGGTGCGGGTCAACTCCCCGGACTTCGAGGCGAAGCGTGCCCAGGTGGCCGAGACGGACGTGACCATGGTGCGCGACACGGACAAGGGGCTGCGCTATCTCGTCAAGGAGGAGGGCTCGGAGGAGCGCGTGGTCAAGGAGGGGTTCGACACGAACAAGCTCTTCCTGGCCGGCGGCGTGTTCTACGACGATGCGCTCGACTTCCCCCTCCCGCTGGGCGGGGTCAACTACTTCGACTTCGACTTCCGCGGCACGGGCAAGCAGGTGAACATCTTCTTCGCGGGCGCCCTGCTCACCGTCAACGCGGCCGAGCCGCGCCTCTTCGGCAGCCGCTTCGACCTGGGAGCCGACGCCTTCGTCCTGGCCATCCCCTTCGCTGACAACGTGTTCCGGGACGAGGAGGAGATCTTCGCGGAGGAGGTGGAGCAGCGCACCGGCAGCTTCGGTCTCAAGCTCGGCCGGCCTCTCGGCCACTTCGTCAAGCTCGGGCTGGAGTACGACGTCCTCTTCCTCAACTACGGCGAGTCGGACAACACCGGCGAGGGCTTCGTGCTGCCGAGCGACAACCAGACGCACTCGGTGGAGCTGAGCGGCACGTTCTCGCGGGCGGGCTACGGCTTCAGCCTCCGTGGCGGCATGAGCCGGCGCTCGAAGTGGGATCCGTGGGGCTTCCCCGGCACGCCGGATTTCGAGGAGCCCAAGGAGGAGTTCTCGCGCTGGGGCGCGCGGGTGAGCAAGAACTGGTACCTGCCCCGCTTCCAGAAGATCGGCGCCGAGGTCGACTATGTTTCGGGCTCGGACCTGGACCGCTTCAGCAAGTATCAGTTCGGGTTCTTCGGCAGCACGCGGGTCCATGGCTACCAGTCGAACCGGGTGCGGGCCGAGGAGGCGATCGCGACGCATCTCTCCTATGGCTTCGAGATCGGCGAGTTCCTGCGCCTCGACGCCGTGGGCGATGTGGCCTGGGCGACCGACGAGGCGTCCGGGCTGGACAATGAGATGCTGGCGGGCGTCGGTCTCGCCGGGACCTTCATCGGCCCGTGGCAGACCGTGGTCAATCTGGACTTCGGCGTGCCCGTGGCCGGTCCCGACGACGGGTTCGTGATGTACCTCGTATTCCTGAAGCTGTTCAAGTAGCCAGGTGGTGCAGCTCCTGGGCGAAGTCCTCGGTGTCCGGCTCCTTGAGCCGGCCCGGGGACGTCATGAAGTCCATCTTCTTCAGGTTCTTGGTGGTGCAGGGGCGGCAGAGCAGGTAGCCCTGGAGGAGCGAGATGCCGGCGTTGCTCACCACGGCCAGGTCGCGCTCGTCCTCGATCCCCTCGGCCACGGCCCGGGCTCCCAGGCGGCTGGCGAGGTCCGAGATGGATTCGAGAACCGCCCGGCGCAGCGGATCGGCGTGGCAGCCGTCCACGAAATGCCGGTCGATCTTCAGCAGGTCGGGCCGGCAGTCCACGATCATCCGGAAGTTTGACTGGCCCAGGCCGACGTCGTCGAGGGCGATGCGCACGCCCAGGGCGCGCAGGCGGTCGAGGTTGTCCAGGAAGTGGGGTCCGCTCCAGGGCGGCGCGTGCTCGACGATCTCGATGATGAGGCTGTCGAGGGGTACCGAATGCTCGGCGGAGAGCTCGGTCAGCCAGACAGAAAGACGCCGCTCGCGCTCCAGGGTGACGGCGTGGACGTTGAGGGAGAGGTCCGGCACCTCGGGCAGACCGCTGGCCTGGCGCAGGGCTGAAGCGATGGCGAGGAGGTCGATCTCGGCCTCGCCCCGCTTGCGGCGCACGTACTCGAAGAGGACGTCGGAGCGCTCGATGTTGGTGCGCTTGGGCCCCCGGGTGAGCGCTTCCAGGGCGTACACCCGGCGCTCTCCGCCCCGGGCCTCGAAGATGGGCTGGAACACGGTGGTCAGGCCCTGGGGCTCCAGGAGCATGTCCCAAAGACGGCTCGCTTGCATGGCGTCAGGCACCCCTTCCGGTCAGGTTGGCGGCGATGGCGGCCAGCTCCGAGAGCGGCTGCGGCTTTTGCAGAAAGGCGTCGACTCCGCGCCCGATCGCCTCCATCTCGATCTCGGTCGAGCCGTAGCCCGTCAGGACGATGGTGCGCGTCCAGGGCGACCGCTCGCGGGCGAAGCGGACCAGCTCCAGCCCCTCGTTGCCATGCACCCCGGTGAGGCGCAGGTCGGCGATCATCAGCGCGTAACGGATATGGGAGAGCAGCGCCTCGGCCTCCTCCAGCTCGCGGGCGCAGTCCACGTCATACCCGCGGGGCTCGAAGTAATCGCGAATCGCAGCGAGGATGGCATCCTCGTCGTCGACGATCAGAAGACGCGGCTTCATCGGCACCCTTCCTGGAGGCGTCCATCTGCCCGCCCCTCTCCAGCCTTTTCCTGCCGTTGCTTTGGCCCCCAGTATAACACCGAGCCACCGAGCCAAGTACCGAGCCGCCCACCGAGCCGCGTAAAAGCTCCCCCTCATACGGAGCCCCGCCCGGGGAGGTTTCACCGGCCCGCCACCTCGGCCAGCGCCGGGGGGCCGGGGGCTCCGGCCCGGCGCGGGCGCAGCGGCAGGAAGACGGTCATGGCCGCCCCGCCGGAGGTCCGGTTGGAAGCCGCGACGTCGCCGCCGTGCTGCTCCACGATCCGCTGGACGATGGAGAGCCCCAGGCCGGTCCCCCCCCGGCGCCGGGTGAAGAAGGGCTCGAAGACGCGGTGGAGGTCCCCCGGCAGGAAGCCCGGCCCGGTGTCCTCCACGGCGAAGCGCACCCCCTCGCGCTCCCCGTCCTCCTTTTCCGCCCGGATCACAACGGTCCTGCCCCTGGGCGAGTGCTGGATGGCGTTTTCGAGGAGGTTCTGGAAGACCTGGGCGATCCGGCCGCGGTCGACCTGCAGCCGGGGGAGCCCCTCGTCGGATTGGACGACGAGGTCGACCTCGGAGCGGCTCGCGAGGGGCGCGCAGGCGGTGGAGGCCATGGCCATGACCTCGTCCGGGGTCACGTCGGCAAAGTCGAGCCGCGCCGGCTTGCCGTAGTCGAGAAGCTGGTGCATGAGCTCGCTCAGGCGCTTGACCTCCCCCTGGAGAACGTCGAAGTAGCGCCGGAAGTCCTTGCGCTTCCCGAAGCGGGACTCGAAGGCGTCGAGGGTGGCCGAGATCCCGAAGAGCGGGTTGCGCACCTCGTGGGCCACGCCCGCCACCAGCCCGCCCATGGCCGACATGGTCTCGCTGCGGCGCACCGATTCCTGAAGGCGCACGAGGTCGGTGATGTCCCGGGCCACGACTACGACGCCCCGCTGGTCGTCGGGGCTGGTGACCGGGCTCATGGAGATGTCCCAGCTCCGCCCCTGGTCGTCGCGCGCCTGGGCGGAGAGGACGTCGCCCTCGACCTGCGGCAGCATCTCGCGGATGGCGCGCCAGGGATGGCCGTTGCCGAGGACGCCGATCGGATGGTAGACGGCTCGGTCGTAGTCGACGCCCGACAGGTCGCGAGCGGCCCGGTTGAGACGGATGATGCGGCCGCCGAGCTCGACGAGCAGGAGCGGATGGGTGATGGCGTCGAAGGTGAGGCGCCACTCCTGGGCCGAGGTGCGCAACCCGTGCTGGAGCCGCTCCTGGCGCGCTTCGGTCCGGCGCCGGGCCGACTGCTCGCGGTCGCGCTCGGCGGCCACTCCCAGGAGGGTGGCCACGGATTCCAGGAAGCGGACATCTTCGGCTCCGAGCCTCGCTCCGGGACGGGGATGGGCGAGGAGGAACCCCCAGGAGCGGTGGCGGCCGGGGATCAGGACGGTGCAGGCGCTGGGGTGGTCCGCCCCCATCGGGAACTCGTCGCCGAAGCCGGTCCCCGCCCGCAGGTGGAGCTTCAACCGGTCGGTGACCCCGCAGCGGGCGAGGTCGAGCACATCGGCGATCCGCCGCACGGCCTTGTCGAGCAATTGCTGGACCGGGGTCCCTCCGAGCGCGTGCTGCGCGACATCCGCGACCACCGACTGTTGTTCGGCGCGCCGCCGCATCTCGCGCTCCGCGCCCTTGAGGTGGGTGATGTCGCTGAAGGAGACGGCCACGGCGTAGGGGTCGGAGTCGCCGGGCCGGCACAGCGGCCGGGAGTTGAGGGAGATCCAGGCGAGCGTGCCGTCCCGCCGCTCGATGCCCATGGTCACCTTCGAGCAGGCGAGGCCGGTCAGCAGGGTGATGGTGGCCGGCTGGCTCTCGGGCTCGAACGGGCTGCCGTCCTCGCGCACCGCCCGCCACGCCGGGTTGCGCGAGGTGCGGCCGAGGATCTGTTCTTCCTGGAGGCCGAGGATGCGGCAGGCCGAGGCGTTGCAGCTCGAGATGGAGCCATCCACCTCGTGGATGACGATGCCCTCTTCCAGGGCGGCGACCACCGCGCGGAAACGTTCTTCGCTCTCACGCAGCGCGCTCTCGGCGGCTTCCCGGGTCTTCAGCATGATTGGACACCCCTATTATAGCTGCGGGACGGAGGACGCCCATGGACCAAGAAGACCAGGACGAAGAGAACGACGAGGAGACGGGCTGGGAGGAGGCGGCTTGGGGGGAGATATCGGAACTGCCGATCACGGACGTGCTCGACCTCCACAGCTTCCGGCCCTCCGAAGTCCCCGACGTGGTCCGCGACTACCTGGACGCGGCCTATGAGAAGGGGCTGAGAGACCTGCGGATCATCCACGGCAAGGGGATCGGCGTGCAGCGCCAGACCGTGCGCACGCTCCTGGAGAGGGATCCCCGGGTGGAGGCGTTCGGAGATGCGGGGAGTTGGGGGGCGACTTGGGTGAGGATGAAGTGAGGCCCTCACCCCCCTGGCCCCCCTCTCCCACCTCCCCGACCCCCTCGCTGGGAGAGGGGGGAACCGGAAACAGCGGAGCATGGTTCTGGCGGAGGATCAGGGAGGAAAGGGAAGGGCGGTGGCGCCCCTCTCCCGGGGAGGGGGTCGGGGAGGCGGGAGAGGGGACGGGGGTGAGGGCTCTGCTATCCTCCCCCCCGTGGGGACCCCATCCCGGATCGGGCGGTGGCTCCGGAAGGGGCGGCGGAAGCTGATCCACCGCAACCAGGTGGACTTCGTCTACAGCCAGCGGTACCAGCTCGAGCTGCCGGGCGCCACCTACGACTCGCGCCGGGGCGAGCGGATCCTGACCTTCCTCGACTCCACGGGGCTCCTCGGCAGGCGCGCCGTCCACCGTCCCGAGCCGGCCACGTTCCGCCACCTCCGCCGCGTCCACACGGACGAGTACCTGGACTCCCTGAACCAGCCGGGCGCCCTCACCACGGTCGTGGGCTACCAGCTCGCCGAGGAATTCGCGGACCGCATCCTCGAAACCCAGCGGGTCATGGTGGGCGGCACCCTCCTCGCCACGCGCCTCGCCCTCGGCTCCCGGTGCATCGCGATCAACCTCGGCGGCGGGCTGCACCATGCCTTCGCCTCCCGGGGTGAGCGCTTCTGCGTCTTCAACGACGTGGCCGTGGCCATCGCTGAGCTGCGGGAGACCGGCTTCCAGGGAAAGATCCTGGTCATCGACCTCGACCTCCACGACGGGGACGGCACCCGCTCCCTCTTCGCCGGGGACGCCACCGTCCACACCTTCTCGATCCACAACCAGACCAACGGCGCCGACGACGCGGTGGAGGCCACGATCGTGGAGATCGCGGGGAGCGTCCAGGACGAGGCCTACCTGGAGGCGGTGCGCGAGCGCCTGCCCCCGGTGCTCGAAAGGTTCCAGCCCGAGCTCGTCTTCTACCTCGCGGGGAGCGACCCGGCGGCCGACGACCAGATCGGCAACTGGAAGATCTCGGCGGCGGGGATGCTGGAGCGCGACCGCTTCGTGGTCTCCTGCGTCAGGGGCCGCGTCCGGGGCAGGGAGCGCCGGCTTCCGATCCCTTTGGCGATCGTCCTGGCCGGGGGCTACGGCATGAACGCCTGGCGCTATAACGCCCGCTTCTTCTCCGCCCTGCTCAACCGGGGCCGGCCGCTGGAGCCGCCGACCACGGAGGAGATCACGCTGGTCCGCTTCCGGCAGCTCGCCCGGGAGATCGCTCCGCACGAGCTGACCGGCGAGGCCACGGAGGGGGACTGGGGGCTCACGGCCGACGACATCCTTCCAGGCATCGCCGCGCAACGTCCGCGGCGGCTCCTGGGCTACTACTCGCTCCAGGGCATGGAGCTCACCCTGGAGCGCTCCGGCATCCTGGACCGCATCCGGAGCTTCGGCTTCCCCCATCCGACCCTGGAGTTCGACCTGGACAATCCGGCCGGGGATACGGTCCGCCTCTACGGGGACGAGCCCAAGACCGAGCTGCTGATCGAGGGGCGGGTGCGGATCGACCGGGCCACGGTGCCGGACGCGGCGCTGCTCCGCCTCGAGTGGCTGCTGATGCAGAACCCCCGCGCCACCTTCACCCCCCAGCGGCCTCGGCTGCCGGGGCAGAAATACCCGGGGCTGGGCTTGCTGCCGGACGTCATGGCCCTGCTGATCGTGGCCTGCGACCGCCTCCAGCTCGACGGGCTGCTCTTCGTGCCGGGCCACTACCACATCGCCAGCCACGGCCGGAAGTACCTCCGCTTCGCGGACCCGGCCGACGAGGCCTTCCTGCGGGCGCTCGAGAAGGCATTGCACGGCCTCCCCCTGTCCGAGGCCACGCACGCGGTCGAGCAGAACCGGGTGGTCGACGTCCGCACCGGCCGCTCCGTGTCCTGGCGGAGCATGCCCATGGTGGTCCCCGTGACCGAGCGGCTGCAGGAAAGGATCACGGGCGAGGAGTACGAGCGCAAGGTGGCCGAAGCAGAGATGGAGCTAACCCTGACGTAGGATAGCCCGGTGTCCTCCCCAGTCACTCTCCCCCTCTGGCTGTTCCTTCTCCTCCTGGCGCTCGCGCTCTGGGCGGCGCTCTACCGCCTGCTCGTGCCCGGGGTGCGCTGGTTCCTGCGCCAGCGGGCCAACCGGGTCATCGAGGAGGTCAACGCCCGGCTGCGCATGGAGATCCGGCCCTTCCAGCGCACCAAGCGGCAGGTCCTGATCGACCGCCTGATGTACGACCCCAAGGTGCTGGAGGCGGCGGAGGCCTACAGCCGCGAGCAGGGGACTCCCCGCGAAGTGGCCATGGCCCGCATCGAGCGCTACGCCCGGGAGATCGTCCCCGCCTTCAACGCCTACTTCTACTTCCGCATCGGCACCTGGATCTCGCAGCGGGTCGCCCGCCTCCTCTACCGGGTGCGGCTCGGGTTCTCCGATGAAGCCGGCCTCGCCACCGTGGCCCCGAACGCGACGGTGATCTTCCTCATGAACCACCGGAGCAACATGGACTACGTGCTCGTGGCCTACCTGGCCGCGGACCGCACCGCCCTCTCCTACGCCGTGGGCGAGTGGGCGCGCATCTGGCCCCTCCAGACCCTGATCCGCGCCACCGGCGCCTACTTCGTCCGCCGCAACTCGGGGGACCCGCTCTACCGCCGGGTGCTGGAGCGCTACATCCACATGGCCACCTCGTCCGGGGTGACCCAGGCGGTCTATCCCGAGGGCGGGCTGTCCCGGGACGGCCGGCTGCGCAAGCCCAGGCTCGGGCTCCTCGACTACATGCTCCGCGGCTTCGATCCCCAGGGGGAGCGCGACCTGGTCTTCATCCCCGTGGGGATCAACTACGACCGGGTGCTGGAGGACCGGACGCTGCTCCTCGACGTGGTCCCCGACTCCCAGCGAAAGGCAGCCCTGGGAACCACGCTGCGCTTCGTGGGGCGGAATCTACGGCTCATGGTCCGCAGCAAATGGCACCGCTTCGGGTACGCCTGCGTGAACTTCGGCACGCCGGTCTCCATTCGGCGGTGGGTGGCCGAGCGGGGGATCGACTTCCGGTCCCTGGGCAAGGAGGAGCGCTCGTCCCACCTGGAGCGGCTGGGGTCCGAGCTGATGGCGGCGATCGGGGAGGTCATCCCGGTCCTGCCCGTGCCGCTGGTGGCGACCGTCTTCCTTCAAGCGGGCGAGCCGCTCTCCGAATTGGAGATCAAGGCGCGCTCCTTCCGACTCATGCAGGAGCTGGAAGCGGCCGGCGCCCACGTCTACATCCCGCGCAAGGACCAGGACTACGCCATCGTGGCCGGCCTGCGGATGCTCACCCAGCGGCACATCGTGGAGGAGAAGGACGGCCTCTACGCCGCCCGTCCTGAGGAGCGGCCTGCGCTCGCCTACTACGCCAACTCCATCGAGCACCTGACGGCGGGATCGACGGTAATCTCCGGCCTAAACTCTGGACAACTGCTTTCGTATCAGCCGTGATGAGCCGGCCACGTCCACAGAAGCTGATCGGCCGCATGGAACGGTTCTTCAGCGATTACACCGCGGGGCTGGACAGCCGCGACCTGCGCCGGATGTTCGACAAGGACGCGATCCGCGCCTATGCCGTCCTCACCCGCGGGCACGACGACATGCCCGAGCCCAAGGGCAAGGTCGGGCGCTTCCTCTACCGCGCCAAGCTCACCTTTCTCGGGCTCTCCTACAAGCTCACGCCGGCCCGCCGCCTCCTCTTCGCGGCCTCGCTCTTCTCCTTCTTCATCGGAATGTTTGGCAATCCGATGGAGGTCAGGGCAGGCGGCGAGGCCCGCCTGCTGGTGGATTTCTCCCCGTTCTGGTTCGGCTTGAGCCTCGCCATGATGGCCTACCTCCTGGCGCTGGAGCTGGTGGACCGCATCCGCGTCCGCGACGAGTTGGAGGTTGCGCGGGAGCTCCAGGAGGATCTGCTCCCCCACGACGTGCCGCCGATCCCGGGCTACGACTTCGCCCACTCCTACCGCACGGCGAACGAGGTCGGCGGGGACTACTACGACCTCACGCCGCTGCCGGACGGCCGCGTCGCCCTGCTGGTGGGGGATGCCAGCGGCCACGGCATGGCTGCCGGGCTGGTCATGGCCATCGCCAACGCCACCCTGAAAACCGCGCTCGACCTGGACCCCAGCCCTGAGCGGGTCATCCGGCTGCTCAACCGGACCCTCTGCCGCACGGGCACGAACCGGACCTTCATGACCGTCTTCTACGCCCTGCTCGATCCGAACACCGGAGAGATGGAGTACGTCTGCGCCGGCCACCCCTTCCCGCTGCTGCGGCGGGCGGACGGCACGGTCGAGGAGCTGGGCTGCGGCGGGCTGCCCCTGGGGATGCGCGAACCGCTGGAGATCTGCGCGGAGTCCGCGGTGCTGGAGCCGGGGGACCTGCTGCTGCTGTATACGGACGGCCTCGCCGAAGCGCTGGACACCCAGGGGAAGGAGGCCTTCGGCTACCCGAGGATTGCAGCCCTCACGCAGGACGGCGGCTCGCCCCGGATCGTCCACGAGCGCATCCTCCGAGCCTTCGACCGCCACGTGGGCGACGAGCCGATCCGGGACGACCTCACGCTGCTGATCGCGGCGCGGCTGCCGCCGCTGCCATCCCTCAACCCCCCAGCTCCAGCACTCGCCGAAGCAACCGCTTCCAACTGAAGCGCCGTCCGATCCCCTTTCCCTTGGGGACCCCAAGCTCGTCGAGCCAGGCATCCGTGTGCTCGCCGAGAGCCGGGAAGTGGGCTCCGGCCCGGGGACGGACGCCGTCGACCAGTGCGGGATAGCCGATCCGGTCGCCTGCTTCGGAGAGCATGCCGCGCTCTTTCACCTGGGGATGGCTCCGGGCCTCGGCCGCGGAGAGCACCGGCTCGGCCGGGATGTCCTCCTTCGCGAAGATCGCCATCCAGTCGGAAAGGGTGCGGCTGCGCACCAGGGCCTCCACTTTGCGGTGGACCGTGGGCGAGTCGCTGTACTGGCGGTGGCGGAACTCCCGGCGGTCCACGGCCTCGCAGAGCCGGGTCCAGAAATGGGGCTCCAGCGCGCCGAGCGCGAGCAGGCGGTCGTCGGCTGTGCGATAGAGACGGTAGCAGGGGAGCGCTCCGGTGAGCGGCAGGCTCTCCCCCACGCCTTTGGGACCTCCCGATTCCACAGCCCAGGAGACGAGGTTGGCGTGGATTCCGGCGTCGAGGAGCGCGGCGTCGATGTGGCGCCCCCGGCCGGTCCGCTGCCGCTCCACCAGGGCGGCGAGGATGGCGGAAGTCGCGCTCCAGGCGCCCACCAGGTCGGCCACCTGGACGGAGGGCATCGCGGCCGTCGGAGCCAGGGAGCCGGCGACCGCCTGATAGGTGAGGTCGTGCCCGGCGCGGGAGGCGTAGGGGCCGGACTGGCCCCAGCCGGTCACCGAGCAGACGATCAGGCGGGGATGGCGCTCGCGAAGGAGATTCGGAGGGAAGCCCAGGCGGGCCAGGGTGCCGGGGCGGAAGCTCTCCAGGAGGACGTCGGCCCGCTCCAGGAGGCGGCCCAGAACCTCCTGCCCGCCCGGCTCCTTGAGGTCCAGGGCCACGCTCTCGATCCCGGAGAGGAGGAGGGTTGCCAGCCCGCTCTGGCCGTTGCGCCGCGGGGGAGCCTCGCGGACCGGGTCTCCCCGGGATGGCTCCTCCACCTTGACCACCCGCGCCCCGAGGTCGGCCAGGAGCCGGCCGGCCAGGGGACCGGGCAGGTGGCGGGAGAGGTCGACGACGAGCGTGCCGGAGAGCATGGGAGCAGGCGGAAGCCTACTCCCGCTCCACCACCATCGAGAAGCCAACGCCCCCGGCCGCGCAGATGGTGACCAGTCCGAGGTTCTTGTCCCGCCGCCGCAGCTCGTAGAGGAGCTGGGTGACGACCCGGGCGCCGGTGGCGCCGAAGGGGTGGCCGATGGCGATCGATCCGCCGGTCACGTTGTAGCGCTCGAAGTCGACCACGCCCACGGCCTCGCTCCGCCCCAGCTCCTCCTTCGCGAACTTCTTCGAGGCGAAGGCCTTCATGTTGGAGAGGATCTGCGCCGCGAAGGCCTCGTGCATCTCGACGAGGTCGATGTCCGCGAGCGTAAGGCCGGCCCCGTCCAGGGCCGCGGGGGCGGCGTAGGCCGGACCCTGGAGGAGCTGATCCCCGGGGTTCAGGGCCGCGAAGGCATAGGAGCGGAGATAGCCGAGGGGGGTGAGCCCCAGGGCCTTGGCCTTCTCCTCGCTCATCAGGAGCACGGCCGAGCCGCCGTCGGTCAGCGGGCTGGCGTTGCCGGCCGTGATGCTGCCGTAGCGGCGGTCGAACACCGGCTTGAGCTTCTCCAGCGCCTCCAGGCTGCTGTCGGCGCGGACGCCGTTGTCCGCGGAGACCGCCTTGTCGTAGCGAGGCGGCGGGAAGGACGGCGCGATCTGGGCGGCAAAGCGGCCGTCGGCCGTCGCGGCGGCAGCCCGCTGGTGGGACATCAGGGCAATTTCATCCTGCGCGCGGCGGGAGATGTCGTTCTCCTTGGCCATCTTCTCCGCGGACTCGCCCATGGTCATGCCGGTGGTGTACTCGGCGATGGCGGGGGCCACGGGGGCGAGGTCGGCCGGCCGCAGCTTGCTCAGGGCGGCCATCTTCTGGGGCAGGCTCTTGGCCTTGTTGAGCTCCATGAAGGAGCGCGCCGCCTTGCGCGAGAACTGGATCGGCACGTTGGAGAGCGACTCGGCCCCGCCCGTCAGCACCACGTCGGCTTCCCCGGAAAGGATCGTCGTGGCGCCGAAGGTGAGCGCCCGGGTCGAGGAGGCGCAGGCCAGGTTCACGGTCACCCCGGGGATGCGCGCCGGCAGCGAGGTACGGAAGACCACCTCCCGCCCCAGGTTCGGAGCATGGAGAGCGGGCACGACCACGCCGAAGACAGAAAGGTCGATCTCCTCGGGGTCGATGCCGCTGCGCGACACCAGCTCGGCCGCGGCCACGCTCGCCAAGTCGACCACGTCCATGTTCATGAAGTCGGTGCCGGACTTGATGAACGGGGTGCGGCAGCCGTCGACGATAGCTACCCGCCCGCGTGGACCCTTGAGCTCGCGGCGGTCGACGGCCTGAGTCTTGACGGGCTTGCCATTGCCGCGCGTCCAGACGGTGTCGGCCCGCTCGGTGATCTCCTCCAGGGCGGAGGCGTTGTTCGGGGCGCGCAGGGGCGGTGGTGGCGAGGGCTGGTCAGCCATACGGTCTCCTCTCAGGGCTCTCTATACCACCGACGTCACAGTGCGGCAAGAGGCCCTCACCCCCGGCCCCCTGCAGGAATGGGCGCACCAGGCCACGGATGTCGGGTAGAGACGTCCCCAGTCCGCTGGCACGGACCTGCCCGGGTGTACAGGGTCGGGGCGTCTCATGGCCCCAGCCACCACCAATGCAGCGTCGTGGAAACATCGTTGCCCGGCCAGTTTTCACGCCTGTGGTGCTGGCATAGGCCCGGGGTGGACCGACCTGCAGTGGGGAGACGTTCCGATCCTGTACACCCGGCAGGAGTCGTGGTAGAGGACTGGAACGTCTCTACGGCCTCATGCACTGCCGTCCCAGCCACTCCACCTCCCGCCTCCGCCGCCCATACCCCGTCTCCTCCACCAGCCTCCGCGCCCGCGCCACGTGCCGTTCCAGACCGTCGCGGTCCCCCCGCTGGCGGCAGAGCCGAGCCCATTCCAGGTGCGCGTCGCACTCGTGCAGGCGCATCGAGCCCCGCTCGGCGATCTCCAGCGCCTCGGAAAGGTCCGCCTCGGCAGCGGTCGGCTCACCCCGGAGCCGCCGCAAGGCGGCCCGCGCCAGGAGGCCCCAGGGGAGGCGGTGCTCGGTCCCCGCCCGCTGCAGGCCCTCCACGGCGTGGTTCAGGTGCTCCACGACCTTGACAAAATTCGCTTCCGCCGCCTCACCGGGAGCCGCCGGCCGGGGGGCCGTCAGGGCTAGACCGAGATGGGCTCGACCCAGGCTCAGGTGGTCGAGGGCGATGTCGAGGAGGCCCATGTTTATGAAGACTTCTGTAGCCCAATAGAGCGTCTGCTCCGCCCGCTCCCGCACCTCCCGACACGCCTCGCGGAAGCGCCGCGCCGCCTCCGGCTCCGTGGCGAGACCGTCCGGAACGGATCCGTCTTCCGGCTCTCCCCGGCTCAACAGCAGGTCGCAGTACCGATAGCCTCCAAGCGAGCAGAGCCGTGGGTATTGGGGCTGCCACTCTGCCTGAAGAGCCTCGGCCTCGCGAAAGGCCTCCGCGCTCTCCTCCCAACGGCCCGCATGGTGCAGGGCATCGGCCAGCGTCGTCCGGTAGGCCGTCCGCTGGAAGGCATCGCCGCTGCGGTCGGCTAGATCGACGCTCTGCTTCCCGAAAACCACGGCACGCTCCACCTCACCTAGAGTCAGGGTCAGTTCGCTGAGGTTGCTGGCAGAGGTAGCCGCGTTATTCCAATTCTCCTGGTCCTCATACTGGCTCAACCCCGCCTCCATCGGCTGAACCGCCTCCGCCAGCCGGCCTAGGGCGCGCAGGCAGTAGCCGACCTCGTTGAGAAGGAACGCCTGATCCGCGGAGGTGAGCCTGGCCGAGGGCTGGTCCCAGGGACGCTCAAAGAAGCCGGAAAGCGCCGACAGAACCGAACCGAGGGCGCCGAGCCTATGGACGCTGTAAGCTTCGTTGCGCCGCCGGATGCGCCGCCAGTAGACCTCGTCCAACGCCTCCTGCTGCCGCCCCGCTCGACAACCGTGGATCACCGCGGTGAAGAGTGGCTCCATTTCCTCCAGCGTGTCGGGCAGATCCGGCGTCTCCTTCTGGAGGTGTTCGTAGAGGCGCAGGTTCCCGGCCCGCCAAGCTTCCGGCCGTTGCTTTTCGAGTTCCTCCTGGAAGAAGACCCGGACCAGAGGATGGGCGTCCAGGGTGCCCGACTGATAGGGATCGGCAGGCAGGAGGAGACCGTGCTCCCGGAGGTTCGAGAGCGCCAGTTGCCAGGATTCCTCTCCCAGATCCATCAGCGGCTCGGTCAACCCCGGAATGGCAGGCTTCGCCCGCAGCACCGCCAAGGCTTTAGGTCCAGCCGGACGGTCGAACAGCCCCAGCAGCCGCAGGACCGCCAGCTCCGGACCCTCTCCAGCCAGGAGGCGTAGGTGCCGATGACCCGCAGGGCATGACCGCCCTTGCGCTCATCGGCTCCGGCGAGGTCCACCTCATTGCGGCGCCGGACGTCTCCCCCGCAAGCCCGGCTCAGATAGCCTCCGAGGAGCGTCAGCGTCAGAGCGTGGTTGCCGAATTCCTTGGAGGCGGCCAAAAGCTCCGAATCCTTTCCCTTGACCCCGAGTTTTCTCAGCAGTTCCGCCCCGGCCTCGGGGCAGAGGGCCTCCAAATCTTCCTGGGGTGCGGTCCTGGAGAAGGACTCCAGGTCCGCGATACGCTCGCGAGTGGTAACCACGCACAGGCCGGGGTTGCCGCCGGCCAGCCCCTTGAGCAAAGCCGCAAGCCCCGGGTCCTTGAGCCGCCCCGCCAGCGGATGCGAGGGGGGTTGCTGGAGCGGTTCGACGCCATCCAGGACAAGCAGAGTCTTCTCCTGGCGCACCAGCTCGGCCAGGCGCAGGCCGCGGTCCCGGGGCGCGCCGGCCTTGGGATCGGGATCTCCAAACCAGGTTAGGGCGTGATCGAGGAAGCGGTCCGCGGAGGTGACTCGCTCCTCGGTGCCCTGGCTGTAGAAGGACCAGTCCAGGACCCGCTGGGCGCTGCGCCAGTTGTCGGAGGCCATGCGGTCGAGCCAGTGGCTCACCAGGGCGGACTTGCCCATGCCTCCGAAGGCTACGAAGGTGAGGACGTGGAGGCCGGGGGCCTCCCAGGCGGCGTCGAGGCGGGCGAGCTCGGTCTCTCTACCTATTAGAAGAGGGCCGGCGATGGGGAGGCGGCCGAGGTCGAGGCGGGGGGCTTTCTCCCTGGGAGCGCCGGCATCCTTGCCAGCCTTTTTTCCCCCTCCCAGGGCCGGCAAGGATGCCGGCGCTCCCAGGGAAGAGGACTCGGATGCGATCGTCTTGCAGATCTCCTTCAGGACGGCGCCCCGTTCGGTCGGATTCAGCCCTCTGAGAGGACGGCAAATGTCATGAGCGGCTTGGATCTTCTCCAGCGGCGTCTGTTCGTAGAGACAGGGAGACAGCAGGATCCAGAGGAGCGTAACCCTCCGCTCTCGTGCGGCTTCGATCAGGTAAGGCAGCTCCTCGTTGGCGATGAAATCGGAAGCCAGGAAGTTGGGGCTAACCAGGAGAACACCGATCCGGGCGGAGGCCAGAGCCTGGTCGATCTCCTCGCGCCATTGCTGGCTCGGCTTGATGTCGCCGTCCCACCACACGCCGACGAGGCTGTTCCGCACCATCGGCGACAGCATGGTGCGGAGCTCGTCCAGCCACTTCCTGTCCTTGTGACTGTAGCTGAGGAAGACCAGCGGACGTTCCGGGGCGGAGGGTTCGCTCCTTTTCGTGGACACTATGGGATTGTAGCCGGAGGGGACCCCCTCCTCGATCCTCCCCCGCTGCGCGGGAGAGGACGCCGCCTCCCGTTCGGGTGAGGGACTTGCCTCTCCAACTCTTGTCCTCGCCCTGGAGCGCGAGGGTCTCGCCCACGGGGACTTGCCTCTCGCCCTCCGGATTCTGTCTCTCGCCCTCCGGGACTTGCCTCTCGCCCCAGAGGGCGAACCCCAAGCCCCAGAGGGCGAACCCCAAGCCCCAGAGAGCGAGCCCCAAGCCCCAGAGAGCGAGCCCCAAGCCCTCGAGGGCGAGGCGCAAGCCCCCTGGGGCGAGGCGCAAACCCTCCGGGGCGAGACGCTCGCCCTCGAGGGCGAGTCACAAGTCCCAGAGGGCGAGAGGCTCCAATTCTGTCCTGGGAGCCGGAAGCGGGAGGGATTCCGCTCGCTTCGACGGCAAATGTCGCGAGATCAGGAGAGGAGAGGTGCTATCCGGACGCCTCTCCCCTCCCAGAACCTGCGCTCCTCCTCCGGCGGCCCCCCTCCGCTCCAAAGCACCGTCCGCAGCCTTCCGAAGGGCAGCCGGTCGCGCTTCCGGTCCCAGAAAGGCGGCCGTTCCTGCTCCACGGCGCGGCGCAACGCCGCGATCTCGGCGGCAGTCCCGTGAAAAAGGGTAGGCCGAGCCCATACCGCGGAGCCGACCAGGCTGGACGGGTCCGAAGCCAGCAGGATCGCGGCGCCGTACAGGGTGGCCCAGGCGAGAAAGACCCGGTCGATCCAGAGCTCCGGGGAACGGCCGATCACCACGATCTCCCGCTCTCTCCCCGACCCGGCCGTTTCCTGGATGCGTTCCGCCGCCGCGACCATCTCCTCCTGGGAAACCACCCGAGGCCCAGCAACCACCACCCCGCCGGCCTCCGGCAGGTCCTTTCCATCCTTGCTGTCCTTTTCATCCTTAATGTCCTTTGCCCAGCGCCGGGCACCCCGCCCAGGGGCTTCAGCGGGATCGGTCACCGGAACCGAAACCAGCCCAGCAGCCTGGATCGCCAGGTCGAGGGCCACGGCCTGGGGACGGGGGACCCATTCGAACGCGGTCGGAGTCCCGGGGGGAAGGGAAGAGAGCCGCTCCGCCTGGAGCGCCACGTCGCGGGCAATCTGCTTCCAGGAGCACCAGGGCCAGTGCCAGCCCTCGGAGTGGAACAGCCAGGGGTCCTCGGGATGGCGGGCGGCGTGGGCGAGCAGGGCGGCGGGAAGGGTGGTCAGACCACGGCCTTCTTCAGGACGGCGGCGATCTTCTTCTCGATCACCGGCCGCATCAGGCTGGCCGGCGGGCCGAGATGGGCGCGCCCGACGAGGCGGCCTGCCTCCAGCACGATCGTCGCCTTGGCGCCGGGACCGGAGAGGTGCATCACGTCCCCTTCCCAGCTCCACTTGAGCATCCCGCCGGGGAACTCCTGCTTCAGGAAGGCGTCGAGCGCCGGACGCAGCTCGTCCATGGACCTCTTCGTGGTCGGCACCTCGATCGTCAGGTCGCTCATGGGCGGACGCTACCACAGACCGGACCGGCCGAACCCGGCATACTGTTAGGCTAAGCCCTGTGAGCCTGAAACCCCCTGCCGATCCACACCCTCTTCATCCGCACCCGTGGCGGTCGCGGCTGCGCACCCTGCTGATCGGCGGTCTGCTGATCCTGGCCCCGGCGTACCTCACGGTCTACGTGCTCCTGCTCCTGTTCCGCTTCATGGACGGGATCTTCGCCCCGCTGATCGACAAGACGCTCTCCACCCTCTTCGAGAAGCCGGGGATCCACATCCCCGGCCTGGGCATCCTTCTCACGCTGCTGGTCATCCTCTTCCTGGGGTGGCTCTCCACCGGCGTGGTGGGCCGGCGGATGATCGAAAACGTCGAGGCGTTCATCCGGCGCATTCCGGTGGCCAAGTCGATCTACGGGGCCACCAAGGGGGTGCTGGAGATGGTCTCCCGCGAGCAGGCGGACGCGTTCAAGCGGGTGGTGCTGGTGGAGTACCCGCGCCGCGGCATGTACGGCATCGGCTTTGTCACCGGCAACGGTGCCCGCTGGGGAGCGGGACCGCTCGAAGGCCAGGAGCTGATCCCGGTCTTCATCCCGACGACCCCGAACCCCACGAGCGGGTTCCTGCTGCTCGTCCTCCCGCAGGAGGTCTTCGACTGCCCGGTCACCATCGAGGAGGGGATCCGCATGGTGGTCTCCGGGGGCATCCTGCAGCCCGAGGCGATCCTGGCCCAGAGCCGCGCTGAGGGGGCAACCCTCCCGCTGGCCAATTCGGAGACGGTGGGGACGGTCGGGGCGCGGGAGTTTTGACATCCGGCGCGGTGTTGCTACCCTTGGTACACCCTCCCTGGGAGACCACGATGAAGAACCTTACCCGTCTCCTCGCGCCGCTCCTGACCATCCTGATCCTGGCCCCCGTGCTGCCGCGCCCCGCGGCCGCCCAGTCGGTGTCCAACCCCGAGCTCTTCCTCAAGAGCCTGCAGGTCGCCCGGCAGGTGGAGGACCAGTACGGGACCTACGACAACCCGGCCGAGATGGCGCGGGTGAACCGCATCGGCTACGAGCTGGCGCAGCAGGCGGGCTTCACCCGGTTCCCGTTCACCTTCGGCCTGGTGGACATGCCGGTGCCCAACGCCTTCGCCCTGCCCGCCGGGCAGATCTACATCACCCGCGGCATGCTCGACCTGGGCCTGGACGACGACATGCTGGCTGCCGTGATCGGCCACGAGATCGCCCACGTCACCCTGGAGCACTTCAAGCGGATGCAGCGCAAGGCCACCCTGATGACCGTGCTGGGCAACCTGCTGGTGGCCGGGGTCGTGATCAACGAGTCGAACCGGGACTACGATTCCCGGAGCCAGGCGCCGTACGACCCGCGGGTGGGGTACGAGAATTCCAGCGCCAGCCGCATCCAGGGAGCGGCGGCGGCGAGCCTGATCCTGGGCGAGCTGCTCCTGCGCAGCTACAGCCGGGACCATGAGGACGAGGCGGACCAGGAGGGGCAGCGGCTGTCGGCGCTCGCCGGCTACGACCCCGACGGCGCCCGGCGGGTGTGGGAGAAGGTGAACAGCCTGGCGGCCCAGATCAAGGAGTACGGCTACTGGCAGACCCACCCCTTCGCGGACGAGCGGATGCGCGCCGCGGAGGCCCGCCGGGGGACGTGGAAGGTCGAGTCCCGCAAGTCCGCCGACGACTTCCGCCTGCGCACCCAGGCCGCGCTCATGACCTGGATGCAGCAGTCCAAGCCCGCCCCGGAGGAGACCACCTTCATCAAGCAGTTCTCCCTCTCCGCCTGGCCGGCCGGCGCCGTGGCCGGGACCCTCCGCCTGGAGAGGCTCCACACCCGGCGCGACACGGAGCTGGCCAAGCCGCTCCTCTCCCGCGACTATGGCGCGGTCGTCCGCACCTACCGCGAGGAGCTGGCGGCCGTGAAGTCGCTCGAGCCTCAGAGCGAGCTGATCGAGGACCTGAACACCGAGATCAAGGACCTGGAGCTGAAGCGCAAGGAGCTCTACGCCGAGGCGGTCAAGGTGCTCGACCGGGGGGTGTACGAGACCTCCTTCCTGGTCTCGTTCCTGAGCAACTTCCCCGATTCGCCGCGGGTGCCCGAGGTGGCGCTCGCCCTGGGCGACGCCTACAGCCGCCTGGGCAACCCGACCGAGGCCGTCACCCGCTACCTGGACGCCTGGGAGTCCGCGCCGGAGAGCCCCGAGGGGAAGAAGGCGCGCAACGGGCTGCGCATCCTGGCAGCCAGCCTGGACCAGCTAGGAGCCTTGCAGCAGCTCGCCACCCAGAACCGCGACCCCGAGCTGAAGAAGATGGCCGGCGAGCGCCTGGCCGTGGCTGCGAAGAGCTATGGCGACGTCACCAACGGCTCCGAGTACCTGCGCCGCTTCCCCGAGGGCGAGCACGTCCCCACTGTCCTCAACCGGCTCAACGTGCTCGCCGACAACCTCCACGCCGAGGTGGTCCTCTACCAGGGAATGGGCGACTCGGTGAAGGCGATGGAGCGGATCAACAAGATCCTGACCCACGCTCCCCTTTCGCCCGCGGCCCAGCGCCTGCGCGACCGGGCCGTGGTGGACGTAGCCAAGAGTTGATCCCGTTCCCCCTCTCCCCAGCCCTCTCCCCCGTGCCGGGGGAGAGGGAGCCTGATTGATCCCCTTCTCCCTTAAATCTCGTCGTCCGTGGCGATGTAGGCCTCGAAGATCGCGTCCCAGGTCAGGTTCGGGTTCCCCGACGGATTGGCGGAGTTGAACGAGAACCCGTACACCTGCATGTCGAGCAGGATGTTCGGGATGTTGAAGATGGAGACCCATCCCGCCTCCGGGCCGATGAAGGTCGTGTTCTCGATGACGTTGACCACGTTGTCGAGGCGGATCGTGCCGCTGACGACCGCGGTGCCATTCTCGTCGAATTGCCGGTAGGTGAGGTTGGGGTTGCAGGAGTTGGCCGGCTCGTCGCAGAGGGTCGAGGGGCCGCCGACCAGGCCCGGCACCCAGGTGAAGACCACGCCCCGGCTGCCGCCGTTGAGAGAGGTGGACCGGAAGATCCGCAGGTGGATGCGGGCAAGGGGGCCGTCGAGGCCGGCGGCGCAGGTGCCGCCGGTAACAAGCACCTCCGCGCAACGGCGGCCGGTCGGATCGATCTCCTCGCGGTTGTCGTCGCTCAACCGGTAGAACCCGCGAAGCAAGCTGTCGGTCGAGGCCGGCAGGGCCTCCAGCGCGACCATGGCCAGGCCGTTGGCGGAGCCCTGCGCCAGGCGGGTGTAGTAGATGAAGCCCCCGAACACGTTGGCGTCGGAGAAGGGATAATCCGTCTCGATGGGTGACAGCGCCGTGGCCGCGGTCACCGCGTCGATGGTGACGAACCCGCGGTAGAACGTCCCTTCGGTGAGCTGGGTGCGGATTGCCGGCGAGGCGGCGTTGAGGAGATCGCGCATGGACGCGCTCCAGGAGTCGAGCCCGCCCAGCGTGACGTTCCCGCTGAGGCCGGTCGCGTTCCCCTCGATATCCCAGACGTGGTAGTGGAAGATGCGGTTGTCGTTGCGCCAGTTGGTCACCACCAGGAGCGTGTCGTGTGAGTGGGTGTTCACGTTGACCCCGGTCTCGAAGAAGGGAACCAGCAGCGAGGCGGCGGGCACCCGGTCGGTGGCGCCGGGCATTGCCAGTGCCGGCGCGGCCAGGGTCAGGACGAGGAGCAGGAGGCACAGGGGACGGATCGGTCGCATCGTGGGATCTCCTCCAGGTTGGCAGGTTTCGCGCGAGTGGGTGGACCCTCCCGGAACGGTCCTGCACGATGGATAGGCTCCCTGCCCCGCGCGCGCTACACTTCCCTTTCAAGATGAGCGCCAATCCTCGAACGGAGCCCCGCTGGCGCGGTGCCTGTCGATCGCCATCGTCCTGGCGCGCGGCCCCCTGTTCCTGTCGGGTGTGATCTACGCGCTGCTCGGCCCGCTCTGCCACTGGAACGGAATGGTGGCGAGCCGCCGCTCCAAGGAGCTGGAGCAGCGGCTCGGGGCGCAGCCGGTCTAGGAGGGCTGGATCTCGACCTCGAAGCAGTGGACGAGGCGGGGCGAGCCGAGGAAGAAGGCGACCTCGTAGCGGCCGGGGCGGCCCATCCGCGCCACGGCCTCGTAGATGCCGGGCCGCTCCCCCTCGCGGAGGGCGAGGTCGAGCAGGGTTGGCTCCTTGACGAGCTTCCAGCCGGCCCCGGTCTCCATCTCCTGGATGCAGGCGGCCGGATCGACGGTCTCCCCCGCCTCCAGCGGCTCCATCCAGGCCGTGGGCCGCAGTCCCGCCATGGGCCGGCCGGTCTCGTCCGCGACCTGGAAGCGGAAGGTCACGCGGTCCCGCGCGCGCAGAGCCCCCGTAGGGGCCACGGCCACCTGGAGCTCGATTCCCGGAGAGACCCGGTCCCCCCAGGGAAGTCCGGCATCCGGCAGCGGCCGGGAGATGGCACCGGCCTCCGCGACAACGAGGGCAGCAACTGCAAAAAGAAGGCAAGCGAGCCCGGACCTGCTGAACACCGATGACCTCCGATCCAACGGGGATAGGGCTCTTACTGTAAAGGAGGAGGGAGCGCGGATGCAACGGGCCTCTTGCGATACCCTTACCTGCGTGAAATCTCCAATCCGTCTCCTCCTGGCGCTTCTCTTCCTCCCAACCTTCGCCGCGGCTCAGGAGGAGCCCGTCGAGACCTTCTACGAGACCGCCACCGTCGAGGCGCGGCCCGTGTCGTCCGCCACCGGCTCGGTGACCGTGATCGACCGCGAGGCCATCGAGGCCTCTGGGGCGCGCACCGTCGGCGAGGTGTTGCGCCTCGTGCCCGGGGTGAGCGTCACCACCAACAGCCGGGGCGGGCTCAGCGTGGCCCACATCCGCGCGGGCGAGCCCAACTTCACCCTGGTCCTCCTGGACGGCGTGCCGCTCAACGACTCCACCTACCAGGTGGGCGACGTGTTCAACCTGGAGGGGCTGCCCACGGCGGGGATCGAGCGGATCGAGGTCGTCCGCGGGCCGCTGTCCTCTTTCTACGGCTCCACGGGGCTGGCCGGGGTGGTCCAGATCTTCACCCGGGACGGCGAGGAGCCGTCCGGGAACGTCGAAATATCTGCCGGGGACGCGTCCTTCCGCCGGGGGACCGGCACGGTCTCGGGGAAGGGCTGGTCGGTGACCGCGCTCTGGGAGGAAGAGACGGAGCGGATCGCCGAAGAGCGCTTCG
The DNA here is from genome assembly GCA_035556715.1 of Thermoanaerobaculia bacterium. GTDB lineage: Bacteria > Acidobacteriota > Thermoanaerobaculia > Multivoradales > UBA5704 > DATMER01. Next base: position 24,245 of record DATMER010000128.1, read on the forward strand.
AGCAGGCGTCCGGCCTCGCCAGCCTCTCGGTTCCCCTGGGAGATGCCCGCCTGCAGATCAAGACCCGCGGCGCCTCGTGGGAGGGGGACGACTACCCCGACGCCTCGGGCGGTCCGGTCTTCGGTTCGGGCGAGCTCCGCCGCTCGGAGCACGACGAGCTGAGCCTGGCCACGGAACTCTCCTTCGGCAAGCACCGGCTCGAAGCCTCGGTCTACCGCCACGACATGGACCGCGAGAGCCCGGCGGTACTCTTCCAGGTGCCTTCGGCCGTCGAGGAGACCCACTACACCCGGTCCCGCTTCGGCTGGGCCTCCGTCCTCCGCGATTCTTCCGGCGCCCGCTGGAGCGCCGGGGTGGACGTGCAGCGCGAGCAGGGGGAGAACGAGAGTCTGCTTGCAGGGTTCCTTCGCGGGGACTACGAGGTCTCCCGCACCCTGCCCGGCGCCTACACCGAGCTGATCCTCGACCGGAAGGACTGGACGTTCGAGCTCGGCTCCCGGATCGACGTCCCGGAGGACCACCCCGCGCAGTGGAGCCCGCGGCTGGGAGTTGGCCGGCGGATCGGCCGGGCGCGCCTCCATGCCTCGGCCGGCCGCGCCTGGAAGCTCCCCAGCTTCTTCGCCCTGGCCAGCCCCGCTGAGTTGGGAGGCAACCCCGGCCTGCGGCCCGAGACGGTCCTGGGCGGCGACCTGGGCATCGACTGGCAGCAGGATCACGCCGACGCCGGGCTGACCCTCTTTTACAACCGCTACAAGGACCTGATCGACTTCGACTTCGCTACCTTCACCCACTTGAACCGCTCGCAGGTGGACACCCGGGGGGTAGAGGGCAGCCTGGGCTGGCGCCCCGTGGACCGGCTGTCCCTCCAGGCGAGCGTCACCTGGCAGGACTTCGAGGCGGAAACGGACCTCCGGCACCGTCCCGAGTGGACGGGCGGGCTGCGGATGCGCTGGCAGCCGGTCCAGGCCGTCACCCTGGACCTGGACGCGCAGGCGGTCTCCCGCTTCTTCGACCGGCAGATCCCGGTCGATCGCGATTTCGTGGACGGCTACGAGCTGGTGGGGCTGGGAGCGGCCTGGCGGTTCTCCAACCCGTGGGAGCTGCGCCTGCGGGCGGACAACCTGCTGGACGAAGAGTACGAGACGCTGATCGGGTTCCCGGGTCCGGAGCGCTCCATGCGGGCCGGCCTGCGCTGGTCGAAGTGAGGGACGAAGTGAGCGTCGCGATCTACATCTACCACGATATCGGAAGCCGGGGGCATCGCCCCTGCTCGCCCGAGCGATTCTCGGAAGACCTCGAGAACATCCGGCGCGCCGGGCTGGACATCCTTTCGTTTCAGACGCTGCTGACCCATGGGGTACCCGACCACGAGGCGGTGATCCTCACGCTCGACGACGGTCTGTCGTCCCACTTCGAGGTTGCTGCCCCGATCCTCGATGCTTTCAGGATGCCGGCTGTCTTCTGCGTGTCGACAGCGCCGCCGCCGACTGCCAGCGGCCCGTACATGACGCCGGAGCAGGTGCGGCAGCTCGGCGAGCGCTACGAGATCGCAGGCCATGGGCACCGGCATACCCCGGCGGCGACGGCGAAGCTCTCCAAGGAGGACGTTCTCGCCGATATGACCGCAATGCGCGAGACGTTCGCCCGATGGGGCGTGCACCCGATCGACGTCTTCGTTCCCCCGCAAGGGCAGAACACGCAAGCGGTCAGCGAGGCGGCGCAGCTCATGGGATTCAAGGCGATCCGGACGACCCAGCACGGCCGAGTGGATGCGGGTACGGACTTCATGAACCTCCCGGGGATCGAGGGGATACCGAGATGATGGGGCTCGTGGTGATCTCGGATGGCCGGATCGAGTATCTGCGGCAATGCCTCGACTCGATGCGCCATCGCCTGCTGGGCCCGGTGCATCAAGGGTGGATCGTGCTGGACGAACCAGAGGCGCGGGAGGCTGCAGGAGCGGAAGCGGAGGCGATCGGGTTCAAGCTGATCGCGAACCCGGCGCGGAGCGGGCTGTCCGGCATCGTGCAGACGGCGTGGCGCGCAGCGCTGGAGGAACCGATCGAGTACCTGTTCCATCTCGAAGAGGACTTCACGTTCAACCAGCCCATCGAGCTTCAGGCCCTGCGGGAAGTCCTCGATGCCGACGAGCGGATCGCCCAGGTCGTGCTCAAGCGCCAGCCCTGGTCAGACGCCGAGGTCGCGGCCGGCGGCATCGTGGAGCTCCATCCCCGGCTCTACCTGGACGCGACGGTGGGCGGCCAGGAAGTCGCGCTGCACAAGCGCGGGTTCTCGAAAAACCCCTGCCTGATGCCGCGACGGATCTTCGCGCGGCCCTTCCCGGATGGTGGTGAGGGCGCGTTCGGGGACGAGTTGATCGCGGCCGGCTATCATTTCGCCTTCTGGGGATCCCAAAAGGCAGCGCCGGTTATCACGCACATCGGCGAGCGGAGATCTGCCGGGTGGAAGCGCTGAAGCTCCATCTCGGGTGAGGCCCGATCCGATGAACGTCTGGGCGGTGACCATGATGCGGGACGAAGTCGACATCGCGGCGGCGAGCCTCTGGCACATGGTGTCCCAGGGCGTGGACGGGATCGTGGTCGCGGACAACCTCTCCGCCGATGGGACGAAAGAGGCAATCCGATCCGTCCAGCGGGAGGCGACGATCCCGATCCTCCTGATCGAGGACCTGGAGGAAGGCTACTATCAAGGTCAGAAGATGACGCGCCTGGCGGAAATCGCGGCAGGCCAGGGCGCGGAATGGATCATCCCTTTCGATGCTGACGAGCTGTGGCGCGGACAGAGCCACCTGCTCGCGGACATCCTGGGCCGGGCTGAGGGCCGGATCTTCGGGATCGCGTCCTTCACGTACATCGAGACGGGCTACGACTTGCCCGGAGAGACGCCGTTCGAGCGGATGGTCTACCGTCGGCCGAATCCTACGACCTACCCCAAGGTCTGCTATCGCTACGACAGCAAGCTGATCATTCACCAGGGCAATGATGGCCTCTGCGCCTTGGATGGAGGATTGTTGAGCTTCCCCACGCTCGATTCGGCGGTGGCCCGGATCCACCACTTCCCGCATCGGAGTCCCGAGCAGTTCATCAAGAAAATGCGTAACGGAGCGGCGGCGATGAAGGCGGCAGCGGACCTGCCGGCCAGCTACTGCGCCCACTGGCGGGCGTACGGGCGCCTGCTGGATCTCTATGGCGAGGAGGCGCTCCGGATCATCTACTTCTCGTCCTTCTTCTGTGGAGAACCGTGGCGAGAGGGGCTCGTGCTCGACCCGGCATGGAGGCCGGGGCCTACTAGCTCCGTCATCCCCTGATCCTCTCGGGTCCGGCGCTACTTCCTGGCGGCCGTGGCCGGGGCCCGCCGGCTGGAGGTGCGGCAGAACTCCTCATGGCTGAGGAAGCCGTCGCCGTTCCGGTCGAGGACGGATAGGGTCTGCTCTCCCCACTTCCACTCGCTCGCGCTCACCCGGCCGTCGCGATCGGCGTCCAGCTCGCGGAAGCGCTCCTCGCGCGACTTGTAGCGGCGGACGTTCCGCGTGAAGAACTCGTTGCGGGTGATCACGGCGTCGCCGTCCCGGTCGAGGCTGTCGAAGGTCTCATTGCCGCCGGTCCACTCGCCGAGGGCGACAAAGCCGTCGCTGTCGGCGTCGAGCTGGACGAACTGCACCTCGAGGTCGGTTTCGGCAGCAGCTCCGGTTGCAGCGAACGTCACGGCGAGAACGGCCGCGGCGAGGGAGATCTTCAGGGTATTCATCTTCGTCTAGCCTCCTGTCCATCAGGCCACACTCTTCCTGGGGCGTGCACGGGGGCTCGCCTTCGTCGGCCGGCCGTAAGCTCTCGGTTTGAGATCCCCAGCGGCTCGGCGCGTCGGCATCGGCTGCTGGACGGAAGATGACTATTGCAACGTGCGTACCAGCTAGCCAACTGCTGAAAACAAAGACCCTTCAACGATAAGGCCGCGGAAGCGAACGCCTCCGCGGCCTTATCGGGCCTGGGAAGGAGAGAGAATCTACCGCGGCCGGGGCTCGCCCAGGCGCAGGAACTCGTCGGGGCTGACCCAGCCGTTGCTGTCGCGGTCGACCAACGCGAAGGCGTCGCGGCTCCACCACCACTCGGAGGGCTCCAGGCGGGTGTTGCCGTTGACGTCCAGCCGTCCGAAGAGCGCTTCGCGGGTCAAGCCGCGGAGCTCGCGGTTCTCGTACTCCGCCTGGGTGATGACGCCGTCATGGTCGCGGTCGAGGCGGTCGAACAGGGCGAAGCCGCCGGACCACTCCTCGCGGGAGACGGTCTGGTTGTCATCCTGGTCCATGCCGTCGAAGGCGCCGGTGTCGAACTGGCCCTGGTGGAAGTTCCACCATTCGGACCAGTCGTCGGAGGGGTCCTCGTTGTCGGTCAGCGGCTCGGCCGGGGCAGCCGGACCGGGCTCGCGGTCGTCCTGATCGGCCTGCTGCTCGGCCTCGGTGGGCTTGCCGCGCTCGGCGGCGCGCGCCTCGGCGGCCTGGCTCTGCTCCTCCTGCCGGGCCTGCTCGTTCTTTTTCTTGTCCTTGCCCTCACCCGGGTCCGCGGTCGCGGGCAGCGCCAGCGCCGCCGAGAGCAGGAGAGCGGCGAAGAGTGTCGATGGGGTTTTCATGTTCAGCCTCCTGTGGTGCTTGCATCGCCGGCCAGGACACCTGCCGGCGTGGCCCGCTCGCGGCGATTACCGGAGGGCCGTTGTCACCCTTGAAAGGCTGCAAGGCGGGTGCCGGTGTGGTACCTGCCACGTGGTAAAGTCGTGTCCAAACCCGGAGAGAAGGAGCTCAATGTGAGAAAGCTGCCGCTCGTGGTCCTCGGATGCCTGGGATGGCTTGTGCCGGCCATTCCGGTCGCCGCGCAAGCCCCGATGCCTCCCACGGCCCCAGTGGCGACTCCCGCCCCTGTGACGGAGGCGGCGGCAATCCTGGCCGAGGCCCGGCGAATCGAAGAGCACACCGAAAACCAGGTCTCGCTCATCGTCACCCTGATGGAGATCTTCATGGGCGCTGTCGCGCTCGTGACCATCATCCTGACCGGCATCGGCCTGCGTGAGTGGAGGCACGTGAGCGCGAAGGCGGAAGCCACTCTCGACAGCGTCGACGTCAAGGTCGACAAGGCCCTGAAAGAGATCGGGGACAAAGTTGACGAGAGCGTGCGGAAGGCTGAGCAGGCCGTTCGAGAGGCAAACCTGGCTGTCGCGCAGGCGCAGAGCCTGTCCAGCCGCGGTCAGGAGCTGATCGCGGCTCTGGAGAAGGACACCGAGGAGGCGAAGCGGAAGGCCGAGGAAGCGACACGCCTTGCCGAGAGCGCAAGCCGGACTGCGGGCGAAAGCTCACAGCAGATCGAGGCCATGAAAGACAGCCTGGTCGAGGCCTGGAGCGGGGAGATCGGCAAGGCTTTCGCCGATCTCCCCGACCTTGAAGCGGAATGGGAATTCGTGTTCAAGGCTGAGTCCCTGGGCCCCGAGATCCCGATTCAGTTCGAGGATCTGGACGCGCTCTTCGTCATCTGCGACCGCCTGAAGATCCCGGCTGATGCGGAGATCATGGTCGACGGATTCCTGCAGCTTGGCCGCTATTGGCGGGTGGTGGTCCAAGACTTCCCACGTGCCCTGGTTCGCGTCGAACGTGCTCTGGCCCTGGCTTCTACGGAAGCTCTGGAGCGCCGATGTCTCCTCCATCGGGCCAGGGTCTCGATCCAATGGGTAACATACAAGCCGGACGAGCATCGGAGCACCCGGCTCGAAGGCGCAAGGTCCGACCTCAAGCGCGTCCGGCAGATCCAGGGCCGGGACGATTCATCCACGCTGTTCGAGCGGGCGTGGCTGGCCGACATAGAAGAACGCTTCGATGCCGCGGCCGACCTCTGGGTCAGGGGTAGAGAGGAGGGCCTTCAGGAGGGCAAAAGCCTTCACGCCGACCTCTGGCTGTTCGGTTACAACCTGGCGTGCACTCTGAGCCGAGGCGGCCGCCTGCAGGACGCTCTGGATGAGCTCCGATCTCTGGTCGGGAACGGATCGGAATGGATCCGGCTGGCTTCCAAGGATTCCGATCTCGAGAAGCTGAGGAAGGACCCCGAATGGGGAAGGGCGTTTGAGGAACTGCTGGAGGAAGGGCGGCGGACAGTGGATTGAGGCTCGCGCCTCAGTCCTCCTTGTGCCCGCCCAGCACCTTACCGTATGTCTTCGTCATGGTCGATTGCTCCTGTCCAGTGCTACGTGAAGGCTATGCGGAAGGTTTCTCGAAGTCAATGGCTTCAACAGTCAGCGTCCCCCCTCCATTCCTTACCGGAAGTAGCCGGTCACGTCGAGCACCAGGTCGAGCCCGCCCGCGGCGGCGGCGCAGTGGACGGCGAGGCTCGGGGGAGAGCCGGTCAGCTTGAGGATGGCATTGTTCGCCCGGTCCCGGCCGGCTGTGTAGCTGGTGGTGTACGTGTTCGGGCGCGGAGCGCCGGTCTCGAAGAAGGTCAGGAACCCCGGAGCGTCCGGGCTGGCCACGGTCACGTTCAGCGCCAGGGCGGTGGCGTCGGGCGGGATGCCGCAGCGGCCCCCGAGCTCGAACACGCGGATCTCCCCGGCCTGCAGCCGGGGCGCCCCCCGGGGTCCGGCCGGACCGCGGGTGTCCACGAGCCGGCAGGGGGTGAGCGGGTAGAAGCCGTCGGCGGACGAGGGCTCGTCGTCCGCGATCGTCACCACGCTCCCGGAGTAGGGTCCCAGCAGGAAGGACGGGCCCGGCTGTACCGATAGAGTGACCGTCTCCGGCCCCTCCGTCACCGCGTCATCCCCGGGCTGGATGAGGACGAAGATCTGCGGCACGTTCTTGGCGAAGAACACCATGTCCGGAACGCCGGAGAAGTCGGACCCCTCCTGCGCGCTCCCCCCGATGGCAAGGTCGACGATCAGCGAGGCGGCCGTGCTCCCGGTGCGCGTGATCGCGAAGAAGCCGCTCGCGCCGGGCTCGGAGGCATGAGGATCGGTGGCGGACACGGAGATGACCGGCGTGTCCGACTCGCCGTCCTGCTCCGCGATCCGGACGCTCGCGCTGGAGGGCGAGCCGGCCTCGTAGGAAGAGGATGCCTCCAGGGTCAGGATCACGGTCTCGGAGGTCTCCATCCGGGCGTCGGTCAGGACGGTAAGGTCGATGTCCACGGAGGGAACCCCGGCCGGCACGGTCAGCACGCCGGGCAGCGCAGCGACATCCACTCCGTTCATGGCCGTGCCCGAGACGGAGTACCGGACGGTCAGGTCCGCGACCGGGGCGGGATCGGCCGAGACCGTGAAAGAGCCGCCGGCCGCACCGATCTCCGAGGCGGACGGGTCCGAGGCCTCGATCGTGACCACGGGCAGGCCCGCCGCTGCGTCGTCGTCGGTCAGGATCGCCGTCGCGGAGTCGCCGGTGTCGTCGATCCGGTAGGCAGGGTCAGAGGCCAGCTTGACCACGACGGTTTCGTCCCCCTCGACGAGCAGGTCGTTCACCGGCCGGAGGGTCAGGGTGGAGGACGCGGCCCCCGCAGGGAGGGTCACGGACCAGGGGGCGGCTAGGCTGTAATCGGTGCCGATCCGCGCCGTGCCGCCCGGAGCCCAGCGCACGGTCAGGGGCGACGCCGTGCTCCCCGTGCGCGAGACCGTGAAGGTCGCAGTGCTGGAAGGCTCGGAGGCGGACGGATCCGTGGCGTCCACCCGGACCATCACGGCCGGAAGGTCGAGCAGTACAGGCTTCAGGAAGTCGTAGACGGTCTGGTGGTTCGCCGTGGTGGTGAAGGAGGAGCCGCCGTGGCCGGCGTTCGGGACCGGCACCCAAGTGACCCGCGCCCCGTGCAGGCGCAGGGCGTCCACCAGCAGCTCGCTCTGGTTGAACGGCACCAGGTCGTCGAGGGTGCCGTGCATGACCAGGAAGGGCGGATCGTCCGGCGAGGCGAAGGTGAGGGGGCTCGCCGTGGCCGCGCGCTCCGGAGCCGTCTGGAGCCCGGCGCCGATCAGCCGGCTTTCGGGGGAGCCGCTCGCGTCGTGCTCCTGGATGGTCGGGTAGAAGTCCATCTGGAGGAAGTCGCCGTACCCGTACCAGCTCACCACGGCCTGGACGCGGCTCGAGAAGCCGGCGTTGCCGACCGTCGAGCCCTCCAGGTCCATGGTGGCGTTGCCGACCGTGACGGTGTCCTCGTCCCCGGAGGTCCCCAGCATGGACGCGAGATGGGCGCCGGCCGACGCGCCCCAGGCCGCGACGCGGTCCGGATCGAGGTTGTAGGCGGCGGCATGGGCGCGCAGCCAGCGGACGGCCCCCTTGACGTCCTGGATCTGGGCCGGCCAGATGGCCACGTCCGTCAGGCGGTAGTCGATGCTCGCCACCGCGTAGCCCTTGGAGCAGAGCGCCGAGACGCCGGACGGGATGGGCAGCCGGCTGCCGCTGAACCATCCGCCGCCGTGGATCCACACCACGACGGGCACGGGCGCCGCGGCCGTGGGGACGAGAAGCTCCAGCTTCAGCTCCTGGGTCGTGCCGCCGGAGCCCTGATACGTCGCGTAGGTCAGGTCGGAGTAGGTCTGGCACTGGGCCTGGAGGGACACCGAGCCCAGGATCAGGGACAGCGCAAAAAGGGGCGGAGCGAGCCTCACGGCGCGGGGATGGGTGCAGCTTCTGTGCCCAGTGCTGGCCCGCTCTCACGCGGAGCGGGAAGGGCAGGGGACGGGGCTCCAACGCGAGGGGGAACGGTTCCCCCATATAAACTTGGACAAAAAACATATAGACGAGCACCCTACCCATATAGACTTGCGTCGTACTCATATAGCCGGAAGGAAATCCATATGGGGGAAGCGTTCCCCCATATAAACGAAGCCGGGTTTATATGGGGATACCTTCTCCCCATATAGATTCCCGCTCCGGATATATAGCCGCATCCTCTCCCCTGTCGATGCTACGCTCTTCCCATCCATGGAGCCTCGCGTCCTCGTCCTGACCCTCCCCTCGCTGGTGGTGCTCGCGCTGCTGGTCTGGCACTCGTGCCGCTTCCTGCCGCGGCAGCGGGCGCTGGCGTTCTGGGTTTCCGTGGCGGTGTACGGGTTGCTGCGCGGAATGGCCGTGGCGTGGGTGACCCGCGAGGGGCTCGGCGCGTCCCTCCCCTACCAGATCCACGATCCGCTGCTGCCGGTCTTCGGGGTCTCGCTCCAGGAGGTGGCGGGCTGGGCGATCGTGGCCTATCTGGCGTGGTGGCTGGGCGAGAGGTTCGCGCGGCAGGAGAAGGGGGGACCGCGGCTGTTCCTCGCGGTCGCCTGGGGGTGCCTGTTCCTGGGCGCGATCAGTTGGGCGGTGGAGGCCGCGGCCATCGCCGCGGGGTGGTGGCACTGGACCGTGCCCGCGGGTGGCGAGATGCTGCTGCGCGTCCCCTGGATCGGCCTGGTGGACTGGTTCTTCGTCGGGACCGACTTCCTCCTCCCCTTCCTGGTCCTCACCGCGCCCGCGCTCGCCGGCCGCCCGATCCGGTTCCTGTCGCTCCTCCTCTTCCCGCTGCACATGGCATCGCACCTGTGGCTCGCCCCGGTCGCGACAATCCCCGGCTTCCACCTCGTCCATTGGCTGCTCCTGTGCCTGGTGGTCTGGCTGGCCTTGCGATCCCCGGTGGAGGATGCGGCTTTCCGGGAAGCACCCTCCGACCGGCTCCGCTGGCTCCCGGCCCTGGCGCTGGGGATCGTCCTGATCGACGCGGCGATGGTGGAGCTGTTCCTGGTGGAGCGGCCGAAGCTGCTGGCCTCGTTGATGCCCGCAGCCGGGGTGGCGCTCCAGGCGCTCCGGCCGGCCGCGGCACCGGTGCTGGCTGCGGCGGCCGTGGTCGGCTCCCTGGCCTTCCCTCCCTTGATCTTCGGGGCGATGCCCGGTTTCACGGTGCTGGTGCTCCGGTTCGGACGCCGGAACCGCTGGGCCGCGCCCGCGCTGATGGCGGCGCTCGCCTCGCTCGCCCTGGTGATGCACGGCAGGGTGGGCAAGGCCGAGGAGGACCTGAAGCGGCGGCTCGACCAGGCCCTCCTCGTCCGGGACCGGGGGGACCTGACCGCCGCCATGGCGGAGCTGTCCGACCTGTCGCGAGACCACCCGAAGTCCCACGTGCCCCGGGCTCTCCTCGGGGAGATCCAGTACCGCACCGGCCGGCTGGATGAGGCGCGGGCCTCCTATGAAGAGGCCGTGGAGATCAAGCAGGACTTCGTGGAGGGTTACCGCTATCTCGCGGTGATCCACCTCCGGCGAGGGAGGCGGGACGACGCAGCCGAAGCCGCGGCCCGGGGGCTCGCCGTCGCTCCCCAGGATCTGGAGCTGCGGTATCTCCAGGGCCGGGAGATCGGCGAGCTCTGGCCGGAGATCGAAGCCAAGGGGCCGGCCGCTGTCAAGGCGCTTGCCGGGCTCGCCTTCGAGGTCGGGGACGCGGCCGGAGCCGAGGAGGCGCTCGACCGGGGGATCGCGCGCTGGCCCGGGGACCGCGAGTTGAGGATGTTGCGGCAGGAGGCCGGACGGCGCCTCATCCAGTAGAAGGCGGTCGACGATGAAGCAGGATGCAAAGAGAAAAGATCCCGCTGGAGGTCCGGGCGCCTTGGAGGAGCTTGCCGAGGCGGAGATCAAGCTCTCCACGCTTCTTCTCGACTTCTCGACGTACAGGCGGCGGTTCTCGGAAATCCTGAGATCGCCCCTGGGGTTCTTTACCCGCCTGCCTCCCGACGCGGTTCAGCTCAAGCCGGCCGTCACCTTCCTGCTGCAGGGCACGACGCTCGCGTTCGTGATCCTCACGGCGTCCTGGGCCCTGCCCAGGTCGGTCGCGGGCTTCGTCGCGACCAGACCCCTCCTGATGACTGGCTCCGGGGACGAGCTGGAAGCGTACGGCCGGCGCTGGGAGGAGGTCCAGCGCGCCTTGCCTGCCGAGCAGTCGAAAGCATGGCGCGAGCAGGAGGAGCTGATGCTGGCCCTTCGGCTGCTGCCGGAGGACCGGTTCCGCCTCGTGCTCGACCGTCTCGAGAGCCTGAAGCAGGGCAATCCCGGCCTGCTGGCGCACGCCATCGACGGCTCGCTGGTGCAGGGAGAACGGTTCGGCGGGCGCGGCTACATCCTGAGCTTCTTCCTCGCCCTGGATCCTCATCGCGGGGCCTCGTACTACCAAGCGTATCAGCTCGCGAATATCGGGCCGCGGCACGAGTTGCCCCCTCACGTCGATTTCCTGTTGCGCAGCGTCCTGCTCTGGTACCTGACCAGCCTCGCCGTCTCCCGCCTGGTCAAGGACCGGAAGACCCCGTTCGTCCTGGGCGCCTATCTGACCGGTTTCCTGGGACCGTTGTTCCAGGTGTACGTCACCCTCCTGCACCTGTACCTCGCGGCGGTCCTTCCCGCCTACATTCGAAGAGCGAGCGATGTCCTGGTGACCGGCGGCCAGGATCTCGGCCTGCTGTCCGGAGGGGTCTTCCCGTTCGAGAACCTGATGCTGCTCGGAATCCGGACCCTTGTGCCCGCCCTGTTCGTGGGGTTGGCCGTGGCAGCCCTGGCGTCCGGCCTGCGCGGCGCCGGCTCCGTCCCGAAAAGGAAAGCCTGGACGGCGGCCGCGCTCGGGGTTGCCCTGGGGCTCGGGTTCACCGAGGTGGCCGCGTTCGTGCTGACGCTGGTCCTGGCGCCCACGGGGCTTTTGAGCTAACCCAGGAGCCGCCGGGCCTCCCGGGCTTCCGCGGAGCCGGGGGCGATTGAGATGACCCTCTCCAGATACTGCCGGGCTCCCTGGGGGTCCCCCTTCTTCTGGAGGACGCGGCCGGCTCCGAGGAGCGGGGCGGGCTGGCCGGGCGCGACCTCGGCGGCCTTCAAATAGCGCTCCAGCGCCTGGTCGAACTTTCCCTGGTTCTCGGCGATCTGTCCCCAGACCAGCCACGCGGGGACCCAGGCCGGGGCGAGCTCGACCGCCTGGCGGAAATGGCGCTCGGAGGCGGCGGCATCCCCGGCCTTGGCTTCGACCTCGGCCAGCCGGACCAGGATGGACACGCTCTCCGTCCCTGCGTTCACGGCCTCGGTGAGCAGCCGCCGGACCTCCGCGGGCTTGCCCTCCTTCTGGGCCAGGTCGGCCAGACCCCACCAGGCCGCGGCGAGGCGCGGGTTCAGCTCCAGGGTCAGCTCGTACTCCTTCTTCGCCTCCCCCATCCGGCCGAGGCGGACGTAGGCATCCGCGAGGTTCTGGTGGAGGAAGTCGAGCCGGGGGTTCTCCTGGGCGGCCCGGCGGTAGGTTGCAAGGGCCGCTTCGCCGTCGCCGCTGGCGAGCTGCGCCGTGGCGAGCGCGGTCAGGAAGGGGATGTTGCCCGGGCTGCGGCGCACCAGCTCCGTGAGCTTCGCGACCGCTGCCCGCGGATTGCCCCCCTGCGTCAGCTCCTTGGCCGCCATGAATTCCTCGATCAGGGGGGCGCCGTCCTTGGGGTCGAGCGTTCCCTTGCCGCTGGAGCCGGAGCCCGAGGCGTAGCCGAGGCTCTGGAGCGAGCGCGCCAGCTCGGGGTCGGCGGCGTCGGCCTTCCGGGTCTTGAAGGAGCGTTGCGCCGCCTGGAGCGCGTTCCGGAGGCGGCGGGCCTGCTCGCGCTGGCCGTCCAGCACGTTGCGGGTCTCTCCCGGATCAGACCCCAGGTCGTACAGCTCCGGCCGGGGGGCGACGATCAGCTTCCAGCGGCCGTCGAAGACCCCCTCCAAGGGGCTCCAGCCGTAGGCGCTCAGCGGGAAGCGGGTCTCCAGGTAGACCGGACCGGCCGCGGACCCACCCAGTCCTGGAAGCGGCTGTCCGAAAGGAGCCGCGGCCGGTCCGGCTCCCGCCAGGCGCAGGAGGGTGGAAGCCAGCCGGAGCGTGGGCGCGGCCTCCTGCACCGCCCTGCCCTTCGGCACCCCGGGGCCGGCAAGGATCAGGGGCACGCGCAGGGTCGCGTGGTAGAGGAAAAGACCGTGGGTGCGCTCCCCGTGCTGGCCCAGGGACTCGCCGTGGTCCCCCACCGCGGCGATCACCCAGCGGTCCGCGCCGCCGGGCAGCGCCTTGAGAAGCCGGCCGATCTCGCGGTCCATGTAGGCGACCTCCCCGGCGTACCGCTGGGAGTCGCCCGCGCGCGAGTCGACATCCGGCGGACCGTAGGGCGCGTGCGGGTCGTAGTAGTGGACCCACAGGAACAGCGGCTTGCCCGCGGGACGCTTCGGCAGCCACTCGAGGGCGGCGTCGGTCATCTGGCGGGCGTTGCGCTCGGGGTAGCCGTACTCGCCGATCTGCTCGGCCGGGGCCCTGTCGTCGTAGTGCTGGAAGCCGCGCGCGAGGCCGAAGCGCCGGTCGAGGACCCGCGAGGCCACGAACGCCGCTGTCACATAGCCGCGGGAGGCGAAGGCCGCGGGCAGCGTGGGCACATCCCTGGGGAGAACGGCCGTGCCGTTGTCGCGCACCCCGTGCTCGGGCGGGACCAGGCCGGTGAGGAGCGAGGTGTGGGCCGGCAGGGTGATCGGAGAGGGACTGACAGCCTGGGTCCACCGCGCCCCGCGGGCGGCCAGGCTGCTCAGCGCCGGAGTGCCCGCCCCCAGCGCGTCGGCCCGGGTCGTGTCCAGGGTCAGGAGGAGGACGCTCGGAGGGCCGGCCGGAGCCGGCTTGTCCGCAGCAAGAGCCAGGATCGCTGCGAACAGCAGGGCGAGAGAGACGAGCGGCTTCATCCCGACAAGGATAAGGGAGAACTCGGACGATCACGGACAGGCACGGACGATCATGGACGGGAAGTCCAGGAAAGTCCGTGCAAGTCCGTGTTCTCTCCCTTGCTCAGGGAATCCGGGCCGTCTTGGCGATGCTGATCTCCACCTGGCCGCCGGTGACTCCAAGCGGTCGCAGCACCTGGACGGTGTAGGTCCCGGGCTTCGACACGGACGCGTCGACTCCCGATTCCGTAAACCCCTTGCCCTTGACGAGGAGCCCGCTCCCGGTGGCGACCACCTGGCCCAGGGAGTCGAGGATCCGGACCGTCATGAGCTTGCTGCCGCCCTCCACCAGCACCGAGACTACCCCGTCATCCGGCCCCACCTGGATCTGCTTGGTGACGATCGGGCCGAGGCTCAGGTCGCTCTTGCTGGAAGTGGTCGTCGTGGTGTACTCGACCGCGGAGGCCAGGGCCTGGCCGCAGTCGCCGAGCGTGAAGCCGTCCACGTAGACCGCCTCGAACTTGAGGATGATCTTGATCTCGTGGGGACCGGCCCCGAGGCCGCTGTAGGTCTTCGAGGCGCCGAACTCCACGTGGTAGGTCGGCCCGTAGTAGGAGATCGTCTCGCGGAGCTGGCCGTCGATGAAGACGTCCGCCTCACCGCCTTTCCGCGAGGTGGCGTAGTGGTAGGTGATGGTGTCGCCCTGGAAGGCGAGCTTCACGTAGGGTTGGGGGGCCTGCGACTTCTTCCCCGTGCGGATGTGGTACCCGCCGTTGGAAGCGTTGGCGTCCGCCTTGAAGAAGAAGGCGTAGCGCTCGACCGCGGCATCCGAGTCGTCAACGAACCTGCAGTTGCTGCACGGTCCCGCCAGCCTGGCGCCGGCGACCTGGACGTCGTCCACGAACCAGCCGCCCTGCTCGGTCGCGCCATCGGAGCTGAACAGGAAGCGGATGCGCACCGTCTTGTTGGCGTAGGCCGAGAGTGACCCGGAGTGGTTCGACCACTGGTCGAGCAGCGAGGTGCCCGTGAACACCGGCTGGCCGTCGGCGAAGCCGGGGCCGCCGCAGGCGGGCTCGCCCAGCGGGCCGGCCATGACTGCCGGGTAGTTCACGCTGCCGAGCTTGGTCCAGTTGGTGAAGCCGGTCTCCTCGGTGGCCACCTCGACATAGCCGCCGTCCCAGCCGGTCTCCAGGTCGTAACGCGAGCGGAAGGAGAGCGTCGGGTTCGCGCCCAGGTGAATGGTGTCGCTCTCCAGGCCCAGGCAGGCGTTGCCGGGGTAGTTGCCCTCGGCGCTGGTGGCGTAGTGCTTCGTGGCGTTGTTCGGCCCGGAGTTCCGGATGGCCCAGCCGCGGAGCTTGACCGGCAGGGTGTCGCCGGCGTCGTCCTGGAAGGTTCCTGGGGTGAGCTGGCCCGCGGGGGCCTCCGTGCGCCGCGCCAGGTTGCCGTCGGAGTTGCCGTTGGAGTCCACGGCTCGGACGATGTAGGTGTAGCGGGTCCCGCTCGTCACGCTCTCGTCGGCGTAGCTCGTCCCGGTGACGCCGGTGGCGATCCGGTTGGCGGCCGACGGGGTGAAGTCGGGGTCGGTGCTGCGGAAGACGTCGTAGGAGATCGTGGCTCCGCCGCAACCGGGAGTGGCGGCGTCCCACTTGACGTCGAGCCGGCAGGAGCCGTCGGTCGCGCTGGTGACGCTCTTGACGCCGGCGAAGGCGGGCGGAGCGTCACAGTCGCCGGTGGCTTCGACGGACTCGCAGGCCGAGGGGGCGCCGGCGCAGGAGGCGCAGGTCCCGGCCGAAGAGGCGACGCGGTAGGAGTAGGTCTGGCCGCCGACGATGCCGTCCTGGTCGACGAAGGTCGTGCCCAGAGCGGCTACCACGCCTACCGCCGCCTCGGGAGAGCTCGACGAGCAGGAGCCGGCCTTGCGCAGGATCTTGTAGGAGCCAGCGCCCGCGGCCGCGGTCCAGTCGACCTGGATGGCGTTCGGACCGGCGTTGGAGAGAGTGACCTGGGACGGGGGCGGCACGGAAACGGCGCCGCAGGCCGACGGGGTCACGGTCACGCAGTTGGAGACCTGCCCGTAGCAGGAGGCGTTCTGCCCCACGGGCTGGATGCTGTAGTAGTAGGTCACGCCCGGGGCGACCTCGCTGTCCTCGAAGAAGGTGCGGGAGCCGCCGACCGTGCCGACCGGGGTGAAGCCGAAGCCGCAGCCGAGCGTGTTGCGCAGGACGCGGTATTCGGTGATTGCCGGCGTGCCTGCGGAAGGGGTCCAGGTGAGCTGGACCGGTGCGTCCGCGCCGCAGGTGCCCGCGGTGGATGCGGCGATCGGGGCGGGGCAGCCGGAGCCCTGGTTGTCCGGATCGGAGGCCGCGCCGCAGGCGATGCCGTGCAGGTCGAAGGCGGAGAAGAGGATGTCGGCGTGCGGCGTGCCGTCCGCCAGGTTGCCGTTGTCGTCGTCGATGAAGCGGTAGGTGGAGTACCAGTCGGTCACGGTGCAGCCGTTGGTCGTCCCCTCGGGGAAGGGACCGGTGACCGAGTAGCCGGAGACCGCGAGATCGCGGGTCAGGTACCAGAGGCGATCCATGTACTGCCAGCCCGAGACCTCGGCCGGCCCCGGCGGATCGGCGTAGACGTTGCCGCCGAACTCGGCCGAGATGAGCTGCTTGGCGAGATCCCAGTTGGCCTGGGAGGGGATGGACGACTCGCAGTGGCAGCCGTGGTTGAGCGGACCGGCGCAGCCGGTGGTCTCCGGGCCGCCGCAGTCGTAGAAGTTGGAGAGGCCGTCGGGCGTGCCCATGGGGGCGGTTTCGATCATGTGGTTCCAGCGCGCCGGGGTGCCGGCGTCAACCGGGTTGGCCGGCGGGTTCAGACCCGAGCGGGAGCCGTTCGGGGCGTCGGGGTCCCGGGGCGCCGCGCAATCGGGGCCGGACCCCTGGCTGCAGAGCCGGGTGTAGTCGAGCTCGCGGACCCCGGTGCAGAGCCGGGACTTGCTGCCGGTGTTGGCGTCGCCATAGCCCGCGGTGTTGGCCCAGGGATCGGTCGCGTCCGGCAGCCGGAAGCCGGAGCCGAAGCAGGCCTTCTGGCCCTGGAGCAAGGCGAAGGTGTCGCCCATGGCCTCGCCGGTGGCCTGCTCGGGCGCGTCGCCGGTGCCGTCGTGCTCGTCGAGCCCATGCCCGAACTCGTGCAGGCCCACGGCCGGGACCTCGCCCGTGTTGTTGCAGCCCAGGCCGGGAGTCAGGCGCAGGAACGCGAAGAGGTCCTGGCCGCCAGCCCAGAAGGCGTTGCAGGCCGGGGGACCGTTGGTGAGGACGGTCGGCACCACGTCGGTGCCGTCCACGCCCTTGAGCCACTGGTTGTGGGGCAGGTAGAAGCGCGACTTCTGGTTAATCAGGTTCAGGTGGTAGTAGATGGTCCGGGCCGAGTGGGTGTCGCCCGTGCCGCCGAAGAGCGGGCCGCTGTTCGGAGCGGACTCCCGGTGCGCCGGGTGGCAGTCGGTGTTGACGTTCGGCACCGGGTCCGACGTGCCGAGGTCGGGGTTGCCCGGCGTGGCGGTCGTGGCCGCGATGGGGCCGCAGCCGTCGACGAAGTTGAAGTACTTGCCTTCCAGCGTCGCCGTGGCCGACAGGGCGCCCGCGGGGTAGTTGAAGGCGCCGGCCGAGTTGGTGTAGCAGCCGTTCCCGGAGCAGGCCCCGCCCACGAAGGTCAGCTTCGCGTTGGGCATGGTCACGGGCAGCTCCTCCGCCGTGCCCGGCACGCAGTTGCTCGGATCGGCGCAGTTGTGCTCGGTCAGGGCCGAGCCCTTGAGCACGGAGACGTAGTCGTTGGCGTCGACGAAGCGGAGGACCTGGCCGGTGCGCGCGTCGACCAGCGAGAGCCAGGTACCGATCGAGTCGGCGCGGGTGAACAGGAAGCGGTAGACGAGGGCCGGCTGCCAGCCGCCGCCGATCGGACCGGTGTAGCCCACCTCATCGGCCGTGCCGCGCTGCACCCAGGAAAGCACGCCGTCCTGCAGGAACTGGTCTCCGGAGAGGAGACCGCCGAGGAACGTGGCGAGGTTGGCCTTGGCCGCCGCCGCGGAGATCGTGGGCTGGACCCCCGCTACTCCTGCCGATACCGGAATGGCGCGGTTGACGCCGAACTGCACCAGGTTGCCGTGGGAGACGCGGAACACGATGGAGGCCCCGTCCACGGGGACGCCGCCGATCACCTGGTTGAAGGCGACGTTCCAGAACTGTCCGCGGTCGCCGAACTGGCGCGTGTTGCGGGCGTCGAGGACGAGCTGAGAGGCCGGCACCTGGAACAGGTTCGGGTAATCGGCGATCAGCGCCCGCGCCTTGGCCTCCAGGGCGGAGGTGCTCGTCCCTCCGGAAGCCCAGGGGAGACCCTGTCCTTCGACTAGCGCGACGGCGCCGGAGCGGCGATCGATCCAGAGCTTCCACTCGGAGCCGGCGGCGGAGTGGAACGCCGAGACGTCGGCCAGCGTGGCCGCGCTCAGCTCGCCTTGCACCTGGGAGAGCTCCCGGGGCGCCGGAGTCGCAACGAAGCCAGCGGGAGCGACCACGAGCCCATGCAGCGGGTCGAGCTGCGGGACGACAGTCGCCGCCAAGGTCGGCACCAGCGCAAGCCCGCCCAGCACGGCCAGCAAAGCCGACAAGAGCCTTTTCATTGGAGAACCTCCTCTGGAAGACCAGGAAAGACCCGCGGGGCGCGGGAGAGCGGCAGGGGGAGCCGCGCTGCCTTGGGCGCAAATGCAAAGGTAGTACCACTATCATTTTGATAGTTCCGCTACTAGCTATGAATCACTGGGGAGGTGGGAGCCCGCAACCTTGGGCTATCATCACATTCCGATAGCTCTCGGAGATTTTTTGCGTTGATGCTTACGAACCGGCTGCCGCTTTCGCAGGGGCAGCGCGCTCTCTGGTTCCTTCAACGGCTGCGGCCAGAGGCCGCGGCATGGAACATCGCGGCCGCGGCCCGGGTGCGGGGCCAGCTCGACAGCAGCCGTCTTCAGCGGGCTTTCGAGCGGCTGACGGAGCGGCACGACGCCCTGCGGCTGAGCTTCCACGAGACGCCGGACGGGCCGGTCCAGTGCCTCCGCCAGGGAGACGCGCTCGACTTCCGGGAAGAGGACGCCGCGGCCTGGGAGGAGGCGCGGCTCCAAGGCTACCTTCAGTCGGAGGCGGACCAGCCTTTCGATCTCGAGGGCGACCCGCTGCTGCGCGTCCGGTTGCTCCGGACCGGGGCGAATGATGTCCTTCTCCTGGTCATCCATCACCTGGTCGCTGACCTCGGGTCGCTCGCGGTGCTCGTGCGTGAGCTGGGGCTGCTGTACGAGGGGACCCTCTCCGCCCCGCCTCCCCTCCCCTACTCCGAATTCATCGCCCGCCAGCGGGAGCGCCTGGAGGGAAGGGCGGCGGAGCGGCACTGGGCGTACTGGAGCGAGCGGCTGGCGGGGGAGCTACCCGTCTGCGAGCTGCCCTCGGACCGGCCGCGCCCGGCCGTGCGGACCTTCCGGGGCGGCTCGCGCACCCGGCGGATGGGGCTGGAGCTGCCCACAAGCCGGGCGTTCCCGTTCCTGGTGGCGGGGCTCGACGTGCTGCTCCACCGCGCCTCGGGCCAGACCGACCTGCTGGTGGGCTCGCCCACCTCGGGCCGCCTGGGCCATGACCTCGATGACACGGTCGGCTACCTGGTGAACCCGGTGGTGCTGCGGTCGGACCTGTCGGGCTCCCCCACCTTCGGGCAGCTCCTGGAGCGGGTCCGCGGCGTGGCGATGGGCGCCCTCCGGCACCAGGACTATCCCTTCCCGCTGCTCGTGGAGCGGCTGCAGCCGCAGCGGGATCTGGCCCGGCCGCCGGTCTTCCAGGTGATGCTCGCCTTCCAGCGCGCCCACCTGCCGGGCACGGGCGACCTCGCGGCCTTCGCCCTGGGCATCGAGGGAGCCGAGGTGCGCACCGGGTCGATGGTCCTGGAGTCGCTGGCCCTGGAGCGGCGCTTCTCGCAGCTCGACCTGGAGCTGATGGCGGCGGAGACTTCCCGGGGGATCGAGCTGGCCCTGACCTTCAACACGGACCTGTTCGAGCCGGCCACTGCCGAGCGCCTCCTCGGGCATCTCGCAACCCTCCTGGGAGCCGCCGCGGAGGACCCGGACCGTTCGATCGGCGAGCTGCCGCTGCTCAGCACCGCGGAACAGCGGCAGCTCCTGGAGTGGAACCGGACCGCGGCCCCCCTTCCCGATCGGCGCGTCCACGAGCTGTTCGAGGAGCAGGCGGAGCGCACGCCGGCAGCGATCGCGGTCTCTGCGCCGGATGGGGTCCTGACCTACGCGGAGCTGAGAGGGCGCTCGGATGAGATGGCTCGGGCTCTTCTGGAAAGAGGACTGGCGCCAGAGGAGCCCGTGGCGGTCTGGGCCGAGCGCGGGGCCTCTCTGCTGGTGGCTCTCTTGGGAGTCCTGAAGGCCGGAGGGGTCTACCTGCCGCTCAACCCGAACTATCCGGAGCCGCGGCTGGCCCGGATGGTGGCGCTGAGCGGGGCTCGGCTGCAGATCCGCGAGGGAGAGATAGCAGGGTCCGGGCGTGGGGGACGCAAGGGGAGGGGGTCCGACCAGAGCCTCGCCTACCTCCTCTTCACCTCCGGCTCCACCGGAGATCCCAAGGGCGTCCTCATCCCCCACCGGGGCCTGCTCAACCACCTCCTCTCCAAGGTCCGCGACCTCGGTCTCACACCAGACGACCGCGTGGCACAGACAGCCTCGCCGAGCTTCGACATCTCCCTCTGGCAGCTTCTGGCTCCCCTGCTCGTGGGAGCCACCGTGGAGATCCTGCCGGACGACGTCATCCGGGACCCCAATCTCCTCGTAGCTGAGGTGGAGCGCAGGAAGATCACCGTCCTGGAGCTGGTCCCCTCGGTGCTCTCCCTCCTCCCCGGGAGGCCCAACCTCCGATGGCTCATCTCGACGGGCGAGGCGCTCCCGCCGGAGCTGGCGCGGCGCTGGGTGCCGCTCATCAATGGTTACGGCCCTACCGAGTGCGCCGACCGGGTTAGCCACGCGTTCTTGCGAGCCGTCCCCGAGGACGCCGTCCACACCTCTATCGGCCGGCCGATCCCCAACCTGCGGCTGCACGTGCTCTCTCCGGATCTGGAGCCCCAGCCGGTCGGGTTCCCGGGGGAGATCTGCATCGCCGGAGCGGGCTTGGGACGGGGCTACCTGGACGACCCCGCCCGCACCGCCGCCGCTTTCGTCCCAGACCCGTTCGAGGCCGGGGGCCGCCTCTACCGCACCGGCGACCTGGGACGGCGCCGGGCGGACGGCGAGATCGAGGTCCTCGGCCGCCTCGACCACCAGATCAAGCTCCGTGGCGTCCGCATCGAGCCCGGGGAGATCGAGGCGGCTCTCGCCACTCACCCGGGCGTGCGGGAGGCCGTGGTCGGGCTCCGGGAGGGCCGCCTCGTCGCCTGGTGGACCGGAGAGCGGGATGCGGAGATGAGGGACCATCTCCGCGAACGGTTGCCGGACGCCATGGTCCCCACCGTCTTCCAGCACCTCGACGCGCTGCCGCTCACGCCGCACGGCAAGGTGGACCGCCGCGCCCTGCCCACCCCCGCGGAGCCCGAGCGGGCCGAAGTCCCCGGCGACGATCTGGAGCGGCTCCTCGCGGGGATCTTGGGCGAGGTCCTGGGGCGCGAGCGCATCGGCCTCCGGGAGGACTTCTTCGACCTCGGCGGCCACTCGCTGCTGGCCGCGCAGGCCGCAGCCCGCGTGCGGAACGCCCTGGGGATCGAGGCGCCCGTCAGCCTGCTCTTCGAGGAGCCGACCGTGGCCGGTCTTGCCCGACGGGTGCAAGGCATTTCCGGTGTCTTCTCGCCCCTGCGGCGAGCTCCCCGGGACGGGCGAATCCCCCTCACCACCCCCCAGCAGAGGCTCTGGTTTCTGCACCGGCTCGACCCTGACAGCCCTGCCTACAACATGCCGGGCCTGGCGCGAGTCTCCGGCGATCCCGCGTCTCTGCGGGCGAGCCTCTCCGCCGTGGTGGCCCGGCACGAGGCACTCCGCACCACGTTCCCTGGCGAGGAGCCCTGGCAGGAGATCGCCCCTCCCGCGCCTGTCGAGCTGCCGGTAGTCGATCTCTCCGGGCTGCCCGACCCGGCCGGAGAGGCGCGGCGGCTCGCCTCCGAGGAGGCCCGCCGGCCCTTCGACCTCGCCCGCGGTCCGCTCATCCGGACCTTTCTGTTGAGTCTTAGGGCGAACCGGGAGGAAAACCGGCTCCTGGTGAACCTCCATCACATCGTGGCGGATGGCTGGTCGCTGGAGATCCTGGCGCGGGAGGTCTCGGCCCTGCTCCGCGGAGAGGCCCTCCCGGAGCTGCCGGTGCAGTACGCGGACTATGCCGTCTGGCAGCGCGAGCAGCCGGCGCGGCCCGATTGGTGGATGCGCGAGATGGCGGGCGATCTTTCTCCTCTGGAGCTGCCTTTGGACCGCCCGCGCCCTCCGCGGCAGCGGCACCGGGGGGCCAGCGTGCCAATCCACATCCCGGGCCGGCTCGCCCGCTGCGCCGGGGCCACTCCGTTCATGGTCCTCCTGGCGGCCTTCCAGACCCTCCTCCACCGGCTGAGCGGCCAGGACGACATCCGCGTCGGCGCGCCCGTGGCCAACCGCGGCCGGGTGGAAATCGAGGGGTTGATCGGGCTCTTCGCCAATACCCTCGTGCTGCGAACCCGCTTCGGCGGAGCCCTCCGGTTCCTTGAGCTGATCGGGAGCGTCCGGAAGACGGCGCTCGGGGCCTATCTGCACCAGGACGTCCCCTTCGGCAGGCTGGTGGACGAGCTCCAGCCCGAGCGGGATCCGAGCCGCACCCCTCTCTTCCAGGCCATGCTCGCCCTCCAGCCGCCAGGAGAGTCGCCCTTCGCGGTCGAGGAGATCGGCACCGGCACGGCCAAGCTGGAGCTGACCCTGTCGCTCAGGGAATTGGACGACCGGATCGAAGGGTGGATCGAGCACGACACCGACCTCTTCGACGGCACGACCGTGCTCCGCTGGTCGCGGTCGCTCCTGATGCTGCTGGAAGGGCTCGACGATCCCCGCCCCGTCTCCGAACTGCCTCTCCTGGGACCCGAGGAGAGGAGCCAGCTCCTCCGCGAGTGGAACGACACCCGCTCGCCGGTCCCGGAGACGTGCGTCCACCGTCTCTTCGAGGCGCAGGCGGAGCGGACGCCGGACGCCATTGCCCTCTCCTGCGAAGGAGCAGACTTCACCTACCGCGAGTTGGACATCCGGGCCAACCGGCTGGCCCACCGGCTGCGGCGGCTCGGCGTGGGTCCGGAGGTCGCCGTCGGTCTCGTCGGCGACCGCTCCATTGAGATGGTGGTCAACCTGCTCGGCATCCTGAAGTCCGGCGGGTCCTATGTCCCTCTCGACTCCTCCTACCCGAGAGAGCGGCTGGATTGGATGATCGAGGACTCGGGGGCGCTCCTGCTGCTTCCGCAGGATACCGATGGAGAGCCCGAGCACGCTCCCGACGTCCCGGTCCTGCCGGAGAGCCTCGCCTACACGATCTTCACCTCAGGCTCCACGGGACGGCCCAAGGGAGTCCAGGTGCCGCATGCCGCGCTGGCCAACTTCCTGGCGGCCATGCCCCTGCGGCCGGATGACGTCCTGCTGGCGGTCACGACGCTGTCGTTCGACATCGCCGCGCTGGAGATCCTCCTCCCCCTCACCAGGGGAGCCCGGGTGGTGATGGCGAGCCGGGAGACCGCCGCGGACGGCGCCCTCCTCGCCGCCGAGATCGAGCGCTCGGGCGCGACCGTGCTCCAGGCCACTCCGGCGACGTGGCGGATGCTGATCGAGTCGGGCTGGCCGGGATCTCCCGATCTCACGGCACTCTGCGGCGGCGAGGCCCTTCCCCGCGAGCTGGCCCGGAGCCTCCTCGACCGCACCGCCGTGCTCTGGAACCTTTACGGTCCCACGGAAACCACGGTCTGGTCGGCCGTCCACCGGGTGGAGGATGCGGACCGGGCCATTCCGGTCGGGCGGCCCATCGCCAACACGTCGATCCACCTCGTGGACCGCGAGATGCAGCCCGTGCCGGTAGGCGTCACCGGAGAGCTGCTGATCGGCGGGGCGGGCGTGGCCCGCGGCTACCGCGGCCGGCCGGACCTCACGGCCGAGAGGTTCCTTCCGGGCAAATCCGGAGCGCCGCTCTACCGCACCGGCGACCTCGCTCGCCGGCTCCCCGACGGCAAGCTGGAGATCCTTGGCCGGCTCGACCAGCAGGTCAAGGTGCGCGGCTTCCGCATCGAGATGGAGGAGGTCGAGGCCGCCCTGGAGTCGCACCCGGCGGTGGTGCGAGCGGTGGCGGATGTTCGGGACGGGCGGCTCGTGGCCTATGTCGTCGGCGACCCGACGGAGCTGCGGGCGTGGCTGGCTCGCCGGCTCCCCGAGTTCATGATCCCGTCCCTGTTCACGGCCGTCGACGCCCTGCCGCTCACTCCCAACGGCAAGGTGGACCGCCGCGCTCTGCCCTATCCCGGACCGGCTCCGGATGCCGGCGAGAGCCCGAAGGGTCCAGTCGAAACCGCTCTCGCGGAGATCTGGGCGCAGGTGCTGGGGATCGAGAGCGTGGGCCGGCACCGGGGCTTCTTCGAGCTGGGCGGGCACTCGCTTCTTGCCACCCGGGTGATGGCGCGAGCCAACGAGGCTTTCGGGACCGGGCTCCCTCTGCGCGCTCTCTTCGAAGCCCCCACCGTGGCGGGCCTGGCGCGCCTCGTCACGTCGGCGCGGAAAGAGCACCTGCCCGCGTTCCGGAGGGTCCCCCGGGACGGGCCGCTCGCCCCCTCCTTCGCCCAGGAGCGGCTCTGGGTCATGGACCAGATGATCCCGGACAGCCCGGTCTACAACGTGTTCCAGGCCCTGGACCTGAGCGGTCCGCTGGACGAGGCGGCCCTGGAGCGCGCCTTCGGCGAGGTGGTGCGGCGCCACGAGACCCTCCGCACCCGCTTCACCACCGTCCAGGGCAGGCCGATGCAGGTCGTGGAGCCTTACCGGCCCCGGCCCCTGCCTGTCGTGGACCTGCGCGGGCTCGCTCCGATCCCTCGGCAGGAGGAGGCGGACCGGCTGGCCCGGGAAGAGGCCCGCCGGCCCTTCGACCTGCGGCAGGGGCCGCTCGTGCGCTTCGCCCTGCTCCGCCTCGGTGGCCTCGGCGGGGCTTCGCGGCTCCTCCTGAACCTGCACCACATCGTCTGCGACGGCTGGTCCCTCGACCTCCTGGCCCGCGAGGTGGGCGCGCTTTACCGCGGGCAGACGCTCCCGGAGCCAGACTTCCAGTACGCCGATTACGCGGACTGGCAGCGCCGCTGGCCCGCGGAGGTCCTGGATAGCCAGCTCTCCTGGTGGCGGGACCGGCTGGCCGGCCTCGCTGTTCTGGAGATGCCCACGGACCGGCCGCGCCCGTCTGTGCAGTCCTTCCGCGGCGGCCAGGTCTCGGCCCCGCTCCCCACCCTCGCGCGCGATGGGCGCACCACGCCGTTCCTGCTTCTGATGACTGCATGGCAGGTTCTGCTCCACCGCCTGACCGGGCAGGCCGACGTGGCCGTGGGCACGCCTGTGGCCAACCGGAACCGGCCGGAGGTCGAGGACCTCATCGGCTTCTTCGTCAACAATCTGGTCCTGCGCGCGGACCTGTCGCGGACACCGACCTTTGCCGAAGCCCTGGACAGGGTGCGAGAGGCGGTGCTGTCCGCCTCTTCATACCAGGACCTCCCGTTCGAGCGGCTGGCGGCAGAGCTGGCGCCGGAGCGCGGCCTCTCCCGCTCGCCGCTTTTCCAGGTGGCGTTCTCATATCAGGCCGCCATACCTCTGGGCTTGGACGCCGAGCTCGTGGACGTGCACACGGGCACCGCCAAGCTCGACCTCTGGCTGCAGGTAGACCAGGAGGGAGAGGGCTGGCGCGCGCGGGCGGAGTACGCCTCGGATCTGTTCGACGCCGCTACCGTGCGCCGCTGGCTGGGGCACCTGCGGGTGCTGCTGGAGGGGATCGCAGTCTCGCCGGGGGCGGACCGCATCTCCGAGCTGCCGCTGCTCTCGCAAGCCGAGCGCCACCAGCTCCTGGAGTGGAACGGCACCGGCCGCGGCAGGAGGACCACGGTCCTTCAGCTCGTGGAGGAGCAGGCGGCGCGGACCCCCGATGCCATGGCCGTCGTCTCCGGGGACGAGCGGATCACCTATGCCGAGCTCGACGCCCAGGCGGAAGCCCTGGCGGACCGTCTGGGGATCGGCCCCGAGGACTGCGTGGCCGTCATGATGGAGCGCTCGGCGGCCCTGATCGTGGCTCTCCTCGCGACCTTCAAGGCCGGCGCGGTCTACGCTCCCCTGGACCCGGAGCTGCCCGCCGAGCGCCTGGCCTTCCTGCTTGAGGATCTGCGGCCGGCGGTGGTGCTGCCGCGGGCGGTTCTGTCGCGGGATACTGCGCCCGGGCTCCCGCCTGCCGGCCCCCGCCCGGCGGTGCTCCCGGACAGCCTGGCCTACGTCCTCCATACCTCTGGCAGCACGGGCAGCCCCAAGCCGGTCGGGGTGACGCACGCGGCGCTGGCGGAGCACATCCTCGCCTGGGCGGACCTCCTGGAGCTGGGTGAGCGCGACCGCGCCCTCTTCTTCGCCTCGCCGGCCTTCGACGTCTCCCTGGAGCAGCTCCTGTCAGCCTTGGTTCGCGGCGCAACCGTGGTCCTGCGCGGACCGGAGATCTGGCCCCCCGCGGAGTTCTCCCGGATCGCCGAAGGACTGGGGCTCACCGTGGCCGAGCTGCCCACGGCGTACTGGCGGCAGTGGGTCCGCGAGGATGCTTCCGGCGCGCCGCCAGCTCTGCGCCTGGTCACGGCGGGCGGCGAGGCCATGCCGGTGGAGGAAGCCCGCCTCTGGCTGCGCAGCCCCCTGGCCGGCTCGCGCCTGCTCAACGCCTACGGACCCACGGAAGCGGTGGTCACCGCGACGACCCTGGAGGTGGACGCCGCGTCCGTCTCCCGGCCCGGGACGGTGGCGCTCGGCCGGCCGCTCCCCGGCCGCCGTGCCTGCGTCGCGGACATTCATGGACAGCTCCAGCCCGTGGGAGCGGCCGGCGAGCTGTGCCTGGGCGGCCCATTGGCGCGGGGGTATCTCGGACGGCCGGACCTCACCGCCGAGCGCTTCGTGCCGGACCCCGGGTCTCCGGAGCCGGGCGGGCGCCTCTACCGCACGGGCGACCTGGCCCGCTGGCTGCCGGACGGCACCCTCCAGTTCCTGGGACGGATCGACCAGCAGGTCAAGATCCGCGGCTTCCGCATCGAGCTGAAGGAGATCGAGACGGTCCTGATGGGATGCCCGGGGCTGCGCGAGGCCGCCGTGCTGGCGCGGGAAGACAGGCCGAACGTCCGTCGATTGGTCGCCTACTTCGTGCCCGAACCGGGGCGGGAGCCCTCGTCCGACCAACTCCGGGGCTGGCTGCGCAGGAAGCTGCCGGAAGCCATGGTGCCGGCCGCCTTTGTGCCTCTCGACGCCCTGCCGCTCACGCCCGGCGGCAAGGTCGACCCCCGCGCGCTCCCGGCTCCGGTCGAGCCGGCCCTGGCCGCAGAGACCCCGCGCACGCCGCTGGAAGTGCTCGTCGCCGGTGTCTTCGCCGAAGTCCTGGGAGTCGCCGAGGTGCCGCTCAATGCCCGGTTCTTCGACCTCGGCGGCAACTCCCTGATGGCTACGCAGGTGGTGACGCTGCTCCAGGAGGTCCTCCCCGTCGAGATCGACCTGCGCAAGGTCTTCGAGGGGCCGACGGTCGCCCGGATGGCGGAGATCCTCGACGAGGAGTGCAACGCCCTGCCCGAGCCGGAGCAGATCGCCATCGCCGAGATCCTGGCCGAGCTCGCGTAGGGGCGCCCCGCCCCTACTAGTCCTCTGTCACGGCAGGATTGACAGGATGAGGTCCACCTGGCGCGTCCCGCCCGCGGAATTTTGCCTCTCGCCCTCGAGGGCGAGTCACAAGTCCCCGAGGGCGAGAGGCAAGTCCCCGAGGGCGAGGGGCTCATTTCCGGTCCCCGGCGGCATCATCTCAGGCT
>DATMER010000129.1:0-46214 GCA_035556715.1 Thermoanaerobaculia bacterium
GGTGCTGAAGACCGGCGACCGTTTCCAGACCGCGGCGGTGCATTTCAAGTTCCTGCACGAGCAGGACGTCGAGAGCGCCTACCACATGGCGATCTACGAGCTCGTGTCGCTGGACGGCCTGACCGAGATCTACAACAAGCGCAAGTTCGAGGAAGAGATCCAGCGCGAGTTCGCGCGCTCGCAGCGGCACGTGCGGCCGCTGTCTCTGGTCATCTTCGACCTGGACGAGTTCAAGCGGATCAACGACACATACGGCCACCTGTGCGGCGACTTCGCGCTCAAGCAGGTGGCGCTGCTGGCCAGGGAGCTGGTGCGGCCGGAGCAGACGCTGGCCCGGGTCGGAGGGGACGAGTTCGTGATCCTCTCGCCCGAGACCACGGGGCCTCAGGCGGAGACGCTGGCGCTCAAGCTGCGCGACCGGGTGCTCGACCTCGATCACCGCTACGGCGACCTCAAGATCTCCCTGAGCTGCTCCTTCGGCGTGGCCCAGCTCACCGACAAGATGGCCACGTCCCAGGACCTCTACCACGCCGCCGATCACGCCCTGCTCCTCTCGAAGAGGAGCGGAAGGAACCGTGTGGCCGTGTATACGCCACCGGAGTAGGACCCTCACCCCCGACCCCTCTCCCGGTCCCCCGAGCACGCCCGCCCCGGTAGAGGGGCGCCACCACCCGTCCCAACAGCAGAAGCAAATCAGAAGTAAGTCTCCCCCCTCTCCCGGGGAGGGTGTGCTTGGGCGGACCGGGAGAGGGGGCCGGGGGGTGAGGGCTCCGGGCTACCGCGACTGGTTCGCGGTCTTCCCCTCGCCCAGCAGGAACTCCCGCATGAAGCGCACCAGCACGGCGCGCTGGTAGTCGGTGTTCGTCTTCTTCGAGAAGCCGTGCCCCTCGTCCTTGCCCACGAGGTACCAGACCGGCACGCCCCGCTTCTCCAGAGCGGCGACGATCTGCTCCGACTCGGAGATGGGGACGCGGGGATCGTTGGCCCCCTGCACCACCAGCAGGGGTTTCTGGATCTTCTGCACGTGGTTGAGAGGGGCGATCTTCTCGAAGACCTCGCGCATCTTCGGGTCGCGCTCGTCCCCGTACTCGGCTCGCCGCAGGTCCTGGCGGTAGCCGCTGGTGTTCTGCAGGAAGCTGATGAAGTTGCTGATGCCGACCGATTCGAAGGCGCAGCAGAGCCGGTCGCTGTAGTGGACGAGCGAGGCGAGCACCATGTAGCCGCCGTAGGAGCCGCCACCGACCATGACCCGCTTGGAGTCCAGGGTGGGCTGCTTCCCGATCCAGTCGAGGAGGGCGCCGATGTCCTTGACCGAGTCCTCGCGCTTCTCGGCGTTGTCCAGCCTCAGGTAGGTCTTGCCATAGCCTGTGGAGCCGCGCACGTTCGGCACGACGTAGGCGATGCCCAGCTCATTGACGAAGTAGTTGTTGCTGCCCAGGAAGCCGGGACGCGACTGGCCCTCGGGACCGCCATGGATGCTGACGTATACCGGACGGGGGCCGGGGAAGCGATCCGCGGGCGGATGGTAGACAAAGGCAGGGATCTTGCGGCCGTCGAAGCTGTTGAAATGGACCAGCTCGGGGACGGGGAAGCTCGCGGTGTTGAGGCCGCCGGCCTCGCTCGCGGTCCAGCGCTCGAGGCGCCGGGTGTCCGCGTCGTAGCTGTAGACGTCCGAAGGGGAGCGGGCCCAGCTCACGCTGAACCCGATCTCGTGCGAGCCGGGGCGGAACTCGAGCCCGTTCGCGACTCCGGCCGGCAGCTCGGGAGAGGGGGCCTCCTTGCCGGTCCGGAGGTCGAGGACGTGGAGCTTGCTGAAGCCGTCCTCGTTGACCAGGAACGCGAGCAGGTTGCCGTCGTCGGAGAGATCGAAGTCCTCGACGTCCCAGGTGCTGCCGGAGAGAAAGGAGGGCTTGCCGCTCTCCATGTCGATCCGCGCGAGCCGCAGGAACTCGCTGTCGAGGTCGGTGGCGGTGATGACCGAGCGGCCGTCCTTCGTCCAGATCCCGCCGAAGTAGACGACCGTCGGGCTGCCGGCCGGCAGGCGCGGGGTCAGGATCTGGACTTTGCCCGTGGCCAGATCGGCCCAATGGAGATAGCTCTCGTTGACCGAGATCTCCTCCACGAGCAGGAGGCGGCGGTTGTCCGGGCTCCAGTCGAGGACGTCCCAGGAGCCCTGGAGCTCGGCCACGCGCCGCTCGCTTCCGGCGGCCGAGGGATCGGCGACGTAGAGGTCGAAGTCGCGGCCGTTGCGGGCGTTGTTGACGTAGGCGAGGAGCTTGCCGTCGTGCGACCAGCGCGGCGAGACGTGGCGGCTCTTGCCGTCCGTGAAGCGGCGGGTCTTGCCGGTGGCGAGGTCCAGGAGGAAGAGCTGGAAGTTCTCGGCGCCGCCTTCATTGAGAGAGAAGACGACCTGACCCGGTTGGCCGGGCCGGTATCGTGCCACCTGGACGGGGTCCCTGTAGAAGGTGATCTGGTTCCGGGCGCCCATCGGCATGGCGACCTCGTGGAGCTGCGGGCTCTCCGAGAAGCGGGTGCGGATCAGGATCCGGCGCTCCTTCGGATGCCAGTCCGCGAAGTTGGCGGTGCGCAGGTTCTCGTAGGGGAGCAGCTCCTCGGTGCCGTCCTGCGGGATCTGGGGCACGTTGCGGGCGACGATGCTCTCCGGAACGGGCACCGTCTGCGCCGCGGGCGCCGTGGCCGCCGTGGCTCCGGCAGCCACCAGGAAGGAGAGGATGGCGAAAGAAATTTTTGAACGCATGTGAGATCTCCAGGGTAGAATGGGGCCGTGGGCCTGACGATCTTCTACAACTGCAACCGTTGCCCCGCCTACTGCTGTTCCTATCCGAGGATACCGATTCAGGCCTCCGATATCGAGCGCCTGGCGCTGCACTTCGGCCTGACTACGGCGGCGGCCGCCCGGAAGTTTACCAAGAAGAGCGAAGAGCCGGGCGAGATCGTGCTGCGCCACCAGCCGGACAAGACCTACGGCACGATCTGCCGCTTCCTGGACATCGAGACCCGGCGCTGCACGGTCTACGAGGCGCGGCCGGACATCTGCCGCACCTACCCGGGCACCGCCCGCTGCGGCTACTACGACTTCCTCAGCTTCGAGCGCCGGGCGCAGGAAGACAGCGAGTTCATCCCCTCCTGCTGGAACGGACCGAAGGCGTAGGGGAAGGCGGGCTACCCGGCCTGCCCACTCCCCAACCAGCGCGCCACGCTGGAGAGGAAGCGCTCGAAGTCCGCCAGATGCCCCTGCAGGATGTCGTACACAAGCTCGTCCTGAATGACGATCGTCTGATAGGTAACCAGATTCCGGAACCGCGAGGCCCCACGGAATGCGTCGATCAGGTCTTCCGGCAGGACGCCCTGCTCAGCCAGGATCTCGAAGGTCTCCGCCTTGCTCTCAGGGGAGCGCCATTCATGGCGCGAGATCAGATGCTTGCCGATGTTGTGGCAGGTCTCGAACAGCACAGTGAGCTGACGGACACTCGCGTCTACCGCGTTCTTGTCGAGGAGGTACGCATCCCTGGAGAGGCTCGCGATCCCCCGGACTCTCCCGAGGTACTCTTCGGCGAGGCGGAACTGCTCCAGGAGATACTCGCGGTTGACGTCAGCCATCAACGGCCCGCGAGCCGGTCGAGCACACGCGGCCACTCCTGGGCAGCGTGCTCACGCTCGGAACTGACTGCGCTCCGGATATCCTGGCCATAGCTCTCCACGACACCAGGGTCTCGTGACCAGACGAGGCGTCCCTGCTCCAGCACATGCGCCTGATGGGATGGGCTGCTCTCGCGGAGCATCCGCAGGTCCACGCCCTTGCCGAGAGCACGCTCCAGGGCATCCATCAGCCGTGCCTGCTCGCTCCAGCTCAGAGGATGACGATCGTCGTCGAGGACAGCCAAGTCGATGTCGCTGTCGGGTCTGAAGCTCCGCTTGAGGGAGCTGCCATAGAGGAAGACAGCCCGTATGCCTGCCGGGACTTCCTTCTGAAGAATGCTGCGGCAGGCCGCCACGAGGGCCTCGATCCGTTCGGCGATGGCAGAGGGATCGGCTGGCATGGGAGCATTATACGACCCCACACCAGCGCAAGGTTGCAGGGCTGGTGTCGGGTGGTGTGCTGTGCGGGTCGGGGCTGTACCCGGCGGGTATGGCCTCGTCCCCGCCGCGGGCGCCTCGTACCCGCCGGGTACGGCCTCCAGGCGCCGGGTATGACCCTCTACCCGCCGGGGGGGCGCTGTACCCGCCGGGTACGGGCAGCTACCCTCCGGGTACGGCCTCGTCCCCACCGCGTACGCTCCATACCCACCGGGTACAGGCAGCTACCCTCCGGGTATGACCCCGTCCCCGCCGCGTACGCCTCGTACGGACCGGGTACGGCTTCTCCCCGCCGGGTATGGCCCTCTATCCAGCGCGTGCGCGCCTCAACCGGCGGTTGCGGGCTCTCCCCCGAGGGTGGCGAGCCGTCCCCGGCGCGCGCGCTCCCCTCTGATACACTCCTCCCGGCTCCGGGAGACTTGCCTGGGGACGTCAACCATCCTGACCACAGCGTGCTGCGCGAGATCCACGTCCGCAATCTGGCCGTGATGGCCGAGGCCTCCGTCGAGCTGGGCGGGGGGCTCAACATCCTGTCCGGGGAGACCGGGGCGGGCAAGTCGATCATCGTCGACTCGCTGTCTCTGCTCTCCGGAACTCGCGCCAGCACGGACATGATCCGCAGCGATGCCGATGCCCTGACCGTGAGCGGGGTGTTCGAGCTGGAGGGCGAGGGCTGGCGGTCCGTGCTCGACGAGGCCGGGCTGGAGGCGGAGGGGAACGAGGTGCTCGTCCGCCGCGAGATCGCCCGCAGCGGGCGCAACCGGGTCTTCGTCAACGACCAGCCCACCACCCTGCGGCTGCTCTCCGACCTCGCTCCCTATCTCCTGAGGATCCATGGCCAGCGCGACGAGATGGGCCTGATCGAGCCCGAGCTTCAGAAGCGGATGCTCGACCGCAGCGGTGGCGCCGAGTCCGAAGCGCTGCGGTCCCGCGTCGCGGCCGCCTTCGAGCAGCATGCCCGTCTCGCCCAGCGGCTGGAGACTCTCACCGGCGACGACCGCTCCCGGCGCGAGCGGATCGACCTGCTCCGCTTCCATGCCTCCGAGATCGACGCGGCCAAGGTCCGGGCGGGAGAGGAGACCGAGCTCAGGACCGAGCGCGAAGTGCTCCGCCATACCGAGGCGATCACCCGCGCCCTGGGCACCGCGTTCTCGCTCCTGTCCGAGGAGGAAGGCTCCGCCGTCGAGCGGGTCGGCAAGAGCCAGGGCCTTCTCTCCGACGTCGAGGCCTGGGAGCCCCAGGCCGCGGCTTGGAACGCCGAGTTGGAGGAGGTGCGAATCCGCGTCGCGGAGCTGGCCGCCTCCCTCAGCCACAGGCTCGACGGGTTGGAGGCCGATCCCGCCCGGCTCGATCTCGTGGAGGAGCGTCTTGCGATCCTCGAACGCCTTTGCCGGAAGCATGGCGGCGACACCGCGGCCGTCCTCGCCCGGCGGGCGGAGATCGAAGCCGAGCAGGCCGAGCTGGAGGGGGACGCCGAGAACCGCGACGAGCTGGAGGTCCGGGTAGCGGCAGCCCTCCAGGAGTACCAGGAGGCCGCGGCCGCTCTCTCGCAAGCCCGCGAGCGCTGGGGCAAGGCTCTGGTCGAGCGGATCGAGGGGGAGCTCAAGGACCTGGGGCTCGCCCGCGCGCGTTTGGCGGTCGCTCTCGAGCGGCGGCGGGACCTGGGCCGGGATGGGATCGACCAGGTGGTCTTCCTGTTCGCTCCGAACCCGGGGGAGGAGCCGCGGCCCCTGGCCCGCATCGCCTCCGGCGGCGAGCTCTCCCGTATCCACCTCGCCCTGCAGCTCGCCGCCCATGGGGAGACCGAGCGGGCGCGGCCTACCCTGGTCTTCGACGAGGTCGACACCGGCATCGGCGGGGCCGAGGCCGCCGCCCTGGGCAGGAAGCTCCAGCGACTGGCCCGCGGCGGGCAGATCCTCGCCGTGACCCACCTGCCGCAGGTCGCCAGCCACGCCGACGTCCACTTCAAGGTGGGCAAGCGGGTCGACAAGGGGCGCACCCGCGTCCGGGTGGAGGAGCTGGGCTCCGACGCCCGCGTCGAGGAGGTGGCGCGCATGCTCGCCGGCACCCAGGTCACCCAGCTCTCGCTGTCGCACGCCCGCGAGCTGATCGAGGGGGCGGCGCGCAACCGTCCCAGGCGATGACCCCGTTCTGGCGCTGGGGCGACCCCGTGGAGCCGTTGCGGGAGCTCCTGCGGCGCGGCGGCATCCTGGCGATCCCGACCGAGTCGAGCTACGGCCTGGGAGTTGATCCGAGGAACTCGAAAGGGGTCGAGGCGATCTATCGCATCAAGGGACGGGAGCCGCGCAAGGCCCTGCCCGTGGTGGTGGCGGACCTCGGACAGCTCGCGGATTTGGGGATCGATCCGGACCTTTCTATACTGAAGCCCCTGTCCGCCTGCTGGCCGGGACCCCTCACTGCGGTCCTGCCCATCGACCGGTTGGTGCCGGTCTCGGCGGGGGAGGCGACTCTCGCGGTCCGCATCCCCGGGCACTACGGCCTGCGGGACCTGCTCGCCGCGCTCGGGCACGGGCTGACGGCGACGAGCGCCAACCCGAGCGGCGAGGCGCCGGTCCTGGACCCTGCGGCAGCGGCGGAGCTGCTGGCCGGAGAGGACGCGATGGTCGTGGACGGCGGCGTCCTGCCCGGCGGGCCGCCTTCCACGCTGGTGGCAATAGAGGAGGCCGGACTCGTGGTTCTAAGGACTGGGAAGTTCCCCGTCGAACGGCTGCGCGATGCGCTTCGAGCGGCCCAGGGAGAGGAAGCATGAGAGATCGATCGTCCCCTCTGAAGCCGCGGGCCTGGCTGGGCCTGCTCCTTTCCGCGTGCCTGGTCCCGCCCGCGTTCGCCGGCGAGTCGGACAGGCAGGTGCAGCCGATCCCGGCTCCCACTCATCCGATCGAAGGGCAGCGGCCCGATTCCGATGCCCTGCCCATCATCTCCGTCGACGAGATCAAGACCGGGCAGCGGGGCTATGGCCTCTCGGTCTTCACCGGCAGCGAGCCCGAGCGCTTCGAGGTCGAGGTCGTGGGCGTGGTGCGCAACCAGTTCGGTCCCGGCCTCAGCCACATCCTGGCCCGCCTGACCGGCAAGGGGCTGGAGAAGAGCGGCGTGGCCAACGGCATGAGCGGCAGCCCGGTCTTCCTGGACGGCCGACTTGCGGGCGCCGTGGCGTTCAGCTGGCCGTTCTCCCACGAGGCGATCGCGGGGATCACCCCGATCGAATCCATGCGCCAGCTCTCGGGCCTTGCCGGCGTGCCGCCCGTGTCGCCGATCCCCCCGGTGCCGCCGGTCCCGCTCGCGGACATCCTTGCCGGCCGCATCCCCCACGACCTGCTGGAGCGCGAGATGGCGAAGCTTCGGCCCGCGACCGGCAACGATGCGGTGGCGGCCATCCAGTGGGCGGCCTCCGGTTTTGGAGAGAAGTCCATGGGGATCCTGCAGCGGTCCCTCGGTAGCGCCTCCTCGGCCGGGGAGGCCCGGCCCGAGGACACGGACAGGAACCTGAAGCCGGGCAGCGCCGTGGCCGCGGTCCTCGTGGATGGCGACTTCCGGCTCGCCGCCACCGGCACGGTGACCGACCGCTACGGCGACCAGGTCCTCGCCTTCGGCCACCCCTTCCTCGGCCTCGGCCCCATCCGGGTGCCCATGGCCACGGCCGAAGTGGTGACCGTGCTCTCCAACCAGTACGCGTCTTTCAAGATCTCCAACCTCGGCCAGGAGATCGGCGCCTTCGAGCAGGACCGCAAGGCGGGCATCCAGGGGCGGATCGGCCAGAAGGCGCCGACCATCCCGATGATCGTGCGCATCTCCGGCGGCGGCACCGACAAGCCGCGGGAGTTCCGCATGCGGCTGGCGGAGGTCCCCTACTTCACCTCCATGTTCGTGGGCAGCACCGTGGTGGCGAGCCTGGAGTCCGCGATCTACACCTCGGGCCAGCAGGGGCTGGACGTCAAGGCCCGCTTCCAGCTCGAGAAGTACGGCGACCTGGAGATCGAGCAGAGCTTCGACGGCGACACCGCCGTGGGCGAGGTATCGGCCTTCCTCCTTGCGGTCGCGATGTACCTGAACCAGAACCCGCTCGAGCAGGTGGGCTTCGAGGCGATCGAGGTGGACATCACGCAGAGCCCGCTGCCCCGGGCGGCCACCCTGGTGGGCGCCCACGCGGAGCGGACGGTGGTGCGGCCCGGCGACCGGGTGGGGATCAACCTCGACCTGGCCGCCTACCGCGGGCAGCGCTTCCGGCACTCGTTCGGCCTCGACCTGCCGGAGGACCTGCCTGCCGGCCGCTACTCGCTGATGATCGGCGACGGCTACAGCGTCGACGCGGTGCGCCTGGCCCTGGAGCCGGCCGAGCCGGTAACGTTCGCCCAGGGGCTGGAGCTGCTCAGGTCCTTCCACTCGCGCCGCGAGCTGCTGGTGCTCGGCCTCCATGGCGGACCGGGCCTGTCCGTAGCCGGCGAGGTGATGCCGCGCCTGCCGGGCTCGGTGCAGTCGATCTGGACTGCCGCGGCCTCCGGCAGCGCCGCGCCGCTGCGCGCCACCATCGCGCAGACCCACGAGGAGAGGATGTCGTTCCCCGTGGCCGGGCTGGTGCGGGTCGATCTGGAGGTGCGGCGGCGCGATCCGGTGAAGGGAGACGAGGAGAAACCTCAGGGTGAAGGCGGGACGGAAGCGGTCGGCAGCCCGGCCGCCGGCTCCACGGAGGGCCGGCGTTGACCCGGCGGGCGGCTGTTCCCATCCTCTGTGTTGCACTCCTCCTGGCTACCGCAGGATCGGCTCCCGCGACCCAGGTCCGCATCTTCCAGGTCCAGAGCCAGGCCGGCTTCCTCTCCGGCACGCTCGAAGGGGTGAGCGTCGACTCGCTCGGCCGGATGTCCCTGGCTCCGCGCGCCGAGCGCGTCGCCTCCCTGAGCGAGCCCTTCCTGCTCGCGGCAGCGGCCCATCCGGACGGCTGGGTCCTGGGCACCGGCAACGCAGGCCGGGTGCTCCAGGTGGACCGCAAGGGCCAGGTCACCGAGCTGTTCGCCGCGCCCGAGCCCGAGGTGTTCGCGGTCTGGGTGGACCCGGACGGCACCATCTTCGCGGGCACCTCGCCGCGCGGCAAGGTCTACCGGATCTCCAAAGGGAAGGGCGAGGTCTTCTTCGATCCGGGCGAGACCTACATCTGGGCCCTGGCCCGGGCCGCGGACGGCGGCCTGCTCGTGGCCACCGGCACCCAGGGCAAGCTCTTCAAGGTGGGAGCAAACGGCCAGGGCTCGGTCCTCTATGACAGCGAGGACGGCCATCTCCGCGCCCTGGAGGTGCTGCCGGACGGCGACGTCCTGCTCGGCACCGCGGGCGAGGGGCTCATCCTGCGCCTCGGCCGCGACGGCAGCGCGCGCACCCTCTACGACGCGAACGAGCCCGAGGTGGTGGCCCTGACGTCCGCTCCGGACGGCACCTGCTACGCCGCGGTGGTCGCCTCGGAGTCGAGCCTGGTCGACCTCTCTGCTGCCGCGGCCCAGGCCGCTCCGGGCGAGCCCCAGGTGACCGTGACGGTCGAGGGGGGAGCGGAGCCGGTAGCCACCGTGACCGCCGGCACCCGCCGGCCCGGCGACATGGGGCCGCGCAGCCAGATCCTTTCGCTGTCCACGACCGGGGTGGTGGAGACCCTCTGGGGCTTCACCGAAGAGACCGTCTACGACGTGCTCTGGCGCCAGAACCGGCTCTGGGTCGCCACCGGCCTGGAGGGCAAGCTCTACAGTTGGACCGACCGCCAGATGCTCCTTGAGAAGGATGTGGACGAGCGGCAGATCGTCGCCCTGCTGCCCGGCGAGGCCGGTCCGGCCTTCGCCACCACGAATGCTGCGGCGTTCTACCGGGTGACGGCCGAGAGCGAGCGCTCCGGCACTTACACCAGCGCGGCCATGGACACCGGGCAGGCATCCCGCTTCGGCACATTCCGCTGGCGCGGCGAGACTCCCGGCAACAGCTCGGTCCGCTTCTCGTTCCGGAGCGGCGTCAGCTCCGAGCCGGACCGCACCTGGTCCTCCTGGACCGCGGCGAAGAAGGGGGAGGAGATCGCCCTCGACGGGCTGCCCCGCGGCCGGTACATCCAGTGGCGGGCCGAGCTGGACGGGGGCAGCGGCCAGTCCCCGCGCCTGTACAGCGCCGAGCTGTCCTACCGCCAGGAGAACCTGAGCCCGCGCATCGATACCCTGTCGGTGCTGGAGCCGGGCCAGATCCTGGTGCCCGCGAACTTCAACCCGTCGAACCAGGTCTACGAGCCGTCCCACCCCACCCGGGAGGGGATCTTCACCAGCGTCGGCCAGCCCGCGGATGAGGACGACGGCGGCCGCACCAAGCCGCTGTGGAAGAAGGGCTTCCGCACCCTGCGCTGGACCGCGACAGATCCCAACCAGGACGGCCTGGTCTACGACCTCGCCTTCCGCCCGGCTGAATCGACCGAGGCGGACACCGAGTGGATGAAGGTCGCGGACGAGCTGGAGGAGACGTACTACAGCTTCGACGCCACGGCCCTGCCCGACGGCGTCTACCGCTTCCGGCTGCGCGCCTCGGACCGGTCCGCGAACGACCCGCAGAGCGCGCTGTCGGCCGAGCGGGTGAGCGATCCGGTGGTCATCGACCACACCACCCCGGTGCTGGTGAAGGTCGAGCGGGAGGGGGGCAAGCTGCGCGCAACGGTGCGCGACTCGGCGAACCCGCTGCGCGAGGCCATGTACAGCGTGAACGCGGACGAGTGGAAGCCCGTGCCGTCGGCGGACGGCCTGATCGACGGGCAGACCGAGACGCTGCTGGTCGAGGCCAGGGATACTCAGGCAGGCGGCGGGCTGCTGCTGCTCCGGATCACCGACGCCGCCTACAACGTAGTCACCTTCAACCTTTCCGAGGCGCGATGAGCAAGCGGATCGCCGTCTATCCCGGGTCGTTCGATCCCATCCACAACGGCCACCTGGACATCATCGACCGTTGCCGTCCGATGTTCGACGAGGTCCTGGTGGCGGTGCTCTACAACGAAGAGAAGAGGCCGCTGTTCTCCGTCGAGGAGCGGGTGGACATCATCCGCGAGATGGTGGAGGACCGTCCTGGGTGCAGGGTCGAGAGCTTCTCCGGGCTCCTCGTGGACTTCGTGGACAAGGTCGGGTCGCGCATCGTGGTGCGCGGGTTGCGCGCCGTCTCGGACTTCGAGTACGAATTCCAGATGGCGCTCATGAACCGCCGCCTGAACCCGCGGGTCGAGACCGTGTTCATGACGCCCAAGGAGGACTACAGCTTCCTGTCGAGCCGCCTGGTCAAGGAGGTCTACGCCCTGGGCGGCGACCTGACCGGGCTCGTGCCCGACCGGGTGCTGGACCGCCTCCGCGCCCGGCTCCGTCCCTCCAGCCCCGCCGATACCGTGCTCACCAGCCGCATCGACTGAAATCCTCCTCTGCATCATGGACCTCGAGAGCTTCCTGCGGCGCATGCCCAAGGTCGAGCTTCACGTGCACCTGGAGGGCTCCATGCGCCCCCGGGTGCTGCTGGAGCTGGCGCGGAAGAACCGGGTCGAGCTGCCCGCGCTGTCGGCGAACACGGAAGCGGGGCTCCGGAGGTGGTTCCGGTTCCGGGACTTCGAGCACTTCATCCAGGTCTACCTCACCTGCTCCCGGGTATTGCGCGACCCCGAGGACTTCCAGCTCCTGGCCCGCGACTTCCTGGAGGCGCAGGCCGCGCAGAACGTGGTCTACACCGAGGCCCACTTCACGATCTCCACCCACCTGGCGAACGGGGCGAACGGCGAAGAGGTGCTCGCGGCCCTGGAGGAGGTGATCGAGGACGGGGAGCGGCGGGGAGTCCGGCTGCGGCTGATCCCCGACATCGTCCGCAACGTGGGTCCCGCGGCCGCGGACCGCACCCTGGAGTGGGCCCTCGCCGGCCGGGGACGCGGCGTGGTGGCCCTGGGCCTCTCCGGCATCGAGTCCCGCTTCCCGAATGAGCCCTACCGGGAGCACTTCGCGACCGCGAAGCGGGAGGGGCTCCACTGTGTAGCCCACGCCGGGGAGCACGCCGGTCCCCAGTCCATCCGCTCGGTCCTGGAGGTCTGCGGCGCCGAGCGCATCGGGCACGGCGTGCGTGCGGTCGAGGACCCCTCCCTCGTTGAAGAGCTGCGCGACCGGGGAATCCCCCTGGAGGTGTGCCCGACCTCGAACGTCTGCCTCGGCGTGTTTCCTGACCTGGCGAGCCACTCCTTCGACCGGCTCCACCGGAGCGGGGTTAGCGTCTCGGTCAACTCGGATGACGGCCCGCTCTTCGACACCGACCTCACGCGCGAGTACCTGGCACTCCACCGGACCTTCGGCTACGGCCCCGCCGAGCTGGCCGGCTTCGCTCTGGTCGGTCTGCGCCAGTCCTTCCTTCCGGAAGAGGAGAAGGCCGGCCTGGAAAAGCGCTTCCAGGAGCAGGTGGAGGCGCTTCAGCTAAGCTAAGGCAATGCCCTTCGACGACGATCCCAGCCGGCGCTTGGTTGAACTAATCCAGAACGGGATCGAGGTCGAGGACAACCGCGAATCCCTCTTCAAGCGACACTTTCGTCGGGTCGGCAGCTTCTTCCTACGCCACGGGTTCACCCCCGAGGAGGCGCGCGATCTCACCCAGGACGTTTTTTTGAGGGCCTTCAGAGGTATTGGATCG
The DNA here is from genome assembly GCA_035556715.1 of Thermoanaerobaculia bacterium. GTDB lineage: Bacteria > Acidobacteriota > Thermoanaerobaculia > Multivoradales > UBA5704 > DATMER01. The sequence goes on from DATMER010000129.1 coordinate 12,772, forward strand.
TTCCGACTCGAAGCGCGATTCGCGACCTGGCTGCTCGAAATCGCGGACCACGTCTACCAGAACGAGTTGCGTCGGCGCGGTACGGCCAGGCGCAAGGGGCAGGAGATCCCCATTCAGATCGGCGGACAGAGTGAGGAGGGTGAGAACGGGGATGAGGGTGAGAATCGTGAGGCCTTAGCCTTCGAGCCGCCCCCCATCTCTCCAAGAGCTTTTGACGACATGCTGGGGAGAGAGCGCGCAGAGCGGCTGAACAAGGCTATTCATGAACTACCTTACCAAATGCGCACCTGCTTCCTCCTGCGGTACCAGCAAGGGCGCAGGTATGATGAAATCGCCGTCATGATGCGGGTCTCCGTCGACACGGTGAAGGCCCACCTCCATCAAGCCAAGAAGCGGCTAAAGCTTGAGCTTACTGAGGATCTACAGGATAATAGATAACTCGCCATGGTCTACGACGTGACGGATCTTGCCAAAGCTTTGCTGCTTCTCTCAAGAGGTGTACTGCCGGAGGACTACCCACATCCCGATCAAGGCATTCTGCTTGCGTATCTGGAGTGCAGGCTGTCTGACGATGTCAATCAGAAGATCCGTGAACACGTCTCTTTCTGCGGCCTATGCACTGGGCTCCTGCTGGACTGGCAGGAGGACTTCGAAGAGCAGATTGCCGCGAACCTCGATGAGGAATGGAGCCGTTTCCGGGAAAGTCTCTCCCGGGAAGAGCAAAAGCTCAAGGCTCTTCGTGCCTTGGAGCGCTTGGCTTCTCTTCGCGAAGGACTTCCTCCCGTCGACGCCGTTGAAGTGATCCGGTCCGTTCGGGACGAGCCTGCTGACCGCGAGACCGACTGACCTTGCGCGTCGTCATCGACTCAAGCCTGCTCATCGCTCTGGTCAGCGGCGATGAACGCTCCCCGGAGGTTCATCGGCGGTTTGCTGAATGGATCGAGACCGACACGGATCTGCATGCGCCTGCCCTGGTTTGGTATGAGGTCGTCAGTGGAATCGCCCAACTCGTGTTCGACAAGAAGGTGCCCCAGGACTCCGTCGGTGATCGCCTGGAAGGGCTTCGGGACCTTCCAGTGACTGGCCATCCTCTCGAAAATCGAGCTCGGCCCATCGAGATCGCGATCCGTCTCAGGACCAGGAAGGCGTACGATGCCGCCTATCTCGCATTGGCCGAGCACCTGCAAGCGGAGCTTTGGACCTTGGACAGGAGGCTATTCAACAATGCCTCGGCCTCGGGGTTTCCCATCCGACTCCTACCCCTTGAGTAAACTAAGGGGATGCCCTTCGACGAAGATCCCAGCCGGCGCCTCGTCGAGCTGATCCAGAAGGGGATCGACGCCGAGGCCGGCTCCGAGCAACTCTTCAAGCTCCACGACCGCAGGGTCCGCAACTTCTTTCAGCGCCACCGCTTCTCTCCCGAGGAGGCGCGAGATCTCACCCAGGACGTCTTTTTGAGGGTCTTCAAGGGTATTGGATCGTTTCGCCTCGAGTCGCGGTTCGAGACCTGGTTGTTCGAGATCGCGGACCACGTCTACCAGAACGAGCTGCGCCGGCGCGGTACGACCAAGCGCAAAGGATGGGAGATCTCTCTCGACACGGGCGGGCAGAGCGACGAGGGCGAGGAGGCAGTGTTCGAGCCTCCGCCCTCGCCGCCGAGGGCCCTCGACCAAGTGCTGGAGCGGGAGCGCGTGGAGCGGCTGAGCCGCGCCATCCAGGAGCTTCCCGAGCAGATGCGTACCTGTTTCCTGATGCGCTATCAGCAGGGGCGCAAGTACAAGGAGATAGCCCTCCTCATGCGGATCTCCATCGACACGGTGAAGGCCCACCTGCACCAGGCCAAGAAGCGGCTGAAGCTCGAGCTGGCCGACGATCCCGACGATTGAGCCATCCTCCGAGGCGACTGTGAAGGACACGGTCCTTCTGGCCCTGGCCCTACGTCTCCTCGACCGGAAGGCGCGGCTGCGGCCGGACGCAGCCTGGCACCCCTCGCCCGAGGAGCTGACCGCCTATCGCGAAGGGAGGCTCTCCCTTTCGCAGGCCGGCAGGATTCAACGCCACCTCGGCTGCTGTTGCGCTTGCCCCGACCTCCTGCTGGACTTGGAGTGCTTCCTCCAGCCGGGTCTGCTCCACGATAGGTCGGACGAAGGACCGGAGGAGTCCTGGGAAGAGCTCCGGTGGCTCCGCTCTTTGCTTCTAGGTTTATGAACATTTCACTCAGTTTCGTAACACAACGCAAGCGGTTACAATGATTTCTCGCCGTTCGCAGTCCCTATCTGCAAGACCGCATGCACCGTCGCTGGAGACGAATCGCGCTCCCCCTGGGGGCGGTCGCGCTCTCCCTGGCCTTCCCGGACCGGGCGGCGGTGGTGTCTTCGGATCCCTTCCTGTCCGACCATGCCTTTGCCTTCGAGCTGAAGGCAGGATGGCTCCTGCGCCTCTCGTTCGAGCAGCGGGGGACCGACATCCTGGTCCGAGTGCTCGGCCCGGAGGGCCGCGAGCTCTTCCGCGTGGACAGCCCGACAGGTGGCGAGGGGAGCGAGGAGGTCTGGCTCGTCGCGGACCGGGCGGGCTTCTACCGCATCCTGGTGGAGACCTGGGGAGGAGGAGAGGAAAAGGGGAGATACCGGGCGCGGATCGTGGCGCGGCGTTTGGCCACGCCCGACGACCGCAGGAACGCGGTGGCGGAGAGGGCTTTTTCCAAGGCCTTCGGGATGGAGGGGAAGGCTCCACATCCATGGTTGGAGCAGATGTACCTCGGCGCGGCCCATGTCTGGGGCTCCCTGGGAAGGAGAGGAAGGGAGGCGGACGCCTGGCACCGCCTGGGCCGGGTCCGCTCCGCGGCCGGCGGCTGGAGAGCGGCGCTGAAGGCGCAGCGCCGCGCCCGCTCCCTGTACCGCGCCGTCGGCGCCCTGCGACCGGAGGCCAAGGCGCTCGAACAGATCGCCGAGGCCCACGAGGCCCTCGGAGAGATGAAGGAGGCACGGCACGCCCGCCTGGCGACCGTTCCGCTCTGGAAGGCGCTCGGAGACACCGAGAGCGTGATCGCCACGGACTACAGGATCTGCCAGCTCTCCGACCTGCTCGGCCGCGCCTGGGAGGCCCTGGAGTGTTATGACCGTGTCCTGGCGGGCTGGAAGGGTCTCGGCAACAGGGCGGAGCAGGGAAAGGTCTGGGTGGAAATCGGCACGCTCCACACCTCCCTCGGCGACCTGGACGGGGCCCTCGCGGCGTTTCGAAAAGCCCTGGCGCTCTTGCCGGAGGCAAACGCCGACCGGGGTGCGGCCCTGACCCAGATCGGCAACGCCTGCCTGCGTGCCGGGGTTCCGCGGCTGGCTCTCGACCGGTTCAAGAAGGCCCTGGCGATCTCCCGGGCCGTGCGCAACCCCCGGGGTGAAGCCTCCGCCCTGAACGGGATCGGGCTGGCCTGGCAGAGGATCGGCAGACCCGCCCGCGCCCTGGCGCCGCTCCGCCGGGCGCTCGCCCTGCTCGACAGGTTGGGGAACGCATCTGCCGGACAGGCGACGGTCTGGTGCAATCTCGGCCGGCTTCATCTCTCCCTGGACCAGCCGCAGCCCGCCGAGCAGGCCTTCGAGCGCGGCCTGGAGCTGGCCACCAGGGCAGGAAACCGCGGTGCGCAGGCGGCGGCGCTCTCCGGGATGGCCCGGGTCGCGAGAAGGCGGGGCGACTGGGCCGCAGCCCGGGAGCTCGCGGAGAGGACTCTCGACGTGGTCGAATCCCTGCGGGCCGACGCGGCTCCTCCTTCTCCCGTAGAGGAAAAAGAGCTTGTCCAGGACCTCCTCAAGGCCACCTATCTGGCGTCGAAGCAGGATCATTACGAATTCCTGATCGACCTGCTCATGGAGAGGCACCGCCTGGAGCCGGAGCGCGGGTACGACCTCCAGGCTCTGGAGTTGAACGAGCGGTCGCTGGCCCGCAGCCTCTCCGACCGGCTGGGCGCCCGATCTGCGCTGCCGCTGGAGGAGATCCGGAGGTCCGCGCTGGACCCCGGCACGGCGCTCCTCGCGTACTCCCTGGGGGAGGACCGCAGCCATCTCTGGTGGATCACCCGGACTGCGCACGCCAGCTATGAGCTGCCGGGCCGGGCGGTCCTCGAAGGGGCTGCGCGCCGGCTCCACGGCCTGATGGCCCGGAGTCACCGCCGGGACAGGGCGGCGGCGGCCCGGCGCCGGGCCGCCGAGGTTTCCCGGTTGCTCCTGGGACCGGTGGCGGACCGGCTGGACGGCGGACGTCTGGTGATCGTGGCGCCCGACGCGTTGCAGTATGTTCCCTTCGGGGTCCTGCCTCACCCCTCGGTTCCGGAAGAGCCGCTGCTGGCACGCCATGAGGTGATCCGGACCCCCTCAGCCACGGTGCTGTCCCGGCTGCGGACCCGGCGGTCCGTCCGCGAGCGCGCCCGGGGGCTGGCCGCGGTCGGCGACGCGGTGTTCAACGGGCTCGACAGCCGGCTGCCCTTCGCGTCCGAGAGGACGCCGGGGCGCGGGGCCGTCTGGCGGCGCCTCCCCTATGTGGACGATGAGATCCGGTCCATCCTCGGCATGGCACAAGGACAGGAGGTTCTTGCCGCGACCGGCTTCGATGCGATCCCCGATCTGGTCATCCGGGGGGCTCTCAGGTCATACTCCATCCTCCATTTCGCCACCCACGGCCTGACCGACCCGAAGCGTCCCGGGAGATCCGCGCTCCTGCTCTCCCTTTACGACCGCCGGGGCCGTCCGCGCAAGGCCTGGCTGCGGGCAGAGGAGATCCAGAAGCTGGACCTGACCGCGGACCTGGTGGTGCTGAGCGCCTGCAGCACCGCTCTGGGCCGGGAGGTGCGGGGAGAGGGGCTGATCGGGCTGAGCCGGAGCTTCCTTGCCGCGGGAGCGTCGAGCGCCCTGGTCAGCCTCTGGAACGTGGACGACCAGGCCACGGCCGAGCTGATGGAGCGCTTCTATCGCGGCCTGCTGAAGCAAGGCCATTCTCCGGCGGAAGCGCTCCGGGATGCGCAGCTCTCGTTGAGGAAGGAGCCGCGCTGGAGCGCTCCCTACTACTGGGGCGGCTTCGTGCTGCAAGGGGACGGGCTCAACAAAACCCGAATCGGCGGGTCTCCTTGAGCCATGGAGGATGAGGTCATGACGCAGAAGAAAAAGCCGCCCGCCAAAAAGAAGAAAGCACCCAAAGCGGAGAAGGCGCCTGAGGAGAAGATCAGGACCGATCCGATCAACCCGCCCGGAGAGGGAGGCAAGACCACCAGCACCAAGATGCCGAAGAAGAAGTGGCCTTCCTGACGCTCGCGCCGGCCCCGGATTGGCGAGGAGGGGGGAGACGTGACAACCTTAGGGGTCCACCGGGGTCCGAAGCCCGGTGAGGAGGTCACGCGAGCATGAGCGAGGAGCATCAGACCCCACTCAACTGGTACGCGGGGGGGAAGGACGCCGACGTCCAGGAAACCGAAGAGTGGCTGACCGCCTTCGAGCAGGTCATCGAGCACGAGGGGAGCGACCGCGCCTGCTTCCTCCTCAAGAAGCTGCTCGAGAAGGGCTACGAGAAGGACATCACCCTTCCCTTCACCGGCAATACGCCGTACATCAACACGATCCCGAAGAGCAAGGAGCCGTCCTACGGCGGCGACCGCGCCATCGAGCGCCGCATCAAGAGCCTGGTGCGCTGGAACGCCATGGCCATGGTGGTGCGCGCCAACAAGCGCTTCCCCGGCCTGGGCGGCCACATCTCCACCTTCGCCTCGGCCGCCACCCTCTACCAAGTGGGCTGGCACCACTTCTTCAAGGGGCGGGGCGAGAGCGGCTTCGACGGCGACATGATCTACTTCCAGGGGCACGCCTCCCCGGGCATGTATGCCAACGCGTTCCTCGAAGGCCGCATCCCCCTGGAGAAGATGGAGGCCTTCCGCCGAGAGCTGGCGGAGGGGGGCGGCCTGTCCTCCTATCCCCACCCGTGGCTCATGCCCGACTTCTGGGAGTTCCCCACGGTCTCCATGGGCCTGGGACCGATCGCGGCGATCTACCAGGCCAAGTTCAACCGCTACCTGCGCAACCGCGGCCTCCGCGACCCGCAGAACCGCAAAGTCTGGGCCTTCCTCGGCGACGGCGAGACCGACGAGCCCGAGGCGCTCGGGGCCATCAGCCTCGGCGCCCGCGAGAAGCTGGACAACCTCATCTTCGTCATCAACTGCAACCTCCAGCGGCTCGACGGCCCGGTGCGCGGCAACGGCAAGATCGTCCAGGAGCTGGAGACCAACTTCCGCGGCGCCGGCTGGAACGTCGTCAAGGTCATCTGGGGGAGCGACTGGGACCCCCTCATCGAGGCGGACAACACCGGCCGGCTCATCCAGCGCATGAACGAGGCCCTCGACGGCGAGTACCAGAAGTACACGGTCGAGGGCGGCGACTACATCCGCCGCGAGTTCTTCGGCAAACACCCCGAGCTGCTGGAGCTGGTCAAGAACCACTCCGACCAGCAGCTCCACGAGCTCCGCCGCGGCGGCCACGACCCGGTCAAGGTCTTCGCCGCTTTCAAGGCAGCGGTGGAGCACACCGGCTCGCCCACGGTGATCCTCGCCAAGACCGTCAAGGGCTACGGCCTCGGCGAGGCGGGCGAGGGGCGCAACGTCACCCACCAGCAGAAGAAGCTCAGCGACGAGGAGCTGCGCTTCTTCCGCGACCGCTTCGACATCCCGATCTCCGACAAGGACCTGCACGAGGCCCCGTTCTACCGGCCCGCGGACGACAGCGAGGAGATCCAGTACCTCCAGGAGCGCCGCCGCGCCCTGGGCGGCTACGTGCCCTCCCGCCGGGTCCGCACCGAGCCGCTGCCGCAGCCGTCGGCGAGCATCTGGGAGCGCTACTCCGAGGGGGGCGACCGCGAGGTCTCGACCACCATGGTGTTCGTCCAGATGCTGACCCAGCTCATGAAGGACAAGGAGATCGGCCGGCGGGTGGTACCCATCGTGCCGGACGAGGCGCGCACCTTCGGCATGGAGTCGCTCTTCCGGCAGTTCGGCATCTACTCCTACGTGGGCCAGCTCTACGAGCCGGTGGACAAGGGCATGCTCCTCTACTACCACGAGGCCAAGGACGGCCAGATCCTGGAGGAGGGCATCACCGAGGCGGGCTCCATGGCCGACTTCATCGCCGCGGGCACCTCCTACGCCACGCACGGCATCGACGCCATCCCGTTCTTCATCTTCTACTCGATGTTCGGGTTCCAGCGCGTGGGCGACCTGATCTGGGCCGCCGCCGACCAGCGCGCCCGCGGCTTCCTCCTGGGCGCCACCTCCGGCCGCACCACGCTCAACGGCGAGGGGCTCCAGCACGAGGACGGCCACAGCCACGTGCTGGCGAGCGTCGTCCCCAACCTGATGGCCTACGACCCGGCCTACGCCTACGAGCTGGCCGCGATCATCCAGGACGGCCTGCGGCGGATGTTCCAGGAGCGGGAGGACATCTTCTACTACATCACCCTCACCAACGAGAACTACCCCATGCCTCCCATGCCTCCGGGCGCGGCTGAGGGTATCCTCAAGGGCCTCTACAAGTTCAAGGGGGCTCCCGAAGGGATGGACGGCCGTCCGCGGGTCCACCTGCTGGGGAGCGGCTCGCTCCACCGCGAGGCCCTGCGGGCGCAGCAGATCCTGGCCGAGCGCTTCGGCGTGGCCGCCGAGGTCTGGAGCGCCACCAGCTACAAGGAGCTGCGGCGCGAAGCCTTGGAGACCGAGCGCTGGAACATGCTCCACCCCGAGCAGGAGCCGCGCAAGCCCTACGTGGTCTCTCTCTTCGAGGGGGACGACCGGCCGATCATCGCGGTCTCCGACTACATGAAGCTGGTGCCCGACCAGATCGCCCGCTGGCTGCCCGGCCGGTTCTATCCCCTGGGGACCGACGGCTTCGGCCGCAGCGAGACCCGCGAGGCCCTGCGCCGTTTCTTCGAGGTGGACGCCGAGAGCGTGGCCATCGCCGCCCTGGTCCAGCTCGCCCGCCGCGGCGAGATCGAAGGGTCCCGGGTGCGGCAGGCCATCGAAGAGCTGGGGGTCGATCCCGAGAAGCCGTACGCGCTGCTGGTCTGAGCCCCGTGGGGGCCGTGGTAGAGTAGGCGCTCCATTTCAGGAGGACAACGAACTTGCGGACCAAATCGCTTATCCATGCTCTTGCCCTGGCTCTCCTGCTGCCGGCCATATCGGCGATGGCCGCGGCCCAACCCGCCGTCTACAAGGTGGACTCGGACCACAGCGGAGTGAGCTTCACCATCCGGCACTTCGTCTCCAACGTGCCCGGCCGCTTCAAGGACTTCGACGGCGTCATCAAGTACGACAAGCAGAACCCGGCCGCGTCGACCGTCAGCTTCACCATCCAGGCGGCCTCCATCGACACCGACAACACCGACCGTGACAACCACCTGCGCGGGGCCGATTTCTTCGACGCGGAGAAGTTCCCGACCCTGACCTTCTCCAGCACGTCGGTCAAGGCCGTGGACGCCGACACCCTGGAGGTGACCGGAGACCTGACGATGAAGGGGGTGACGAAGAAGGTCACCGTGCCGGTCGAGGTTCTGGGCGTGATGAAGGGTCCCCGCGGCGAGAAGGCCGGCTTCGAGACCTCCTTCAAGCTGGACCGCAAAGAGTACGGCGTCACCTGGAACCGTCCGCTCGACGCCGGCGGCGTGGTCCTCGGCGACGACGTCAAGATCAACATCTCCATCGAAGCCGACCGCCAGGCCGAGCAGCCCGCGAAGTAGGAGGCTCCGACAGTCCTGCCGTCCGTGATGTAGGGGAGGGGTTTACCCCCTCCCGGGCGGGGGCAAGCCCCGCCCCTACATCCATCCAGGCTCTACCGCGCCCCCGGCGTCACTTCCAGCCCTTCATGCGCGTGCTCCAAGTCGTGGAGCTCGCCCGTGGGCTGTTCGCGCAGCTCGCGCGGGGTCTCCTTGCCCACGGGACCCTTGGCGATCGTGATGCCGCCGTCCACCACCCAGAGAGCGCCGGTCACGTAGCTGGCCTCGTCCGAGGCGAGGAAGGCGTAGACGTTCGCCACCTCCTCGGGCGTGCCGCGCCGGGCCATGGGCGTGGCCTGGATCAGCATCGTCTCCATCTTCTTATCCATCGGCCCGGTCTCCTTGTGGGTCCAGGCCGTGTCGATCGGGCCGGGGCAGACGCAATTCGCCCGCACGCCGTACTTGGCCTGCTCCACGGCGACGCCGCGCATGAAGGAGTGGATCCAGGCCTTGGTGCCGCCGTACGGAGTGTTCTCGGCAATGCCGATGAGCCCCGCCTCGGAGCCGGCTGAGACGATATTGCCCCGGCTCTTCTGCAGGTGGGGCAGGGCGAACCGGGTCATCAGGAAGACGCTGCGGACGTTTGCCCTCATCATGATGTCGAAGGCCTCGATCGGGTACTCCTGGGTCTCCGCGGTGACCGGGAAGGTGCCGGCGTTGTTGATAAGGACGTCGAGCCGTCCGAAGCGCTCCAACGCGAGCTGCACGAGGGCCTGGGCGTGGCGCTCCTCGGCGACGTCGCCGGCATAGGTGACCGCCGTGGCGCCATGCTTGCGGATGGCGGCGGCCACGTCGTCGAGCGGGTCGCCCGGCAGGCCGTTGAGGACGACCGTGGCTCCCTCCTTGGCGAACTTGTGCGCGATGGCCTCCCCGATGCCGGTGCCCGCGCCTGTGATGATGGCGATCTTGCCGTTGAGACGCTTTTCCATGGTGTTATCTCCTTGCCGCATCAAGCCTTCAGGGGGCGTTCCCGGACCGGGGCACCCCACGCGCAGAGGTTCAGGATGTATGCCAAGACTTGACGGGGAGACGGAACCGGCTAGGATTGTCGACTGGAGTTCCCGCTTCACCATGATGGAGATGCTGCATGGCCACGATGGACAACCTCGGCCCCGGCGACCACAATGCCATGGACACGCCTGAAGAGCTCTTCCGGCGATACCACCGGCCGGTGGTCCACTTCTTCGAGCGCAGAGGATTTTCGAGGGAAGAGAGCCGCGATCTAGCCCAAGAGACATTCTTCCGGGTCTTTAAACATATAGATGGGTTTCGCGGTGAGAGCAGCGTGGAGACGTGGCTCTTCCAGGTTGCGGGGAACCTGTACAAGAACACGCTCCGCAGCCAGCAGACTCTGAAGCGGGACGCGCAGGAGGTGCCCTTGACGACGGAGGAAGGGATGGTGGAGCTGGACCGGGGGTCCAGGGACCGCGGGGCTCTCGCCTCGCTGTTGGCCGAGGAGCGGGCGAAGATGCTCCGGAATGCTTTCAAGGACCTGCCGCCGCAGATGCGCCAAGCGGTACTCCTGCGCGTGCGGGATTTGAAGTATCGTGAGATCGCCAAGCTGATGGACGTCTCCATCGAAACGGTGAAGGCCCACCTGTACCAGGCGAGGCAGCAACTAAGGAACCGGCTCAGCGACTACTTTACGGACGACGACGAGAGCTGAACGTGGACGACGAAAAGCCAACCCTGACCGCCGCGCTCCGGCAGCTTGCCGAACGGGAGCGCCGGTCTTTGAAAGATCATCCGACGCCGCAGGAGCTGGCGTCCTACCACGCTGGCGAGCTGCCGCCCGAGGCCGAGGCGCGTCTGCGCGAGCACTTGGCGGTCTGCCACGAGTGCAGCGACATGCTCCTGGACCTGGCCCGCTTCTCGGAACTCACTCCGCCGCCGGGGGTACCCGAGCTGACCGACCAGGAGGTCGAGGAGGATTGGCAGGCGTTGCGGAAGCGGATGGGGGAGGGGAAGAGGGAGGGGAAGAGGACATCGGACAATGTCGTGCCGCTGCGGCCGGTCGGACAGCCGAAGAGGGAGCGTGATTATCCCCTCTGGATGCCGATCGCCGCCTCCCTGCTGATCGGCGTCCTGGGTGCTTCCTACGGGATCTACGAAAGGATGCAGCCGCGGGAAGATCCGCAAGGGTCCGATTCCGTTGGCCCCTATGTGCCGGAAGTTTTCGATTTGGACGCCACCGTTCGCGGGGGAGAGACTGTAGGGGCGGGCAAGATGTCCTCTCAAAGAGGAGGGTTGTTCTTTTTGACTCCCGCGGAGGAGCATCCGAGATATCGGGTGGAGGTCAGGCAAAACGACAAGGTACTGTGGGGCACCGAAGTTTCCGGACCCATCGACAGCATCCCGGTCAACATCACTCCGAATTTCCTGGAGCCCGGAAGCTACAAGATCCAGCTTTCTGGAGTCGAGCAAGGGCGAGCAATAGACTCGGTTGAGTACGACCTAGAGGTGGAATGATCCACAGCCGGATCGGCTTCGGGCTCCTCCTTGCCATCCTCACCCTGCAGGACGGTGCGCTTCGGATCTCGCCTCTCCAGACCCCTTCAAAACAGACCCGGCCCGGCTGCCCCACCCCAGGGGAGCCGGTGCCACCCATCGCCCCGGGCCGGCCCGTCGGCTGCGAGCTGAAATCGGGTGAGGAGCACGCCTTCCGGATCTCCCTCAGAGCCGGCGAATTCCTCCAAGCCAGGGTGGAGCAGCGGGGAGTCGATGCCTTCGTCACCCTCGTGGACCCTGCGGGGAAGATCCTGCTCCGCATGGACAGCCCCAACGGCGGCGAAGGGGAAGAGCCCGTGCTCGCCCCGGCAGACCGTGCCGGTGAGCACCGCCTGATCGTGACGGGAATGGGGAAGGGCTGGAGCGGTTCCTACCGGCTCTCGATCCTGCAACCCCGGCCCGCGAGCCGGGTCGACCGGGTGCGGGCAGAGGCCCTCCGCAAGATGGCCGAGGGCGATCTCCCGGCATCGCTCCAGGCCTGGGAATCCGTCCAGGACTCCTGGGGTCAGATCCTGGTCCTGGAGCGGCTGGCCCTGCTCCTCAGCGACCAGCAGAGGTACAAAGAGGCTCTGGACGTGTGCAGCAAGGGCACGGTGCTGGCCCGTGACCAGGGGGATCTGATCGCGGAGAACCGCTTCACGAATCTGGCCGGCCTGGCCCATCGGGAATTGGAGGAGCGGGAGAAGGCCCGGGATCTGTTCGAGAGCGCTTTGGAACTGGCCGAGCAGGGGGGAGATGCGACGGGCAAGGGACTGGCTCTCAACAATCTCGGTCTGGTGGCGGAGGACCAGGGAAATCTTCAGCAGGCCCTCGATCGTTACGGTGCGGCCCTGGAGATCTGGGAGCGCGAGGTCAACGACCCCGGACAGCATGCCAACACCCTGGCCAACCTGGGAGAGATCTACCTCTCGATGGGGGAGCCATCGGAGGCGCTCCGCTCGTTCAATGATGCCCTGAACCTGGTGAAGCGGGTGGATCAGAGGGACGTGCAGTACGCGATCGTGGATGGCGCCGGTCTGGCCCTCCACGACCTGGGCTTGCCGAAGAAGGCTCTCTGGAACTACCGCCTGGCGCTGGGGCTGGCGAGCAAGCCCTACCAGCGGGCGCGGACCCTGTACCGTCTCGGGCTGGTCTACAGTGAAGAAGAGGATTTCCTCAAGGCCTCGAAGGCATTCGAGCAGGCTCTCCAGCTTGCACTTTCTGAAAGAGACCGCAGGTACGAGGCCTATGTCCTCGCCGAGCTTGCTCATATCGATCATTTGCAAGGACGGAAACTGGAAGCCTTCCGGAAGTTCGATCGGGCACGCGTTCTGTTCGAAGAGATGGAGGATCAGCGCTATGTGGCCTCCTCGCTGTTCGGCCGGGCCGAGGTCGAGCGGGATCTGGGGCGTCCGGAGGACGCTCTCGCCTCGGTGACGCGGTCCGTTGAGATCGTGGAATCCTTGCGGGCAGACGTCATCGAGCCTCGCCTCCGCGTGTCCTTCTTTGCTTCCAGGCATCGTTTCTACGAGCTGTACGTGGATCTGCTCATGGAGCTGCAGCGCCCTGAGCAGGCGTTCGAGATCAACGAGAGAGCCCGCGCCCGGACGCTGCTGGACGACGTTGCCGGGAGGGGAAGGCCGGCTACAGAGGCCATGAGCCTGAGGCAGATCCAGCGCGAGCTTCTGGATAGCAACTCGCTGCTGCTCGTCTATTCGCTGGGACCACTTCGGAGCCACCTCTGGGCCGTGAGACGGGACTCGATCGAGACCTTCAAGCTGCCGTCCCGGACCAAGGTGGAAGCTCAGGCTCTCGAGGTCTGGCGCGGCCTGTCCACCAAGGACAACGAGGATGACGTCGCTCTCCTGAGCCGCACGCTCCTCCCGCCGGAGCTCGATCTCCAGCCCGGTACTCGCCTGCTGGTGAGCGCGGACGGGGTGTTGAACCTGATTCCCTTTGCCGCGCTCCAGGGGGCGGACGGGCGGCGGCTCGTCTTCAATCACACAGTCGCTTATGAGCCGTCGGCCTCGGTCCTGGTGGGAATGCGGAGGAACCTCAGGTTCAGGCCTCCCGCTCCCAAGGCCATTGCGCTCTTTGCGGATGCCATCTTCGAGCGTGACGACATTCGGTTCAAAGGAGCCCGCGCTCCGTTGCGAGAGGGCGGCGGGAGCCGGAGTCCGGGAACGGGTGAGCTGAGGCGTCTCCCGGCTTCCCGCCGTGAGGCCGTGGCCATTCGGAAGCTGGTCCCGGAAAGGGATCGGTTCGAGGCGCTCGATTTCTCTGCAAACCGGAGCGCTGTTCTCAATCCCGCTCTCAGCCAGTATCGCGGCCTCCATTTCGGCACTCATCACTTGAGCGGCGCCGATCCCGAGCACACCGGGCTCGTGCTGTCCCTCTTCGATGAGCAGGGGCGCCCGATCGCGGGGCTCCTGAAGACGACCGAGGTCTACAACCTCCGCTTTCCGGCCGAGCTCGTGGTCCTGAGCGCCTGTGGAACCGGGCTGGGAAAAAACGTTCCGGGGGAGGGCACGGTCGGATTGACCCGCGCATTCTTCCATGCCGGAGCAAGGCGGGTCGTAGTGAGCCTTTGGGACGTCGAGGACGGCGCGACCGCCGAGCTGATGACTCGCTTCTATCGCGGGATGTTTCAGGACGGTCTCTCCCCGTCCGAAGCGCTTCGGTCCGCCCAGGAATCGATGGCAGCCGAACCGAGGTGGAGCGACCCTCGGCACTGGGCTGCCTTCGTCCTGCAGGGCGAGCCCGACTGAAGCTGATTTTCACAAAAACAAAATCGCGGTCCCGGTGTCTACACGGAAGAAGTCCGGAGAGCGATCCGATCGACTTCCGCAAACCCGAAAGGAGACTGCGATGGAGACGAAGACCGATCCGAAGATGCGTGACGACGGCAACACCGGCGGGGGAGGTACGTCGACCGGTGGGAAGGGCACGCAGGCCTATGAAGCGGAGGCCGCTGACCACCGTGGTGTCGAAACCGCCAACAACGACAGCAACACCGGTGGCGGCGGGTCTTCGGGCGGCGGGAAGGGGGACGGGAGTTACGACATCGAAGCCGCTGGCGATGACAAGACCATCGGCTCCTCATGCGGCGACAAGGGCTCCAGCTACTCGGCTGAGGGTGGGGACTGATGTACCGGTCGGGCAGGCGGGATGGCGCATTCCGCCTGCCTCCTCTTCCCGAGGAGGGCAGGCAACCGGAGATCTTCCCCTTTCCTGAAGGGGTGGACGGCGAGTCCGGCGATCCGGTCGGCGCTGCCGGGATGGAAGAGGTCGAGAGGCTCCTGCGCGAGCGGCCCCTCCGGAGGCGTCGCGGCAACAGGAGAGAGGTCATTGACGGGGTCAGCCCTCAAGACCTTTCCGAGGCCGGATGGGGCGTCATCTTCCCCGAGTCGGCAGGACAGGCCGAGGACCTCCGCGACGCTTTGGAGCCTCTTCTGACGCGGCGGGCGGGCCAGGCGGGAGGCAGGTATCACAAATACCTGGAAGGAGATGGCTACCGCCCCAAGGACGACCACTTGAGGTTCCTGGGTCGTAAGGGTGCAGGTCCCGGCCGAGTCGACCCGAAGCTCGTGCCCTATTACCTCCTGATCGTCGGCAGCCCGGAAGACATCCCCTACGCGTTCCAGTACGGCCTGGACCTTCACCATGCCGTAGGGCGCATTCACTTCGGCTCGACCGAGGAGTACAGGCTTTACGCCGAGAGCGTGGTCGCAGCGGAGACCGCGCCGGTGCCTCCTTCCCGCAGGATGGCGCTGTTCGGACCCAGCCAGGATGAGGGGACCCGTCTCACCATCGAGGGCCTCCTGTCGCCCCTTGGCGACAGCCTGAGCAAGACCTGCCAAGTCGACAGGTTCTTCGAAGGGAGCGCGACCAAGGCGAACCTGAAGCGCCTGATGGGCGGGGATGCCACCCCCGACCTGCTCTTCACCGCGGGTCATGGAATCGTGTACAAGGCGGAAAGCCCGCGGCAACGTCCTCTCCAAGGAGCCCTGGTCTGCCAGGAGTGGTCCGGGAGCGGACGGGTCCCCCCGGAGCACGCCTTTGCGGCGGCCGACCTTGACGCCGGCGCCCGGTTGCTGGGGCTCATCGCGTTCCTCTTCGCCTGCCACAGTGCCGGCACACCGAAGCTCAACGATTTCGCCGAAGGAGCTCCAAACGAGATCGCCTCCCGGCCCTTCGTGTCGAGCTTGGCGCAGCAGCTCCTGGTTCGCGGAGCCATGGCCGTGATCGGGCATGTGGAGAGAGTCTGGCGATGCTCTTTCCTCTGGCGGGATACAGGCTTTCAGTCTCAACCTTTTGTCGAAAGCGTCCGGCGAATTCTCAACGGCGGACCTCTGGGCTGGTCGCTGGAGCCCATCAACCAACGCTACGCCGACCTCGCGGCATCGCTGTTGGCATTGATTGACGAGGCTGAATACGGAGGTACCCTGGACAAGGCATACCTTGAAGAAATGCGCACCGCCTGCTGGGACGCTCGCAACTACGTGGTGGTGGGCGATCCTGCCGTTCGGTTGCCTGTTCCACCCAAGCCCCCGGAGCCCGAGCCGGAACCGAAGAAGTACCGAGACGGCAGCCCGGTGATCAATGAGAAACGGTAAGAGCCACGCTCATCAGGCCGGCCTGCTGATGGGCGCGGCTCCTGACTGGGACCTCCTCCTTCTGGCCGAACCGACCCAGGTCGTGAGGGCTCTCCGGGACTGGCTGGGTCCGAAGCGGGCTGACAATCTCGAGGCCGAGCGCCGGTACTGGGAGATGCTCCTTGCCCGGTGCACCGCCGAGGAACTGTCCGAAGCGGTGCTGAACCGGCTTGATCTGAACGGCGAGCGCCTGCTCGACTTGGAGGCCGCGGACCTTCCGAGGCTCCGCGCGTATCTGGAGAGCGCTGCCCGCGACCGGCTGGACGGGCTCGATCTTCCGGAAGATGAGCGCGAGCGCGTCCGCAATCATCCCTTTCTCCTGGCGGAGGTGGCTCTCGAAGGGCAGGGCTCACTGCTCCCGGCGGCGGCGCTCTACGCCCTCGCTCACGAGGGGAAGGCGGGCCGGGACACCTTCTCGCTCTATGAGGAGGTCCTGCTCCGGTTCAAGCTGGGCAACGCGCTGCTCCTGTTGGACGAGCGGCCTGAGCGCCGGTGGGGTTGCGTGGGGCTCGTCCGGCAGGCGGCCGAGCTCGCCGAGATCCTGACGGGACGCGGGGCAGCCCCTCGGGAAGCTCTGCGGGCGCTCATCCTGGAGATCCGGATCTGGCTGGGGCACCGCCAGGAGGAACTAGGCGACCTTGAAGCCGCGGCCGAGTCCTTCCGGGCGGCGGTGGCCTGTTCCCGCACCATCGACGACCGGGTCACCTGCGCAGCTCGGACAGCCTCGGCCCTGGCTGCCTGCGGCCGGATCGGAGAAGCCCGCGAAGCCCTGCTCTCGGTCCAGGAGGAGGTGGAGAGGGTGGAGGACGGGATGGTTCGGGAGCTTTGGGCGGCGGTGCTCTGGAGCCTTGGGGAGTGAGACGCCATGCACCTCAGCGGCTATCTCAACTTCGATATATTCATTGAGCCAGTCTCAGGCAGGTACTCTGCACGGGTGCATGGGCCAGCCGGGGAAGCTCAAACTGAGTTCCAGAAGCCCTTCACCGATGACGACTTGCAGAAACTATGGAAGCAGACATCAGCGGAGGAATACCACTCGCCAGGGGAATGGATCGAAAATCTTGGCGAGAAGTTGTTCTTGGAGGTCTTCCGCGGGAACGTGGATACCTCGTTTCGTCTGAGTCTTCGCGAAGCCCGTGGAGCGGGAAAGGGCCTCCGCCTTCGGTTCCATCTTACCCAGGTTCCAGAACTGGCTGCCTGGCCTTGGGAGTATCTTTGCGACAACGGTCATTTCTTCGGCATGTCGGTAGAGACCCCCGTTGTCCGGTATCTGGATACTTCAGTCCCCCAAAAACCGCTGAAGACTGAACTCCCCTTGCGGGTGCTGGTGTTGATGGCCAGCCCTCGCGGATACGAGCCTCTTGCTGTCGAGGAGGAGTGGCAGAGGCTTTCGCAAGCCCTTGACCCTCTCCGCAAGGATGGCTTGATCGAACTGGAACTCCTTCCCGAGGCTACGCTCACCGCCTTGGACGAGGATCTTCGCCGTCGGCCGTGCAACGTCCTGCATTTCGTTGGCCACGGCAAGTTCTACCCAAACCGGAAAGACGGAGCCATTCTCCTGTTGGATGAGCGGGGAGGAGCGAAGGAGGTGCGCGGGAAGCAGCTTGGGGGACTCCTCGCCGGTCGCAAATTGCCTCGACTGGTTGTGTTGAATGCTTGTGAAGGTGCAAGGAATCCGGAGGAAGACTCTTTTGCCGGAGTGGCGCCCAATCTGGTGCGACATGGCCTCGCGGCTGTCGTGGCCATGCAGTTCCCCATCACCGATGCGGCTGCCATCGACTTTTCAGAGCGCTTCTATCAGATGCTCGCTGAGGGATTGCCCGTCGACTCCGCAGTAACGGAGGCTCGACGAGAAATGTCTTTCAAGCACGACATCGAATGGGGAGCGCCTGTCCTGTATATGCGCGCGCCGGAGGGTTGCCTGTTCGAACTTCCTGCCAAAGGCGACAAACTGGGCATCGATCCATATGAACCCGTCATCCCGATGAGTAAGAGGCTTACCACGAACGCTTTGCCGTCGGTGAAGGTAGGAGGAAAGCTCATCCGGCGGTCTCTTATCGCCCTCTCCCTGGTGGGAGTCTCAGCCTTGGGTATCTGGTTAGCCCGGACTGACGAATGTCCCCCTAAGGAGGTCGACATGGACTTTGTCCTGATTCCAGCCGGTAATTTTCTGATGGGATCGCAGGATGGTGAGGACGACGAAAAGCCGGTGCGCCAAGTCACGATCTCTCAGCCATTCTGTCTAGGGGTCTATGAAGTAACCCAGGAGCAATGGGAGCAGGTGATGGGGCCCAACAAAGCCCAGGTCAGCCGCAGGGGGGATCTCCTGCCCATAACCGGGATCTCCTACGACGATGTTCAGGAGTTCCTTCAAAGATTGAACAAGGAGGAGGGTAAGAATGTCTTCCGGCTCCCAACTGAAGCGGAGTGGGAGTACGCCGCCCGGGGACCGGATGGAGAGTCGTCAGGAGGCAACTGCCTTCATGATGATCCCTATGATGGACTCGCGCGAGTCGGCGCCTACCAAACGAACGATTGGGGAGCCTACGACATGCTCGGCAATGTCTGGGAATGGGTTGGGGACTGGTACGATGAGACGTATCCAAAAGAACCTTCGGCCAATCCAACCGGGCCGAAGACGGGGACAGAGCGGGTCAAGCGAGGAGGGGGCTTCAACGCGGCAGACAAGCACTGCCGACCCGCTCGCCGCAACTCCCATAAACCAGACAGTCACGAGAACAACCTCGGCTTCCGCGTCCTGCGAGAGCTGGAGCCTCCCACGATCAGCAGCGCCAGCTCCCCGTAAGCTTCGCAGGATGCGAAATCCGCAGAAAACCTGCCGCGGCGCGGCGGTTGCTTCCTGCCATCGTCCACCCTTTCGTCGCGTCAGCCTGAACCAAGCCCTCCGGGAAGACGCTCAACTCGCGTCATCCCTGTTCCAAGGCTTGACGGCCAGGAGTTGTCTGTCGCGACCAGATCACAAGGCTCCGGGACACGAGATTTCGGCCCGAGCCGCAGCCGCCGGATGTCGCGACGGAGGTTGGAGACGCGAGGGAGCAGAGCATAGCCGTGGCAAGAAAGCCCATCGTGACGCGACTCCGGCCTTCGTCGCGTCAAAATGGTTCAAGCCGTCGCGACCAGGTTCAAGTCACGACCGCAAAGCCTTTCGGTGACGCGACGAAAGTCTTCGTCACGACAGAAAAGCTCTGAGTCGCGACATGAATAGAAATTCTGACGCGATGAAGCTTATCCTCGCGTCAGAGAAGTCTTGTGTCGCGACAGGAAATCCCCAGGTCGCATCAAGAAGGTTATGGTCGCGACAGGTAAGGAGTTGGCTGACGCGCCAAAACCTTGCGTCGCGTCAAGAAGCCTTGCATCGCGTCAACGATGACTTACGTCGCGACAGGCATCTTTTTTTTGACGTGCCTATGCCTTGCGTCACGACAGAGAAGCGTTGAGTCGCGTCAAGAAAGTCGGAGTCACGACAGCGAAGTCGATGGCTGCTGTGGGAGAGTCCGGCGCAGGGTGCAGAAGTCTTTCGTCGCGACAGACACGCCGTAGCCAGGGCGGCGAAACCTGGAGTCGCGACTCGGGAGGGCTCCGGCCCTGGGCTGCGCTCTGCCGGCCCGGGCCGGGTTTTGTTAGAGGCTCTAAAAAGGGCCGGGGACTGCAGGTCGTTTGCCCGCGTCGCCCCCGGCCGAGGCGTTTGGCGCTATGCCATCTCTATTAGACACGAGTCCGGGAGATTTGTTGATCCCGGAGCCGTGACTTTCTTACTTCCCCGTCTGCTGAAGGGCTTTCTTGCGCGCCGCCTCGAACTCGTCCCCCGGATTCCAGGCCGGGAGCTGGTCCGTGTTGGCGATCTGGAGGCCGGCATGGAAGCCCAGGCGGGCGTCCTCGATCATGCCGTCGTAGTTCCAGTCGTCCGTCAGCTCGTCGCTCGGCTGGTGGTAATGCTCCGCCTCCCAGGCCTCGATTTTCTGCTTGCCCTCCTCCGCAGGCTTACCCTTGAGCTTCGTGCTCGTGTCCAGGTAGATCGCAGGCACGCCGATGCGGGCGAAGTTGAGCTGGTCGGAGCGGTAGAAGAAGCCCTTGTCCGGGAACTGGTCGCCCACCACCTGCCGGTTCTGCTTCGCCGACAGGGTCTTCACCACCTGATCCAGCGAGGACTTGCCCATGCCGATGAAGGCCACCTCCTCCGAAGGCCCGAAGATGTTGCCGCCGTCGTAGTTGATGTTGGCCGCGATCTTCCCCGCCGGGAAGGTCGGGTGCTTGGAGTAGTACTCGGAGCCCAGGAGACCCTGCTCCTCGGCCGCCACGAAGAGGATCAGCACCGAGCGCCGCGGCGGCTCGGGCAGGGCCGCGAACGCCTTGGCGATGGCCAGGACCTGCGCCGTGCCCGCCGCGTTGTCGAGGGCGCCGTTGTAGATCCGGTCCCCCTGCTTGTTCGGCTCGCCGATACCCAGGTGGTCGTGGTGCGCGGAGTAGACCACCACCTCTTCCTTAAGCTTCGGATCGCTCCCCCGCAGCAGGCCGCCGACGTTGGCGGTCTTCTTGCGCGAGATCGTGTTTTCCAGCGTCAGGGAGGTGGTGACCCCGAGCGGCACGGGCTTGAAGTCGCGGCTCTGGGCTTGTTTGACCAGGGCGTCGAGGTCGTGCCCACCGAGCTTCGCGAGCTGCCGGGCGGCGTCCTCGGTCGTCCAGGCCGCGACCTCGATCCGCGGCTCCCCCTCGGCGGGCAGCTCGAACTGCTCGCCGGTCCAGGAGGTCTGGACCACCTGCCAGCCATAGCCGGCCGAGGGCGTGGTGTGGACGATGATCGCCCCGGCCGCGCCCTGGCGCGCCGCGCTCTCGTACTTGTAGGTCCAGCGGCCGTAGTAGAGCCGGCGGTTGCCCTCGAAGAGCTTCGGGTCCGCCTCGGGATCGTTGTTGAGCATCACCAGGACCTTGCCCTTGAGGTCCATGCCCTTGAAGTCGTCCCACTGGTACTCGGGCGCCTGGATGCCGTAGCCCACGAAGACCAGCTCGGCGTCCTTGATGGTGGAGCGGTCCTTCTGAACGCCGCTCGCGGCGATGAACTGGTCGAAGCTCTTGAGGGAGACGGTCTGTCCTCCGGCGCCCCCCTTGCGGAATTCCCAGGCCGCGGGGACCTTGGAGTTGATGCCGACGATGTCGAACGGCTGCAGGTAGCTGCCCTTCTCTCCGCCCGGCTCGTAGCCGAGCATCTCCAGGGTGCTCGCCAGGTAGAGCTGGGTGAGCTCGTCGCCCCGGCTGGCCGGGCCGCGGCCCTCGAGCAGGTCGTCCGACAGGAAGCGGATGGGGCCCTCGATGGCGTCGCGGTCGATCGCGCCCGCCGCTAGGTCGGCCGGAGCGGACTGTGCCGCGAGCGCCGCCGGCAGGGCCAGGGCGAGCAACCCGAGCCGGATCAAGCTTTTGCGATGTTTCATCAGTACGTTCTCCGTGTTCGTGGTTTCATCGGGCTGTCCACTTTAACAGACGATCGGACCGGCTCCTTCCCCGGTCCTTCCCTAGCTCCTTCCCCGGCCGCCCGCTCCCTGCTATGGTTCCGTTTGGCGCGGCCAGGCAGGCGTTTCAGGTCCGCCCGGAAGGATCCATGAAGCTGAGGATGACCGTTCGTGATTGCCTCTACTTGAATTGGGCCCTCCCGGTGGAGGCGCTGCCCGAGCCGCCCGCTCCGTTGCGCTACCAGGTCCATACCTGGGACGGCAGCGACTGGGTCTTTGCCTCCGCTCTCCTGTTCCACCAGGACGCCGTCCGCCTCGCCGCCCTGCCGGTCCTCCGGGTGGGCTATCCGCAGTTCAACCTTCGCTTCTACGTCCTGGACAGGGAGGGCACCCCGTCCGTGCTTTTCCGCCGGATGTTGATGCCGGGTTGGGTGGCGCCGGGGGTGCGCCTGGTCTCGCACCAGCCGGCCTGCGCCGCGCGCCTGGACTTCCCGCGGCCGACTGCGGACGCGGGGGACGGCCCCTGGCTGTGGAAGGTGGAGTGCGGGGGCACGCTGGAGGTCCGGGCCTGGCGCGACATGTCGGCGGTTTCTGCGGGAAGTGCGGGAGGAGGGACGGGGGATGGCCCGCGCCTGGGCTCCTGGGACGACACGGTCCGCTACTTCCAGGTCCGGCTGCGGGGGTACGCGGAGAACTCCGGCGGCCAGCTCCGGCGGATCGACGTGCGCCGTTCTACGGCTTCCGTCTGCTGGCCGCTGCGCGCCGAGATCGCGGGGGCGGAGCGGCTTCCGGACCTGTTCCGCCTGCCTGCCGGCGGCTTCCCCTGGCCGCCGCTCCACTCCGCCTGGCTCTGTCCGGAGGTGCCCTTCGCCTTCGAGCTCGGGCTGGCGCCGAAGGAGGTAACCGTGGCTCACGGCATGCCCCAGCCGGCCGCCGGACGGGTGGCGGGCGCCTGGCGGACCAAGGCGGCCCTGCGCGAGCGGCATGTCGAAGAGGAGGCCGAGCCCGAGGCGCGCCGGGCCTCGTGCTAGCATCCGCGCCCATGAACCCTGTGCACCCGAAAGACCGACGGCCGCAGCGCATCGCGGTCCTCCCCGGCGACGGCACCGGGAAGGATGTGACCGTGGAAGCGGTCAAGGTCCTGGAGTCCGCCGCCGAGACCTGGGACCTCCCTCTGGAGCTCGTCCATCTCGACTGGGACGCCGACCGCTACCTGGCCACGGGCGAGACCCTGCCAGCCGGCGCCCTGGATGATTTCCGGCAGAACTACTCGGCCATTTTCATCGGCGCCTACGGCGACCCCCGCGTGCCCGACATGAAGCACGCCGCCGACATCCTCCTGGGGATCCGCTTCGGGCTCGACCTCTACATCAACCTGCGGCCGATCAAGCTCTACGATCCCCGGCTCTGTCCCTTGAAGGACCGGGCGGAGAAGGACGTGGACATGGTCGTGTTCCGCGAGAACACCGAGGGCGCCTACGTCAACGTGGGCGGCAACTTCAAGCGCGGCACGGCCGACGAGATCGCGCTGCAGGAGGAGGTCCATACCCGCAAGGGGGTGGAGCGCATCATCCGCGCCGCCTTCGAGTACGCCGCGGCCCATGGCCGCCGCGAGGTCTGCATGAGCGACAAGTCGAACGTGATGCGCTACGGCCACGACCTGTGGCAGCGCGTGTTCGCCGAGGTCGCGGCGGAGTACCCGCAGATCGGGTCGAGGCACCTGTTCGTGGACGCCCTGACCATGCAGATGGTCAAGAACCCGCAGAGCTTCGACGTGATCGTCACGAACAACATGTTCGGCGACATCGTCACCGACCTCGGCGCGGCGCTCCAGGGCGGTCTGGGCGTGGCCGCCTCGGCGAACCTCCATCCGGGGCAGACCTCAATGTTCGAGCCGGTCCACGGCTCGGCCCCCAAGTATGCCGGCACCGGCAAGGCGAACCCCGCCGGCGCCATCCTCTCGTCCGCCCTGATGCTGGACTACCTCGGCCACACCGAGGCCGCCCAGGCGATGGAGGACGCCACGGCCCGCGCCTTCCGGGAGGGGCAGACCACACCCGATCTCGGCGGCTCGCTGACCACCTCGCAGGTCGGGGACCTGATCGCCCGCGCCGTCAGCCGCCAGGCTGTCGCAAAGTAGGAGCTGACCGCGATGCAGCCCAAAGAGTCCGATCTCATCTACGACTGGAACCGCGCCGCGGGTCCGGACCTCCGTCCCGCCCGCGGCAAGGTGGAACTGGACGACGAGACCCTGCGCGACGGCCTGCAGTCGCCGTCCGTGCGCAACCCTCCGATCGAGGACAAGCTGCGCATGCTCCACTTCATGGCCGACCTCGGAATCGAGTCGGCCAATCTCGGCCTGCCCGGAGCGGGGCCGCACGTGGTGCGCGACGTGGAGCGGCTGGCCCGCGAGATCGTGGAGCAGAAGCTCGCGATCGCCCCGAACTGCGCGGCGCGGACACTGCGCGCCGACATCCAGCCGATCGCCGACGTGGCGCAGAAGACCGGCCTCGCCATCGAGGCCTCCTGCTTTCTCGGCTCCTCCCCGGTGCGCCAGTACACCGAGGGCTGGACTCTCGACCGCATGCTGCAACTGACCCGGGAGGCGGTCGGGTTCGCGGTCCAGGAGGGGCTGCCGGTGATGTACGTCACTGAGGACACGACCCGCGCCGCGCCGGAGGACCTGCGCCGTCTCTACACCGAGGCGGTCGAGGCCGGAGCCCGGAGGGTCTGCGTGGCCGATACCGTGGGCCATGCCACGCCGAACGGCGCCCGCAACGTGATCCGCTTCATCCGCGAGGTCGTGGACGCCACGGGCGAGGACGTCAAGGTCGACTGGCACGGCCACAGGGACCGAGGCATGGCGGTGATCAACGCCCTGGCCGCGGCCGAGGCCGGAGCCGACCGCCTGCACGGCACGGCCGTGGGCATCGGCGAGCGGGTCGGCAACTGCGCGGTCGACCTGTTGCTGGTGAACATGCATCTCCTGGGGTGGATCGACCGCGACCTGTCGAAGCTGCGGGAGTACTGCCAGTTTGTGTCGGACAAGACCGGGGTCCCCCTGCCGGACAACTATCCGGTGGTGGGCAAGGACGCGTTCCGCACGGGCACGGGCGTGCACGCGGCGGCGATCATCAAGGCGCGTGCGCGGGGCGAGGAATGGCTCGCCGACCTGGTGTACTCGTCGGTGCCCGCGAGCCTGATCGGCAGCCGGCAGATCATCGAGGTCGGCCCGATGAGCGGCGAATCGAACGTGCTCTTCTGGCTCCAGGAGCGGGGGATCGAGAGCCGGCCCGAGCTGGTCAAGGCGATCTTCCAGCGCGCCAAGGATTCGATCCGCGTGCTGGAAGAGGCGGAGATCCTGGAGATCTGCCACAGCCACGTGGAATCGTGAGCCCTCAGGCACCCTGGAAGCGCGCGCTGCGCCTCTACCTCGAGGGCCTCTCCGTCGAGCGCGGGCTCTCCAAGAACACGGTCGACGGCTACCGCAACGACCTCACGCGCCTGGGCGAGATGCTCGATCTAAGGAAAGAGCGCGACCTCCTCACCGCGGACGCGCCGGGCCTCGCAGCTCATATCCGCGACCTCCGCCGCCAAGGTCTCTCTCCGCGCTCCATCAGCCGCGCTCAGTCCGCGATCCGGGGCTTCTACGCCCATCTCGTCGCCACGAAGGAGCGGGCGGACGACCCGGCGGTCAACCTCCTCCCTCCCAAGCTCTGGCGTCCGCTCCCCAAGGTGCTCTCCGAATCCGAGATCGAGGCCCTGCTCGCGGCGCCCGACCTCTCGACTCCGCTCGGGCTCCGCGACCGGGCCATGCTGGAGCTGATCTACGCCACCGGTCTGCGGGTCAGCGAGCTGGTCGGGCTGAAGCTCCCGCAGCTCCGGCTCGACGCCGGCTTCCTGGTGGCCTTCGGCAAGGGGAGCAAGGAGCGGGTCGTGCCGGTGGGGGAGCAGGCCGAGCACTGGGTGAAGCGCTACCTGCGGGACGTCCGACCCGGCCTGGCCGAGGGGCGCCACCAGATCCTGTTCGTCAATTACGCGGGCGAGGGCATGACCCGCATGGGGTTCTGGAAGAACCTCAAGGCCTACGGCGTCAAGGTGGGGATCCGCGACCTCTCGCCTCACGTGCTCCGGCACAGCTTCGCAACTCACCTCCTGGAGCACGGCGCGGATCTGAGAGCGGTCCAGACCATGCTCGGCCACGCCGACATCTCCACCACCCAGATCTACACGCACATCCACCAGGAGAGGCTGAAGACGCTCTACGACCGGTTCCATCCGCGGTCGTAGGCAAGGGCTGGTCACCGCACGTCAAGCGCCACCTTGATGGCTTGATTGATCTCCTGCACCTTTGGCGCGTCACAGATCCCCTTTCGTCTGGTCAGACGATGGCGTGGCACTGTGAGGATGTTGTCCAAGTTTGCGACGCATGGGACGAGGAGCCCTTGCCGCTGACCGAGGACTACCTCGGTAGGAAGCCTGCGTACCGTTCGGGTCACGAGGGTAACTACGATCGAGCCGATCGAGTGAAGGACAGTGTCCCGGGTGAGGATCACGACCGGTCGGTTCCCAACCGGCTCAGGCAGCTCAGCCCACCAGATCTCTGCGCGTCTCACCCACGTCCCCCGTCCACTCGGAGATGCCGCGCAACTCGCCCGTCAGCTTCATCTGAGCTTCGGCTACGTCGACACTGCTCACATCCGTGATGGATGCGGCTTCGAGGTAGAACCGGATTGCCTCCTCCACGATCTCTTCGACCTCACGGCTCCGGACTGTCGCCAGATCACGCAGTTCTTTCTCGACGCTAGCAGGCAGCTCAAAGGTCATGTAGATAGACTAGAAGAACACAGGGAGGAATGCAAGAGTCCGGCCGCGAAATCAATCGCACCCATCGCGCACTAAGGGTATGAGCCCCAGTGATCCTCTCTACGTGTTGAAGATCCTTTCGGATGACGGCTCCCTGGTACGGCGTTTCCCGCTGTCTGTCGGAGAGCACGTGGTCGGTGCCGCGGCAGACGTGGAGGTCCACCTGGAGATCCCCGGGGTCTCCCGCCGCCATGCCTCGATCCGGGTGCTTGCCGATGGCGGCGCGGTGATCGCTGACCTCGGCTCCAGGAACGGTACCTGGCTGGCCGGACACCAGATCCAGGAGACGGTCGTCACCCAGTTCGCGGTGATCGCCTTCGGCCCGGTCCAGGCGATCCTTCAGCCGGCGGACGCCACGCGGGAGCGGATCCTGCTGGAACCCCCGCCATCCGAGGACGATACAGCCCCCTTGGAGCGGCCGGCGCGCCCCCGTTCCACCCGGAGCTACGATCCCCGGGACCGCCTGGCCGAGGTCCTGGAGGAGGAATTGCCGGCCCTGGCCGCCGGCCTGTCTACCCCGGCCGAGGCCGCCTGCGCTCTTGCGCAACGCTGGCTGGAGGCGCTGTCGCTGGGGCGGGTCGAATTCCTGCGCGACGGTCCTTCGGGAGAGGTCGTCGTGGCCGCCTCCTCCGCGGCCGATCTCTTCCCCAAGCCCGTGGGTAGCCTGGAGGTGCAGGGTCCGGACGGCTGGAAGCTCCGCCTCCGTGCTCCGGCCACGGTGCAGCTCAGTCCGCTGACGCCGCTGCTCCGTCTCACCCTGGAGCTGCTCGCCGTGCGGACCCGGCGCGCCCGGCCGGTCGAAAACAAGCCCTTCCAGGATACCGATCCCGTTCCTCCGCCCCCGGGCCTTGGTCCCCTGATGTCCCGCATCTACCGCTCCGCGGGCAAGGTGGCGCGCGGGGATGTGCCGGTCTTGATCCTCGGCGAATCGGGGTCGGGCAAGGAGGTGCTGGCGCGCTGGGTACACGCCCGGTCCCGGCGCTCGGCCGGTTCTTTTCTGGCGATCAACTGCGCCGCCCTTCCGAAAGAGCTTCTGGAAGCCGAGCTGTTCGGCATCGAGCGCGGCGTGGCCACCGGCGTCGAGGCGCGGCCGGGGCTCCTGGAGAGGGCGAGCGGCGGCACGGTCTTCCTGGACGAGATCGGCGACATGGCCCCGGAAACGCAGGCCAAGGTGCTGCGGGTGCTGGAGAGCACCAGCGTCTACCGGGTCGGCGGGCGGAACCCGGTGCAGGTGGACGTCCGCTTCCTGGCGGCCACGAACCGGGACCTGGAGATGCTGGTGGAGGAGGGGGGCTTCCGGCGCGACCTGTTCCACCGGCTCGCCGCCTTCGAGGTGAAGCTGCCGGCCCTGCGGGAGCGGCGGGAGGAGATCCCGTTCCTGGCTGCCCGCTTCTTCCACCGCGAGCTCGGGCGCAACGGCCTCTCCAGCCCGGGCATCAGCCGCACTGCGCTTGGCGCCCTTGTCCGGCATCCGTGGCCGGGCAACGTGCGCGAGCTCCAGAACGAGATCGCCAAGGCCACGCTGCTGCTGGAGCCGGGCGAGCCGCTCGACCTCCAGCACCTCTCGGACCGGGTGCGCGGTCCCGTGCCCGCACCGGGCACCCGGCCGCCGCTGCTGACCCTGGAAGAGGCCGTGCGCCAAGCCGAGCGCGAGGCCTTTTCCGTGGCCCTGGCCGCCGCCGGAGGGGACGCCGCCTGCGCCATGGAGCTCCTTGGCGTGTCCCGCACCACCTGGTACCGTAAGATCAAGGAGCTGGGGCTCGGAGACGGTCCCGAGATCGGGACCCAGACGGCCACCCCGGCTGCGGAGAGGCACGTAATGTAAGAGTTACCGGAATTCCAGTCGCCTGCGCGGGGTTGGACAGGTGGACGTTCTCCTGGTTCGTTTCGTACAATTCACCGAGACCTATGACGCGTAGCCCCCGGCTCCTCCTCGTGCTCGTCCTCCTGGCCTTCGGCTTGGCGGGCGACGCTCCGGCCCGCGCCGAGCTGGTGGTCCTCACGGACGGCCGCTTCCTCAAGGTCAAGACCTACGAGGTCGCGGGCGAGCAGGCCCGTCTCAACCTCTACCACGGCGGCAGCATGACCCTGCCCATCGAGCGGGTCGAGCGGATCGTGGACGACGAGTACATCCCGCCCCCCGAGCCGGATCCTGTCGAGGTGGTGGCCGAGGCGGCCCCGGCGGCTCCCATCCAGCTCCGCTTTGCGGAGTCGCAGCCGGTCCCCGAGGGTCCCTATGGCACCCTCATCTATGAGACCGCCAAGCGCCACCAGGTGAATCCGCAGGTGGTCGCGGCGCTGATCCGCCAGGAGTCGGCCGGCAAGATCCGGGCGGTCTCCCACAAGGGAGCGCGCGGCCTGATGCAGCTCATGCCCGCCACGGCCCAGCGCTTCGGCGTGCGCAAGGAGCAGCTCTTCGACCCCCAGCACAACCTGGAGGCCGGCGTCCGCTATCTGAGCTGGCTCATGGACCAGTTCCCGAACGACCTCGCCCGGGTCCTCGCCGCCTACAACGCGGGCGAGGGGGCGGTCGCCCGCTACCGGGGCATCCCGCCCTACCGCGAGACGCAGAACTACGTGCGTCGGATCTTCACGAACCTCGGCCTGGCAATCACCGACCTCTAACCGATCGATCTATTCGGCTGCCGCCCGCGCCTCGGCGAGCGCCGAGGCGATGTCCGAGAGCCGCATCTCCCCGGTCAGGGCTCCGCTGGAGCGGTACTGCATGATGACCAGGGTGCGATCGTCCGACGGCGGCCGTTCTCCCACGTGCCCGCCGATGGCGGCGAGGAGGCGGTCGCGGACCTCGTATGCGGTCTGGCCCGCCCTTCCGGCCGCGAGGGCCTCGGCGACGCGGTCGTAGCCGAAGGGCTCGCTGTCGTCGCCCTCCGCCTCGATCAGGCCGTCGGAGAGCCAGACCACCAGATCCCCCGGCTCCAGCGGCACCGTTGCCTTGCCGTAGGTGTGTCCGAGCCCGCCGAGCGGGGAGCCGGGGAGGAGGATCTCCTGCACCTGCCGGCCCCGGATCAGGTAGGTGGGCGGGTGGCCGGCGTTGGTCAGCCGCAGGGTTCCCCGGTGCAGGTCGACGATGGCCAGGGTGGCGGTGACGAAGGTGCGGTCCTCGCTGTTGCGCACCACCGAGTCGAGGCGGCGGAGGATCTCCTCGGGGTCGCGGGTCTCTTCGATGAGGATGAGCAGCGCGGCCTTGAGCATGGCCATCCGCAGGCCGGTGGAGAGGCCATGGCCCGAGACGTCCGCGATGACCACCGCGATCTCCGTGTCGCTCAGTCGCAGAACGTCGAAGTAGTCCCCTCCGATGGCCGCGCTGGGCTCGAAGAGCGTGGCGAACTCGATCCCCTCGCCGGTCGGCAGGTTGCTGGGGATCAGGCTCGTCTGCACGTTGCGGGCGATCTGCAGCTCCTTCTCCAGGATCTCCTTCTGCGCGGCCGCGGTCACCGAGGACTCCAGGTGCGCGGCCATCTCGTTGAACGAGCGCTGCAGATCGCCCACCTGGTCGCGCCGCCGCACCGGGATGCGCACGCCGAAGTCGCCGCTCCGCACCGCGGTCGTGGCCTGGCTCAACCGGTTCACCGCCCGGGACAGCCCCACGATCATGAAGACCGCCATCAGGGCCGCGATCACGTAGACGTCGAACAGCAGGATCGCGAAGATGAGCAGCGAGGCCCAGACGGCCGAGTTGACCTCGGCGGAGCTCACGAACAGGTGCCGCTGGACCGTGCGCGGGGTGGAGGTGAGGGTCACGGTGAGACGGTTCAGGAGCATCCGTCCCGTGGCCAGGTTGCGGAGGGGGCCGGAGATCTCACCCCACCAGAGGATCGGCCGGTCCCAGTACTTTCCATCCCGGGACAGCTGCTTGAAGAACTTCTCCGACTCGGCAGCCTTCTTCTCCTGGTTGATGCGCCGCAGGGGGAGCGTGCGCCCGAAGAACTCGAGCTGGACCAGGTTGGGATCGTCCGGGCGGCCGATCTCGACCCAGAGGTCGCTGCGCCGGCTGATTTCCTGGTCCAGGCTTCCGGTCCAGAGGGCCACGACCCCGGTCCCTCTGGTCCCTCCGCTGGAAGCTGCCGCCGCCAGGGTGCTGATTCCGTCCGCCTGCTCCACGAAGTGGGGCAGGTCCGGCTCCTGCTCCAGCCAGGCCGGCCAGGTCCTGGGCAGCCGCGGGTCTCCGGCTACCCGCCGGCCATTGCGGTAGTAGCCGAAGACGACTTGGGACTCGCTGTCCAAGCTGCGGCCGGTGCGGGCGAAGTGGGTCGCGCGCTCCTGGGCCAGGGTGCGCAGCTCGGTCTGGAGGTCCTGCACCCCCTCGCGGTAGAGCTGCCCGAGGTAGTAGCCGGAGAGGATGTAGGCCACCACGGTCAGGAGCAGGAGGACCAGGGGGATCGGCAGCACGCCGAGCAGGAAGTAGGAGAAGGCCAGGCGGCGGCCGACCTTGTAGAGGAAGGCCCGGTACGCCTTCCAGAGCAGCCAGAGCAGACCCAGGACGGCGATGCCTCCGAGCAGGATCTGGCTGGCGGGGGTGACGTAGGGGATGCCCAGGAACGCCAGGACGACCAGCGGCAGGGCGGCGACGAGGATCGCCGAAGAGATGATGGCGCGGAGGCGGCGGGGAGGGCGGTCTTTCACGGTTGGTCGTCTTACCCCCGAAGGGCACTACGGCCAGGGGCTGCCAAGGTTTCCCCAGCGTTTGGCATAGAATGGCCCATCGGCAGCGGAGCCGCCGCCGCATCTTAGCGTGAACCAGGAGGGGAGGACATCGTGTCGAGGATTCCGCGTTTCCAGGAGCATCTGAAGACAGCCTTCACCGCCGAGGCGGCGAGCGCGGCCCGCTGCCGGGCCTACGCCGTGCGCTCCGAGCGGGACGGCCTGCCCAACCTCGCCCGCCACTGGCGCGCCCTGGCAGAGGACAAGGACCGGCTGGCCATCGAGCTGCTGGAGGCCTCCGAGCAGGTGCACGGCATGGACGCCGACGTCGGCAATGCCATCTCCGAGGAACGCTACGAGAACGACGCCCTCTACCCGCGAATGATCCGCGACGTCAACGAAAAGGTAGCCGACGTCTTCCTCCGGGTGGTGTCGGCCCAGAAGGAGCACCTGCGCCGACTGGAATTCCTGCGCGAGGCCTACAACGCCGCCCAGGGCGACGTCTCCCTGCCCGTCGAGGTGGACCGCGGCACGGCGCCCTCTGCTCCCGCGAGTTGATCTCATCCCCCCTCTCCCCATGCCGGGGGAGGGGGGCCACAAACAAAAAGGCCGGCGGATTTCCCCGCCGGCCTTTCGTGTATCAGAAGAGCTCCGACCTTCTTACGGACGGTCGAGGGTGATGACCGGCGAGGTCCAGGTCTCCCAGTGCGCCGGGTTGTTCTCGTCGCCCAGGGCCTTCAGGACCTTGATGACGAGGACGTACTGGCCGTCCGGGACGTCCTTGGTCTTGTTCTTGTTGCCGTTGCTGTGGAGACGGGTGCCGTCCCACGCGAAGGAGAAGAAGGTCGCGGCACCGCTGTTGCGGGGCAGGAACTCCTCCTTGATGGCGTACTTGAACACCGGGTGCACCGGCTGACCGCTGGCAGCGTCACGGACCTCCACCAGGAACTTGGTGGACTGGTGGTCGAAGTGGACCAGGAGGAAGGGCACGTCGTCGCCCACCAGGGTGTAGGTGGCGCCGGCGGGCTGGTTGGTGAAGACGCCTGCCGCCAGCTTCGCGAGCCAGGGGAAGTTGTTCACGGTCGGGACGAGCACCTGGATGCTCTGGTAGTCGCCCTTGATGCCCGCGAACGGCACGCTGAGCTGCTGGCCCGGGGCCTGCGGCGTCAGCACGATGTAGCCGCCGTAGATGCTGCGGTCGGCCAGGCCGGCGTTCGGGGAGATCGTCACGTCGAAGGTGGCGATGCCGCCGGCCGCCACGGTGACCGTAGGCGAGCTGAAGGTGACCGAGGCCGGAGCGTTGAAGAAGGCCGGCACGAAGGTGTTCGGGCCGGTGGCCAGGGCAGAGGCGTGCGCCAGGTTGTAGGTCACGGCCACGGGGCCGTCGTTGCGGACGGTGAGGGTGCGCGTGGCCGGGCCGGCCTCGCTCTCACCCAGGGCGAGCTTGGACGGGGTCACGCTGGACGTGGTCTGGACCGCGTCGGCGACCTGCACCATGCCGGCGCCCTGACGGTGCACGTTCTCGAGGAAGCCGAGGCCGGGGTTGCCGAACCAGGCCTTCTGCTCGGCGGTGTTCTGGAGCAGCGTGCGCACCTCCTCGGGGGTGAGACCCGGACGGGCCTCCAGGAGGAGGGCAACCGTGCCCGCCACGTGCGGCGACGCCATCGAGGTGCCGTTGTTGACGAGGTAGCCGCCCTTCTCGAGCGGATAGGTCGAGTAGATCAGGCCGCCCGGAGCGCCGATGTCCGGCTTGATGTCCAGGGTCGGCGACAGGCCGTAGGAGCTGAAGCCCGAGATCACGTTGGCGGTGGTGACGTTCGGCTCGCTGATCAACCCGTTCGTCCAGGTGAGGGAGACCGGGCCGGAGGCCAGGCGGCCGTCGATCAGCACGCCGGAAGCGGCGCTGACCGAGACCGTCGGGACCGTGATCGGCGGTGCGCCCACCGGCACGGGGGCGACGGTGATGTTCTGGATGCCGGGGACGTTGTTGTAGATGATGATGCCGACGGCGCCGGCGCTCTGGGCATTGAAGGCCTTGACGTAGAAGCCGCAGGTGCCGCGGCGGATCAGGGCGATCTTGCCGGCCAGGCTGCCGGCCGGCAGCACCGCGCAGGCGTCCGCGGCCGAGGTGGCCGTGCCCGTGCGAGCCAGCGGGGAGGTGCCGGAGGTCGGGGCGATCGGGGAGGCGGTGGCCTGGAGGTAGCCGATGCCCTTGTTGTCGGGCGTGATGGTGAAGGCCTTGGTGGTCAGGTGCGTGTTCTCGAAGGAGGCGACCGAGATCACCTTCTCGCCCAGGGACGGAGCGCCGGTGGCCCAGAGGCCGTTGCCGCCGTTGTTGCCGGCCGAGGCCACGACCACGATGCCCTTCTTCTCGACGAGGCGGGTGGCCGCCTGCGCCGTCGGGTACTGCGGCCACTGGAAGGACGAGCCGATGCTCATGTTGAGCACGTCGGCGCCGTCCTTGCCGATCCGCTCCATGGCGGCGACCATGATGTCGGCGCTGGTCGAGCCGGCGCAG
>DATMER010000130.1:0-10060 GCA_035556715.1 Thermoanaerobaculia bacterium
AAGGCCGCCTAGCATGACGCTAAGTCGCGGCCCGCTACGCGTTTCCGTAGGACCTTGGTGCTGGGGGGCTCTGCCCCCCAGGCCCCCCGAAGAGAAGAAAACCCAAACTCTAAACTGTCCACTGAACCGGGGCAGGTCCACAGACGCGTTGGGGAAGGCCTCCCCAATAGGAACACAGGCCGTACGGAGCCGTGGCGGCACGCGGGCACGTTGGGGAAAGGTTCCCCAAGGGACAGGGGGTGAGGTCGCCGGCGGGACGCCGGCGCTCCCAGTGTTCTTACCGGGCCGCGAGAGCCCGCTCCCGCCACGCGATCTCTTCCTGGATCTGCGGCAGGAGCTGCGGCGGCGCGGCGATCAGGCGGGAGAGCTTCGGCTTCGGACGGTTGAAGCGCTCCTCGTCCGGGCCGCCCGGGGTGCCGGCGATAACCACGCCCCCGGCCGCGCGGACCAGCGCCACGCCGGCCGCCACGTCCCACTCGTGCTTGGGCGTGAGCGTCCAGGTGGCATCCACCAGGCCGGCGGCAACCAGACCCAGCTTGTAGGCTACGGAGCCGGTGGGCCGCATGTGGAAGGCCCCTTCACGGTAACCCTCCCACTCCTTGCGCTTCACCTCGCTGCGGCTCGCCACGACCGTGGCCCCTTCCAGCCGGTCCCTACCGCTCACCCGCGCCGGCTGGCCGTTGAGGGTCACTCCCATCCCGACGGCTCCGAGAATCGTCTCCCCGGTGGCCGGGTTGCAGATGCCTCCCACCATGGGCTCGCCATCCACCACGAGGCCGACCGAGACCGACCATTCGGGGATGCCTTCCACGAACTCCCGGGTGCCGTCGAGGGGGTCCACCACCCAGACGCGCTGCCGGTCGAGGCGCGACAGGTCGTCCGTGGTCTCCTCGGAGAGCCATCCCTCCCCCTCGCGGGGGAGCAGACGGCGGAGCAGCGCGTCGACCTGGGTGTCGGCTTCCGTCACCGGATCGTCGCCCGATTTGCGTCGGGCATCCACCTCGCCGGGGGTGAAGCGCCGCAGGACGGCCAGGGCCTCCCGCAGCGCCTCCCCGATCCGCTCCAGATCTCCGGCGAAGTCGGTCACTGCGCCGGTCACTTCCCCTCCATCATGCTGGCGCCGACGTACCCTTCTTTCTCCAGGTAGAGCAGGATCTCCTGCGCCGCCTCCTCGGGGGAGAGCTTCCCGGTGTCGATCACCACGTCGGCGTCCTGCGGCTCTTCGTAGGGGTCGGAGATGCCGGTGAACTCCTTGAGGATGCCGGCTCGGGCCTTGGCGTAGAGGCCCTTGCGGTCGCGCTCCTCGCAGACCTCGATCGACGTGGCCACGTGCACCAGCACGAAGCCGCCGCCCGGCTCCACCACGCCCCGCACCTCCTTGCGCACGCTGTCATAGGGCGCGATCGGCGCGCAGATGGCGATGCCGCCGTTCTTGGTGATCTCCGCCGCCACGAAGCCGATGCGCCGGATGTTGATGTCCCGGTGCTCCTTGGAGAAGTTGAGCTCCGACGACAGGTTCTTGCGCACGATGTCGCCGTCGAGCACGGTCACCGGCCGGCCGCCCGTCTCCATGAACTTGACCAGCAGGGCGTTGGCGATTGTCGACTTGCCGGACCCGGAGAGGCCGGTGAAGAAGACCGTGAAACCCTGGCGGTGCCGCGGAGGATGCGTGCGGCGCAGCTCCTCGGCGACCTCGGGGAAGGTGAACCAGACCGGGATCTCGCGCCCCTCGGCCAGGCGCCGGCGCAGCTCCGTGCCCGAGATGTCGAGCGTGCGCGAGCCCTCGGGCACCTCGTCCTGCGGCAGGTAGGTGTCGAGGTCCTCGACGTAGGTGACCATCTTGAAGGGCACCATCTTCACGCCCAGCTCCTCCTCGTGCGCGCGCAGCATGTCCTGCGCGTCGTACGGGCCGTAGAAGGGCTTGCCCTTCGAGTCGTTGCCCGGGCCGGCGTGGTCGCGGCCGACGATGAAGTGGGTGCAGCCGTAGTTCTTGCGGATGATGGCGTGGAACAGCGCCTCGCGCGGGCCGGCCATGCGCATGGCGAGCGGCAGGAGCGCGAGCTTGGCCGTGTGCTGCGGGAAGCGGTTCGCCACCGCCTGGTAGCAGCGCACCCGGGTGTAGTGGTCGAGGTCGCCGGGCTTGGTCATGCCGACGACCGGGTGGATCAGCAGGTTGGCCTGCGACTCCTTGGCCGCACGCAAAGCCAGCTCGCAGTGCGCCCGATGCATGGGGTTGCGGGTCTGGAACGCCACGATGTGGCGCCAGCCCTGGCGGGTGAACTCGGCGCGCAGCTCGGCGGGGGTGTGGCGCAGCCCCCGGAAATCGTAGTGGGTCGGGAGCTGGATCCCCTCCAGCCGGCCGCCCACCGCCACCGGGTTCGACCTCTGAAGCTGCGCGACGCCCGGGTGCTTCGGGTCGAGCGTGCAGAAGGTCGCCGAGGCGCTCGCCTCGCGGTCCACCTCCCACAGCTCCTCGACGTGGAGGACGGCGAGCATGACCCCCTCGGGATCGCGCAGGGCCAGCACGCTGGTGCCGACGTGGAGCTTGTCCGCGAGCTCGCGCGGGATGTCGAGCAGGATCGGGATCGGCCAGAGGGCGCCGTTGGCGAGGCGCATGCGCTCGCAGACGGAGTCGTGGTCGGCGCGGCCCATGAAGCCGGTCAGAGGCGAGAAGCCGCCGTTGAGCAGCAGCTCGAGGTCGCAGAACTGGCGCGGGGTGAGGTCCCAGGAGGCCCAGTCGCGGGAGGCGGCCTTGAGCTCGGCGGCGCGCTCCGGCTCGGCCAGCAGGTTCACGAGCTCCCCTCCATGGGGAGCGATCAAATGGCTCTGGCCCTCAGGGTGGTCCCGCTCGGGCGCAGGCGTCGGAAAGGCGGAAATGCGTGTCATCGCTTTTGAATCCTTAAGTCAGTGGATGGACAGGGAACGGCCGCGACCCGCGGCCGAGCCGGAGAAGGCCCCGGACTGAGATACAAGAACGGGGCCAAAAGACAGGGTGCTTGCTAAGGCCTGGAAGGGGACGGCTCGGGATCTTCGTCCGTGACGATGACGCCGATCACACCCGCGGTGGCCAGCGCCGTGGGGGGCAGCCAGGCGAGACCGCAGGGGCCGCACTCCTCGTCCGGACGGCGGACTCCCTGGTGGTCGACACGGATCTTCAGGCCCGGGCATTGGAAGCCGATCACCTTCTTGCGGTACTGGTTCGGGGTGGTCTCCCCCACGATGAGGCTCTCGGATACGCCCTTCTCCTTCGGACCCAGATTGGCCTGGCAGCTGCTCTGGACCTTGACGGACCGGGGTTCGGACTGCGCCAGCATCTTGCCGGCGGCGTCGACCACGGCCACGTAGTACTCCACCTCGTGGTTGCGGTCTTCCACCCGGGGGAGCACCGCCCAGTAGCGGCCGTTCGGCTCCACCTCCATGGGCGCCCAGTAGAAGGCCGGCTGCTCCTTCCAGCGGAAGTAGATCCGGGGAGACTGGCCCACCGACGGATCGGGGATGATCGAGGCCCGCAGCACCCCGTTGGTCTTGCGGGGGATGCAGCTCGTATCGACGACGGAGACCGACTGGGCCTGCGCAGCGGCGCAGACCAGGAACAGACCGGCGAACAAGGCGCGTGTTCTCATGACGGGCTCCTTCAGCTTCCTATTCTAACCTAACCGAGAATCTTGCGGGCGTACGCGTCCACGTAGGGGGTGCGCTGCAGGTTCGGCAGCGACCGCTTGAGGATGGCCGCGGCACTCTGCGGGTCCCCGGACTCGAACAGGGAGACAGCCATGTAGAACTGCAGCTCCGGCTGGTTCTCGCCGGGCTCGCCGCCGCGGCGGAAGTAGCGGGCGGCGTCCGCCCAGCGGGAGATCCGGTAGGCCGACTCCGCCGCCAGGTGCTGCGCCTCCACCGACTCCGGGTGGGCGTCCGCGACCTCGCGGGCCATGTCGTAGGCCTGCTTCAGGTCCTTGACCTTGCTCTCCTGGCCCAGCAGCCGCCGCGCCTGGGTCATGCGGTCGCGGTCGGCAGGAGTGAGGGGGGGGGGGCCGGCGGGATCGGCGGAAGCGGAGGACGCTTCGATGGCCGGCGGCAGCGTCGTGGACGCCGCGTTCACCGCGGGAGCGGGCGGCTGGCTCCCGGTGTTCCCGGTGCCGCGTCGCGGCTTCGCCTCGGGGCTGGAAGGCTTCGACTGGGCCTCCTTGCGGTCGGCCAGCGGCCGGAAGGCCGGGATTGAGCGCAGCGTGGCCACGGGGATGCGCGCAACCAGCCGCTGCTCCAGCGCGGCGCGGATCTCGGGCGTCAGATCGGCCCCGGTGTACGCCTGGAAACGCTCCTCCACCTCGGCGAGGCGGCGGAACGTGTCCTGGAACCCCTCGCCGTCGCTCGCCCGGTCCTGCGCCAGAGCCAAGCGCGAGAGGCAGCCCGCCAGGGTCTTCGGCTCGTCCAGCATGCCGAAGCAGGCGATCCGCAGGGTCCGCGCCGACGCGGCGTAGTCGCCCCGG
The DNA here is from genome assembly GCA_035556715.1 of Thermoanaerobaculia bacterium. GTDB lineage: Bacteria > Acidobacteriota > Thermoanaerobaculia > Multivoradales > UBA5704 > DATMER01. Next base: position 4,488 of record DATMER010000130.1, read on the forward strand.
TCGTACTGCAGGATCCCCTCGCGGAGCAGGCTTTCGTAGAAAGGCTCCACCGCCGCCGGGGTAGGGCGGACGGCGGCCATGAGGGTCAGGGCGAGGAGGAGGAGAGCACGTTTCATGCTTCGGACACCTTGGGGCGTTCCAATTCGGGGAGCGGCCGGTTCTGCACCACCGCTCGCGGGTTGTCGGAGACCAGCCGTTTCGCCACGTCGGCGCCCCAGCGGCCGGTGATCAACTGATAAGCGCGCCGCAGCCCGGGGGGCCGCCGCTGCAGGCCGTGGCAGTCACTGGCCACGAAGTGCGCGAGCCCCGCGTCGATCAGGGCGTGCGTGTCAGCCTGCGGGCCTTTGCCGAAGTCGCCGGTCACGCTCATGGCCGTGACCTGCATGCTCGCCCCGAGCGACACCAGACGCCCGGCCAGCTCCAGGTCCTCGGCCAGCCACGGGATGAACTCCGGGTGGGCCACGACCGGATACCAGCCCGCCACCGCCAGCTCGTGCACCAGGCTGATCGCCTCGCCGGCCCGGCCGTGGGCGTCGAATTCGAGCAGCAGGTAGCGCGAGCCGGCCAGAGTGAAGATGCCGCCGCCCGGCAGCCGCTCCACCTCGGCGAGGAGCTCGGAGTCGACGTGGACCTCCCCGCCCGTCAGGATCCGCATCTGGGGACCCACCGCGGCCTGCAGCTCGCGGGCGAGGCCGCCGATCGCCTCGCGGTCGGCGTTCCACCAGACCCCGCGCCGCTGATGCGGCGTGGCGATCATGGCCCGGCAGCCCTCGGCGGCGGCTACGCGGCACATCCCGATCGCCTCCTCCAGGGTCTTCGGGCCGTCGTCGATGCCCGGGAGGATGTGGCAGTGCAGGTCGATCATCAGGCGGCGGAATCGGCCTTCGGCTCGCTCGCGGCGGAACCGTAGGTCTCATACATCTGGTAGCGCCGTCCCGAGTACCCGCCCTGCGACGCCTTGTGGCGGTTCAACACCACGCCCAGCACCTTGATCCCGGACAGGTTCAGCCGGTCAAGGCAGGAGCGGGCCTCGTCGCGGGTCACCTTCCCGGCCCGCAGGCAGAGAGTCACGCCGTCCACCAGCGTGCCTACCAGGGCGGCGTCGGTGACCGGCAGGATCGGCGGCGTGTCGATCACCACGAAATCGAAGCGCGAGCGCGCCAGCTTCACGAGGTCCCGCATCCGGTCGGAAGCCAGGAGCTCGGAGGGGTTGGGCGGGATCGGCCCGGAGGGGATCACGCTCAGATTCTGCACCGTGGTCCCGCGCACGACGCTTTCGAAGTCGGCGCCGCCGGTCAGGAAGCTCACCAGCCCGGCCCGGTTGGAGACCTGCATCACCTCGTGCAGGCGGGGCTTGCGCAGGTCGGCGTCCACGAGCAGGACCCGGCGGCCGAGCTGAGCCATGACCACGGCCAGGTTGGTCGCCGTGGCGGACTTGCCCTCGCTGGCCACGGCCGAGGTCACCGCCACCACCCGCAGCTCGTGCGCGGTAGACAGCAGCAGCGCGGTGCGCAGCGAGCGGTAGGCTTCGGAAACCGCGAGCCGCGGCCCCTCGTGGGGCACCAGCTCGATGCGCCCCGGCGAGTCGGGCTTCCTGGCCTTATCCAGCCAGCGGCGCGAGCCCTTTCCTTCCGAGTCCTTGGCTCCGGAGTCTTTGGCTCCCGAGCCGGCCGCGCCCGCGGACCTGCTCCCGCTGCTGCCATAACCGCCGTAGCCGCCATAGGCGCGGTATCCGCCGTAGGACGAGCCCGTGTCCGAGATGTCGGGGATGACCGCGAGCGCCGGCAGCCCCAGCAGCCGCTCCACCTGCTCGGCCGACTTCACGCTCCGGTCCAGGTACTCGAGGAGCAGCACGATCCCCAGGCCGATGAGCAGACCGACCAGCAGTCCGGAGGAGAGGTCCTGCTTCAGGTTCGGGCTCGCCGGCCCGCCGGGGGTCAGCGCGCGGTCCACGATGCGGACGTTCGATTCCCGGGTCCCCTGCAGCCGCGCCGTCACCTCGGTCTCGGACTGCGCCTTGAGCACCTCGTCCAGAAGGTTGCGCCGCGTGTCCGCCTCCAGGCTCAGGTTGCGGTACTCCGCCGACGCCGAGCTCTCGTCCAGGACTTCCGTCTTGAGGCCCCGCATCTCCTGCTCCAGCGCCCGCTCCTGCCGCAGGGCGGTCTGGAACTCGGCGTAGGCGGCCTTGCGCGCCTTATCCACCATTTCCTCGACTACGCCGGCCAGGTGCTGGCGCCCCTTCTCGATGCCGGTCTGGAGCTCCAGCATCTTGGGGAAGTCCTTCTTGTAGGTCTTCAGCCCGATCTCGTAGTCGCGCTCCAGGTCGAGCTGCTTGCGCTTGAGCTCCGTCACCAGCCCGTCGGACTGCGACTCGGCAATGGCCTCCATGGGCGCGCTCAGAAGCTCGCGGTAGCGGGCCTCCCTCTCGATGCGGTTGCGCAGGGCGTCGCTGTAGCTCTTGTTGAGCGCCTCCAGCCGCTGCATGGTGACGTTGGAGCCGGAGTCGAGCTCGACGATGCTGCTCGTCCGGCTGACGTCCTGGAGCTGCGTCTCCTTGTCCTGGATCTCCTTCTTCAGGGTGTCGATCTGGGAGGAGAGGAAGTGCGAGGCGTTGCCGGCCGTGGTGGAGCGGTTCTCGATGCCCCAGTCGATGAAGGCGTCCGCGAAGCCGTTGACCGCCCGCGCGGCGAACTCGGGGTTGGTCGAGCGGTAGGTCAGGGTGACGAGCTGCGTCGTGCGGATCGGCTCCACCGTCAGACCGTTGCGCAGGCGGTCCGCGAGGCCGCCCAGCGCCGCCAGGTCGGCTCCGGCCGTGGGCGCGGCGGCCTCGCCGGCCTCGATGACCTCGGTGGCCGCAATATTGGCCAGGGGTTTGCCCCCCGGATTGAAGAACGGGTCCTCGGTCAGGCGTAGGTTGCGCACCACCCGCTCGGCCAAGCCGCGGCTCTCCAGCAGCTTGTACTGGGTCGGGTAATACTCCATGTTCCACCAGTCCTCCAGCCAGGGGGTCTGGCTGCCGACCAGCGGCGTGAGGCTGCGGCGCTCGATCTGGAGAACGGCCGTGGATACATAGAGCTTGGGGGTCATGGCATAGTGGACCGACGCGGCGGCCAGACCGATGGCGCAGGCCAGGGCCAGCAGCAGCCAGCGGCGCCGCAGGACATGCATCCACTCGCCGACGTTGAATTCCGAAGTCTGCTCCCGGGGCTGGAGGTCGGCCCCGGAACGGTCGAACAGGGTAGGGGCGTTCAAAAGAAGGACTCCTTTACAACCACTACGTCGCCGGCCCGGAGCTGGATGTCCGGATCCTTGCCGGCGACGACACGCTTGTAGTCGACCTCGATCTCCTGCGCCTTGCCGGAGACGTCTTCGCGCCGGACCAGGATCCGGCGCGCGGCGCGGTCGGTCAGGCCGCCGGCGCGGGCCACGGCGGTGAGCACCGTCATCCGCTCCGTGCTCTTGAACGTCAACGCCCCCGGCTGGGACACCTCGCCGAGGAAATAGATCGTGACCTCGAGCGTGGCCGGGACGTTGATCAGGTCATTGGGGAAGATCGGGATGTTGACCCGCTGGTCCGCCCGCACGAGCAGATCGTTCAGGTCGATGGCGATCTGATCGGTCAGGCCGTTGTCCGCGTGCCGCAGGACGTAGACCGTGCTGCCATGGTTCGGGCTGAGCCCGCCGGCCGCGGTGATGGCCTCGAGCAGCGTCCAGCGGCCGGCGAACTCGAGGTTGCCCGGCTGCTGGACCGCCCCGATGAGCGAGATCGGCCGGGCGCGGAACTCACGGACCTGCACCGAGACCGAGGCACGCTGGAGGAGCTGGCGCTCCAGCTCGACCTTGAGGCGCGCCGCCAACTCGGCGTCGGTCAAGCCGGCCGCGGCGACGTCCCCCAGGAACGGGAGGTTGATCGTGCCTTTCTCGGACACCCTGCGCTCGACGTTGAGGTCCTGGAGCTCCAGAACACGGACCTCCACCAGATCCTTGGGACCAAGCCGATATCCGTTGGCGGCGCTCGTGATGTTTGTAGCGCTCGCGGAGGGGCCGGACGGAGATACACCCTGGGCTGAACCTGGAGCCGCTGCCAGGAGCAGAGCCCCAAGGCACAGCCAAACTGCTTTGAACATGACCTAAATGGTAACCGAATCAGGAGCATCCGTCCAGCAGATCGCGCAAGAAAGGGGAGCATCGGCCTGGTTGGCCGGGTCAACGACTGAGCCAGCCCCGGGTCAGACACGCTCCCGCTCGGGTCAATTACTGACCCGCATTGGCTGGGTCTTTTCTGCATCCATCGTTTGTTTTCAATAGCTTGCCGTTCTGGCAAGCCTCTTGCCGAACCTATTCAACTTGCCGCTCGGCCACTCTCTCCGGAGGGTGGTCTCTTTTTTTCCTTCAGACACGAACGGCCGGCCCGCTCGCGCGGACCGGCCGCCCTTCCTTCTTATGTGAAGCCGGAGGCCGGAGCCCCCGGCGAAGCGCGGGGGGTTTAGTACATCCCGCCCATGCCGCCGCCCGGCATGCCGCCCGGACCGCCGCCCTTGCCCTCGTCCTTCTCCTTGATCTCGGAGACCATCGCCTCGGTGGTCAGCATCAGGCCCGAGATGGAGGCGGCGTTGATCAGCGCGGTCTTGGTGACCTTGGCCGGATCGATGACGCCGGCCGCGACCAAGTCCTCGAACTTGCCGGTGGCCGCGTTGAAGCCGCTGTTGCCGTTGGAGGTCAGGAGCTGGCGTACGACCACCGAGCCCTCCTCGCCCGCGTTCATCGCGATCTGGCGGGCCGGCTCCTCGAGAGCCCGGCGGACGATGTTGACGCCCACCCGGACGTCGCCCTCGGCCTGGACGCCCTCGACCGCCTTGATGGCGCGCAGCAGGGCCACGCCGCCGCCGGGGACGATGCCCTCCTCGACGGCCGCCTTGGTGGCATGCATGGCGTCCTCGACGCGGGCCTTCTTCTCCTTCATCTCGGTCTCGGTCGCGGCGCCGACCTTGATCACCGCCACGCCGCCGACCAGCTTCGCCAGCCGCTCCTGCAGCTTCTCGCGGTCGTAGTCCGAGGAGGTCTCCTCGATCTGGTTGCGGATCTGCTTGACGCGGCCCGCGATCGTCTCACGCCGTTTGGTGTCGTCTGAGTCGGTGACGATCGTGGTGTCGTCCTTGGTCAGCACGACCTTCTTGGCGTCGCCGAGATCCTCCCAGCGGACGTTCTCGAGCTTGATGCCGAGGTCCTCGGTGATCACCCGGCCGCCGGTCAGGACCGCGATGTCCTCCAGCATGGCCTTGCGGCGGTCGCCGAAGCCCGGGGCCTTGGCCGCGGCCACGTGCAGCGTGCCGCGCAGCTTGTTGACCACCAGGGTGGCCAGCGCCTCGCCCTCGACGTCCTCGGCGATGATCAGGAGCGGACGGCCCTGCTTGGCCACCTGCTCCAGCACTGGGAGGAGGTCCTTCATCGAGCTGATCTTCTTCTCGTTGAGCAGGATCTTGGCGTTCTCGAGCACCGTCTCCATGCGCTCGGCGTCGGTGACGAAGTACGGCGACAGGTAGCCGCGGTCGAACTGCATGCCCTCGACCACC
>DATMER010000131.1:0-22075 GCA_035556715.1 Thermoanaerobaculia bacterium
AGGACCAACTCGGGCTGTGGCGATAAACTGCCACCGGAACGGTGGCTCAAACCATGAGGGGTCGCGTTAGCGACCCCTTCCAGCCGCTTTGAGCGGCTCACATACTCTAAAGCCCCCGGCTCTGCCGGGGGATACTTACTAACTACCCCCCGGCTTCAAACGCTTCAGATAATCGCGATCAAACGTGGTCATATAATCCCACACATTGTTCTAGGTTCTTTTGATATTGGCCGGACGCGGTAGCAATATAGCGGGAGGCGAAATATCCTTTCGCCAAGGCTTAAGATCTGGAATCTGAGGGACTGGGAAATTCTCTATAGGGATGTCACTTATCTCCACGTAGTAGCCCTGAGAGGTTCGTCGCACGGCAGCAAATCCAAGATTTGCATAGAAGCCAGGCGCGAAATCGAGATCCGTCGAGGGAATAATGTTCTTCTTTCTCCGCACCTCGCCTACCTCAATGATATCTTGTGTGACGTCGCACAACACCCAGTACGCGGCCAATTCTCTTGCCTCATCTAGCTGAGTCCACTCTCGAATGTCACGTGTAACGAGAGAAATTGAAGCAAACATGACCGTGAGAACAATCAGGGCAAGGCGTCGTGCCGATGTAATGTTTTTGTCTATTCGTGCCATTGGTTTCCAAGAATACCGCTCATCCTCCGAGTAATCGTCTATCGTCTCTCCCGCCACGATTATGGACCAGCACACGTGTTCTGGAAAGTCTGCCGGGAATACGTGCCATCCTCTTCCGCGTCTCTCCGATCATGAGCCCCCGCCCGCCAAGGGGGTGAGCGGCCGGGGACATAGGTAACACTTAGCCCGGCCACATGGGTGTGACCCCTGGGCCATGTTGGAATTTGCGAAGCTGGCATGTACGCTGGCAGAGGGCGCTAGCTAGGCCGCAGAGATTGTCAGGGTACAGAGTACGAAGACGCCTGTGCGGCAGCGTGGATCCAACTCGGCAACGCAAACAAAGTTCTCGCGCGGTTTCGCGCCGCCAACAACGCGTTCGGCCAAGCCAAGCTGCACCTCGGCAAGGGCTCAGGCGACCCTGACTTGCTCGCCAATTTCTGGGAATTGTTTGCGGGCTTGAGACGGAACCAACGCCGGTTCGCGAGGCAGCCGATGCGCTGCACCAATCCCAGAAGCACCGGGAGCGTGCGGGGAAAGTTGAAGGCCTTGCCAAGTGCCTCATCTGTCAAGCGATCAACTACAGCTACATGGCGGACTTTGAGAAGGCGGTGGAACACGCTCAGAAGGCTGTGCGACTCATTCCGGGTGATGCCGACCCAAAGCTGATCTACTCGGTGGTTCACACACTCGTATTCAACCTTGTGGATGCCGGGCGGCCAGCCCAGGCGGCCGAGTGCCTCCTCGAAGCTGAAGATCTCCTGGATTCACAAAGCGATCCGCTCCTGGGGGCCAAGCGAACTTGGCTGCGCGGGCATTTGGATGTCGGCCTTGGGCTCCCGACAGCAGAGGTCCACTTCAAGAAGTCGGCCCGCGCCTTTGCCCGCCATAACATGCATTATGAGCAGGCGCATGTGCTGCTCGAGTTGTCGCTGTTTTACTCTGCCAACAATCGCGACAAAGACCTCTACGAGACAATCGACGCAATACTTCCGGCTGGTCGCCGAAGCTGAGCTCGCCGTCGTCTCCCACCACGGCCGCGGCAAGCTCTCCACCTACCGCCTCCTAGTCGGGCAGGAAAACTGGAGGCCGAGCGCCGGTTTTCCGGCGCGAAAAGAGGAACCCGGCAGCCCCTTTTCCGGTGAAAACCGGCATCCGAGAGCCAGTTTTCCGGCGAAAAACTGGAAGCGGGGCGCCAGTTTTCGGCCCCCCTCGCTCCCCCTTCTCCCCCTTTCCCCCCAGACCCCCTATACCCAAAATCCCCCTCACTCCCCCTGAAAAACAACAGGAGACCTTCGGTCTCCGGCCCCTATCGGGGCCGCAGAGCGCCGTCTTTCGAGCCAACCTGCTGCTCGAAGAGGCAGGCGTTCCCCTGCCGAGCCCGGCGCAGATCGGCCTATGGTCCAAGTCGCTCGGCGGCATCGAGCCGCTCCTCGACCTGCTCAGGCGGCTCATCCACGCCGGTCTGGCCACCAAGCGGCAGCCGATCGTCTACGTGCACCGGGTCGTGATGGAGCAGGCCGCGAGGCCCGAGAGAACGGGGCCACGGAAAACCCTCAGCGCCCGCGCTGGCCGCGAGATCCTCTGGGCCGCAGGCTCCGACGAGATCCGCTGGCAGCAGGCGCTCGAAATCATCGCCGAAACGGAGGAGTCGTGACCCCCTGGACCTGCAGCCAGTGCGGCGAAGACCAGATCGCCTTCGGCCGCATCCCGGAAAGCCGCCTCTGCTACTCCTGCAGCGACGCCCGGCGCGCCGCCCGCGCCTTCACCGAAGCGGACGCCGGCATCCCCAAGCTCTTCCGCGGCCTCACCCGCGAAAGCTGGACTGCCCACTTCCAGCGCCCCTGGCCCGCGGCCCTGGAGCGCTGGACGGGCTCCCCGCACTGGGTCGCCCTTTAGGGACCGACCGGTACCGGCAAGACCGGGCTCGCCACGGTCGTGCTCGCCGAGCACCTGCGCACCGGCCGCCGCGGAAGGTGGATCTCCGGCCCTGAGCTCGGGCGCCGCATCCAGTCCGACTTCGCCTCCTCCGAGGACGTGATCGCGCCCCTCCTGGTCACATCGCTTCTCGTCCTCGACGAGCCGCTCTCCGGCCCCGCGGCCGACTGGTACCTCGAACGCCTGGTGCTCATCACCCGCAGCCGCGACGACAGGGGGCTGCCTACCCTGGTCACCAGCCAGCTCCTCCCCGAGCTGCTCCTCAACCCGAGCGCTGCAACGCCGCCACCGCTGCTCTCGCGCTGGCTGTCCGGGCTCCGCATCCACGACGAGCTTGCCGGCGAAGACGTGCGGCTCCAATGGGCGCTCTGATGGCAAGGCACAAAGCCCTGCCGCACAGCGAAGAAGCCGAGCGCGCCGTGCTCTGAGCCCTCCTCCTGGAGCCCCTACGCATCGCCCAGGTCCGCACCCGCCTGGAGCCGCGCGACTGGCACCTCGAGCGCCACCGCCGGCTCTTCAAAGCCTTCCTCGACGTCGCCGAAGCGGGCTCCACCCCCGACCTCCTCACCCTTCAAGCTCATCTTGAGCAGGCCGGTGGCTTGGAGGCGGTCGGCGGTCTCTCCTACCTTGCCACCCTCGATCTGGACCTGCCGGACCTTGGCCGGCTCGATGAATACGTGACCATCGTCAAGGAGAAGAGCGTCCGGCGCGACCTGATCGTGGAAGCGCAACGCACCCTCCTGGCGACCCTCTCGACCGCTCGCCCGGTCCACGAACTGCTCGCCGACCTCCGCGCCTCCGCAGACAAGCTCTTCAGCCGTGCCGCACGCACGCACTGGGAAGGCGCCGGCGAGGTCCTCGATCGCCTGCTGGCCATCCTCGAAGACGACCGCTCCAAGGCCCTCTGCGGCCTCACCACCGGCTTCCCCGCCTGGGACCAGCTCGGACCGGCCTCCTGCCGGGCGGGCTCTACGTCGTCGCTGGAAGGCCCGGCATGGGCAAAACCTCGCTGGCGCTCGACCTCACCCGCCACATCGCCGTCGAGCTGAAGCGGCGCGTGGGCGTCTTCTCCCTCGAGATGCGCTCCGACGAGATCGGCCTCAAGCTCGGCGCCGCGGAGGCCGACATCGCCTCCCGCCACCTCCGCACCGGCCACCTCTCCGACCGGCAATGGCAAGACCTCTTCGCAGCCACGCGGCGCATGATTGCGGCGCCGCTCTTCCTGGACTACAGCCCGGGCTTGATGCTGCGCGACCTGGAAGCGAGGGCTTGGTGGCTCAAAGCGCAGCACCCCGACCTCGCGCTCCTGGTCGTGGACTACCTCCAGCTCCTCACCGCAGGGATCCGCGTCGAGAACCGGCGCCTGGAGATCGCCCTGATCGCCCGGCGTCTCAAAGAGCTGGCCGGCGAGCTGGGCCTTCCGCTGATCGCCCTCTCGCAGCTCAACCGCGAGCTGACCCGCCGGAGCGATCCGCGCCCGCAGCTCGCCGACCTCGCCGAATCCGACGCGATCGGGCAGCACGCCGACCAGGTCGCCTTCGTCCACCGTCCCGAGGTGTACGTCCCCGCCGACGACACCCTCCGAGGCCTCGCGGAGCTCATCGTCGCAAAGCATCGCCACGGCGAGACAGGCACCGTCGAGCTGATCTGGGCAGGCGCGACTACCTCCTTCCGCAACCGCCCGGAGCCGGCCCGGCCGGAGTCACCGGAGCCGATCTGATGCGCCTCCGTCCTGAGCAAGCGCACGCGGCGCTCCCCCAGGTCGATCCGGGCCGGCTGCGCTCGGGCCAGCCGGTGGGGCTGCGCGATGGCGCCCTCCTTGCCCTGGTCGCCGCGGGCCTGAGCGCCGTCGAAATCGCTGGCCTGAAGGCCTCGGCGGTGAGCATGGCCGGAGGCCGTCTGGTGGTCTCGGTGCGGCGCCAGGGCGTCACCTGGTCTGCGGTCCTGCCGATCGAGCTGGGAGCCCGTCTCCTCGCCTGGCTCACCGAGCGCCGTCTATGGGCCATGCCCGAGTCGGTCTTCCGAGGCCCCCAGGGCGCGCTCACCCCGGACGCAGTCCGCAAGGTCCTCGACCGCTACACCAAAGCCCCCAGGCGCCGGAGAAGCGCGTAGATGCTGCCCTTGGAAAGATGCCGGGAGATCCTCGGGGAGGACGCTCCGGCCGACGAGCGCCAACTTGAAAAGGCACGCGACGACGCCTACCGCCTCGCCCGCCTGCTGCTCGATATCTACCGCGCGGAGAAAGCCAAAAGGCGCGAGGCCGAGCTGGCAGAAGATCCCGAAATGTGACATAAAAAGCGTCTACAGAAGTCTAACGCCGGAAAAGGTTGTCAAAGGCGGGGAGAACAATCCATGAAAGCCATGATTTACACCCGCGTCTCCTCCGAGGAGCAGGTCTCCAACCTGTCCCTCGACGTCCAGGAAAAGACCTGCCGCGAGTACTGCGTCCGCAATGGTTGGAGCGTCGAGGCCGTCTACCGCGAGGAAGGGGAGAGCGCGAAGACGGCGAACCGGACGCAACTCCGCCTCATGCTGACCGACTTGCGGAACCGCTCCGTGGACTACGTCGTCGTCTACGACACCAGCCGCTTCGCCCGGGATGTCTACGTCCACACCTCCCTCAAGCAGCTCCTGATGAAGTCAGGAGCCCAGCTCCGCGCCGCCACGCAGCCGCTCGAAGACACGGCGGCCGGGCGGGCCATCGAGGGCGTCTTCGCGGTCTTCAACCAGCTCGACAACGAGCTGAGGGCGGAGAAGATCACGGCCGGCATGAAGGAGACGGTGTCGCGGGGGCACTGGCCCTGGCCGGCGCCTCTGGGCTATCGCAACGACCGCTCGGCCGAGGGCCGGAAGATCATGGTCCCGGATGGCGAGCGGGCAGCGCTCATGCGCCAGGGCTTCGAGGCCGTGGCTGCAGGCGAGGCCCTGGCCGATGTCCTGGCGCGACTGAGCGCCCTGGGATTGATGTCGAAGAAGAGCCGCCCGGTCCGCTATCAGGAATTCAGCAAGCTACTGCGGAACCCGTTCTACAAGGGCGTGACGCGCTCGGGCAGGTGGGGGATCGAAACCAAGGGCCACCACGAGGCCCTTGTCGATCCCGTCACCTGGGCGCGCGTCCAGCAGCGCCTCAACGGGCGCTCCGCCGACGTCGTCCAGTCGCCCCGGCTCAAGGCCAACCCCGAGTTTCCGCTCCGTGGATTCGTGCGCTGTGCCACCTGCGGCCGGACAATGACAGCCTCCAACAGTCGCGGCAAGATGGGGAAGACTTACCCCTACTACCGGTGCTGGATCAAGGGCTGTGGAGCGGCCCAGGCGCGTGCCGAGACGCTTGAGCAAGCCTTCAGCGATTTCCTCCGGCGCATCGAGATCAGCCCTGGCATGGTGCGCCTGATCGAGGAGTCCCTCCTCGCAATCTGGAGCGAGCTGCGCCAGGAGTCCAGCCAGCAGGCCACCACGGCCAAGAAGCGCATCGCCGAGCTGGAGCGCCGGAAGCAAAGGCTTGTTCAGGCCTACGTCTACGACCAAGCGATCGACCGGCCCACCTACGACCGGGAGCTCACCACGCTGGACGAAGCCCTGACCTTCGCGAACTTGGAACTCCGGGATGCCGAGCTGGAAGACCTCGACCTGGAAGCCGCCCTGGGCTTCGCAAGGTCTTTACTTACAAGCACTTCCAAGATTTGGGAAGTCGCCAGCGCCCCGAGGAAGCGCCTCCTTCAAACCCTCATCTTCCCCGAAGGCGTCACTTTCGACGGAAAGGGGCTTGGAACCCCCGTAACCGCCTTTATTTTCAGTCTTTTAGGTGCAGAAACCTGTGATCTGGAGGAAATGGTGGAGCCGAAGGGAGTCGAACCCTCGACCTCTTGAATGCCATTCAAGCGCTCTCCCAACTGAGCTACGGCCCCAGCCTCACGAGGCGGCATAGTGTAGCCGGACCGGCCAAGGGTGTCAACGCGGCCTGTCCGCCCCGGGGACGCCCGAAGCGGCCCAACGGGCTGGGTTGATCGGGTCCGGGAGCCCCTTGCGTCAAAATCTCCATATAGAGGCGGCGCGACTTATATAAGGACGGCCGTCCCTGGTCTATCGGCGGCCCCTCTGGTCTATCGGCGGCCGTCCGTTATATATCGCCGGCGGAACATTATATAAGGTCGGCCGGTCCCCAGCCTATCGGCGGCTGTCCTTGGTCTATCGGCGCCTCTCCTTAACTCCATAGCCTATCGGCGGGCGCTCGTCATATATCGGCGGCCCGACTTTATATAAGGGCGGTCCGCCAAGCCTATCGGTGGCTCTCCCGAACCTATCGGCGAGCATCCGTTATATAGAAGAGGCGCGACTTTATATAAGGGCGGCCGCCGATAGGCTCCGGCAAAGCGCCTTTTCCTGCCGAGGACCGGACGAAAGGATCGGCTGGCAGTCCCGAGACCGTCCCGGAGGCTCCGGAGCCTTCGGGCTACTCGTCCTCGCCCTCCCCGCTCAATCCATACCTCTTCATCTTGGCGCGCAGGGTGTTGCGGGCGATCCCCAGGAGGCGGGCGGTCTCCCGGATGCGGCCGTGGGTTTGCACGAGGCCGGCGGCGATGAGCTGGCGGTCATAGCGCTCCAGCGCCTCTTCGTAGCCTCCCTCGGCGAGCCGCATCACGGGCGAGGCGGGCGCATCCGCCGGATGGGGCACCGCCTTCCCCCGGACGTGGTGCGCGATCCAGACGAAGTCCTCGGGGATCAGGACGTCCGCGCTCGAGAGCACGAAGGCGCGGTGCACCGCCGCTTCCAGCTCGCGCACGTTGCCCGGCCAGTCGTAGGTATAGAAGAGGTCCAGCACCGCGGGGTCCAGCTCCTTGGCCGGACGGCCCTGGTCGCGGCTCACCTTGGCCAGGAAGTGCTGCACCAGGTAGGGGATGTCCTCCTTGCGCTGGCGCAGGGGGGACAGCACGATCGGCAGGATGTTCAGACGGTAGTAGAGGTCCTCCCGGAACTCGTTGCGGCGGATCGCCTCCTCGATCTCCAGGTTGGTCGCGGCGATCACCCGCACGTCCGCCTGCAGCGTCCTGGTCCCACCGACGCGCTCGAACTCCTTCTCCTCCACCACTCGCAGGAGCTTGGACTGGATCGACATCGAGACCTTGCCGATCTCGTCCAGGAAGATCGTGCCGTGGTTGGCCAGCTCGAAGCGCCCCGGCCTCTGCCCCGAGGCGCCGGTGAACGCACCCTTCTCGTGGCCGAAGAGCTCGCTCTCGACCAGCGTCTCGGGCAGTGCCGCGCAGTTGAAGTGGATGAACGGCGCCTGGCGGCGCGGCGAGATCGAGTGGAGGATCCGCGCCACCAGCCCCTTGCCCGTGCCGCTCTCGCCCCGGATCAGCACCGTGGAGTTGCTCTGCGCGACCTTCTCGACCATCTGCTTGAGCTCGACGATCGCGCGGCTCTTGCCGATCATCGAGCCCAGGTTGTGGGTGGAGAGGATCTCGTTGCGGAGCGACTCGTTCTCTTCTTTGAGCCGCTGCCGGGCTGACGCTTGCTCGCCGTAAAGGCGGGCGTTCTCGATGGCGATGGCCGCCTGGTCGGCGAAGGCCACCAGGAACTCGAGGTCGGACTTCCCGAACAGGTGCCGCGACTCGCGGTGGTCCACGTAGATCGCGCCGGCCATGCGGTCGCGGATGGCGAGCGGCACGCAGAGGATGGAGAGGATGTGCCGGGCCACGATGGAGTCGGAGCCGGCGAAGCGGCCGTCGCTCAGGGCGTCTACCGCCAAAACCGGCTCCCGCGTCTCGATGACCCGGCGGACCACGCTCTCGGAAAGCTTCTGCCCCTCTTTGGCATCCTCACGACCCAGGTTTCGGGCCACGGCCACCTCGAGCTCCTTGGTCAGGCGGTCGGCGAGCACGATCATGCCCCGCTCCGCCCCAAGCCGCTCCAGGACCAGGTCCATGGTGCGGGCGAGCACCTCCTGCAGGTCGAGGCTGGAATTGATGACCTTGCCCACCTCGTAGAGCACGGAGCTACCGCCGCGGCCCGAGGAGAAGCGCTGGTGCTCGCGGATGCTCTCCAGCGCGCCGGAGACGCGCCGCGACTCGGTCTCCGCTCCCAGGCGCTCGAAGCTGGACAGGGCCTGCCGCAGCCGGCGCAGGGCGGTGTCCACGTTCCAGGTCCGCAGCCCCCACTCGTAGAGGCCGCGGGCGTGCTCGTACGGGGTCTCCAGCTCTTCAAACAGGCGGACGCCTTGGGAGAACAACCGCTCGCCCCGGTCGATCTCGTCCCGCGCGGCGGCGATCCGCGCCTCGACCACCAAGAGCCGGGCCAGGGCAAAGCGGTCGCCGGTCTCCTCGACCCGCTGCCGCGCCTCGGCCGCGTGCCGTCCGGCCTCCTCGGGCTCGTCTTCGCGCAGGGCGAGGTCGGCGAGCGCGGTGTGGACACGCGCGAGCATCTGCCGGATGTCCGCCTCCCCGGCCAGCTCCAGGGCCTTTTTCAGATGGACGCCAGACGCCTTCAGATTGTCGCGGTCTCTCTCGATGAGCCCTAGCTGGAGATGGCATTGCGCCAGGAGGTCAGGATCACTTTCTGCGCCAGCCAGCGCCTCCCGCGCCTTTTTCTCGGCCTCGGCGACCCGGCCCCGCTTGCGGTCCAGGGAGGCGAGCTGGGCCAGAACGGCCAGCCGGTCGGGGTGGTCGGGCGTGTCCTCGCGGAGCTTGAGCGCCCGCTCCAGGTGGCGCTGGGCCCGCGGCCAGTTGCCCAGGACCTCCTCGGCTTCCCCCAGATTCAGATGCTGGGCCGCTTCGGTCTCGCGGGCGCCCAGCCGCCGGGTCACCTCGATGCTGCGGGTCAGCGGCTCATGGGCCGCCTTCCAGTTGCCGCGGCTGCACTCCAGGATGCCAAGGTTGTTGAGGGCGAAGAGCTGGCCCCAGAGGTCGTTCGTGCGCTCGTAGAAGGCCAGGTTGCGGCTGTAGAGGTCCAGCGCCAGGTCGAAGCGGCCGGTCTTCCAGAGGATGTTGCCCAGGTTGTTGCGCAGCCTCAGGCCCAGGACCTCTTCCCCGGCACGCTCGGCGATCCAAAGACCGCGGCGGGTCAGCCGGCCGGCGCGGCGGAAGTCGCCCCGGTTGGCGTAGAGGTTGCCCAGGGTGTTGAGAAGATTGGCTCTCTGACGATCCAGCCCCTGCCAGCCGGCTCGGGCCAGGGCCGACCGCGCCGCGGAGAACGCCCCTTCCCAATCCCCCAGGTCGCGCAGCGCCAGGGCCTTGCCGTGGAGGAGGTCGACCTCCAGGTCGGTCTGATGCAGGCCGGCGAGCCGGCGCAGCCCCTCCTCGTGGCTGGCGAGCGCCGCCTCGGGCTCGCCCACCCGGGTGTGGAGGCGGCCGTTGCGCAGGTGCAGCCGGGCGAGCAGGGCGCGGTCGAGATCCGGGCGCCGGATCAGCTCCTGGTAGACCTTGAGAGCCTTTGAGAACGATCCGGCGGAGGTGAGCGCCTC
This sequence comes from Thermoanaerobaculia bacterium, assembly GCA_035556715.1. GTDB lineage: Bacteria > Acidobacteriota > Thermoanaerobaculia > Multivoradales > UBA5704 > DATMER01. The sequence continues at coordinate 10,028 of DATMER010000131.1, forward strand.
GGCTTGGGCGATGAGAGCCTGGGGCGCCGTCCCGTCATTCCCCGCCTCGGCCGCTTCGGCTGCGCGTCCATAGAACCCGGCAGCCTGGGCATAGGCGTAGACGGAGGTGGCCTCCGCCGCCGCCCGGATCAGGTACGGCAGGCTCCGGGAGCGTTCGCCGCCCCGCCAGAAGTGCTCGGCCACGGCTGTGACCAGCCCGGTCTCTCCCTGGAGCAGGCGAGCTTCCAGAAGCTCGGCCAGGCGGCGGTGGAGCCGGGCGCGGCGCTCGGGCTCGAGGGTCGAGTAGAGGGTCTGGCGGAAGGCTCGCCGGCCGACCTGGTAGCGGGCGCCGCCGGGCTCCTGGAGCCGGTCGAGGAACCCGTGCGCCACCAGGGCGGCGAGCCCCCCGTAGACCTCCTGGCGGTCCTCGCCGAGCAGCCCGGCCAGCAGGGCGAGGGGGAACGGCTCGGCAATGACCACCGCCGCTTCCAGGGCCTTGCGCTCGGGAGCGGGCAGTCCGGTGAAGCGGTCCCAACCCTGCGCGTCCCGCCCCTCGGCCCAGCGCGCCAGGGCCGGGAGGGAGGGCTTCCAGCCGCCGTCCCGGTACTGGAGCACCTCGTCGTCCACGAGCTGCCGGAGGACCTGCTGCACCTCGGCGGGCAAGCCCTGGGTGTGGTCGTGGACCCAGCCGTAGAAGCTGGCCGGGAGGCTGGCGGTCCCCAGGGAGGCGTCAACGAGCTGGGAGGTGCCGGCGCTGTCCAGGGGGAGGAGCTCGATGCGTTGCGCCGGGCCGTCCGCTTCCGGAGGGGCACCCTCGGAGCGCCGGGTCCCGACCGCGAGCACCCGGGAGCCGCGCAGGCCCTCCCCGAGATAGGCCAGCAGCTCTTCATTTTCCTCGCCGGCCAGATGGAGGTCGTCCAGCAGGAGAACGACCGGCGGACCGGACCCGGCCCGGGCCGCCAGGCTGTCAGAGATCTCCTGGTAGAGACGGTAGCGCTCGCGCCGGTCGGTTTCGCCGGAGCGGGCATCTGTCCGTACCTCGATCCCCAGCTCCCGCAGGGCCTCCAGGAAAGGCGCCAGCGGTATTCCGGTGATGCCGGCGGAGCTGCCGCGGGCAACCTGCGCCCCTTCGATCGAAGCGAAGAGCCGGAACTCGCGCAGGAGACGGCTCTTGCCCACCCCCTCCCGCCCCTCGATCAGGATGGCGCCGCCCCGGCCCTCCGCCGCCTCGGCCAGGGCGCCGCGCAACCGGCCGAGCACCTCGTCCCGGCCCACCAGCCGGCTGGCGAGAACCTTCCCCTCGGAGAAGGAGAGGGCCGCCGCGGCCGTCGTGTCCAGGGGCCGGCCCGCCGCCTGGCCGAGATCTGCGAGGAGCCGGCCCGCCGAGGCGTAACGGTCCGCGGGGTCGCGCCGGAGCAGGCGCAGGAGGATGCGCGCCAGCTCCGGCGGCATGTCGGGCCGGACGCGGAGCGGGTCGGGCAGCTCGCCCTCCAGGTGGAAGCGGACGGCGTCCATGTCCTCCCGGCCGCCGGAGGGGAGGACGCCGGTGGCCAGCTCGAACAGCGTCATGCCCAGGGAGTAGAGGTCGGCGCGATGGTCGTAGTCGTCCTGGAGGAGGACCTCGGGCGCGGTGTAGGCGAGAGTGCCGCGGATGCGCCGGTCGAGGGGTCCGCGCGCCTCCTGCGCCAGGCCGAAGTCCAGGATCTTGAGGCGGCCGTCCGCCAATCCCAGGTTCGCCGGCTTGATGTCCATGTGGACCACGCCCTGCCGGTGGATGTGCGCGAGGCCCGCCGCAGCCTGGATGGCGAGGTCATAGAAGGCATCCCAACCGATCCCGGCGACCCCTCCCTGGGAGAAGCCGTCCAGCAGCTCCAGGGTCAGGAAGGGGAAGTCTCCGGGCAGGACGCCGAAGTCGTAGACCTCGACGACGTTCGGGTGGCGGGCCTCGGAGAGGAGCCGGACCTCGTGCCGGAAGCGGGCGAGGTCCTCGGGGTCGCTTGGACAGAGAGCGACTTTGAGCGCAAGAGGACGGCCGCCGGCCGCGCCAGTCCGCACGCGGTAGACGGCGGTCCGGGAGGTGCGCGCGATCTCGCCTTCGAGCAGGACGTCGCCGGGCAGACGGTCCAGTTGCGACAGGTCGAGACGGTCGCGGGGCTGCGATCCGTTCCTCACTGGCATGGGGTGGGTTATTCTAGAGGAACGCGGAGTTCGGGTCAAAAGTTGACCCGAGCCGACAACACGGGAGCTTGCCCATGCAATCCTCGACGAATCCCCCGGCAACCCCGGTGATAGGGGCAGCCGCCGGAGACGGCACCGCCGCGAAGGGCGCAGCCCCGGTGGGGAAGCAGGCCCGCATCGCGGTCGCCCTCCTGGTGCTCTGCACCCTCGCGGCCCTCTTCTGGCCCCGGGGCAGCGCCACGTTCAAAGAGCCTGGAGGCTTCCTCTTCGACGGCGAAGGGAAGGCCACCACTCTCGGGCCCAAGCTGGCGCCGGTCAGCCTGGTCCACTTCTGGGCCACCTGGTGCCCACCCTGCCGCGACGAGATCCCCTCGCTCCAGCGGCTGGCCCGGGACTTCTCGCAGCACAACGACTTCGACATCGTCATGGTCGCGGTCGCGGACGAGGCGCACAAGGCCAAGGTCTTCCTCGGCGACTGGGGAAACATGGCGCTCTACGACCCGAACTGGGACGTGGCCAAGCGCTACGGCACCGACAAGCTGCCGGAGACCTATCTGGTCATCCGCGGCGAGGTGGTGAAGAAGTTCGTGGGCCAGACGGACTGGGACGACCCCGAGCTGCGGGCGCTGATCGCGAGCCGTCTCCGCGAGACCGGGGCCGGGGGGGCGCCCCGGCCGGCCGGATCTTGAGCGGGTTCCGGCTCAGAAGTGGATGGAGATCCCGCCGTGGCCCATGCCGAAGAACTGGGCCTCGTCGAGATCAGCGTAGTGCCCCGACAGCTCGACCAGGACGCCCAGCCACTGCGTGACCCTGAACTCGCCGGTCACACCGAGCGTGAGCCCGACGGCGGTGTCCGTCTCATCTCCGCCGAAGCGGTTCCCCTCCAGTCGGTAGCCGCCCAGCCCGATGTAGAGTCCCGATTCGTAGTAGCTCTGCGGGAAGCGGTACTCGCCGGCCACCGTGACGTAGGAAAGCTCGGCGTCGGAGAGCGAGCCGAAGAAGTCCTCGCTGTCGAGCCCGAGCTGGCCCAGGCGGAAGCCCACGTGGGTCCGCGGCTCGGTCACCATGGTCAGATTGAGCTGGAAGCCGGTGTTGCCGAGGTCGTCGCCGGGCTCGGCGTCGACCGAGCCGCCGATGCCGCCCAGGAGTCCGGCACTGAAGGTATAGAGCTCCTGGGCGCGCGCCGCGCCGGGGAGCAGGAGCAACGCGGCGAGCAGAAAGAGCCGCAGGCGATGATGCTGAATCAAGTTCCCTCCTCCTCTCTGGTGGCCGGTCCGCACAGGTTCAGCGGACGCCGGGTCCGCCGAGTATAACCGTGCCTCACGATCCCTTATACGGACCCGGCCCGGCCCGCGTCGCGAGAAGCGCGAAGACTTGGCTCGGCGGGCTGCTCCACCTGCTGCTTCCCGCTCCCTGCCTCGGGTGCGGCGAGCCCCTCCTCGCCTCGGCCCCTCTCGGCCTCTGTGCCCCCTGCCGGGGGAAGCTCGCTCCGCTCGGGCGGACCGCCTGCGCGGTCTGCGCCGGTCCGCTGGACGCCTTCGATCCGCCGCCCGGCTACTGTTGCGGCGCCTGCCGCGAAGAGCCGCCCGCCTTCGACCGCCTCCTCGCGCTCTGGGTCTACCGGCCGCCCCTCGATGCCGTGGTCCAGGGGCTGAAGTTCCGGCGGCTCGACTACCTGGGACGGCACCTGGCGAACGCCCTGGCGGACGGGCTCGGCGAAGCGCTGGACGGGTTCGACGGGGTCGTCCCCGTGCCGCTCCACTGGCGCCGCCGGTTCACCCGGGGCTACAACCAGGCGGAGAGGATCGCCTGTCCCCTGGCCGGCCGGCTCGGCCTGCCGCTGGTCCCGGTCCTGCGCCGGTCCCGCCCGACGCCGCCCCAGACCTCCCTGGGCAAGGCCGGCCGGCTCGCCAACCTGCGCCGGGCCTTCCGGGTGCCGCGCCCGGAGAAGATCCGGGGGCTCCGGCTGCTGCTTGTGGACGACGTGGCCACCACCGGGGCCACGCTCGATGCCGCGGCCGGGGTGCTGCGGCGGGCCGGAGCCGCGGGAGTCACCGCGGTCGTGGCCGCGCGGACTCCGGCTTTCCGCTAAAGCGCCAGGGCCAAAAAGCTTAGGGGATATAGCGCCGGCCGGGCCCACCCGTCCGGACGTTGGTTTCCTTCCGGCGGTTTGACGTGTCTGAAGGATTGGAGGAAGCTTTTCCGATGAGGCAACCCACCTTCGACCCGCGCCTGTACCAGATCCTGGTGCTCGCCTCGCTTCTGGTCTACGGCATCGTCCGCCTGGACCTGGAAGTGCGCGCCCCCCTGGCCGCGGCCATGCTGGCGACCGTGCTCCTCACCCAGTACGCCTGCACCCGCATCTGGAAGCTCCCGGCCTTCGACCCGAAGAGCGCCCTGATCTCGGGCCTGTCTCTCTGCCTGCTGCTGCGCACCAACCTCCTCGTCCTGGGGATCGTGGCGGCGCTGGTCACCATCGCGGAGAAGTTCGTCCTCCGCTGGCGGGGCAAGCACCTCTTCAATCCGACCAACTTCGGCATCGTGGCCCTGATGCTGGCCACGGGCGGGAAGGTCTGGGTCTCCCCGGGCCAGTGGGGGAGCGCGGCCCTGTTCGCGTTCCTGGTCGCCTGCCTGGGCGGACTGGTGGTCAATCGGGCGACACGGAGCGACGTGACCTACGCCTTCCTCGCCTTCTACCTGGCCGTCGTGTTCGGGCGCGCCCTCTGGCTGGGACAGCCCATGACCATCCCGCTCCACCAGCTCGCGAGCGGGGCTTTCCTGATCTTCACCTTCTTCATGATCTCGGACCCGAAGACCACGCCCGACTCGCGGGCAGGCCGGATCCTCTTCGCCCTGCTGGTCGCCCTGGGCGCCGGCTTCGTCCACTTCGTGCTCTACCGGCCGAACGGGCTGATCCTGTCGCTCTTCTTCCTGTCTCCGATCGTGCCGCTGATCGACCGGCTCCTGCCGGGAGAGCGGTACGCCTGGAAGGCCATTCCGGCTCTCGATCCCCCTCTCCTCGAAGAAAGGAGATTCGCGTGAAACGGCTACCGATCCTGCTCCTCGGCGCCTTGGCGCTGTTCGCTGTCGCTCCCCAGGTCCTCGCCTTCTGCGGCTTCTACGTGGCCCGGGCGGACACGAAGATCTTCAACAAGGCCTCCAGGGTTGTCCTGGTGCGCGACGGCGACCGCACCGTGCTGACCATGGCCAACGACTTCAAGGGGGATCCCAAGGAGTTCGCGGTGGTGATCCCGGTCCCCTCGGTGCTCAAGAAGGAGCAGATCCACGTGGCCGAGCCCGCCCTGCTCGACCATCTGGACGCCTACTCCGCTCCGCGCCTGGTCGAGTACTTCGACGAGAACCCTTGCGAACAGAGGCACTTCGAAGATCGGGTGATGAGCGCGGCCCCCCAGTCCGCCGTACTGAACGAGTCCATGGCTCGCGACCGGAGCCTGGGGGTGAAGGTCGAAGCGGCCTACACCGTGGGCGAGTACGACATCGTGATCCTCTCGGCCACCCAGAGCGACGGCCTGGAGACCTGGCTGCGGGAGAACGGCTACCGCATCCCCGAGGGGGCATCGCGGGTGCTCGGCACGTACATCAAGCAGGACATGAAGTTCTTCGTGGCCAGGGTAAATCTGAAGGAGCAGTCGAAGCTCGGCTTCTCCTACCTGCGGCCGATCCAGGTGGCCTACGAGTCGCCCAAGTTCATACTGCCGATCCGCCTGGGCATGGTCAACGCCGCCGGCGACCAGGAGCTGTTCATCTATGCCCTGACGCGCAAGGGGCGGATCGAGACCACGAACTACCGCACCGTCCGCCTCCCCTCGGACCAGGAGGTGCCGCTGTTCGTCAAGGACGATTTCTCCAACTTCTACCGCGACATGTTCACGCGGCAGGTCAAGAAGGAGGACCAGCGGGCTCTCTTCCTGGAGTACGCCTGGGACATGGGCTGGTGCGATCCGTGCGCGGCCGACCCTCTCTCGACCGAAGAGCTGCGCCAGCTCGGGGTCTTCTGGATCGACCGGCCGGCGGGTCCGGCGATGCGCCGGCCCGACATCGACCCACAGCCGCAGAACGTCTTCATCACCCGGCTCCACGTGCGCTATGACGCCGAGCACTTCCCCGAGGACCTCGTCTTCCAGGAGACCGGAGACCGGCAGAACTTCCAGGGGCGGTACATCCTGCGCCACCCCTGGAAGGGCAACGACCGCTGCGAGGCCGCGCAGGCCTATCGTCGGGAGCTGCCGAAGCGCATGGACCGCGAGGCCCAGACTCTCGCCTCGCTCACTGGCTGGGACATCCAGAAGATCCGCGGCCGGATGAACCTCAAGGCCTCAGGGCCCGTCGAGGAGGACGAGCCCTGGTGGAAGACCATCTGGAAGGATTGATCAGCGCCGCGCGAGCTCCTCGAGCTTAACCGGCTCCAATCCCTTGACGGGAGGGCCTTCGAGGACCTGGCCGTCCGGCGAGTAGCGGCCGCCGTGGCAGGGGCAGTCCCAGGTCTTCTCGGACGGGTTCCAGTGCACGATGCACAAGGCATGGGTGCAGACCGGGGAGACCGCGTGGACCTTCCCCGACTCCTCGCGGTAGATGGCCACCTTCTCTCCCCCGATGCGCACCACCTGCCCCTCCCCTACCGGCACCTCGGAGACGTCCTCGATCCGGGAGGGCGTCAGCCGGTCTTTCACGAAATCCTTGGCCACCTCCATGTTGAGCTTGGCGATGTGAGGGCCTCCGGCCAGCGGCTTGAAGCGGGAGGTCCGGTAGACCTCCGCCCAGCCGGGGGCGCGGTCCAGGGCCAGGTCGGCCAGGAGCATGCCCCCCACCGTGCCGAAGACCATGCCCGTGCCCGAGTACCCGGTCGCCACGAAGACCCGCGACGAGGTGAGGGCCTCGCCGATCAGCGGCAGGCCGTCGGGTGGCTCGTAGAACTGAGCTGACCAGCGGTAGTCGATGGACTCCACGTTCCACCGCTCGCGGACGTACTCCTCCAACGCCCGGTAGCTCTCCTCCGGGTCCCCGTGCCCGGTCTTGTGGTCCTTGCCTCCGACGATGAGGACGTTTCCTCCATTGTCCGGCTGCCGGCGCGTGTAGTTGTAGGGGTCTGCCGTGTCGAAGAAGAGACCGTCCGGAGGCTCCTGGTTGCGCAGCCTGATGCCGAGGACGTAGGACCGCAGAGGCTCCAGCTCGGCATGCAGCAGCGAGAACCCGGCCGGGGTGTGAGTGGCGAAGAGCACGGTGTCCGCGGTGACGGTCCCGCGCTCGGTCTCGACCCGGAACGGGCCGTCGCCCTCGACGTTGACCACCCGGGTCTCCTCGTAGATTCGATCCACCTTGGCGGCGAGCCCCGCGAGATAGGCGAGCGGATGGAAACGCGCCTGGTCGTCGAACCGGACGGCCCCGGCGGTCCGGAACGGCAGAGGGAGCTCGCGCACGAAGACGGCGGGCATTCCCACCTCCCGCGCCGCGTCCACCTCCTCCTGGAGGCGGGAGACCTCGTCCTCCGACTCGGTGTAGAGATAGGCCGGGATCCGCGCGAAGTCGCAGGAGATGGCGTCCTCCTCGACGAAGGAGGCGATGCGCTCCATCGCCGCCCGGGTGGACTCGACCACCTGCCGCATACCGTCGCGGCCGAACTTCGAGACCAGCTCCGCGTAGCGGCGGTCCGGCACCTGGGTCACGTGAGCGGTAGTGCCGCCCGTGGTGCCGGTGCCGATGCGGTTCTGCTCCAGGACCGCCACCCGCTTGCCCTTCTCGACTAGCAGCCGGGCGGCCGTGAGCCCTGTGATCCCGGCCCCCACGATTGCCACGTCTACCCGCTCGTCCCCCTCCAGCGGCGGCTGATGAGGCAGCTCCTTCTTGTCCCAGATCGTGCTCACACGTGCCTCCTTTCTTTCCGGGAGGAAGAGCGAGCAAGCGGAATGCCACGCTATTGGAGATAACCGAGAGCGCGGAGCTCTTCGAGGAGCTTCTCGTCCTCCTTGGAGGTCCTGGCTCCCGTGCTCTTCCGCGTCCCCCACGAGCGGATCGTCCGCAGGGGATGGGCCTCGCGGAAATCCGCGGTGAAGAGGCCGGTGCGGGCCTTGCCGGCGAAGCTCTCCGCCACCGGCAGACCGAGGCCGAAGAGCAGGGTGGGAGTGATGTCGTGGACGCGGATGCCCTCCATCTTCGCATCCGGATCGATGTCCGGGCCGGCGGCCAGGAAGATCCCATGGGTGTTGCGGGTGTGCGTCCCCGAGATCCGGGTGAGGCTCTCGATCGCCCCCTCGAACCGTTCGCCCCGGACGAGGAGGGCCGGCGTGGCCCCCTCCGTCCGGACCACGGCCACGAAGTCGCCCCCCTCCCGGATCTCGCGGGGGCGGGCGTCGCGCACGGTGAAGACCGGAGCGCCCGACTCGTAGGTGACGCTCGCCAGGTCGTCAGCAAGGCGCCGGCGCAGCTCCTCGCGCTCGGCGGGGCGCACCTTGGAGAAACGCAGGAGCTTGACCTGACGGAACGAGGGGGTCCCATGGGTGTAGATCCTGTCCAGGTACCCGAGCCGCTTCAGGACGGCGTCCATGTCCAGCAGGATCTTGACTTCCTCGGGCCGGGCGGCGTGGAAGCCGTGATCCGAGATCACCAGCACGTTCAGGTCCTTGGGGCCGGCCTTCAGGATGCGCCCGAGCGCCTGATCGACCGCCTCATAGGACCGCGGGACCCGGTCGCGGTCTTCCACGAGCGGCTCGAAGCCGTCGAAAGCCTCGGGCTCATAGGACTTCCAATGGTTGTGGCTGATGATGTCGGGACTGCGGAAGTAGACTAGGAGCAGATCGAAGCCCTGCCCGGCGAGCGTCGTGGCCGCCCGGGCGATCGCCCGGTCCCGCATCTCCGCCTCGTCGCCGGCTCCGAACAGGCTCGGCTCCTCCCGAGCCCGGCTGACCTCCTCCAGGAAGGTCGGCAGGTAGGAGGCCGGAGAGACCCGGCGCTCCAGGTCGAGCAGCGCCCGGTCGCTCACCACCACGCCGTTGACCTCCTCGGCCGGCCACGACCCCCACCACCCGAGCACGGCGACGCGCCGCTCCGCCTGGGTGAGCATGTTCCAGATCGCCGGCACCTTGCGGACATCCGAGGAGATCGGGACGTCTCCCCGCGGAGTGGGCACGACGAAGTCGGTGATGCCATGCTCGCGGGGAGTGACCCCGGTCGCAATGGTGGTCCAGATCACCGGAGAGGAGTTGTAGGCGGTGCGCAGCGTGGCCGTGACGCCCCGGTCGGCGAGGCTCCGGAGGTGAGGGAGCTTGCCTTCGGCCCAGAGCCGCCGCACGACCTTCCACTCTCCCCCGTCGATGCCCACCACCAGGATCGGATGAGGCTTGGGAGGGGCCTCCGACGCCCTCCGGCAGCCGGAGAGCGCAGCAAGGGCAATCAAAAGCAGGACGAGCCGCCTCAAGCCGGCAGCCCCAACCGGTCGAGCAGCTCGTTGAAACCGGGCTCGTCGTAGAGGCGGTCGAAGAACGGCCGCACCCGGAGCCAGACCAGCTCGGTGGCGTGCGCCTCGACGGCCCAGTCGAGCCATTCCATGGCTGCCGACATGTCCCCGAGCCCGACCTGGACCTGCGCGATCAGGGCCGGGGAGACGTACCGTTGCCGCGAGCGCTCCAGCAGCTCTTCCAGGATCGAACGGGCCTCCTGCTTTGCTCCATACCGGCCATAGGTGTAGGCGAGCCCCGCCATCATCTCCGCGCTCCCCTCATGGGCCGCCGCCCGCAGCTCGTGCACGGCCTCCTGCGGCCGCCCCTCCTCGGCGTAGCTCAGCCCCAGGAAGAAGCGCGCCAGCGCGAAGTCGGGATCGATCTCGAGCACCCGGCGGCACTGCTCGATCGCGGCCGGGTACTGGCGGGCGTAGAAGCGCTGGATTGCCAGGCTGCTGCTGACCGGCAGCGACAGGGGGTCCAACTGCAGCGCGGTCTCCAGCTCCGCGGCCGCCTCCTCGAAGCGCATCAGCGGGGTGAGGGTGTTGATCGCGTACCACTGGCGCGCGGTGGCGTAGCCGGGGGCGAGCCGGATCGCGCGCTGGAAGCTCTCCTCCGCGGCCGGCCAGTCCCAGTCGTACACCGCGGCGACGCAGGCCCGGGAGGTGTGCGCCTCTGCCAGGGTCTTGTCCAGCTCCAGGGCCCGGGCCGCGGCATCGCGGGCCTCCGGCATGACCTCGCGGGGAGAGGCGGCGCCATAGATGCCGAGGAGCAGGTGGGAGTCCGCCAGGCCGGCGTGCGCGAGCGCGAACCGGGGGTCCTTCCCGACCGCTTCCTGGAAGAAATCGATCCCCTTGCGCAGGTCCTCCTCGGTCCGCTTATTCCAGAAGTACCGGCCCTTGAGATAGGCGTGATAGGCCTCCAGGTCGCCGGTCTGCCTCCTGACCGCGGTCCCCTCCAGGGGGATGTCGAACGTCTTCCGGAGTGTATCGGCAATGCTCTCCGCGATCTCCTCCTGGATCGCGAAGATGTCCTCCATCTCCCGGTCGTAGCGCGCTGCCCAGAGGCTGTAGCCGGCGCTGACGTCGGTGAGTTGCACCGTGATCCGGAGACGGTTCCCCGACTTGCGGACGCTCCCTTCGAGGACCGTGCGCACGTTCAGCTCGGCGCCGATCCTGCGCACGTCCACGGCCCGGTCCTTGAACTGGAAGGACGAGGTGCGCGATGCCACGCGCAGCCCCTGGAGCCGGGTCAGGGAGCTGATGAGCTCTTCGCTCAGACCCGCGCAGAAGTACTCCTGGTCGTGCCCGGAGCTGAGGTCCGAGAGCGGCAGCACCGCGATCGACGGCGGCGGCTCCGACCGGGCCGTTGCCGGTCCGGCGATCGTCGCGGCCAAGCCATCCTGGATCCGGCGCAGGTGATCGTGCATCTCGCGGGCGGTCTGGTAGCGCTCCTCGGGTTCCTTGGCGAGCGCCCGTGAGATCACGGGGTGCAGGAGATGGACTTCGCCCGTCGGGATGTTGGTGATCGGCTCCGGATCGCTGGAGAGGATGGACCGCCGGACCAGGCTGTCGTCGCCCCGGAACGGACGCTCTCCGGTCACCATCTCCGTGAGCAGCACGCCGACGGCCCAGAGGTCGCTCCGCTGATCCACCTCGTACCCCATCAACTGCTCGGGCGACATGTAGGGCGTGGTGCCCACGACGGAGCCGACCTGGGTGATGGCCGTGTCCCCGGCAGGGCGGGCGATGCCAAAATCGAGGATCTTGACCTCCCCGCGGCGGGTGATCATCAGGTTCGACGGCTTGATGTCGCGGTGGTAGAGGCGCTCCTCGTGCGCGTAGCCGAGACCGGCGAGCACCTGGAGCGTGATGCCGATCGCCTCGTGGACGTCCAGCGGCCCCTTCTTGAGCCTCTGGGCCAGCGTCTCGCCCTCGTAGTAGGCCATGGCGATGAACATCTGGTCGTCCCCGGTGGTGTCGATCTCGAAGACGGTGCAGACGTTGGGATGATCCAGCCGCGCCACGCAGTGGGCTTCGCGCAGGAAGCGCTCGCGGGCGGTGGCGTCGGCGTTGGCGGCGGGGTGGAGGAACTTGAGCGCGACGGTCCGGCGCAGGCGGAGGTCCTCGGCACGGTAGACGACGCCCATGCCGCCGCTGCCGAGCCTGTCGAGGACTCTGTAGTGCGAAACCGTCTGGCCGATCACGGCGGCATTCTCGCACAGGCGCTCGCACAAGAGCCCTCGCACAAGGGCCTTGGAAGAACGAAAGGCCCATGCTTTCGCATGGGCCTTCAAAAAATTAGCTTCCCGGCAGCGACCTACTCTCCCACACACTTACGCATGCAGTACCATCGGCGCTGAGGGGCTTAACTGCCGTGTTCGGAATGGGAACGGGTGTTTCCCCCTCGCCACAGCCACCGGAAAAACCTGGATTTC
>DATMER010000132.1:0-22189 GCA_035556715.1 Thermoanaerobaculia bacterium
AGGACCAACACCAGGTGCCATGCGAAGGTAGAGGTTCCGGACCAAAAGGAGGACACGATGATGCGTCATCTGGCCAAGGCCGTCGCGACGGGCGCTCTCATCGTGCTGCTGGCCAACTGCGCTAGCACCGCTCGCGTACCAGCCCCGAGCGAGCCAGCGCCGTCGGCATCGGAGCGCGCTGTCCACCGCATCGAGGCCTTCGAACGCCAGGTCGAAGCCGACCGCAACGCCCTCAAGATCCCCGGCCTGTCCATCGTGGTGATCGAGGATGGCGAAATGCTCTCGGCCCGGGGTTTCGGCCATGCGGACGTCGAGCGCCGCATTCCCGCCACGGCCGACACGCTCTACCACCTCGCCTCGGTGACCAAGACGTTTACGGCGATCCTGGTCCTGCAATTGGTGGAACAAGGCAAACTCGACCTCGACGAGCCGGTGTCGCGGTACTCCGACGATTTCAAGGACGACTCGGTCAAGATCAAGCACCTGCTCAGCCACACGTCGGAAGGCACGCCCGGCGAGAAGTTCAGCTACAACCCCGAACGCTTCGAGTACCTGAAGGCGATCCTCGAGAAGAAGACCGGCAAGCCGTTGCGCCAGGTGTTCGTCGAGACGTTTCTCGACCCGCTGGCGATGCGCGACAGCGTGCCAAGCCATGACGTCGCCGACGACGCCACGTGGGCGGTGCTGGGCGAAGCCAATCTCGCGCGCTACCGGCGGAACCTGGCGAATTTTGCCAAGCCCTACACCTACTGGGGCGACGGCGAGAGCGTGTACTCGGGCTACCCACCCCGCGATTTCTGGGCGTCGGCCGGACTGCTGTCCACTGTGCTCGACATGGCGAAGTACGACAAGGCCGTTGATCGCCACGCGCTGCTGCAGGCCAAGACGCTGGCCCGCGCTTGGACGCCCTTCCTCTCGAACTCCGGCCAACCGCTCGCCATGGGCCTGGGCTGGTACGTCACCGACTACCGTGGCACGCGGCTCGTCTGGCACTACGGCCACTGGGGCACCGGCTTCTCCGCGCTCTACCTCAAGGTGCCGGCGCGACGCCTCACGCTCATCGCGCTGGCCAACAGCGAGGCCCTTGCCGACCACCACTACCAGGTGGGCGAAGACGTCACCAACGACATCTTCGCCTGCGACTTCATCAACGTGTTCGTGCCCGCGGTGGCGAACGGCACCGGCGCGGAGGATGCTTCGCCCAAGATGCAAGCGGCCCCAGCGACACCGGACGACATCCCGTCGACGGGCCCGGCCAGGGACTGCGAGCGCAGTTCGCGCACCGCGCTGGCGAAATGGCTCGCCGACCGCCGTACCAAGGCGCGCAAGGCCATCCCGCTGGACCCGAAGCTGGCCGCCGCCTACGCGGGCCGCTACGAGCTGCCCCACCGCGTGGTCACCGTCACCGAGGAAGACGGCCGCCTGTACCTCGACGTCCCCCAAGGCGACCGGAGCGAGCTGTTCGCCGAAACGCCCTCGCAGTTCTTCCTGAAGATCCGGCCGTGGACCCTTACCTTCGTGAAGGAAGGATCGCAGGTCATACGGCTCGACATCCTCGACAGCGGGGAAATCGTGAGCGGGCGGAAGGTCGAGGCCGACTAGCACCATGAAAAGGACGACTAGCACACCATGAGCATCTTGGGACGTATATTCGGAAAGAAGCCTTCAGACCAGGGGCAGCCAGAGTCGCAGCCTCAGCAGGCAGTGCTTGTTCACCTCGATGGTGCTGGGCTTCCTGACCAGGTTTATCAGGAGTGCGACTTGGCTACCATTGAGGACCGGTTAATTGAGGACATCGAGCGCGGCGGGCTTGGCGAGTTCGACGGCAACGAGGTGGGACCTGGCGAGACGACGCTGTTCATGGCGTGGGGTACGAAGGACTTCTACGTTGAGGACCCGGACGGGTACATCATCGCGTTCGGAGGCCGTTGCCTCGACCAGCTACCGATCATAGCTCAGGCTTGCGGCTGAACTTCCCGCCGAAGAAGTCTCCCTCGTTCCAGCGCGGCGGCGCAACCTCTTGCGCGACCTGAAGGGCGATCAGGAAGTTGAGCCGCGTGAACTTCGCGCCCGCTTCGAAATCGAACGTCTGGCTCAGGTCGTCGCTCGGCTTGTGATAGTGGGTCCGCAGCCACTTCAGGAAGAGGGGACCGCCGCCGTCGGGATCTTCCGACTGGAAGCCGGTCGTCAGGAGGAGAGAGGGAATCCCCTGCTTCACGAACGAGTACTGGTCGCTGCGGACGAAGATGACCTCCTGCGGAAACGGATCGGGGCTTATCTCGACACCCAGCCGGCGGGCTGCCTGCTCCGCGGTCTGCCCGAGGCTCGTGTGCTCGGCTCCGAAACCGACCACGTCGTGCAACGGGGCGAACATCATGAACATGTCCACGTTGACGTTGGCCACAATCTTTCCGATGGGCACGGTCGGATGGCGGGCGAAGTAATCCGAGCCCTGCAGCCCCTGCTCCTCGGCCGCGACGGCCAGGAACAGGACCGAGCGCCGGGGCCGCTGCGGCAGGCTGGCGAACGCGCCCGCCACCTCCAGCAGGGCCGCGATCCCGGAAGCGTTGTCATAAGCCCCGTTGTAGATCGAGTCCCCCTCGATCGGCTCTCCGATGCCCATGTGATCGAGATGGGCGGTGAGGACCACGTACTCGTCGCGCAGCTTCGGGTCCGAGCCGCGCAGCACGGCGGCCACGTTCGGGCTCTCGGCCCGCTCCCGGGTGCCCACGGTCCTCAGGCTCGCCTGGACGGGCAGGTCGAACGATTGCGGCTTCCCGGCCGTGGCGGTTTCGAAGACCTCGGCCAGCGGCCGGGGCGCCCGGGTGAAGAGCGTCTCCGCGGACTTGCGGCTCAGCAGCGCGCTGCCTCGCCACTCGGGCCGGAGATCCGGCGGCTTGCCTGTCCCGTCCACCCAGCGGAAGCTCGCCGCCTTGGAAGCCCGCACCATGTCCTGCCAGGGAGCCCGCCGCTCGTCCTCCGGGGTCAGGACGGCGAGAACCCCGACGGCGCCCCGCGACACCGCATTCATCTGCTTCACCTGGCTCGTGGAGTAATAGGCGCGGTGATTGTGAGGGAAGGAAGCCGGCGCTCCGGAGAGCTGGACCACGATCTTGCCCCGCACGTCGATACCGGCATAGTCGTCGTACCCCAGCTCGGGAGCAGTGATGCCGAACCCGACAAAGGCCACCGGCGCCGTCACGCTCGACTCCGGCTCCGGAGTGAACGGATCCAGGAGGAAATCCTCCCCGTACTTCAGCTCGGTCCGCTCCCCGTCCCGGACCAGGGCCAGCGAGCCCTCGGACTCCGTCAGCTTGGCTCGGAGCAGCGGCACGGGCTGGAAGTAGCTGCCGCCGGACCCCGCCGGCTCCAGTCCCAGCGCCTCGAAACGGGAAGCCACATACTTCGCCGCCAGCTCATAACCCCGCGACCCGGTGCCGCGGCCCTCCAGCAGGTCATCCGCCAGGAAGAGCATATGTGCCCGGATGGCCTCCGGCCGGATCCCCGCCAGGGCCTCCTCCACCTCCGGCTGGGCAAGAGCGGCCGGTGACAGCGCGAGAGCGCAGAAGAGTGCAACCAGGGTCTTTCGGCAGCTCATGGACACCTCCGTAGACGTCAAGACGTTCCCGGAATCTATCACTGCCGGACGGAAGAATTCTTTGACCCGGGTCAAGGATTGCCCCGGCTCCAGCCTCCCAGGAAGGAGGCCCTCCATGCTTGCCCTGCTGTGGCTGATCGGCGGCTCGGCCCGGCCAGCCAGGCAAGAAACCAACGCGTGAACCAGTAGGCACCTGGACGGGCAGCCCGCCAAGTTGCCTTATTGAGGGAGGGCTGTTACCTGCCCCTCCCGCTTTCTCCCAACCGGACGGGCGCAAGCTGCAGTCCTGCCTCTTTTTTCACGAGGAAGAAAAGTCGCCCTCGATCAAGGAGGGTAACGACTCTGGGCTGAGAACCCACTCGCCGAAATAGCTCTCCTTGAAGAAGCTGGAGCCAAGGCGGAGTACTCATGCTGTATTTTCTATCGTTTGACGCTGACATGGACGTGGTGTAAGCTGGCTTGAAGAATCTGAAATTCAGTGAGAGGTGAATCGCCACCCCTTACGTCAGCGGGAGGGGGAAGGGAAGCTAATACCGGCACGTTCACTTCTCGCCTCAAATTGCCAAATGAAGAAAGGTAACTCTATGAGATTTGAGGATAAACTAATCCACGCCCTTGGTATCGCCGGTACAGGTACCGCTTTGGTGGGTACGCTACTCCGCGCCTTCACTGGGGCGGATCAGTCGCTGTACTGGGCAGTCGTCGGCGCGTCTCTAGTGGTTCTGTGGTTCGCCTTCTACGTACATGCCCTCCGGACACGCCGCCACGAAACAGTTGTTGAAGCTGCTCTGTATGGGCATTTGGCGCCAAGGAGACACGAAAACCTTGAAGATGTCTTAGTGATGAGCGTCCTAAGGGCAGGCGCTTTTGGCGGCTCAGAGATCGATACAGTCTTCTGGGCTGCCTATGGTAAATTGCTGCTCTCAGACAGATCCAGTTCGGCACTTGACAAGGTTCGGCACTTGGTCGACGCTCTCCGCAGCAGCACGATTACTATTGAGGGCGAGAAAGTGCATCTCATGATGAACGTCCTCCTCCGAAGCGTCTTGGAGCAGGGAGATCTCTACAGAGCGACGGCTTCTCTTGAGGAACTGGGCACGCGCGACGCAAGGGTGCTCATCCTAGGCATACCACAGTATTACCCAACACAAGTGGTGCGAATTATTCTTGTGGAGGACGTACTCGCATTTCTGCGACAGCCTGAGGCCGTTCGGCAGGACCTGCGTGAGCAAATTGCGGCAGGTGTGCGACTCTCCTATCTAGAGGTTGGCCAGGGACGTATAGGCTCTATACCCAATATCGGAATCTACGGATCAGTGGCAGTAGGAGAATATAACAGAGGGAGTCAACAGAATACGGTACGCTTCAACCGAGACTACGCTATGGCTAAAATTGCCGACTTTTCGGGCTACCTTGCACGCTCACGTCCGCTCACACTCGCAGTACTTGCCGAACCAGCTTAGCGTAAAAATACAACTTGAGAGCCTACTCGGCAAATTCATGGCTGGCGTACGCCGAAGCCTTCTGCCGCCCGACGGACGGACGGCGTCGGTGACGATCTCGCTCTTCTCACCCTCTGGAAAAAGGTGCCAGAATCCTCGAAACTCACCTCTTGCCTCGTTCGCCTCCCCGGAAGACATACGCAGTACTCCGCTGCCAAAGGAATTCTTGTTGCTCAGCAGCCTCCCCAGGATTCCGCGACTCAACCAAGGCGTTCTTGAATCTGGTCGAGGAAGCCCGCTTGCCCAGGCAAGATCCGCCGATACGCCTCCGAAATCTCAAACCACGCAGCACGATCTACTTCTGGAAACTCCTGCGTTTTTCCTGAGCCTCTCGGCCACTCCATTGAGAAGGAATTACTCCGGATTGCAGCGGCATCACAGTCACCTTCAACGGCGTAGGCATGAACGGTCTTGCCGCTGGGCTGCTTCAAGGGCTTCAGGGGAACAAAGGCGCCTGATGGCTCAAAACCGGTCTCTTCGAGAAATTCGCGACGCGCGGCCGCAAGTGGATCTTCAGGCTCCTCAAACTCCCCCTTGGGAATCGACCAGGAGCCGTAATCCTTCTTGGCCCAGAACGGGCCACCTGGATGGACGAGGAAGACTTCGAGCTCATTGCCCTGCCGACGGTATAGCAGAAGACCTGCACTGAGCCTTGTTTTCGCCATTGTTCTCCGTCCCTGCGGAGGCGTTCAGATCCTGCGTGGGCTCCTCGAACGGCACCCGAGCTTCTCGATCTCTGCGCGAACGCCTCGGGCTGTGCCGAACGAGCTGTTCATCAACAAGCCTCATATTGAGGGCTAAAAGATATACCAGCGCGACCCTCTCCCGCAAGATTCCGGCGAATTCCAAAGAACTCTTCGACATTCCTATAACCGGACCGGCTCCGGGCTCGGACCTCGCTTCGTGGAAGGGTAGTATCTTGCGAGGTGGGAGGGGAAGGTTTCAGGGCATGCGCCCTCGTCCCGGTCTCCCCCCGGAGCCGACCCTGTCCTCTCCCCGGCGGGAGAAGGACGCACGGCTTCCCTGGAGACCAGGTCCCCTTCTGTTGGACGGCGGCGTCCTTGGGCTCGGAGGCCGCCGTCCGGCTCAATTTTCAAAGAACCTGCAGCCTTCTTCCTGGATGTGCCTGCTCGTTTGCCAGACGTTCATACGTTTCCCCGGCCCGGAGTGTCGCGGAAGAGCCGCAAGGCAGTTTCGCGGAGCGCTCGACCGGCTCGCTCGACGCGTAAACGGAATTTTTAGGCGTCCAGAGCAACTCTGGACCGCTAAAAATTCCGCTGGACCGCTCAGCGGAACTTTCGACGGCTAAACGGAAGAATCGGCGGCTCAAAAAATTTTCGGCGCGTCAGAGTTTCTCGCGGCGCGTAAAAGTTACGCCGAACTCGTCAAAGAAACTTTTGACGGCTCAGCCGAAGATTTAGCCGTCCAGAGTTGCTCTGGACCGCTCAATGGAATTTTCGACGGCTCAACCGATCGTTTGACGGCTCAACGGTGCGCTGGGACGGACAGTGCAGCGTTCGGAGGGAGCAGAAGAGCGGGGACGCGCCGACAGCGCGGGAGGGCAGGCTAACTACGAAGATCAGGAACGGAATTGGAAGAGGAAGCTGTCCGGAGATCCGGCGGCGGCTCCGGCGTCTCCTTCCACGGCCGGCCGCAGATCGTCTGCATCCTGCCCTGCCGATGCCCTGTCCGGATCTGCCGAGCGAGGACCTGTCTGGTCGATCTGGGGAAGGATGGCGTAGTGCGCGTCGAAGCGGGATACCTGGCTGCTCGGCGTCAGCAGCGTGGGTAAGCTCATGAAGAGAAATACGATTGCCATCTCAAACCTCCTTGTGTGACCTGCGATACAGGCATACGAGCCTCCGGGCCGAAGCGTCTAGACGGAAGGGAATCCGCATTCGTAGGTAGGCATAGGCAATCGAGGAAGACGAGCAGAAAGCCGGCTCGCCACTTCCCGACGTTCTTTGAAAACCGATGGACTCATGAGGTTCGGCCTGAGGCGGGGCCCGCCGCTCATGGGATTCGCATTCTCAACCGAGTAGGCAGGTCAGGTGACCTACAGAGTTTCGACTACGTCTCCGAACCTCTTCCGAGCGCCGCCCGGAGTGCCGCGTTCAGCAGAATCCCGAGGGTGATCGCGATGACCACGCCGTTGCTCAGGAAGAGCTGCGCCGTGGGGGAGAGGGAGGCGAGCCACTCCTTCTGGCCTCCGGCTGCGAGGGGCAGGGTGAGGGCGGCGATCAGCGAGACTGCGGTGGTGATCAGATAGACCTCATCCTTCTGCCCGCAGGCGAGCAGGCGCAGACCGGCGGTGGCGATCATGCCGCAGATCACCAGGAACACCGCTCCCACGACCGGCCGCGGAATGAGCACCAGGAGCGTGCCCGTCTTGGGAGAGAGCCCGTAGAGCAGCAGGATTAGCGCCGCGACCTGGACCACCCGGCGGCTCGCGACCCGGGTCGTGGCGATGACGCCCGTGTTCTGGCTGTAGGTCGTGAGAGGCAGCGCCCCGAAGAGGGGCCCGACCGCCGAGGCGATCCCCTCGACCGTGATGCCGCGGTGGATGTGCCGCATCCGGTAGGTGACGCCGGAGACCGCGCAAGTTCCCGCATAGTCGCCGATCGACTCGGCGATCGAGCCGACGTAGCCGATCACGACTCCGAACACCGCCCCGGCCGCGAGCGTCCATCCCAATCCCGGACCGCCGAACGCGAACAGCCGAGGCACCCCGATCCAGGGAGCCCGGGCGAGCGCCTCGAAGTCGGCCAGCCCTAAAGCACCCGCGACGCCGACGCCCCACAAGAGCAGGCTGAACAGGATCGATCCGCGGGCGAGAACCCCCATCCGAAACCGGTAGCCGATCACGGTGAAAAGCAGGATGGAGGCGACGGCGGCCGACGCGAGCCCGAGCATCACCGGCCGAGTGTCCGCGAAGATCCATCCGCCCGCCACCCGGGCGAGAGAGATGCCGATCGTCAGCACGACGATGCCGCACACATAGGGAGGCAGGAAACGCCGCAGATACCGGAGCACGCCGCTCGCCCCCACCACGGTTTCGAACAGTCCGCCCACGAACCCGGCCATCCACATGGCAGGAGCCCCGAAGATCGATCCGGCCGTAGCCATCGCCCCGGTATCGGTCGCCGAAGGTCCGAGCACCGAAGGCAGCCGGTTCCCCCATGTGGCGTTGACGAACGTGGCGGCGCCCATGAGCACCAGGCAGGCGGAGATCATGTATGCCGCCTGGGCCGGGGAGTAGCCCACGGCTCCAGCCACGATCAGGGGGAGGACGAAGGGGGAGATGTCGACCAGCGTGTGCTGCCACGCATAGAGCAGCGTTTCGGCGGGAGGGGGCACGTCGTCGATCCCGTAGTGGGGAGTGAGGATCTCGAGGTCCTCTTCCCAGACGCGCTCCTCCTGGGCTGCCGCGATGGGCGGCTCGTCCGGCTGACGCAAGGTGAGCCCCTTTCGGTGAAGACTGCGGGGAGTCTAGCACTGGGACGCTTCGGTCAGGGCTGTCAGCCCTCCACCTCCGCCGGCCTCGGCACCATCCTGCGGAAGAGCTCTTCGAGCGCCTTCTCCGGCTGGTCGCAAAGCCCGCTGTGGACGGGCGAGACCTGGATCATGGTGCTGCGCGGCGAAACGAGCCAGTGGAAGCGCTCGCGGAGGGAGAGCCTGGCGATCGGGCCGGCATCGGGGCTTCCGGCGCAGATCCTGGGGATGGCTTCGAGATGCTGGCGCACCAGCTCGACGTCCACTTCGGGCCAGAGCGCGCGCAGGCGGGCCTCGTTCACTTCGACCCGTGCCTGGAGAAAATCTTTCTGAAGGGCGAAGAGGATCACTCCGGAGTTGATGAACTCTTCGCGGTCCACCCGCGGCACCACCCGGATGATGGCGTAATCAAAGGAGCTGAGCGCGGGCACGCACGGCCTCCTCGATGAAGATCGGCGCGGCTTCGAGCCTCTGTATCAGCCAACTCACGTAGGCCGCTCGCTTTTCCGCCGGAGTAGAAATGCCCGGCTCGGGCAGGAGCCAGTCATCGGGGACCTGCTCGAGAATCCTTGCGAAAACAGCCTCATGGAGCCGCGATCGCAGGTCGGGATCGACCTCTCGGATGTGGCTTGCCCAGGGCAGGAGCACGTGGTCGCGGATGGCGGGGAAGCGGCTCCGCGCCGCCTCTTCCACGTTCTGCCAGTTGTGGTGGAAGTAGAGCGACGCGCCGTGATCGATGAAGTAGAGGGTCTTGTGCCAGTACAGGAGGTTGGGGTTCCGCGGGGTCCGGTCGACGTTGGTCACGAAGGCGTCGAACCAGACTGACCGCGAGGCGATGCCTTCGTCTACGGAGGCCTTGGCCGCAGGGTCGAACATGACGGAGCCCGGCAGGTAGTCGAGGGCCAGGTTCAATCCCACGCTTCCCTTGAGAAGCTCGCGGATCTCCCAGTCGGCCTCGTTGCGGCCGAGGGCCGCGTCCACGTCCACCAGCACCAGCTCGGGGATCTTGAGCCCGAGCTCCCGGCCGATCTCGCCCGCGATCAGCTCGGACACCAGGGCGCGCACGCCCTGTCCCGCTCCCCGGAACTTGAGCACGTAAAGGCCCAGGTCGTCCGCTTCCACGATGGCGGGAAGGGAGCCTCCTTCGCGGAGAGGAGTGACATACCGGGTAGCTTGGACGGTCCGCAACATGAGCGCGGCGGATGGTATCAGCTCCCAACGATTCGTCTTCATAGAGCGTGTTCCCTCCTCTGGAAGAGGACAAGTCGCGACATGCTCTCGGCTTTCGCGGCACTGGAGCGTCTTTCCACCTTCTCCCCCAACTTCGCGGGCTCACCGATCTTCTACCCGCTGATTCTGGACGGAACGCTCGCCGCGAAACGGGCTCGTCGCGCCGCAACCTCCGATCAATTGACGGCCCCCGCTTCGTGACAGAGGAGCCGGGCCACGCATTTCCCGGCGCGCCTGCAGATTTTCGCGGCATCGATGGGCATAGACGCGGCGGCATTGTCGTTTGTTGCGGCTTGCTGGCGGAAGGCCGGCGCCTCAGGAGGAGGCTGGAGCCGAGAAGTGGCGCCCGTGGCGGGCCTACGCGGCCCTGCACCTCTGGCTGCAGCACGACGAACGCTGACGATTCCCCCTGTCCTTTCGGCGCCATCCGGTGTACTCTTTTTCCAGTCGATCCAAAGAGCGTTAAGGGATGCCGAAGGCGCCGCGCAGGCCCAAGGTGTCTGAAAGGAGGCCTCGTGCGCACCAGAACCGTGTTTTCTATCTGTCTTTTCCTGCTGACCACCCCCTTCTCCGTCCAGGCGGCGGATCACGTCTGCGGCGAGCACGACCTGTCGTTCGCCTGCACGAAGACCGATGAGAAGGGGCGGCTGCGGGCGGGTTGCGGTGTGCACGAGCAGGGACGGTTCTTCACCTCGGAGTGGCGGACCTACGACCTGAAGACGGAGGACGTCCTGGAGAAGGTCGCCGCGGGCCGCGACGGCATCGCGCTCGTCCTGATCCCCGAGCGCCGCTGGTTCATCCTGGAAGGAGAGCTCGTCTGCTCGACGGAAACCGGCGAGCTCGCCATCCCCTACCGTTTCCTCGTCGAGCGCACCGGCAAGGACAGCTTCCGGCAGCGCCCCTACACCCCCGAGAACCTCGTCGCGACCGGGAACTGGAACCCTGACACCCAGTTGCACTACGGAGCGTTCCGGTCCCGTTCCATGCTGGGGACGGGCGGTCCGCGGGAGGCCCCGGCCTCGCGCTAATAGGTGAGCACAAGTTGCATCCGCTGCCTGTAGGCGCTAAGCTGAGGGCGATGAGAGAGACCTCCGTGTCCGCCTCGCACACTGTGTTCCTCCGGGAGGCGTCGGCCCGCTTCGGGATCTCTCCCGAGCGGCTGGAGACGATGGTGCGGGCCGCCCGTCTGCTTTCGCGGGACGAGATGGCCCTGGTCAGGGAGCTGCTCCACCTCGTAGACGCTGGCGTGCCGACCGAGAGACGGTCCGCCGTATCCCGGGGCGTGAAGCGAGCTCTCGAAGCCCTTCCGGAAGAGCCTGCTCTCGACCCGTTGGCCGCGGTGGACGAGCCGCTCGACACGGCCAAAGCTGCCGAGAGCCTTGCCTGGGCCGAGATGGAGGCTCAGGCAACGCGCGAAGCGATTCTCCGGGAGTGCATCGGCGTTGCCGACGCCGCCCGCCTGATCGGACGATCGAGACAGGCCCTCGAGCGGCTGCGTCGAGCCGGCCGCCTCCTGGCCCTTCGCGTCGGCGCCCAGTGGCGCTATCCCCGCTGGCAGTTCGACTCCGACTCTCCGGGCGGAGTCGTCCCTGGTCTGGACGACGTCCTCCATGAACTTGCCCTCTCCCCCGTCGGTGCCGCCTACTGGCTCCTTCAGCCCTCCGAGCGGCTCGGAGGACATCCTCCGGTCGAGCTGCTTCGCCGGCGGAGGCCTGAACCTGTGATCGATCTCGCCCGGGAGCAGAGCCTCCTGCCTTGACGCTCCCCTCGCCTCCGGCGGACCTGCCGCCGCGGCCCCGGCTCTACAAGCTCGCCCAGGGAGACCTGCTGGTGCGCTTCTACAACCCGGCGCATGGAGGCTGGGATGCCCTGCGCACCTACGGCCCTCTTCACGAGCTCCGTTTCGACCATCATCTTCCGCCGCCGGGCTCGAGCACGAATCGCTCGGTGTGGTATGCCGCTACTTCCGTTCTCGGAGCCGTGGCCGAGGCGTTCGGGAATAACGGCTTCATCGATCGGGGCTCTGGCCGCCGAATCTGCTTGGTGCGTGTACGTGAGCCGATCGTGGTCCTCGACCTGGCCGGAGCCGCGCCGCGGGCGTTTGGCCTGGATCAGCGCATTGCGACCAGCCGTGACTACACGAGCTGCCAGGCATGGGCGCGCGCGTTTTACGAGGGCTATCCCGGCATCTTCGGGCTTCGCTGGCGCGGCCGGCAGGCGGGAGCGGTCTGCTTTGCGCTCAACGATCGGACGGATATGGGCTCTTTGGAAGCGCTCGTCGACCGGGACGTGGGCGATCCCGAAGTCTGGCCGCGCATCGTCCGCGCCGCCAGGCGCTGCCGCATCCGGATCCTCGCGCCCTGACCCAAGATCTGATCAGCGGACGACCACCCGCGGGCCGAGCTCGACGCCGGCTCCGGAGGTGAGCACGGCATTCGTGTCGGTGTCCAGGTCGGAGGCGACGTCGGGGAGCGGGTCTTCGGAGAGCAGCAGGAGAGGCTGGTATCTCCCGACGCCGTCGAGGACGACGGACGCGCTCAGCTCCTCACCCCGGCGGGTGCAGGGCGGCTCGGTCGAGCAGCGCAGGACCAGCTCGGTGTCGTTGCGGTAGACCCGCAGCTCGGTGTGGGGAGCGTCCCCGGTCGTCGCCGTGAGCTGCAGGAGGTCTCCCGGCTGCGCCTCGGTGCCGCGGCGGACGGTCTCCCCGGCCTCGATCCCGATGCGCAGACCGGGAGGCGCTGTCGCGGGCGTCCGGACCAGGAACAGGGCGGCGAGGGCGGCTGCGCCGGCTACCCCGATCGGCAGTATCCAGCGGCGCCACCAGGGTGCCCACCTGCGCCCCTGCCGCCGGTCGACTTTCTCCCAGACCCGCGCCTGCCATCCTGCCGGCGGCTCGTCCTCCTCGCCGAGCGAGTGGAGCTCTTCCCGGAGCCGCTCGTACGCGGTCCGCTCAGCCAGGCAGTCGGGGCAGGAGGAGAAGTGCTCGTCCAAGGGCCGGCCCTGCTCCAGGAGGAGGACGGCCTCGGCCTCGAACCGGCCGCAGCGGGTCTTTCCGGGGGTTATGGCGTGGGTCATGGCGCCATCCCCTTTTCCTCCAGGCAGCGGCGCAGGAGGGGCAGCGCGCGGGCGACCCGGACCTGGAGAGCCGGAGCCTTCTCCTCCGTGAGGCGGGCGATCTCGGGGTACGAGAGCCCCTGCTGGAAGCGCAGGAGCACGGCGGCGCGCACCCTCGGCGACAGCGTGTGGAGACAGGCTTCGAGGGCCCGGGAGCGGGAGCGCTCCGCCAGCCGCTCTTCCACGCTCGTGCCCGGCTCGGGGGGCTCGGGCGCGTCGTCGAGGGGGCCGAAGCGCCTCTTTCGCCGGTGGCTCATCTTCGCCAGGTCCAGGCAGCGGTGCCGGGCGATGCCGAAGAGCCAGGTGCGCAGCGACGACCGGCGGGCGAACTTCCGCAGCCCCTCGAAAGCCTGGATGAAGGTCATCTGATGGATCTCCTCCGCGAGATCGTCATTCCCAACCATCTGTCGGCAATAGCGGTACACGATCGTCCCATAGGCCCGCATCAGGACGGACAGAGCCTCCTCGGCGTTCCCCCGGTCGAGGGCCGCCAGGGCCGCCCTTTCCGGATCAGGGAGGACGGCCGCAGGAAGCTCCCGCGAATCATGGACCAGCGACAGCATGAGTCAAGGGCGGGACTGGATGAACGTGTGGCTCTCGACGATGGGCGGCCCCGGAGGCGGCGGCAAGGGGCAGAGAACGGGACCGTTGCCGCAGCGGAAGACGTCGTCGTTCCAGATGATGAGAGGCTCGACCTTCAGGACAGTCACGCTCTCCAGACCCTCCTTGGAGAAGGCGGCCTCTCCCGCCACGTAGGTGATCAGGGGCTCATCGATGATCACCATGTCCGGATCACGCGTCACCACGGCCAGGTACTTGGCCTTGCCGCCCGGTGGATAGGACAGGCGGAATTCGTCAGGACCGTCGTCGTACTTGAGGGTGCCGTCGACCACCCCTTGCGTGGCGTTGGCGTTGGCCGACGGGAGCCTGACCAGCATGGCGCTGCCGAAGCCGAGGATGAAGAGAAGTGCACCTGCAAACCAACGAGTCTTCATGTTTCCCTCCTTTGCGAGGCCTCGCGCAGAGGCCGGTCGGACCCGAAGACAAGGAATGGGGCCCAGTGGTGAGGCGACTGAGCCTGCCGAATCGCAACACGTTGCGCGCGGGCAAGCGCTCCGGAAGGGTCGGAAGCCCCTCCTTCCGCGTAGAAACGGAGGACGAGCTCGCGTGCTCGCTCGTCCTCGATGGACCAGAGAGAGGCCAGGACGGCGTGGCTGCCCGCGGCCAGGAAGGCGGCGCCAAGCGAGCCCCACATCTGCCGCCCCGGCCGCACCCCCGAGGAGCAGCTCGCGAGCACCACGAGACGGGGACCGATCCGGTCCGTCACGATCTCGCTCGCGCTCACCTGCCGGTCGGCGAGCTCGACCCAGGCTCCGCGCTGGCCCAGGCCGCTGTGCGCCGCCAGGTGGAGAGCCCGGGAGCGGGACGCCTTCCTCAGCTCGCCGGAGAGGGCCTTCCCCCCGGTCAGAACCGTACCGCCCAGGAGCTTCGCCACCTCCCGCCCTTCGGCCTCCGCCGCGGGCAGGTTGCCCCGCGGGTCCGCCAGCACGAGCGGCGGCTCGGAAGACTCGCCGCGGCGCTCCTCCAGGGCCGTCAGCGAGCTCAGGCTGGGGATGAAGAGGAGGGCATGGTCCTCCACCAGATACCTGCCCTGCCGGCGCAGAGCCGCGAAAGGGAGGTTCCCCAGCAGGCCGTCGGCGACCACGTGGACGGCCGTTCCCTCTTCCGGGAGTGACCCAGGAGGCAGAAGGATTTCTCCGAGCCTGTCCGCCACCCGGGCATCCCCCGGATCGGCGAGGAACCGCTCCCCGAGACGGCGGACCTCCTCCGCCGGAGCCGGAGGGTGCAGGCGGACCCGCCCTCCGGCGACGGTGATGAGCCAGAGGCCGTCACCCGCTTCGAAGTAGACGAGGCCGTGGCGGTCGCCGAAGGCGGTCAGGACGCGGTCGATCGGCTGCAGGGCCGCCACCGGGGACTCGCTCATCGCCGGCAACAGCGACTCCAATCCCTCGATCCGCTGCAGGGAGGCGCCGGACCCGGGGGCGCGGACCGAGGAGCTGGCGTGGAGGAAGGCGTCGAGGAAGGTCCGCGCCTGCGCGTGCTCGGCCGTGGAGAGAGCCTCCTGCGCGCGGCCCGCCCTGGCCTGCAGGCGGAACAGGGCCTCGAAGGGCTGCCTCTTCTCGTCCAGGAGCCAGGCCTTCATCTCGTCGAAGACGAGCGACCGTCTCATCTCCTCGACGACGGCGATCGATCTCCGGTAGGCGGCCTCGGCCGCCGGAAGATCGCCGCGGGCCTCCGCGAGCAGGCCCTGCAGGTGCTCCAGTTGCCAGGCCCACTCCGGCTCCGGGTCTTCGCTCAGGCCTTTCGAGACGGCCACGGCCGCTTCTTCCCGACGTCCGCGGGCAAGGGCGACGCGGGCACGGTAGGAGTGAAGGGATGCCGGCGCGGCTTGGCCGGGCTCCAGGCTCTCCCAGGCCTGGCTCAGGTGATGGGCAGCCCGCTCCACGTCGCCGAGCTCGAGGTGGACGTCCGTCTGGTTCAGGTTCACGCCGCGGAACAGCTCGTTCGATTCCCCGCTCCCCAGCAGCTCCAGTGCCTGCTCGAAATAGTGGCGGGCGAGCGCCAGCCGGCCCTCGGCAAAATGCACGGTGCCCAGGTTGCTGAGGAGGCTCGCCTTGCCGTCGCGGTCCTCTTCGCCGACCAGCTCCTGGGCCGCTTCCAGGGCCCTGCGCGCTCCCTGGAGATCCCCGACCTCGAAGAGCGAGGTGTAGAGCGCCTGCGCGGTGACGGCCTGGAGCTGCCGGTCCTCCGACTTCCTCGCCTCCTGGAGGGCTTCGCTCGCCAGCAGAAAGGTTTTTCGGTGGCCGCCGCCCCCGACCCAGGACAGGTAGAAGAGACGGTAGAGGTTGTCCGCCGCCCGCCGGTGGTCGCCCGCGGCCCGGGACAGCTCGAGGTCGCGGCGGTAGGCCCGTTCCGCCTCCCCGATCTCTCCGCGCTGTTGATGGATGGCCGCGGCCAGGGCCTCGACGCCTGGCTGGGCCTCGCCGGTCTTCGACAGCCGTTGCGTCCAGGCCAGGGCCTCGTCGGCGTGTCCGAGGAAGTAGTGCGCCCGCGCCACCATGGCCCCGGCGCGAGGGTCTCCCCCGGCCTCGTAGACCTCTTCACATTTCCGCGCAGCTTCCTCGTATTGCTGCGCCTCGTTCAGGTCGAGACAGCTCTGGGCTCCGCTTTCCCGGCATCCTGCCAGGCACCCCGCGAGGATACCAGCGAGCCCCAGAGCGCACGCCCCGGAGTGTCGTATGGACATGGACGGAATGATGGCACAGGTCGGATGTATCATCGGCCTCCATGGCCGGCCGCTCCACCCCCGTCGTCAATCCCGCGACCGGCGAGGTCCTCGCCCATGTAGCCGAGGGCGGGCCCGAGGATGTCGGGACCTCGGTCGCCGCGGCCCGCCGGTCTTTCGAGCACGGAGAGTGGCGCCGGACCCCCGCCATGGAGCGGGCGCGGGTGCTGCTCCGGCTGGCCGAGCGGATCCGGGCGGAGGCCGAGACGCTCGCCGCGCTGGAGTCTCGCAACGTGGGCAAGCCCATCCAGGAGGCGCGCGGCGAGATCGAGATGGGGGCCGCCTGCTTCCAGTACTACGCCGGCCTGATCCCCGCGTTCGGAGGGCAGACGGTCCCGGTCGGCGCGCCCGGCACAGGACTCACCTTCCGCGAGCCGGTCGGGGTCTGCGGCCTGATCGTGCCCTGGAACTTCCCCTTCGCCATTACCACCTGGAAGGTCGCGCCTGCCCTGGCGCTGGGCAACTCCGTGGTGCTCAAGCCGGCCTCCGCCACGCCGTTGACGGCCCTGCGCCTGGCCGAGCTGGCCGCGGAAGCCGGGCTGCCGCCCGGGGTGCTCAACGTCGTGACCGGGCCGGGCGGCGCGGCCGGGTCGGCCCTCGCGCAGCATCCGGACGTGCGCAAGATCGCCTTCACCGGCTCGACCGAGGTCGGCAGCGAGGTGATGCGGCTGGCGGCCGGCGACGTGAAGCGCGTCTCCCTGGAGCTGGGCGGCAAGTCGGCCAGCCTGATCTTCGCGGATGCGGACCTCGAAAAAGCCGGGGCTTCGATCTCCGGCTCGTTCGGCAATGCCGGCCAGGACTGCTGCGCGCGCAGCCGGGTCCTGGTCGAGCGGTCCGTCTATGAAGAGGTCGTGGAGCGCTTCGTCGAGCACACCCGCGCCCTCCGGATCGGCGATCCCCTCGACGAAGAGACCCGGATCGGCTCGCTGATCTCCCCCGCGCATCGCGACCGGGTGGACGGCTACGTGCGGCACGGGGTCGAGCAGGGGGCGAGGCTCTGCACGGGCGGCCGGGCCATCGAAGGCCGGGGAAGCTTTTACGAGCCCGCGGTCTTCCGGGATGTTTCACCCGAGATGGTCATCGCGCAGGAGGAGATCTTCGGTCCGGTCGTGGCCCTGCTGCCGTTCGACACGGAAGAGGAGGCGATCCGTCTCGCAAACGACTCGGTCTACGGCCTTTCCGGCTCGGTCTGGACCCGCGACATCGGCCGCGCCCTGCGCGTGGTGCGGGCGGTCGAGACCGGCGTGATCTCGGTCAACTCGGGCTGGAGCGTCCACCTTGAGATGCCGTTCGGCGGCGTCAAGAGAAGCGGCGTCGGGCGCGAGCTGGGGCCCTCGGCCCTCGATCATTACAGCGAGCAGAAGAGCGTGTTCATCGCAGAGGAGTAGCCGATGAGCGAGCGAGGCATG
This sequence comes from Thermoanaerobaculia bacterium, assembly GCA_035556715.1. GTDB lineage: Bacteria > Acidobacteriota > Thermoanaerobaculia > Multivoradales > UBA5704 > DATMER01. The sequence goes on from DATMER010000132.1 coordinate 17,692, forward strand.
CTGAGCCGCGACGAGCTGGCGGTGCTCGTCGAGCGCGGCGAGATCGAGACGGTGCTGGCGGTCTTCCCCGACATGTACGGCCGGCTGATGGGCAAGCGGATCAACGGCGGGTTCTTTCTCGAACAGATCGCAGACGGCGGCATGCACGCCTGCGACTACCTGCTCGCCTGCGACATGGAAATGGACGTGATCCCGGGCTACAAGTACACGAGCTGGGAGACCGGCTACGGCGATTTCCACTGCGTCCCCGATCTCGCGACCCTGCGCCGCGCCGCCTGGCTGCCCAAAGCGGCGTTGGTGATCTGCGACCTTCTCGATCATCACGAGAAGCCGGTAGAGGTCTCGCCACGCAGGATGCTCCAGCGCCAGCTCGAGCGGGCGAAAGAGGCCGGGTTCTCGGTGATGGGCGGCACGGAGATCGAGCTCTACGTTTTCGACGACAGCTTTGCCGAAGCCCGGTCCAAGCACTACCACGACCTGCGGCCGATGGGGACGTACAACGAGGACTACCACATCCTCCAGGGCACGAAGGAGGAGGAGCTCGTCGGCGCGATCCGGCGCGATCTGGACAACAGCGGCGTGCCGATCGAGTTCAGCAAGGGAGAGGCGGGGCTGGGGCAGCAGGAGATCAACCTGCGCTACAGCGAGGCGCTGACCCAGGCCGACCGCAACGTGATCTACAAGCACGCCGCCAAGGAGATCGCCTGGGCGCAGGGGAAGTCGGTCACCTTCATGGCGAAGTGGGACGAGAAGCACACCGGCTCCAGCGCGCACATCCATCTCAGCCTCTGGGACAAGGACGGAAAGAACGTATTTCCCGGGGACAAGAAGACGGGGCCTGTCGACGCCAGCGACACGTTTCGCTGGTTCCTCGGCGGTTGGATGAAGCACGCCCGCGCGCTGGCCGCCTGCTACGCCCCATACGTGGCCTCCTACAAGAGATACCAGGCGCGCTCCTGGGCGCCGACCGCGATCGCCTGGAGCTATGACAACCGGACCGCGGGCTTCCGTGTGGTCGGCCGGGGTCCCTCTCTCAGGATCGAATGCCGCATCCCGGGAGCGGACGCCAATCCCTACATCCTCTATGCCGCCGCCCTGGCCGCCGGGCTCGACGGCATCCGCAACCGGATCGAGCCGCCGGAGGTCTTCCAGGGAGACCTCTACGCCGCCGCCGAGCTGCCGAAGGTCCCCGGCACGCTGCGGGAGGCGATCGCGGAGCTGGAGCGGAGCGACATGGCGCGCGAGGCGTTCGGCGAGGACGTGTTCGAGCACTACCTCCACTTCCTGCGCACCGAGCAGCGGAAGTTCGACGAGGTGGTGACCTGCTGGGAACGGGCAAGATATTTTGAGAGAGCCTGATGCGATTAAAAGACAAAGTTGCTCTCATCACCGGAGCCGGCTCGGGGATCGGCCGCGAGACGGCGCTGCTGTTTGCCGGCGAAGGCGCCCGGGTTGTCGTGGTTGATGTGAACGATGCCGGAGGCCAGGCGGTCGTGGAGGAGCTGCGGGGGAGCGGAGGCGAGGCGGTCTACGTCCACGCCGATGTCTCGAAGGCCGCCGAGACCGAGGCGATGATCCGCGTTGCCGAGGAGAGCTTCGGCCGGCTCGACGTGCTGTTCAACAACGCCGGCATCTCCCATCCCAAGGATGACGATGCGGTCACCACCGAGGAAGAGGTCTGGGACCTCACCATGAACATCAATCTGAAAGGCGTCTTCCTCGGCTGCAAGTACGGCATCCCGGCCCTGAGGAGGGCGGGGGGAGGTTCGATCATCAACACGGCCTCCTTCGTGGCGATCCTGGGAGCGGCCACGCCGCAGCTCGCCTACACGGCGAGCAAGGGCGGAGTCCTCGCCATGACGCGGGAGCTGGCCGTCATCCACGCCCGCGAGAACATCCGGGTCAACGCTCTCTGCCCCGGCCCCCTGCGCACCGAGCTGCTGATGAAGTACCTCGACACCGAAGAGAAGCGCCAGCGCCGCCTGGTCCACATCCCCATGGGCCGCTTCGGAGAAGCCCGGGAGATCGCCCGCGCCGTGCTCTTCCTCGCCTCGGACGAGTCCTCCTTCACGACAGGGGCGACCTTCCTGGTCGACGGCGGGATCACGGCTGCGTATGTGACGCCGGAGGGGTGAGGACCGCTCTCAACGTCGGGCCGGAATGATGGGAAGCACGATGTGCGAGGCGAGCCCCTTTTCCCGATGGAGGACCAGCCGGGGCGGCGGCGTCTGCTCGGGCGTGAGCGCGTTGGCCTTGTCCGACCCGGTCACGGTCACACGGATGCGGTGGCCGGCGTCGAACAGGTTCGAAGTGGGGAAGAGATCGAACGCCAGCTCCACCGGCTCGCCCTTGGGGAGAGGCGCCGCGTCGGCCGCGAAGCTGCGGTGCCAGGGCATGCCCAGGTAGTCGAAGCCCGGATCGGCCGTGGCCCGGTGCGAGGCGCGGAGAGATCCTTCCGTCACGTAGTGCGAGGCTCCCTTGGCGTCCACCTCTTCCAGGTAGACGAAGAGGTCGGCGTCCGCCACGTCGGCCGAGACCCAGAGGCGCACGACCGGGTGGCCCGTGACCTCGACGGTCGCGGTCAATGGCGGCGTGGTGTAGGTGATCCCCTTGGCGTCGTTGGCCGAGAGGTCTTCCGGATAGGTCGCCTCCAGGGACCAGCGCGGGGCCGGCCAGACGCTGGCCGAGTAGTCCACGGCGAGCGTGTCGCGGCCTTTTTCGGAAGGGGCTTCCGGCGTGAGCCGTCCGTCCGCCGCGAACCAGTAGGAGGTCCGCTTCTCCTCCGGCAGCGGCCACTGCCGGGCGGAGCGCCAGCCGCTCCCCATCACGTAATAGTGGACGGGGTCCTCCTTCGCGATGCCGTTGTCGATCCCCTTCAGCCAATAGTCGTAGAAGCGATGGTGCTCGGCGCCGGAGTCGAGCTCGTGGTCCTGGACGTGCGACCAGGGTCCGATCGTGATCCGCTGGGGATTGTCAAGGTTTTTGAAGAGCACGGTCTGGCCGGTGACGTAGCGGTCGAACCAGCCGGCCACGTGATAGATGGCCACGCCCGAGCGCTCGATCTCCTTGCGATAGGTGATCGGGCTCCACTCGATCCAGGGACGGATGCCTGTCTTCGCATCCACGCTGTCGCGGAAGGGCAGCGCGGCGGAGATCTCGGCCATGCTGCGGTTGGCCCGGTGCCCGGCGACCGCGGCCCGAAGCAGGGCCTCGCCCTCCGGACCGTCCACGGGCGGAGCGGGCTTGTCGACATCCAGCTCCCTTACCAGCCCGGTCCACCTCTCGATGAAGGCGGCGCGGAAGATGCCGCCGTTCCAGAGCAGGTTGTACAGGTCGGCCCCACCCTTCTCGGGGACGATCGCGGCGAGATGGGGCGGGACCTGGCCCGCGGCCATGTACTGGGTGAACCCCAGGTACGAGCCGCCGTACATCCCCACCTTGCCGTTCGACCAGGGCTGGGTGCCGAGCCATTCCGTGACGTCGTAGGAGTCCTGGGTCTCCTGCCGCGTGAACATCCCGCCGAAGGTGCCGAACGAGGCCCCGGCGCCGCGCACGTCCAGGACCGCGATCACGTAGCCGTGGCGAAGCAGGTCCGCCATCCAGCCGTAGTTGTCGAGGATCGTATAGAGCTTGCCCTCGTCGATCATGGCCCGCTGGTAGCGGTTCGCGGTCCAGATGACCGGCAGGCGCTCGGCCGCGGGCTTGCCGCCAATACCGCCGAGTGTGGGGCGGAACAGATCCACGGCAAGCCGCGTGCCGTCGCGTGTCGGAATGTAGAACGAGGTCCGCTCCCAGCCGTCGTAGACGAGCTCCGAATATCCCTTGTATTCGCCCAAGCGGGAGACGGGCGGCACCCGGCTGAACCCGAGGTTGCGGGCGCGGCCGGCTTCGATCGAGAAGCCGGTGACCTCCTTGCCCGAGCGCGAGAAACGGAGCAGGGCGCCGTCGGGTTTACCGAAGGCGTCGGGGGAGACCGGCTCGAGCGGCGCCTGATGGTTCTGCCGCCCTGTCCGGGAGACCAGGCGGCCCTCTTCGATCGCAAGGGTATAGGTCGCGTCGAGCTCTTCGCTGAAATAGCTGCCCACGTAGGCCGCGAGATCGGCCGGCGTGGGGCTGAAGGGCTCGGCGGTCGGCTTTTCCACGCCGGTGATACTGATTGCTGGCGGCTCGGGCTGCAGCCGGTCACCGAGGTAGATCTCCGCCACCTGCATTCCCATGCGGGTCGGGTTGGCATTCTCCTGATTGCACAGCGCGATCACCGAGAGCCGCTCCCCGGGGAACCGGATCATCTGCGCCGCGTAGCCGTCCCAGTTTCCCCCATGGGCGACGCGCCGCAGCCCGCGATGCTCGCTCACGAAAAGCCCGCCGGCATACCCGGTGCTCCCGCCGTCGTTGAGCAACCCGATCCTCTGGAGCTGCTCGACGAGCGCGGGCCCTCCGACCTTCGGCTCATAGAAGTTCCGGTCCCATTTCGCCAGGTCCTCGACGGTGGACTGGA
>DATMER010000133.1:0-23346 GCA_035556715.1 Thermoanaerobaculia bacterium
GGCCGCCTGCGCCGTCGGGTACTGCGGCCACTGGAAGGACGAGCCGATGCTCATGTTGAGCACGTCGGCGCCGTCCTTGCCGATCCGCTCCATGGCGGCGACCATGATGTCGGCGCTGGTCGAGCCGGCGCAGCCGAACACGCGGTAAGCGCCGAAGGTGACGCCGGGCGCCGCGCCCTTGACCGCGCCGTTTGCGCCGACGATGCCGGCCACGTGCGTGCCGTGGCCGTTGCAGTCGTCCGGATTCGGATCGGGGATCGCGATCGGGTTGAAGTTGGGATCGGCGCCATCGTTGTTGTAGGCGTCGCCCACGAAGTCATGGCCGACCTCGACCCGGCAGCCGGGGCCGAAGCAGCCGCCCAGGTCCGGATGGTCGACGTCGATGCCCGTGTCCATGACCGCCACGCGCACGCCCGCGCCGGTCAGGCCGAGGCTGTTCTGCGCGATGTCGGCCTGGGTCTGCGCGATCGCGGTCGCCAGGTCCGGGTTGTCTCCGGGGGTCGGCTCGGGACGAGCGATGTCGATCACGGGGTAGATGTCCTTGACGGAGCCGAGCTGCTTGAGCTTGCCCACGTCGCTGGGACGGACCGAGATCGACAGGCCGTTGAACAGGTCGCTGTAGACGAAGCGCTCGTTGAACACCACGCCCGCGTCGACCGCCTCGCCGCGGAAGCGCTGGCGCTCCGCGTTCAGCGCGGCATCCGAGCCGCCGTCGGCCTTCGGCTTGCCCTTGAGCTCCACGAACCAGAGAACCGGGCTCTCGTCCACGGTCCCGGCATCGGCCGCGGGCTGCGGGTTGAGCGGGAAGACCTGCTCGGCCTGAGCCGGAGCCGCAGTTACGCCGATTACGGCAAGAAGCGCAGACATCGCAAGGAATCGTTTCATTCTCTCTCCTCGGATCTCAGAGATCCATCTTAGAGGTTGACGGTACAGACAACAGACCTTGCCGCTACAGCAGACAACAACAAAGGATGTCAGTCTCAAAGTGCCGCCGCGGGCTGGCGACGGGACAGGCTTCCAGAAAGGCAGACAGAATCGACAGTTGTTTGCATCCAGGACTTTGGGTTGAGTCGATCCGAATGCCTCGCCACCACCACACCCGCATTCGAAATTGGAGACAACGCGGATAACAAATTGATGGGGGCTGCTATTCCCGATCCTGGAACTTTCTGAGGGTTTCCAGACCTGCGAGGAGTCTCTTTCCTCTGGACCAGGGGAGTATAGGCGGAGGAGAGGAGAGAAGGAATTCTCCGCTTGATCTATCTTCCCTATATCCTTTGTTACAGCCGCGGTGCGGCAATGAGGGCTCCGGCCTCCAGCGGTTATCATCGGCTCTCGATGGAGCCCCTGGACTCGACCGGGAGTCGCGCCGAGCGATTGATCGCCTCCGGCCGCGTGGTGCTCGCGGCCGTCTCCTGGCTCGCGGTCTGGTTTGACCCCGACGAGCCAGCCCGCCATCCGCAGATCGCCTACGGCCTGCTGGCGGGCTACTTCGTCTACTCCCTGGTGATCCTGGCGCTGGTCTGGCGCTCGGGGACCGGCTCCGAGCTGTACCGCCGTGCCAGCCAGGGGCTCGACCTGGCCTTCTTCTCCCTGATGCTCTTCTTCACGGCGGGGACGACCAACCCGTTCATCGCCTACTTCATCTTCGCCGTGATCTGCGCCACCCTGCGCTGGCAGTGGCGGGGGGCGCTGTGGACGGCGGCGGCCTCCCTGGCGGTCTTCCTGGTGATCGGCCTCTACCTCATCCTGAAGGAGCCGGGCTTCGACGCCCACCCTCTCGGGGTGCGCGGCATCTACCTGGCGCTGATCGCGGTGCTCCTGGGCTACATGGGTTTCCACGAAGAGCGGACCCGCCGCGAGCTCTCTCTCCTGTGGTCCGAGGCGGTGGCCACGGAGGAGCGCATCCGGGTGGCCCGGGACCTCCACGACGGCGTTCTCCAGTCCCTGACGGGGATCGGCCTGCGGCTTGCGGCGGTGCGCAGCCTCCTGGAGAAGGACCCGCGCGCGGCGCGCGAGTCCCTGGAGTCCGTGCAGAGGCTCCTGACCCTGGAGCAGCGCGACCTCCGCTTCTTCATCCAGGAGCTCAAGCCCCGGGAGAGGACCGCGGCGGAGGTGAGCCTCGCCTTCCGAGTGACCGAGCTGGTTCACCGGATCGAGCTGGAGTGGGGGCTGCGCGCCGAGCTGCGCATCGGCGGCCTGGAGGACCCGATCCCCGAGCCGCTGGCGAGGGAGGTCTACAACGTCGTGCGCGAGGCCCTGGTCAACGCGGCGCGGCACGGCGAGGCTTCGGCGGTCAGCCTGGAGATCCGCCGGGACGGGGACCAGCTCTTCATCACCATCGCCGACAACGGCCGCGGCTTCCCCTTCCAGGGGAGGCTCTCCCACGCGGTTCTGGCTGAAGGGACCATGGGGCCCCGGAACCTCTTCGAGCGGGTATCCTCCCTGGGCGGAACTTTGCAACTGGAGTCCGGCGCCGCGGGGGCGCGCCTGGAAATCGACCTGCCCTGCTGTGAGGTGAAATGATCCGCCTGATTCTCGCCGACGACCATCCCATCGTCCTCGACGGACTGGAGCAGCTCCTCCGGGTGGAGCCCGATTTTCAAGTCGTGGCCCGTTGCCGCGACGGGGATGACGCCCTGAGGGAGGTGCGCGCCCACCAACCCGACGTCCTGATCCTGGACATCCGGATGCCGCGCCGGGACGGCCTCGACGTGCTGCGCAACATCCGGCTGGAGGGGCTGTCCACCCGGGTGGTGCTCCTGACCGCGGCGGTGGAGGAGGAGCAGCTCGTGGAGGCCCTCCGGCTGGGCGTCGGAGGGGTGGTGCTCAAGGAGATGGCGCCCCACCTGCTGATCGAGGCCGTGCGCGAGGTCCACGCCGGGGGGAGCTGGCTCGACAAGGGCTCGGTGAGCCGCATCGTGACCAAGCTCCTTCACCGGGACGAGGGGAGGAAGGAGGCCGCCCAGCTCCTGACCCCGCGGGAGCTGGAGATCGTGCGCATGGTCGCCCGCGGCCTGCGCAACCGAGCCATCGCCGAGCAGCTCCTCATCAGCGAAGGGACGGTCAAGATCCACCTCCACAACATCTACCAGAAGCTCAACGTCGACGGCCGGCTGGAGCTGGCGGTTTACGCGCAGACCAAAGGGCTGGTGTAGTTCCAGCCTCCTGCTCCCTCTCCCCCGGCACGGGGGAGAGGGTTGGGGAGAGGGGGGATGGGATCAACTGGAATGCCGGCCCCTGGCAGCCGCGTTGCAGAGAGGGGAGAGAGGGTGGGGGAACGACTCCTAACTCACTCCGTTTCAAACCACTTACCGAGCTTGTGACAACTGTCACGAATCGATGATAGACTGACCCTCCACGAGGGGACGAAGACCATGAGCACAATCGGAGAAAGCTGGGTCACGACCAAGTTCGAGACCCTCGAAGACTGGGCGACGCGCAACTCCTTCTGGCCCTTCCCGTTCGGCACCGCCTGCTGCGCCATCGAATTCATGAGCACGGTGTCGAGCCACTACGACCTGGCCCGCTTCGGGTCCGAGGTGGTGCGCTTCTCGCCCCGGCAGAGCGACGTCCTGCTGGTGGCGGGCACTATCAACGACAAGATGGCGCCCGTCCTCAAGAAGATCTACGACCAGATGGCCGACCCCAAGTGGGTCATCTCCATGGGCGCCTGCGCCTGCTCGGGCGGCTTCTACCGCGCCTATCACGTGATGCAGGGGATCGACGAGATCATCCCGGTGGACGTCTACGTCCCGGGCTGCCCCCCGACGCCGGAGGGCCTGATCTACGGCATCCTCCAGCTCAAGGAGAAGGTGTCCCGCGACCGCAAACGGCACCACGATCGCGACCAGCGCCAGTCCGAACCGGAGAAGGAGAGCTTCGAGAGTGCAGACGCTCGCGCCGCCAATTCCTGATACCGCCGCCCCGGAGTTGGAGACCGTCCGTGTGAAGTTCCCCGAGGGGAGCGTCATGCCCCAGGAGGGTCTCGATCAGCCGACCTGGATCGTCCGCCGCGATGTCCTCTCCGAGGTCTGCCGCGAGCTCAAGGAGAATCCAGCCACCCGGTTCGACATGCTGCTCGACCTCTGCGGCGTGGACTTCCCCGACCGGGTGGAGCGCTTCGAGGCGGTCTATCACCTCTACTCCCTGCAGCGCGGCGCCCGCCTGCGCCTCAAAGTCCCCATGAAGGAGGACGAGATCGTCCTCCCCTCCCTGATCCCGGTCTGGGTGGGCGCCAACTGGCCCGAGCGCGAGGCCTACGACATGTTCGGGTTCAAGTTCGAGGGGCATCCGAACCTGCGGCGCCTCCTCTGCCACGAGGGGTTCCAGGGGCACCCCCTGCGCAAGGACTACGACCCGGCGCGGCGCTGGATCCTCACCGAGGACAAGATCTACAAGCCCCATTTCGACCTGCCCGAAGGGGAGGACGACCTCTTCGAGCGCATGACGGTCAACATCGGCCCGTCCCACCCGGCCATGCACGGCACCTTCCGCCTCATGGCCGTCATGGACGGCGAGACCATCGTTGCCTCCGACGTCGAGATCGGCTACCTGCACCGCTGCTTCGAGAAGATGTCCGAGACCCACACCTGGTCGCAGGTGATCCCCTACACCGACCGGCTGAACTACTGCTCGTCGTTCATCAACAACGTCGGCTACTGCCGGACGGTGGAGAAGATGCTCGGGGTCGAGGTGCCGCCCAGGGCGGTGTGGGCGCGGACCATCCTGTCCGAGTTCTCCCGCATCATGGACCACTGCGTCTGCAACGGCACGACGCTCGTGGACGCCGGGGCCCTGACCAACTTCTGGTACATGCTCCAGCCGCGGGAAGAGATCTACGGCCTCCTCGAGTCGGTCTGCGGCGCGCGCCTGACCGTTTCGGCCTGCCGCATCGGCGGCCTGATCCACGACCTGCCGCCCGACTTCATGGAGCGCTCCCGGCGCCTGCTGGAGATCATCCCGCCCTTCATCGAAGACGTGGAGAAGCTGGTCGACAGGAACCGGATCTGGCTCGACCGCTCGGTGGGCGTCGCGGCCATCACGGGTGAAGAGGCGGTCGGCTGGGGCTGGACCGGCCCCTGCCTGCGTGCCAGCGGCGTGCCCTACGACGTGCGCCGCGCCCACCCCTACGACCTCTATGACACGCTCGACTGGGAGGTGCCGGTCCTCTACGGCGGCGACGTCTACGACCGCTACCGCATCCGGATGATGGAGATGCGCGAGTCGCTCAAGATCATCCGCCAGCTCCTCGACCGCGGCATGCCCGAGGGTCCCCACATCGTGGACGATCCGCACGTGGCCCTGCCGCCCAAGGATGCGGTCTACAACCAGATGGAGACCATGATCTACCACTTCAAGCTGGTCATGGACGGCATCCAGGTGCCGGAAGGCGAGCTGTACTCGATGGTCGAAGGGGCGAACGGCGAGCTGGGCTTCTACGCCATCAGCGACGGCACGGGCAAGCCCTACCGCCTCCACGCGCGGGGTCCGTGCTTGCAGCTCTTCCAGGCCTTCCCGCGCCTGATCACCGGCGGGTCGCTCTCCGATTCCATCGTGTCGCTCGGCGGCCTGAACATCATCGCAGGGGAGCTAGAACGATGACGCAACCTTTGACGCAGACGACACCGCCTGCCAAGAGGCCCGTCCTGCGCGAGCCCTATCCCACCGATCTCAAGCCCTACAAGCCCGGGCTGGCGGAGCGTCTCTATCTTCCGCTGATCGGCGGCCTGATGGTCACGCTCCGTCACTTCTTCCGCAACCTTCTGGGCCGGGGGAAGATGTACACCATCGAGTATCCGGAGAAGCGGCGGGAGTACAGCCACCGGTTCCGCGGCCACCACATCCTGACCAGCCGTCCGGACGGCTCGCTGCGTTGCGTGGCCTGCTACCTGTGCGCCCAGGCCTGCCCGGCCGAGTGCATCCACATCGAGGCCGGCGAGCATCCGGACGTCAACATCGAGAAGTACCCGGTGGTCTACGAGATCGACATGCTGCGCTGCATCTTCTGCGGGTATTGCGTGGACGCCTGCCCGGAGGAGGCCATCATCATGAGCAACAACTACGACATGGCCTACTTCACGCGCGAGCAGTCGATCGTCGGCAAGAACGACCTGATGAAGCCCTTCACCTTCGACGAGAGCCAGCTCGGCTACCGTCCGAGCTTCCCGGAGGAGGACGCCAAGCGCTCCAGGATGCGCCGCGACGCCTTCGACATCGTGGCCGCCGCCAAGCGCGCCCAGGAGCTCGAAGAGACCGCGGCGCGGGGGCGGCGGTAGGAAGCTCACTGGACGATCGGGCAAGCTCGCTGGCAGTCAGGCGAGTTTCTGAACGGTAGGGCAAGCCTTCCCGGCGGCTCGGAAGTCTTCCCAGAGACTGGGCAAGCTTGCCCAATGTCTCGGAAGCGTTCCCGATGACCGGGCAAACTTTCCCGGCGGCTCAGAAGCCTTCCCGATGACCGGGCGAGCTCTCCCAATAGCCCAGAAGCATTCCCGATGATCGGACAAGGTCTCCCGGCGGCTCAGGAACCTTTCCGATGATTGGGCAAGCTTGCCCAATGTCTCAGAAGCCTTCCCGCTGATCAGGCAAGCTCTCCCGGTGTCTCAGAAGCTTTCCCGATGACCGGGCGAGCTCTCCCAATAGCCCAGAAGCATTCCCGATGATCGGACAGGGTCTCCCGGCGGCTCAGGAACCTTTCCGATGATTGGGCAAGCTTGCCCAATGTCTCAGGAGCCTTCCCGCTGATCAGGCAAGCTCTCCCGGCGGCTCAGAAGTCTTCCCGATGACCGGGCAAGCTCTCCTGATGGCCCAGAAGCTTTCCCGATGACTGGGAAAACTCTCCCGACGGCTCAGAAGCTTTCCCGATCCTCGGAAAAGCGCCTCGGCGGCCGGGTCCGCCGGTTTGCGGCAGATTTCTCTCCTGAACGCGGCGGATCTGCTATTCTCCCCCGGGATGGAAGAGCCGAATGACGCAGAGATCCGCCGGCTGTCCGATTTGCTCGAAATGCTGGTCCAGGTCTCGAAGCGGTCCCGGCGTTCCCTGGAGACGGAGCTGGGAGTGGGAAGCTCGGGCCTGAGCAAGATCCTCAAAGGGACGGTGCGGCTCCAGATGAGCCACGTCCTGAGCATCCTCGACAAGCTTGAGGTGGACCCCTACGACTTCTTCCGGGTGGCGTACGGCAGGCGCCGCCTGGAGAAGAGCCCGCTCATCGAGCAGCTCCGCACCCTGGTCGAGCCGGAGAGGGAGACGGGGACGAAGGAGATGGAGCGCCTGGGAGGCGACGAGCTACCCGACTTCGAGGAGCGCGTGCGGCAGGTTCTGCTGAAGCTGCTGTCGGAAAACCCTCAGGGCGCGAACTGAAGGCCCGGGGTCCATTCGAGGCGCCTGAGGAAGCTCACCACCTTCTGCACCAGCACCGGCGTGGCCAGCTCCTGCCGGCAGGCCGCCTCCAGGAAGCGGACCGCCCGCTGAGCCTCCAGCTTCACCTTCAGCTCCTCAAAGGTGTCGAGCACCTCCTCGGCCATTTCGCGCACCTCGGCGTTGCGCCCCTGCCGCAGCCAGACCTCCATCAGCTCCAGCCCCAGGAGAGCGGCGTCGTACTCCATCCCGCGCTGGAGGAAGCCCTCGCGGACCTCCTCGAACGTGGCCACCGCCTGATCCAGGTTGCCCTGCCCCGCCGAGATCTTGCCCTCGACCCAACGCAGCTTCAGCAGGTTCACCGGTTCGTCGGCGAGCTTCTGTCGCAGCCCGCTTTCGAGCAGCAGGCGGCGAGCCTCCCTGAGCTTGCCGGAGTCCACGAGGGAGTAGAGGAGGTTCTCCTGGCTGGAGATGTCGAGCTGCGGGTCGAGCCCGGGCTCAAGCATCGAAATCCCCTTGCGCAGCAGCTTGACCGCGTCCTGGGGGCGGCCGTCGTAGTGGGTGCAGATGCCCTCGCTGATCAGGGCGCGGCCGGCCAGGTGGCTCTCTCCGCATTCCTTGTAGAGGCCGTGCACCGTATCGAGCAGGTCGATGGCTTCGGCTAGCTGCCTCTGGGTTCTGCGCAGCGACGCCAGCAGGTCGAGCACCCGCGCCATGACGAGCGGGTCTCCCGACCGCCGGTCGGACAGGAGCGCGGCCTTGGCGAAGGCTTCCTCGGCGCCGTCCAGGTCCTCGTTGACCCGCCGGGCGTTGGCAAGCTCGGCCAGGGCGCGGATACGGAGGTCCGCGACCTGCCCCGGGCTGTAGCGCTCCGGGTCCAGGTGCCGGGAGGCGAATTCGGCGAGGAAGGCGAGCTCGTACATCTCGCCGGGATCGTTGTACCGCGCCTCCTGGCTCAGCCGGATCAGCGCCTCCACCAGAGACCAGTGCGCCAGGTCGTCCACCTCCGCCCTGGGGTTCTTGCGCAGCCGCTCCGCGGCCACGCCGATCTGCCGCCTCTCCTCGTGCCATCGCGGGGCCACCGCCAGGGCGCGGGCGAGCACCCGGTTGATCACCTCGTCATAGGTGGTGTCCTCCGGCGGCTGGCTGGCCGGCGGAGGGGCGCTGCTCGAGAAGAGGACCGGCGCGTAGAGCCCGAGCCGCTCCTGGCAGGGGCTGCATTGGCTCACCAGGTGCCGCAGGACCCGCAGGTATTCGCGCTTCTCCAGCCCGCCGGACAGGAACCGCCCGATCTCCTCGTCGGTCACGTGACTCACGCCCGGACCCTCCCTTTCAGGTTTTCATCTCCTCCTCTTCATTCTCTCAGACGGCGACGCGTCGTGTCAAAAGAGGCCCGGGCGCGGGAATCCACCCCCAGGCCGGGGGAGCGCTAGCCGTTCGGGTCGATGTGCGCGCCATCGTCTCCAGCGGGAGTGGGCTGGTCCACCCCCTGGGGGCGGGGGCAGCCGTTGGGGTCGATGCTCGCGCCGTCATCACAGGCGGCCGCGGTGACCGCTCTCCAGGGGTTCAGCATTTCCATCCAGAGCGCGAGGCGGCTCCACAAGCTGCCGAGCAGCAGGGTCAGCACGAGCGCCCTGGCAAGGCGTGTTCCTCCTCTCCGCAACATGATTCCCTCCGTCCTCCGCGGTCCGCACACCGGCCGGGATTGGCCGGGACGTCCGCGGAGTTGTGTCGAGCGGTGTCTAGTCTGCCCCTTCTTGCATGCTTTGCGGACGCTGGCGACAAGTCGCCGTGAAACAAAGCGGCACCGTGCCGGCCGCGCTGTTCTGTTCTTCGAGAATGTAGACGCTTCCTTGAAGAATTCCAACGCTTGTCGCGGAGGCCCGCAACCGGCGACGCTCCGGTCCTGATCTCGCAGCATGGGAGACAAATTGCTGCACGCGGGAGAAAGTCGAGAGAAAAGGCTTGACTTCCTGACGAGTTACGGCAGAATCAGCCGCATCATGAGACACACAGATCCGCCTCCTTCCAATCACGACACAGGAAAGATCCGAGGTCTCGGTTCCCGGATTGTGGAACTCCGCTCCGCCCATGGCTGGAGGCAGGTGGAACTGGGCCGCAGGGCCGGGATCGAGCCGGCCCGACTGTCCCGGATCGAGAACGGCCGCACGATTCCGACGCTCAAGGAGCTGATCCGGCTCCGGGACACCCTGGGGGTCGACCTCGAACAGATGGTCTTTGGCATGCCGCCGCCCACCGGCACCCTCCGCCAACTGGCTGCCGAGATCGATCCTCAAGGGACGCCGCACGATATCCATATCCTGGAGAAGCTGCTGCACTACCTGGTCCGCGGCTATCAGGCCGAGCACGAAGAGAAGGCGGCGTGCTGAGGCATGCACAAGACCTTCGAGCACCTGGGTCCCACCTTGAGGCTGCTGCGCGAGCAGGCAGGTCTGAGCCAGGCCGGCGCCGCCAGCGAGGCGGGGATGAGCAAGAGCCAGCTTTCGAAGTATGAGACCGGAAGGGAGCTTCCGAAGCTCGACTCTCTGGAGAGGATCCTGAGAGTGCTGAAGACCGAGCCCCTGTGGCTGTTCTATCTGGCTGATTTGCTGAGCCGCCAGGTCCCGGATCCGGCAGTTTCCATCCCCGTGCTCGCGCTCCTGCAGGCAGATTCCATCCCTTTTCTCCGCGAAACGGAGGTGGCCGCGTTCCGCGGGCTCTTCGACCATGTCCTGAACCTCTATCAACAGGCCATCGAATCCAGGGTCCTCCTCGCGGCCCGGCCTTCCAGGCCTCTTTGAAATTCACGTGGCGGGTGGGGGAGAGCTTTCGCGTATCTCTGAATGACGGCGGGCACGGCATCTCTGGTGCGAAGGGGCCCGCAGGCGTAGTAGCTCACCTCAAGGCCCACCAAACTCCTCCGGGGCGGCTCCCTCCGTCCCGGACCCGCCATTTCCGGTATTCCTGGAGCGCTCAACATCCTGGCCCGCCGGGAGCCATCGGAATCCAATCCGATGGCTACGAATGACGTTTGATCCAATAGAATGGAGACCAGTGCGGTCGATGTCATTTATAAGCGCTGGAATCGTCTCGAACGCATCCGAGTCCAATCCCATGGATCGGAAATGAATTTCGATCCATCGGAATGGAGGGCAGCGCGTTCGGAGGAAGATTTAAGCTTGGAATCCAGTCCCATGGATTGAAATTGGATTCCGATTCATACGAATGGAGAAGAACGTGTTCTGCGCCATTCCGATGCGGTCGAAATGATCCTGCATCCATAATTCTGGATCCGTTGCCCTCGGAACGACTTCGGACCCGCAATCATGAGACACCGGGCTCTTGAGGATGCCGCGGTCTGGGGACTGGCCTCGGCCCTGGCTCTGCTCGCGTTCAGGCGGATCGCGCGCCAGTCGGGCGAGCTGCTCGCCGGCACGGCTCACGCGGCGGCCTTCGACCTGCGCCTCCGGTATGAGGAGACCCACCGCTGGTTCGCCGGCTCGCCGGTCTACGACCAGATGGCGGGGGCCGACTACCCTCCGGCCAGCTACGGCCTGCTCTGGCCCCTGATCGGCTGGCTCGGCTGGCCCGCCGCCCGCGCCCTGTGGCTGGCCTGCTCGCTCGCGGCACTGGCCACGCTCTCCGTCATCGCCTTTCGAGCGGTGAAGGGCCGGTCCGGAACGCGGGTTCTGGCGGCCATCCTCCCTTGGGCTGCCTACGGCACGGCCTGGACGATCGGGGTCGGCCAGCTCGGCCTGGTCTCCCTGGCCGCGGGATTGGGCGGAACCCTCCTGGCCCGGCGGACGGGCAGAAAGGCTCTCGCCGGACTGCTGTTCGCCCTCTCCCTCGTCAAGCCGACGCTGACCGCGCCTTTCTTCTGGCTCCTCCTCGCAACGAGCCCCGTTTCCGGCTTCGTCGCCGTGGTCGCTTATGGAGTGGTCACGCTCGCCGCGAGCGCCTTCCAGCCGGGACCCCTGACCCAGGTCCTGACCGGCTGGATCGACAATGGGCATCTTCACGTGGCGCGCGGGTACGGCAACGTGGCCGACTGGGCGAGCGCCCTGGGCCATCCCGGCTGGGGACTGCCGCTCGCCTTCGCGATGCTGGCGGCGCTTGGAGTCTGGGTCCTGCGCCATCGTCATACCGACGTCTGGATCCTGCTCGGGGTCTCGGCCTTCGTCGCCCGCTTCTTCACCTACCACTACCATCCCGACGACCTCCTGATGATCGTGCCCATGATCGCGCTGCTCCGCCTGGCTTCGGATGAATCGATCCCCTCAGGCGTCCGCCGGGCCTCCGCGGCCGTTTTCACGCTCGCCGCCTTCGCTCAGCTCGTGCCGACCCGGTACTTCACCGATTTCGGAGCCCGGGTTGCCGGTGCGGCCGAAGGCCTCCAGGTGGCCGTGTGGCTGGCCGCCGTCTCTGTCCTGGTCTGGGCGGCGGGCCGGGTCCCCGCGACTCTGTTAAGATCCCCCGACGATTCCGGCAATGTCGGCCGGTTGTTTCCTGTTCCCTGAAGAGGGGGGTAGTGTCCATTCCCCTACCCGGAAGAGAGGATCATGAGCACGACGGTCGCAGAAAAAGAGAGACGTGACGTCGCCCTCGAAAAGCTCGACGAGGTGGTCATCCGCTTCGCCGGGGACTCGGGCGACGGCATGCAGATGACAGGTACCCAGTTCACCAACACGTCGGCGATGATCGGCAACGATCTTTCCACGCTGCCCGACTTCCCGGCCGAGATCCGCGCGCCCGCCGGCACCCTGCCCGGCGTCTCCGCGTTCCAGGTCCGCATCGCCGACTACGACATCCACACCCCGGGCGACGCGCCCGACGTGCTGGTGGCCATGAACCCGGCGGCGCTCAAGAAAGAGATCAAGGAGCTCAAGCCGAACGGCGTCGTCATCGTCAATACGGACGAGTTCAACGAGCGCAACTTCGCCCGCGCCGGCTGCACCACGAACCCGCTGGAGGACGGCAGCCTCTCCAGCTTCCGCGTCTTCCCGGTGGCCCTGACGACCATGAACCGCCGCACGCTGGAGGGGAGCGGCCTCGACACCAAGTCGATGGACCGCTGCAAGAACATGTTCGCCCTCGGCATGTGCTACTGGCTGTTCAGCCGGCCGCTGGAGAACACCATCGCCTGGCTGAACCAGCAGTTCGCCAAGAAGCCCCTCATCGCCGAGGCCAACGTCAAGGTCCTCAAGGCGGGATGGAACTACTGCGACATCACCGAGGTCTTCCACACCCGTTACGAGGTGCCCGCCGCAACCCTGGAGCCCGGCCTGTACCGCAACATCACCGGCAACACGGCCTTGGCCATCGGCCTGGTCGCGGCCAGCCGGCGCAGCGGCCTGCCGCTCTACCTCGGCGCCTACCCGATCACCCCGGCCTCGGACGTGCTCCACGAGCTGGCGCACTACAAGAACTACGGCGTGGTCACCTTCCAGGCGGAAGATGAGATTGCGGCGGTCTGCGCGGCGATCGGCGCCTCGTTCGGCGGCGCCCTCGGCGTGACCGCCTCCTCAGGACCGGGGATCGCCCTCAAGTCCGAGGCCATGAACTTGGCCGTGATGACCGAATTGCCGCTGATCGTCTGCGACATCCAGCGCGGCGGCCCCTCGACCGGCCTGCCCACCAAGACCGAGCAGGCGGACCTCCTCCAGGTCATGTTCGGCCGCAACAGCGAATCGCCCATCCCGGTCCTCGCCGCCTCCTCGCCGAAGGACTGCTTCGACACGGCCATGGAGGCGGTGCGCATCGCCACCCGGTACATGACGCCGGTCGTGATCCTCTCCGACGGCTACATCGCCACCGGCTCCGAGCCGTGGAAGCTGCCCCAGATGGAGGACCTTCCCGACCTGCGGACCGAGTTCCGGACCAACCCGGAAGGCTTCAAGGCCTATGAGCGCGATCCCGTGACGCTCGCCCGGCCGTGGGCCATCCCCGGCACGCCGGGCCTGGAGCACCGGATCGGCGGCATCGAGAAGGAAGAGGTCACCGGCAACGTCTCCTACGACCCGGAGAACCACGAGAGGATGGTCCACATGCGCGCCGACAAGGTGGCGCGGATCGCCAACGGCATCCCTCCGATCCAGGTGCACGGCGACCAGAGCGGCGAGCTGCTGGTCCTCGGCTGGGGCTCGACCTCCGGCGCCATCACCGGCGCGGTCAACAGTGCCCGCAGCCTGGGCCTCAGGGCCAGCCGCGCCCACCTGCGCCACCTGAACCCGTTCCCGGCCAACCTCGGCGAGGTGCTGTCGCGCTTCGACAAGGTGCTCGTGCCGGAGATGAACCTGGGACAGCTCGCGCTGCTGCTGCGCGCCCGTTACCTCAAGGACGTCATCTCCTACCCCAAGGTGCAGGGCCGCCCCTTCACCCGGCAGGAGATCTTCCAAAAGATTCACGAGATCCTGGAGTCGAACGCCAATGTCAACTGAGACGCCGACGCCGACCCTCACCAAGAAGGACTTCCAGAGCGACCAGGAAGTGCGCTGGTGCCCCGGCTGCGGGGACTACGCCATCCTGTCGGCCGTGCAGGCGGTCTTCCCCGAGTTGGGGATTCCGCGCGAGCGCTTCGTGGTCGTCTCCGGGATCGGCTGCTCCAGCCGCTTCCCGTACTACATGAACACCTTCGGCTTCCACACCATCCACGGCCGCGCCCCCGCGGTGGCCACGGGTCTCAAGATGGCCCGCCCGGACCTGGAGGTCTGGATCGCGACCGGCGACGGCGACGCCATGTCGATCGGCGGCAACCACCTGATCCACACCCTGCGGCGCAACGTCGGGGTCAAGATCCTGATGTTCAACAACCGGATCTACGGCCTGACCAAGGGCCAGTACTCGCCCACGAGCGAGCTGGGCAAGAGGACCAAGTCGACCCCGGCCGGCTCGGTGGACTACCCGTTCAACCCGCTCTCCCTGGCCCTGGGCGCGGGAGCCACCTTCGTGGCCCGGAGCGTGGACATCTTCCAGTCGCACCTGCGCGACACCCTGCGCCGCGCCGCGGAGCACAAGGGGACCGCCTTCGTCGAGATCTACCAGAACTGCAACATCTTCAACGACAAGGCCTTCACCTACATGACCGACAAGGAGTCCAAGGACGAGCAGGTGATCTACCTGGAGCACGGCAAGCCCCTGGTCTTCGGCAAGGCCAAGGACAAGGGCATCCGGATGCGGGGCACCGAGATGGAGGTGATCCAGCTCGGGAATGGCTTGACCGCCGACGACTGCCTGGTCTGGAACGAGAACGTAGACAATCCGGCCACCGCCTTCCTCGCCGCCCAGCTCCTGCCGCCGCACTTCCCGACGGCCGTGGGCGTCTTCCGCAGCGTGGACATGCCCAGCTACGAGGACCGGGTCACGGACCAGATGCACGCCGAGACGACCCGCCTGGGTGTCGGCAAGCTGGAAGACCTCCTCAAGGCTGGCGATACCTGGGTGGTGCAGGAAGCCCAGACCGTTAGCTGAGAGCTACATCCCTTCGAACTTGAAAAGGCCGGCGCGGGAGCGCCGGCCTTTTTTCTTTAGTGAACCCTGAGGGAAAAGACGCCCATCACTCGTCTACAGGGATAGCACTATCCAAGTAGAGAGATCACCGAAAGGGGCGCCCTTATGGAAGGCATCGGAAGTCCCGCCAGCATCCAGCTTCTGCAACGCGAGACATCGCAACAAGAGGGGAGTGGGCTGAGCGCAGCGACGCGCTTCCTGGCCACGTTCATCAGTCTCGCGATCTACGCAGGGATTCTTGTATGGATCCTCTCGAAGACGGAATACGGCCAAAAACATCTGAGCCCCGTGGCGCTCGGGCTGATTTTCGTCCTTATCATCGCGATCTCAGCCGTCATCGCTGCCCAGCGCTGGCTGGCGGGATCGACCGCTCAACGCCGCATCGGATTCGTCATCTTCGGCGTCATCCCGACCGTTCTTCTCTCGGTCGGGACCGTCATCCTGCTGCCTGAACACCACCAGGTGGCAGGGCTGCGGGTGATCTTCCTGGCCGTGGTGTGCTCTCTTCCGGCGATCATGTACTACCTGTTCATGTCGACCAAGAAGTACAGCCTGCTGAACGATTTCATCATCAACCTGGACCGGCTGGGGCTGCGCGATCCCGGCCGCCTGCCGAAAGGCCTCGTCCCCAACGGCCTCGGCCGGGAGAGCGCGGAGGAACGGAAGAGCCGCATCTATACCTACATCCAGAAGTTCGAGGCCGTATATGGAGCCATCCCCACCGATCTGGGAGGATTGGTGCTGGACCCCACCAACACGAATCAGCGGACCATCGATCCGCGGATGAGCAAAACCGACGCTTCCGGGTTCGCCGCCATCTTCACGCTCGACACCACGGTGCCCGTGGTGCTCACCACGGTGCTCATTACGCTGGGCTGGTTGATTACCCTTCCCCCTTATTACCGGGGAGAGCCGGAACAGCTCTCAACCTGGATGGCATTCTTGCCTGTGGAGACTCCTGTACATTTCGCATTCATCGGCGCTTACTTCTTCAGCTTGCAGATGCTTTTTCGGCGTTACGTCCGCCGGGATCTCCGTTCGAGCGCCTATGTATCGGTCTCCTTGAGGATCATCCTCTCGCTGATCGGAACCTGGGTCGTCATGGCGGCAGCCACGATGAATCCTCTGTCCAACACGCGTCCGGAAGTGCTCATGGTGGTGGGATTTGTGATCGGTGTTTTTCCGCGGGTGGTCTGGAGGGTCCTGCAGGCCGCCGTCAAGCGAGGCACGGGAGCCGTGCTGCTCCTGCCGAGCCTTCAAGCCCAGCTTCCTCTGAGCGACCTCGACGGGCTCACGGTCTGGCACGAGGCGCGTCTGGAGGAAGAGGACATCGAGAACATACCCAACATGGCCACGGCCGACCTGATCGATCTCATGATCAACACACGGTTCCCGCCGGACCGGCTCATCGACTGGATGGACCAGTCCATCCTCTATACGCATCTTGGTCCCGAGCGGAAGAAAAACGGGAAAGAACCCACGCGGCGGGACCTCCTGCGGGCGCACGGCATCCGGACCGCCTCGGCCTTGGTGGAGGTCTATGCAAGGTGCGAATCGGAGAAAGACCGGGAGGACTTCGACAAGATCCTCCCGGTGGGCGAAGGCCGGAGCCTGATACGTTCGCTCGTCAATGCCGTTGCAACGAGCCCGAACCTCAAGCTGATCCAGATCTGGCGCGGGCTCGACGCTACTACTTCCCGGGTGCCGGAGCAGCCGCCTTCTCCAGCGCTGCCAGGCGAGCTTCGAGTGCCTTGACCAACTCGTTCTGCGCCAGCGTGTAGAGGGTCAGCTCCTCGACCTTCTCCAGCAGCCGCATCTGGACCTCGCTCAGGTTCAGGCCCTCTTTCCTGACGTCCTCCGCGCTCGGGACGTTCGGGAGATGCCTCTCCCTGGAAACGAACTCCCTCAGCTCATCCAGAGGCATCAGGCTGTAGTCGGGTGCGAAGACGTAGTCGGGAACGTTGAGGGTCGTTCCGTCGTCGATGAAGGAGCCGCCCGAGACGCGGATGTCGCCTCCGTTCACGTGGAATCGGGACGAGGGAGCGGATGTGCCGATGCCGACGTCGCCGGTGTTGGTCAGGATCATCCGCTCAACGTTGACCGTCATGAAGCGTAGCGAGGGGTTCGGGGCAGTCGCCGAGGCGTCGGGCCTGACGTTGAAGAAGCCGGAGCCGCGCCCCAGGGAGGCACCGGAGTACCCATAGTTCAAGGCGGGTCCGCTGACCGGGTCCGGACCCATGCCGGCAAATGCGTCGCTGGTGGCCGCCGAGAAGATGTGCAGGCCGCTGCCGGGGGTCGCGGTGCCGAACCCGACTCTGCCCAGCGCGGTGACGTAGATCGAGTTGCTCGGAGCGCCGCCCACGATGGTCAGCGGGGTGGTCGCGGCGGTCAGGTCCTCGATGGAGAAGCGGTTGGCGCCGCCGCTCGCCGAGTCGTTCGCGGTGATCTGCCAGTCCGAGCCCGGGAAGGCGCCCGAGCTCGTATCCTGGAACCGCAGCCGCACCACTCCCTGCTTGAGCCGCAGGGTCTCCGAGCCGAAGGCTTCGTTGTTGGCACAGCCAAGACCGATACAACCCTTGCCGTCGACGATCAGGTCGTCCGGCACCACCTGGTCCGCGGCGGTGATGAGCCGGGGCTGCTCGGAGAGGTCCGGAGAGACGAGGCTGCCCTCGGCGATCGTGAAGGAGCCGGATTGCGCTCCCCCCGCGGTGCGAAGCTCCCAGGTGTACGAGCCGTCCGGCAGGGGAGCGCCCTCGGCATCGAAGAGCGAGAGCGCGGGAGTTGCTCCCGGGCCGAACCGGAAGGCCCGTACATCGCCCCGGGGATCGGCGAGCGTGAGCGTCGCGCTCTCGGCCTGGACGAGCGGGATCCACTCCAGAAGGCCGTTGCCTGCCTTGACGAGCGCGACAGGGCTTTCGGCAGCGGCAGCGCTCAGGCCACCTATGAGCGCGAGGAGAAGGAAAAGCCTTGCAACGGGCTTGCTGCGGATCATGATTATCCTCCTACGGTCTTGAAGTGGGGCGGACGTCGGTGCTCGCAATGAGAATGTCCTGTCTTCCCTGATCCTCCGCGTCGAGGTGCAGGCGCTTTACAACGGGCTCATATCCTTCCTTGACCACTCGCAGCTCGTGGTCTCCGGATGAGACCTCGAAGATGAGGCCGGAAGAGGCGTTCCCCTCGATCTTCTTGCCGTCCAGGTACACGTCGGCTCCCTGCAGGCGCTCGACCCACGCCAGGCTCACGAAGAAGGTCAGAGCGCCGGTGCAGAGATCCTTTTTGGGAGAAAGCCTCACATGGGTCAAGCCATCGATCCTCCCGGAGGTTACGGATACCAGGCGGCCGTCTCGCAGATCCAGCCATACATCCGCCCACTTGCTGTCGACCCAATACCCCCCGAGCCGGGCCTGCGTGTTCGTCGGCTGGACCGGGCTGTCCGTCAACCCTTGAACCTGGGCGAGGGACATGCCGCACTCGAGCCGGGACACGAAGTCCTCGGCCCATCGCACATCCTGCCGGGGGCCGTTGCACGAGAGCAGCAGGAGGAGCAGCGCCGAGGATCTCATTTCGTTCCGGGCAGCTTGCACGGTGACGGAATCGGCTCGCTTCCGGGCTTGAGCGGAGCCGGTTTGTTATGGTCCCATCCGCGAGTCCATCCGTCCTTGGGTGGCTTTTGCAGTCCGCAGGTTCTGGCGATCGTCCCCGCGAACGTGTTGCTGTTCGGACCGAGAGCGCCGTTGTAGACACTGGGGTTCGAATAGCCCGCGGCCGTGTCGATGACACACTGGTCCACCTTGCAGCTCTCGTTCCACTCGCCGCACTCGGATTCTTTGGGATCGTCGAAAGTCGTATTGTCCCGGATCTGACCGGTGTACGCTTCCTCCCCAGGAGTGAACCGCCCCCCGTGCAGTGCGCAGGTCGTGGAAGCGCCTTCCTGCTCGGTCTGAATGAAGCAATGGTCCGCTGGAAGCGCCGGGATCTTCCGGCAACATACCCGCGAGCGGAGCCCCAGCGGGTCGGTCAATAGAAGGGGATTCGCCTGGCTGTACCCGTAAAGCTGCTCAAGGCCTCCGTTCTGTTTGAGCGCGCCGGAGCGGGCCAGCGGGTCCGGCTGGATGAACCGGCCCGTGCCTGCCGAGTACCAGCGGTGCACGTTGTAATAGACCTCTTCCTGGGTGCTGGTGACCCGGAACGCATCGCTGGCCCACTGGCCGGGGTAGCGGAGGAAAACCTTTTCAGAAGATAGCCGGCTCAAGGCAGGCGCGGACGCGCGGCGAAGGCGGCGGGCGGTGATGGGATCGGGATCGGGGTTGTCGAGGGCCGCGGTCCAGACCGTGCCGAAGGGCTCGACGCCTCCGGCCCAGACCACGGCTCCCGTGCCATCGGTCGCCAGGACCGGAGTACCGAGGTGATCGACCGTGAGATACAACAGCTCGGGCCCGGTCGTGAGCTGGGCGACCGGCTGGCCCGCGAAGTAGAAGATCCGGGTCGTCTCGGTGCTCATCTGGGCGGAGACGTCGTCCTCGCCGTCCGGCCCGATCGTGGCCCCGGTCCACTCACGCTCCTCCGTGCGGGCCATCAACCTGCCGCTGCTGCTGTAGACAGGATTGACAAGAATTTCGTCGCTCGATCCGCTGACCGTGAGAAGGGCCTCACGCAGGAAGCCGCGTCCATCGTAGAGGAAGTCGGTTCGCGAAGGTCCGGTGTCGGTGCGCAGGGCGCTCAGGCGGCCGTCGGCGGCGACGTCGTACAACGTCGTCTGCACCGTCCCTTCATCATTGGATTCCAGGACCGAGGTCTGGTTGGCGGCCGCGTCGTAGCTGTAGCTCCAGGAACCGGTTCCCCAGCCCGGGGCCGGCGTCACGGTCGAGAGCTTCGGGTTGTTCCCCCCGCCGGAGTAGGCGTAGGTCTGCGTCGGCTCGCTCGTCCTGGCAAAGGTCAGGCGGTTGCCGATCTTGTCGTAGGTCCAGGCGCGGTTCCCCCAGGGGCCGTCACCCTGGGTCAGGAAGTAGAGATGATCCTGGTAGGCGAAGCTTCCGGAGTACGAGACCCCGGCGATGGAGCCCGAGATGGCGGTGGGATTGCCCACGGCATCCACCGTGTAATCCCAATCCAGGATCGTACCGGCCTCGATGCTCTCCGGATAGTACCGCTCGTCGAAGAGCCTCGTCTCGCTCAGGCCGTTGGCCAGGGAGAGCGAGCTCAGGGGACCCAGGGCCTTGTAGCCTGCGCTGGTGACGAGGGACTGCGGGCCGGCGCCGCTGTCATAGCTCAGGGTCGCGTCGCGATCGGCAAAATCATAGGTGTAGATGGCCGAGACGCCGCCGGGATAGGCGATCGTGGTGCGGTTGCCGTTCTTGTCGTACCCGTAGGTAAGCCCTCCATCCTGGAGGGTGCGGCCGAAGCGGTCATAGGTGTAGGACACGGTCTGGCTGTTGCGGGTGATGCCGGTGAGCCGGCCCACGTCGAACTGCGCCGGAGTCGAGCCGTAGGCGTAAGCCGTGGTCAGTGTCGTATCGGGCGTGCCTGAAGGTCCGAAGGTCTCCTGCGTGACGCGGTCGGCGGCATCGACGGTGCGGGTTGTCACGATCGACCGGGCGTCCGTCGTGGTCACGAGCTGCCGGTGCTCGTTGTAGGTGGAGGTCGTCGTTCCGGAAATCGGGGAGACCAGTTGCGTCAGGAGGTCGCGGTCACTGTAGGTGTAGGTCGTCACGTTGCCCTCGGCGTCGGTGGCCGTGGCAAGGTGATCCTGGACGTCATAGGTGAAAGAGGTGGCCGCGGCATTGCCCGTGCCGGGCCCCACGGTCGTGGAGGTCACGCGGTTCAAGGCATCGTAGGCGTGGAGCTGGGAAGGATTCGGGTTCGAGCCCTTGGGATGGTTGGCGTCCCAGACCTTCTCCAGGTTGTCGTTGGCGTCATAGCAATAGTCAGTCACGCTCGGCGAGCCGCTGCCTGCCCCGCGGGTGACACGGTCGAGGTGGCAGGTATATTCGAAAGCCGTCTTCGAATGGCTATCCCAGGCCGAACCATTCCATTTTTCGAGGCTCTCTTCGATCCGATGGCCGGTGCCGTCGAGCTGATAGGCAGTCCGCTCTCTCGGCTGTGCCGTGTCGAGACAGGTCGTGCTGTCAGGAGTGGCCACGGCCGTGCCCCGGATCACCGCCGTCAGTCTGCCGGCCGTGTCGTAGACGTGCTCGATGCCGTTGCCCCTGGGCAGCTTGATGCAGAACAGATCGCCGAACGGAGTGTAGGTCTGAATGGTCACCAGGTCGTCGGGGGTAGTCGCGCCCTTTTCCCGGATCTCGGTGACCCGATTCAGACTGTCGTAGGTCGTCACCGTCTCCACCCCGTTCGGATCGGTCACCGAGGTGCGGCGGTTCAGACCGTCATATCCGAACGTGGTCGTCCCCACCAGCGGATCGGTGCGAGTGTCGGCTACATGACCGTTACGGCCCGTGAGGTTGTACGTAAAGGAGGTCGTGTCCGTCGTGGTGAAGCCGGGCGGATCGACCGAGAGCACCTCGCCCGAGCTGTTGTGCGTGTAGGACGTCGTCTTGTACCCCGAGGCCAGGGCGGAGCCGCTTTCGAAGCCGTCGATCGTGCGCGAGGTCATCACGGCGGTGGTCGAATCGTAGGCGGAATCGGTGCGGCGCTTGTTGCTGCCGCCCGAGGTCGAGGGGACCTCCACCCGCGTCACGAGGCCCGGGAAGTTGGTGTCATAGGTAAAGGAGGTGAGCCGGGTGAGGCTCGGCACGTTGGCGGCCTCGGTCTTGGTCAGCAGGCGGCCATCCGAGTTGTAGGTGTAATCGGTGCGCGTGCCCTTGGCATCGGTCATCGATGAGGGCTTCAGGGGATTGGAAGAGCCATAGGTGAAGGTGGTCAGGGGCGAAAGCCCGCAGGTGGGGCAGGAGCCCTGGACCGTGGTGGGCTTCGGCTTGATCCCCACCGAGTCGCGGCCGATGCCATACGTCGTAACCTGATCGAAAGTCCCCGAGACCGTGCGCGTCACCACGGTCTGGGTCGGGAGCGTCGAGTTGGTGTAGCTGTAGGTCACTTTTTCCGTGGCGTTCGAGCCGCTGAAGGAGGGGTCTCCTTTCCAGCTCTTGGCTACGTTGTTGGTGGCGGTCTGATATTCGAACGCGGCCACGACGCGCAGTTGGAGACCTGAAGCCAGGTCCACGCGGGTCAGATATCCCGTCCGCGTACCGTCGTAGACGAATTGCCAGGCCGTGCCATCGGGCCTCGTGGCGATGGTCAGCTCGTCACCCGACCAGGTGAAGCTCCAGGTGCGCGACGAGGTCCCCGATCCGGAAACCGCGTTCTCGGTGATCGAAGCGAGCTTGCCGCTGCCATGATAAGTAAACGTGTCGCTGCGGCCGTCCGGGAAGCTGACCGCGGTCAGTTGGTTGCTGCCGTTGTAGGTCGCCTGGACCGGATGGGTCACATCCTGCGCGAACGTGGTCTTGTCCCAGCGTCCGTCGGAAAGGAAGTAGTCCTTGCGGCCGTCGAGCGAGTGGAGCTGCCAGCCACTGGTGGCGGTGTCGAAGTAGAGCTTGCGGTGCTCGTCGGACGGCACGTGAGTTTGATAGAGGCGCAGACCGCCGCCCGCGGCCAGATTGGAAAACTCGCGGAAGCTGCCGTGGCGGGTCAGCAGCCAGACGTGGGTGTTGTTCGGGTCCATCACGATCTTCTCGGCATAGTCGTGGGACCAGTAGCGTCCCAGGACCGTGCGCCAGGCCGTGGTGCCCGGAAGGTTGTCGCCGCCCACGCCGCCCGCGGCATAGCGGAGCTGGGACTTGCCCATCCAGGCCGGCTCGCAGCTCGGTCCGCCGCCCGCGGTCGGCACCGAGCAGCCTCCCTCGCCGCCGACCGGCTGGCACAGGGGGCAGGACGCTGCCCCGGCACCACTCGAATTGCCGCTCCCCTCGGTGCAGGTGTAGGGAGGCGGCGCCACGCAACCGATTCCCAGCGCGAGCCCGACCGCGGGGATGTCGATCGTCTTGTTGTTGTTCGCGTTCTCACAGGCGCTGCCCGCGCAGACGCGGATCTTCATAGAGAGGTTCGTCGCCCAGGCCTGCGCGCAGGTGATCCCCCGCTGCACGTAGGTGTCCAGGTTGTCGAAATTGATCTGTCCGCCGAAGGCCGCCAGTCCGCAGGTGAAGTCTTTCGTGCAGCCCGCGCCGGCGCACGGGTACCACTCGGCCCAGGGTGTCAAGGAGACGAAGAGGCTTCCCTCTTCGATGATCATGTCGCGCAGACCCGGGATGGTAGCCGTGGCGTGGATCTTGACCCCGCAGCTCGCGGAGTTGGGATTGCACGCGGGAACGGTTTTTTCGACCGACCAGCCCAGGTTTTCCGCCGGGTGGCAGCGGAACCCGGAGAACCCAAAGCAGTTGTTGGCTTTCGTGATCTGGCCCGAGGCGCTCCAGTAATAGTCGCCGAAGGCGGTGGTCCCGCAGTTGCTCTGAGCCTCGGCAGCCGGGGTC
>DATMER010000134.1:0-6712 GCA_035556715.1 Thermoanaerobaculia bacterium
AGGGCGCAGCAAGGTCTACGAGGCGATCGTCAAGGGCGAGGTCCCCGAGCCCCCCGGTCTGCCCGAGTCCTTCAACGTGCTCGTCCGCGAGCTTCAGAGCCTCTGTCTCGACGTTGAGCTCCTCAAGGTCTAAGGGAGGAAAACCAAGTTGCAACCTTTCAGCAGTTTTGATAAGCCACAGTCCCCCAAGGATTTCAACGCGATCAAGATTTCGATCGCGTCGCCCGAGAAGATCCGCTCCTGGAGCTATGGCGAGGTCACGAAGCCGGAGACGATCAACTACCGCACGTTCAAGCCGGAGCGGGACGGTCTCTTCTGCGCGAAGATCTTCGGCCCGATCACCGACTGGGAGTGCCTGTGCGGCAAGTACAAGCGCATGAAGCACCGCGGCGTGATCTGCGACAAGTGCGGCGTCGAGGTGACCCGGTCGCGCGTCCGGCGCGAGCGCATGGGCCACATCGAGCTCGCCTGCCCGGTCTCGCACGTCTGGTTCTTCAAGGGGCTGCCGAGCCGCATCGGCCACCTCCTGGACATCAGCCTGCGCGACCTCGAGCGCATCCTCTACTTCGAGAGCTATGTCGTCATCGATCCCGGTGAGACCGAGCTCAAGGAGCAGGAGCTGCTCACCGAGGAGCGCTTCCGCGAGCTGCGCGACAAGTACGGCAGCGAGGAGGCGTTCACCGCCAAGATGGGCGCCGAAGCGATCAAGGAGCTGCTCACCCGCATCGACGTGGACGAGCTCTCCGAGGAGCTGCGCATCGTGATGCGCACCGAGACCAGCCAGATCCGCCGCCTGAAGGCCGCCAAGCGCCTGAAGGTCGTCGACGCGTTCCGCAGGTCGGGCCACCGGCCGGACTGGATGATCCTCGACGTCATCCCGGTCATCCCGCCCGAGCTGCGCCCGCTCGTCCCCCTGGACGGCGGACGCTTCGCGACCAGCGACCTGAACGACCTCTACCGGCGCGTGATCAACCGCAACAACCGGTTGAAGAAGCTCCTCGAGCTGCGCGCTCCCGAGGTCATCGTGCGCAACGAGAAGCGCATGCTCCAGGAGGCGGTGGACGCGCTCTTCGACAACGGCCGCCGCGGCCGGGTGCTCAAGGGCTCGAACAACCGGCCTCTCAAGTCGCTGTCCGACACCCTCAAGGGCAAGCAGGGCCGGTTCCGCCAGAACCTGCTCGGCAAGCGCGTGGATTACTCCGGCAGGTCGGTGATCGTGGTGGGGCCTGAGTTGAAACTCTCCCAGTGTGGTCTGCCCAAGAAGATGGCGCTGGAGCTGTTCAAGCCGTTCATCTACAACCGTCTGGAAGAGAAGGGGCTGGTGGGCACCATCAAGGCCGCCAAGGAGCTGGTGGAGGCCGAGGTGGACGAGGTCTGGGACGCTCTGGAAGAGGTCATTCAGGACCATCCGGTGCTGCTCAACCGCGCGCCCACGCTGCACCGCCTGGGCATCCAGGCCTTCCAGCCGACCCTGATCGAGGGCAAGGCCATCAAGATCCATCCGCTCGTCTGCGCGGCGTTCAACGCCGACTTCGACGGCGACCAGATGGCCGTGCACGTCCCGCTGTCGCCCAAGGCGCAGATCGAGAGCCAGTTGCTGATGCTGGCCTCGAACAACATCCTCTCCCCGGCGCACGGCCGGCCGCTGGCGGTGCCGACGCAGGACCTCGTCCTCGGCGGCTACTACCTGACGCTCGGCAAGGTGGGCGCCAAGGGCGAGGGCCGCGTGTTCCCCGACTTCGACTCGGTGCTGCTGGCATTGGAGGCGGGCGAGGTGGAGACGCTGTCCCCGATCAAGGTCCGCTACAGCGGCCCGTACATCAACCTCGAAGTGCAGCTCGACAAGCAGAACATCGTGCACGCCGAGCTCGAAGAGGTGCACAACGAGCTCATCGAGACCACCGTCGGCCGGGTGATCCTCAACATGCACCTGCCGGAGGAGATCCCGTTCATCAACGGCCTGCTCAAGAAGCGCGGCCTGCAGGACCTCGTCGGCTACTGCTTCATCAAGCTGGGCAACGAGGCCACGGTGCGCATGCTGGACGAGATCAAGGAGATCACGTTCCTGTACGCGACCAAGGCCGGCATCTCGTTCGGCGTCGACGACATGGTGGTGCCGAGCCGCAAGCAGGACATCCTCGCCCAGGCCCATCGCGAGGTGGGTGAGATCGAGGGTCAGCGCTCGGCCGGCGTGATCACACAGGGTGAGCGCCACAACAAGATCATCGACATCTGGCACCGGGTGACCGAGAAGGTGTCCGAAGAGATGTTCCGCGAGATGCGGGAGATCGAGAAGAACACGGGCGTGTTCAACCCGATCAACCTGATGGCCGACTCCGGCGCCCGCGGCTCCCGCGAGCAGGTGCGCCAGCTCGCCGGCATGCGCGGTCTCATGTCCAAGCCCTCGGGCGAGGTCATCGAGACGCCCATCACGGCGAACTTCCGCGAGGGGCTGTCGGTGTTGCAGTACTTCATCTCGACGCACGGCGCCCGCAAGGGTCTCGCCGACACGGCGCTCAAGACGGCCGACTCCGGCTATCTCACCCGGCGCCTGGTCGACGTGGCCCAGGACGTCATCATCAACGTCGTGGACTGCGGTACGATCGACGGCATCACCGTGTCGGCGATCATGGAAGGCGGCGAGATCCTCGAGGCACTGCGCGACCGCATCGTGGGCCGCGTGGCGCAGGAGGACATCTACGACCCCATGACCGGCGAGGTCATCGTCAAAGTGGGCGGGGAGATCACCGACTTCCTGGGCAACGCCGTGCAGGCGGCCGGCATCGAGCGGGTGAAGATCCGTTCCGTGCTGACCTGCGAGGCGCGGCGGGGCGTGTGCGCCTCCTGCTACGGCCGCAACCTGGCGACCGGCAAGATGGTCGAGATCGGCGAGGCGGTGGGCGTCATCGCGGCGCAGTCGATCGGCGAGCCCGGCACGCAGCTCACCATGCGGACCTTCCACTACGGTGGTACCGCGAGCCGCGTGTCCGAGCAGTCGAAGCACATCGCCAAGAACCCGGGCCTCGTGAAGTTCCTGAACGTGAACACGGTCGAGAGCAAGCGCGGCGCCCTGGTCGTCATCAACCGCAGCGGCAAGCTGGTCCTCACCGACGAGAAGGGGCGCGAGCGCGAGCGCTACGCCCTCACCTACGGCTCGCAGCTCCTGGTGCACGAGGGGGACAATGTCCAGCCGGGCACCGAGCTGGTGACCTGGGACCCGTTCACCTACGCCATCCTTTCGGAGATCGGCGGCAAGGTGGAGTTCCAGGACATCGTCGAAGGCGAGAACGTGCGGGAGGAGACCGACAAGGTCACCGGCATGTCGCAGAGGATCATCGTGGAGGCCTCCGCGAACGAGAAGCGGGTGCCCGCCATCATGATCCGCTCCGACGAGGGCCGCGAGAAGCGGTACCTGCTGCCCTCGGGCTCGCACCTGGTCGTGCAGAACGGCCAGGAGGTCCACCCGGGTGACACGCTGGTCAAGATCCCGCGCGAAACCACGAAGACCAAGGACATCACCGGCGGTCTGCCCCGCGTCGTCGAGCTCTTCGAGGCCCGCAGCCCCAAGGAGCCGGCGATCATCACCGAGATCGACGGCGTCATCCACCTGGGCGACGTCCACAAGGGCATGCGCAAGGTCGTCGTGGAAAGCGACATGGGAGAGAACCGCGAGTACCTGGTGCCGCGGTCGATCCACATCAACGTGCAGGAAGGCGAGCGCGTCCGTGCCGGCGATCCCATGATCGACGGTCCGATCAACCCGCACGACGTCCTGCAGGTGCTCGGCGAGAAGGAGCTGCAGCGGTACATGACCGACAAGATCCAGGAGGTCTACCGTTCGCAGTCGGTGGCGATCAACGACAAGCACATCGAGGTGATCGTGCGCCAGATGATGCGGTCGGTGAAGATCGAAGAGGTGGGGGATACCGAGTTCCTGATCGACGAGCAGGTGGACCGCTGGAAGTTCGGCGAGGAGAACGACCGAGTCGTGGCCGCGGGGGGCACCCCGGCCATCGGCCGGCCGCTGCTCCTCGGCATCACCAAGGCGTCGCTGTCGACCGACAGCTTCATCTCGGCGGCCAGCTTCCAGGAGACCACGCGGGTGCTCACCGAAGCCGCCATCAGCGGCAAGGTGGACAACCTCCGCGGCCTGAAGGAGAACGTGATCGTGGGCCGTGTCATCCCGGCCGGGACGGGCATGGGCTACTACCACAACTTCCACATGGCCGAGGACTTCATCGAGCCCGAGCAGGAGCAGGAGGAAGAGCTCTTCTTCGAGTTCGGCGAGGAGGAGATCCGCAGCCTGCCCCAGGAGGTCCTCGAAGGCGATTGATCCCATCCCCCCTCTCCCCAGCCCTCTCCCCCGTGCGCGGGGGAGAGGGAGCAAGGGCGGCCGAAAGGCCGCCCTTTTTATTGGAGCCCTCACCCCCCGGCCCCCTCTCCCGCTCCGCCCAAGCACACCTGCCCCGGGAGAGGGGGAGACTTGCTTTGGTTAGTTGTCTTTTTGGAAGGGTGGTGGCGCCCCTCGCCCGGGGCGGGTGTGCTTGGGTGGAGCGGGAGAGGGGACGGGGGTGAGGGCCTCATACCGGATCAAATACCGGATCACCTCGCTCTCCGGCATCTCCCCCAGCACATACGCGTACACCCACCACTGTCCGTCCTGCCTCTCCTCCGTCCAGAGCAGCTTGTAGAACCGCTCTCGAATTTCGATCGTGACGAGTGGATTCCAGTCCTTGGGCCGGCAGCTCAGGACCGTCAGCCCGCCGGGGGAGGGGACGACGCGGTCGGGCCTCTCCGGTCCGAAGCGCAGGAGGTCCCGCGACTGCCCGAGCTTCCGCCCCAGGAATTGGGACAGGCGCACCCCGGCCCAGACGATCGGCTCCCCCGATGCCTCCTGGCTGACCCCGTAGGCGACCAGCCGCACCACCCCCACCACCGGGATGCTGATCAGCAACCAGGTCCAGGGCTGGACGAGCCAGTGCAGCACGGTCAGGGGACCGCTGTTCGCGTAAGCGAACCAGCCCGCTTCGAAGTCCTTCGGGTCCACCTTCTCCAGGAGGTAGGCGGCATGCTCGGAGGTCAGCCTCTGGAAGTGGGCCATGCCGTCGGAAAAGACCAGGGCTCCCCCCGCGAAGAGCTCGGCCAGGCCGAGGAGGGCGGAGGGCACGGCAGGGTCCACACCAAACCGGCGCGCCAAGCCGCCGCGCTCGGGAGCCGGAAGGAGAGCCGCTACGAGGCCCAGCAACAGGTCGCGCATGACAGCCGTATACACCATGGTAAGATGAAGCCGCCAGTGAGGAAAAGACTCATGCGGAACCGAATCGCATCCACCCTCCTCCTCGGTCTCTCCCTCACGGGGGCGACTGTCTCGGCCGATGACGTCCATCTCAAGAATGGACGCAAGTTCGAAGGGGTCATCGCGGAGGTGACCGAGACCCAGGTCCGCATCCGCATGCAGGGCGGGGTGGTCAGCCTCCCCAGGAACCAGGTGCTGCGGGTGGACGAGCGCGACTCGGACCTCTCCGGCTACCTGAGGCGCAAGGAGGCGCTCCGCCGGAGCCCCGACGCCCGCGCCCAGGACTGGCTCGAGCTGGCCCGCTGGGCGAAGACCCAGGGGCTGGAGCAGGGCGCCCGCGAAGCCGCGCTCGCCGCGGCCGAGCTCGATCCCAAGGCGGAAGGGCTGGAGCCCCTCCTCCGCGGCTTCCGCTACTCGTTCGACGAACAGCTCGGCCGCTGGATCTCCTACGACGAATCCATGCGGCGGAGAGGCTTCGTGAACACGGGCGGGGTCTGGATCAGCCGCGAGGAGCTGGCGGAGAGGAACCGCCAGCGCCAGGAGACCGAGGCGCAGATCGCCCGGATGCGCGAAACCGCCCGCTCCGAACGGGCCGCCCGCCAGACCGAGGCGCTGCTCGCCACCCAGACCGCCCTCCTCAACGAGACCATCCGCGAGCGCCGGGAGACGGGTCCGTACTCGGCGTACGTCAACCCCTACGCCTGGCCGGTGGTCGTGATCCCCGGCTACTTCCCCTCTCCCTGCCACCGGGGCTCCTGCAACCCCCCCGGAGGACCCGGAGGCGGTGATGGCCACGGTGGCCACGGTGGCCACGGCGGACATGACGGGAAAGGCGGCCACCACAACAGGATCCCGGACACCCGCAGCACCCACGTCCCGGGAAGCCTGATCCCGGGCGATCTCGGCGGCCGGTCGTCGTTCCCTACGCCGAACCGGTAACCTGGCTTTTATGTAGGGGAGGGGCTTGCCCCAATACTGTCCAGTTAAGAATCCACCATAGGAAGCCGTGTGGCGTGCGGTCCGCCCAGGAACTAGGCCATCCGCAGACCGCCACTGGCTACGGATGCCGGGTAGAGACGTCCCCAGTCCGCTGGCACAAACCTTCCGGGTGTACAAGGTCGGGGCGTCTCTTGGCCTCAGGCACCACCCAATACCAGGCGTGGACCTGCCCCGGTTCAGTGGACAGTTTAGAGTTTGGGTTTTCTTCTCTTCGGGGGGCCTGGGGGGCAGAGCCCCCCAGCACCAAGGTCCTACGGAAACGCGTAGCGGGCCGCGACTTAGTACCCGCCAACATAAATACAGACACGTAATTTCTGGCCCCTTGTGCGGTAAACTTTTCCGTAATGGAGGAACGCACCGGTGCCGAGAAAGAGCCCCTATACGATTGAGTTGACCATTGAGGAACGTACTTTGCTC
>DATMER010000135.1:0-38407 GCA_035556715.1 Thermoanaerobaculia bacterium
TCCGCCATTCCCCCGCGGCATGGCTGTCCGCAAGAGCCGTGAGCCCTCTGCGGATCGCAGCCAGGTCCTCAGCCGGCAGGAGCCCCGCTCCGTGCAGCATCTCGGCATGGGCGATCGAGGCGCGCACGTCGTACGGGACCAGGCGAGCGTCGAGGAGGTGGTCCTCGCCGGCCGTGTAACGGAGCACCCTTTCGTCGAGCGGCTCCCCCTTGTCCCAGAGGCGTGTCACCGCGCCCCTCCTACAGCAGCCAGAAAAGCGGCGTTGGCCGCGGGGTCGCGCAGCTCCGCGTAGGCGCCGATCAGGCGGGTGTAGAAGCGGGCGCCGTCGAGCACCTCCTCTTCCAGGACGAATTCGTCCGGCGTGTGGGAGCGCTCGCTACGCCCCGGCCCGCACTTGATCGCGCCGTCGCCAAGGAAAGCCATGTCGGACATCGTCGACGACCCGTAGAGGCGGACGCCCGGCAGAGAGCGGCGTGCGGCCTCGACGACCGCCGCGGAGGCCGGCGTCTCCGCGGGCAGCAGCCGGTCCGAGAGCACCCGTACTTCGCCTTGAACCCGCTCCCGGATACGGCGTACGATCTCGCTCCGCGGCAGAGCGGGCGTGCTGCGCACGTCGAGGATGGCCGTGGCCTCGGCCGGGACGATGTTCCGGGCAGTGCCCGCCTGAACCTGGGTCGGTACCATCGTGATGGGGCCCAGGTACGGGTGATCCGGCCCGAAATCGATCTCTTCCAGCGCGACCAGGTCCCTCGCCAGGAGACGAGCGGCGTTGGTCGCACCCAGGGCGGCGGCGTGCGCGGCGTGGCAGGCATCGCCTCTCGTCGCCAGCTCCAGGACCATCAGACCCTTCTGAGCAACGGCCACGTCGAGCCCGGTGGGCTCGCCCACGACCGCGGCTTCGATCGTCAGGTGCGACAGCTCCCGGAGGATCGCCTGCGTGCCGGTCCCCTTCGTCTCCTCCCCCTCCACCAGGGCCAGGGCGAGGGTGAACGGCAGGTCCACCTCCTGAAACGCAAGGAAGGCTGCGACCATGGCCGCCACCGAGGCCTTGGCGTCGTTCGAGCCGAGACCGATCACGCGGCCGTCCACCGACTCGACCTGCCAGGGATCGCGGGTCCATCCGGGGACGGAAGGCACGGTGTCGATATGGGTATCCAGGAGGAGAACCGGACCCTCCCCATGGAGCGCCAGCAAGCTCTCCCCCACCCGGATCGGCGTTGCTCCCCGCTGGCGCAGGCGCTCTTCCAGGAAACCGGCCAGCTCCGCCTCGTTCCCCGAGACAGAGGGGATGCCGACGATCGCCCGGTGAAGGGCGAGGATCTCCCGCTCCGGCAGGATCATTGAACGGCTCCTGCCAGGTGCCCAGCCGCCTGCTCGTCCGGGGAGAGAGTTCCGATGTCCTCGACCACCATGGTTCCTACTCCCTGGTTCGTGAAGACCTCGGCAAGAAGGCTGTCGGGCAGATCGGCGCCGACGATGTGCACCCTTCTCACCCCACCACGCACCGCCGACTCGATCGCGCTCGACTTGGGAAGCATCCCCTTCTCGAAACCGCCCTGCTCGCGCAGGCGGCGCAGCCCCGCCAGATCGGTGTAGGAGACGAGCGACCCCGGATCGTCCGGCCGCTCCAGAACGCCGACGGCGCCGGTCATCAGGATCAGCTTCTCCGCCCGCAGCCCGACCGCGAGGGCAGAGGCCACGGTGTCGGCGTTGATGTTGAGCAGCGTGCCGTCGTCCGCGGCCGAGAGGGGGCTCACCACCGGCACCATGCCGGCGTCGAGCAGCGTGTGGAGCACGCCCGGCGCCACGGACACGACGTCTCCCACGAAGCCGTAGTCCACCCGCTCGCCTTTGACCTCCACCGGCGGACGCTTCCGTGCCTGGATCAGCCCGGCATCGACCCCGCTCACGCCGACCGCGGGCAGTCCCAGGCGGCGGCAGGCGGAGAGGATGCGGGTGTTGACCGTGCCGTTGAGCACCATCGCGGCCACGGAGAGGGACTGCGCGTCGGTCACCCGCCGGCCCTCCACGAAGCGCGGCTCGACGCCGAGGGCGCGGGCGAGCGCGCTCGACTCGTTGCCGCCGCCGTGCACCAGCACGACGCGGATGCCCACGTGATGGAGGACCTCCACCTGCCCCAGGAGGTCGAGGGTCGCGGCCTCGGACTCCAGGGCGCCGCCGCCCACCTTGACCACGAACGCCTTCCCCTTGAACAGGCGGATGTAGGGGGCCGCGTGCCGCAGACCCGCCAGCTCGGCGGTCCGCTGTCCCACGTCTTTCATCGGGCACCTCCGTTCAAGAGGCGGTGGAGGACCGCCATCTGGACCCACATGCGGTTGTGCGCCTGCCGGACCACGACGCTGCGCGGACCGTCGAGCACCTCGTCCCGGACCACGACGTTGCGCCGCACCGGCAGGCAGTGCAGGAAGCGGCAATCCGGGGAGGCGGCCTCGAACCACGACTCGTCCACGCACCAGGAGCGCAGCGGCGCCCGCAGCTCCGCCTCCCCTTCCGGATCGCCGTAGTGGGACGGCGCCGTCCACGACTTGGCGTAGATGGCGTGCGCCCCGGCCATGGCCTCCTCCCGGTCGCCCGTCTCGCGCACCGAGCCGCCGGAGAGAGCCGCGGCCTGCCGCGCCCTCTCGATCACCG
This sequence comes from Thermoanaerobaculia bacterium, assembly GCA_035556715.1. Lineage (GTDB taxonomy): Bacteria > Acidobacteriota > Thermoanaerobaculia > Multivoradales > UBA5704 > DATMER01. The sequence continues at coordinate 2,653 of DATMER010000135.1, forward strand.
GCTCCGGTAGGCCGAACCCCTCCGGCCGCAGCACGGTTACTTCCATGCCCCGTAGCGCGGCCATGTGGACCGCTGCGGCTGGCACCGCGAGCGGCAGCGCCTTGGGGTGCCAGGCCCAGGAGAGGACAAACTTGCCGCCGGGAGCAATCCCCAGCTCGTTCAGCGTGCGCCAGTCCGCCAGAGCCTGGCAGGGATGGTCGATCGCCGACTCCAGGTTGATCAGCGGCGCCGGGCAGAGATCCGCCATCTGGGAGAAGGTCGTATCAGTGACGTCGGCGGCCAGGTCGGTCCCGCCCGCGAAGGATCGGATGCCGATCGCGTCCGCATACCCCGCGAGGACCGGGATGGCCTCGCGCACGTGCTCGGCGGCGGCGCCGTCCATCACGGCGCCGAGCTGGGTCTCGAGCTGCCAGCTCCCCTGCCCCGGCGTGATGACGAACGACGAGCCGCCGAGGCGCGACATCCCCGACTGGAAGGAGGCCAGGGTGCGGAGCGACGGGTTGAAGAAGAGGAGCCCCAGGACCTTGCCGGCCAGGGACTTGCCGTCCTGCTGCCTCTCCAGGCGGTCCGCGAGCCTCAGGAGCTCGATGACCTCCTCCTGGGAGTAGTCCGCAAGCGAGACGAACCGCTTCATGCCCGGATCTCCGCCAGGGCAGCGGCGAGAGCGTCCACATGAGCGTCCTGGAGGACGAGCGGCGGCAGCAGGCGCACGATGTGGGGATCGCCGCTGGTGCCGGTGAGGATTCCCCGGTCGATCAGCTCGGCCTGGATCTCCTTGGCCGGCCGCGTGGTGCGCAGGCCGAGGAGCAGGCCTTTGCCCTGGATCATTGTGACAGGGCCGGTGACGCAGGTCGCGAGGATGCGGCCGGACAGCTCCCGGGCGCGGCGAAGCAGCCCCTCCTCCTCGACGGCACCGATGACCGCCTCGATGAGCGCGCAGGCGAGAGGGCCGCCGCCGAAGGTGGTGCCGAGGTCGCCCTCGCGGAGACCCGCGGACAGCTCATCGCTCGCCAGCAGGGCGCCCGCGGGGAAGCCACCGGCAAGCCCCTTTGCCGTGGTGAGCAGGTCGGGCGTGACGCCGTACTCCTGGGCAGCGAACGGCTGGCCGCTGCGCCCCATGCCGCACTGCACCTCGTCGAAGATCAGCACGGCTCCCGAGGCGCGGGTGAGCTCGCGCGCCGCCTCCAGCCACGGTCCGCCGAGCTCATACGCTCCGGCCTGCCCCTGGACCGGCTCGACGATCAGCGTCGCCGCGCCATCCAGAGCCGTCTTCAGCGCATCCAGATCCCCCCGCTTGACCCAAGTGACATCGAAAGGCGCCCGGGGGAAGCCGTACCAACGGGCCGAGCCCCAGGTGATGGCGGCGGAAGCCGCGGTGCGTCCGTGGAAGGCGCCCTCGACGGCGACCACCCGGTCCCGGCCGGTGTGCCGAAATGCAAGCCGGAGGGCGTTCTCGTTGGCCTCGGCGCCACTGTTGACCAGGAACGCCCGGGACAGCCCCGTCGGCCCCCACTCCACGAGACGGCGGGCGGCGCGGGCGCGGATCTCCAGAGGGACCACGTTGCTCTGAAAGAAGAGCGTGCCGGCCTGCCGGGATAGCGCCGCGAGCACTCGCGGATGGCCGTAGCCGAGCAGGGCCACGGCGTGGCCGCCGTAGAAGTCGATCAGCTCGCGGCCGTCGCGGGTGTAGAGGAGCGCTCCGTCCCCCCGCACCGGCTCGATCGCATAGTGGGGATAGACCGGAAGCAGCCAACGCCGCTCCTCAGCGGTTGTCTCCGTCATCATGTCCATGACCTCGATCATCCCTCTCTCCTCACAGCCACCCGGGACCGGGCTGGGTCAGTCCGGCCGTCTCGGGGAGACCCAGAAGCCGGTTCATCCACTGGATGCCGCCACCGGCAGCGCCTTTCACCAGGTTGTCGATGGCCGAGAACACGGCCACATGGTCCCCATCGACCGCAACGCCGAGCCGGCACCGGTTCGTCCCCACCACGTCCTGCAGCCGAGGCGGCGCCGCGAGCACGTCGATGAACGGCGACCCGGCGTAGAACGAAGCCATCGCCGAGCGTACCTCCTCCGCTGTCGCCGGACGGAGGAGCCGCCCCTGGATCGTGGCATAGATGCCGCGGGCGAACGGCCCGGCCTGCGGAATGAAGTGGATCTCCGCATCCACCCCCGAGGCCGCCTTCGCCAACGCCTCCATCTCGGGCTCGTGGCGATGGGAGAGCGGGTTGTAGGCGTAAAGATTGCTCCGCCGCGCCGGGTGGTGGGTCGTGGGAGTGGGAGTCCGCCCCGCGCCCGTGCTGCCGGTCACCGCGACCACCGAGAGCCGCGGCTCCACCAGCCCGAGCTTCAGGAGCGGCACCGAGGCGAGCAGCGTGGCCGTGGTGAAGCACCCCGGATGCGCCAGATGACCATCCGGAGTCTCCGTCGCGTGCTCCGGCACGGCACAGTGGAAGGACTCCAGCCTCCCGGGAGCACCATGGGGATGGCCGTAGACCTTCTCATAGGCGCTGGCCTCGGCGAAGCGGAAGTCGGCCGAGAGGTCGACCGCCTTCGCTGCCACGCCCGCCCGCTCCGCCTCGCCAAGCACCTCGTCCAGGAGGGCCGCGGCGGCACCATGCGGCGCGGCGCAGAAGACCGCGGCCCGCTCCCCCGCCAGCGAGTTGAAGACCTCCCCCAGTCCCTCCCGCGGAGAGAAGGAGAGTCCGGGGAAGCAGCCGGTCAGATGCGGGAACGCCGACTCGACCGACTCCCCCGCCTGACTCTCGGAGAGGATGGCCGCCGGACGCAGATCGGGATGGCCCGCGAGGAGCCGCAGCAGCTCGCCGGCCACGTACCCCGAGCCGCCCAGCACAATTGCGGGGATCACTGCGGGGATCACGCCCGGACCTCCTCGGCGGCAGTCAGCTTGATGTGCTCCCGCACCCGCTCCGCCAGGCGCGCCCCGTCCAGCCGGGCGTTGATCGCGGGCACGCCGAGCTGCTCCTCGATGATCCGTGTCCCCGCGAGGTTGTCCGTGGCCGGGCCGGTCACCGCGGCGGGCTCGATGCCGAAGCGCTCGCGAAGCATCCGCACGCCGCCCCAGGCCGCGACCGGATCGTTCGCCGCGAGCACCACGGCGGTGAAGGCGGCGCGGATATCCGGATCGCTGAGGATCGCCGCGACCCCGTAGGCGCCGAGCAGCCCGTCGCCGAGCTCGGCCACGATCACGTCCGGCCCGCCCAGGGCAAGCCGGGTGAGGAGCGTTCGGGTCACCGGCGCCGCGTTGGAGGCCGTGGTGGAGACCACGCCGAGATCGGTGAAGATTGCGGTGGTCCGCGCCCCGGCATCCTCCATGGCGAGCACGTCCCGGCGCAGCGACACGCCCGTGGCCTTGAGGCCGTCGACCGTGAGACCGCCGTGGCTCAGCTCGCGCACCAGCGCGCAGGCCGCGGCGGTCTTGCCACAGTTCATGCACGAGCCCACCAGCGCCACCACCGGCACGCCGTTGGTCATCACCGGCGCGGACGGATCGAGGGGCAGCCCGCCGATGCGGGCCGCCAGTCCGATCCGCTCGCCCAGGTACGGGAAGTGGAGCACGGCGCCCAGGACCTCGCACTCAAACGGCGGTCCCAGGTCCGGGCTCACCGAGTCGCAGATGCCCACGACGCCGCCCATGTTCAGCAGGTGCACGCGGTCGCCGGGCACCAGCGACGTGGGCAGGTGGCCGGCGTAGCCGAAGAGCGCCTGGCGGTGTCCGAGGGCGCCGGCGATGATGTCGCCGCGCTTGACCTGCGCCATGCGCCCCGAGGGCAGCTCGAGCTGGTTGTACGTGCTCTTGTCATGGAGCACGCGTACCGCGACCACCACCCCTTCCTCGCACGGGATGTCCGGGCTCAGCCGCACCTCCCGCTTGAGCTGGCAGGAACGGGTCACCGACGACACCTTGTCCAGCACCACGGTCTTCATGCGACTTCCTCCAGCACCGGAATCTTCTTCTCACCGGCGGCACGGGCCCAAAGCATTCCAGGCAGACCGGCAAGCCGCGAGAAGCCGCGGGCGTCGGTCGCCGTCCACTCGCCGGTCGCCTCGCCATAGACGCCCTTCGACGCGGCGAGGAGCGAGAACGGCGAAGTCACCCCTTCGACGAACACCTGGCCGGACCGGAAGAGCAGGCGAACCTCCCCGGTCACCCGCCGCTGCGAGCTGACGAAGAGCGCCTCGATGTCGCGGCACACCGGCTCCAGGTGCTGCCCCTCGTGCACGAGGTCGCCATAGACCGAGGACACCATCTCCTTGACCCGGAGCTGGCGGCCGGTGAGGGTGAGCTTCTCCAGCTCGCGGTGAGCGGTGAGGAGAACCTCCGCGGCCGGAGCCTCGAAGGCCACCCGGCCCTTGATGCCAAGGATGGTCTCCCCGAGATGGATGCCGCGGCCGATGCCATAGGGCGCCGCGGCCTCCTCCACCCTCGCCAGCAGCTCGACCGGCGGCAGTTCCTCCCCCTGGAACGAGGTGGGGACGCCTTCCGTGAAGCCGAGCGTGAACCGGGCCGGAGGGACCGGTGCGTCGAAGGCGCCGCGGGTGAGCACCCATGCCGCCTCCGGCAGCGGCTCCACCGTGTCGAGCGTCTCCCGCCCACCGATCGTCACCCCCCACATCCCGCGATTGATCGAGTAGGCCGCGCCGAACGGGGGAACGGGGAGACCGCGCTGCTCCAGGAACGCCACCTGATCGGTGCGCGACCGTGGCTGGTCGCGCACCGGCGCCAGGATTTCCAGCCCGGGCGCGAGCGTGCGCAGGGCCACGTCGAAGCGCACCTGGTCGTTGCCCGCGCCCGTGGAGCCATGAGCCACGGTGCGGGTGCCCAGGCGCTCCGCGGCCCGCGCCACCTCCGCGGCCTGGATCACGCGCTCGGCCCCCACGCACAGCGGATAGACTTGGCCGCGGCGCACGTTGCCCATGATGAGGAAGCGGATCACCCGCTGGAAGAACGCCTCGCGGCCATCCACCAGCACATGGTCGATCGCCCCGAGGGTGCGCGAGCGGTCGGCCAGGAGCGCGGCGGCGGCGTCATCGATGCCGCCCGTGTCCACCGTCACTGTGACCACGGGCCGGCCGAGCGTCTCCGCGAGGAACGGGATGCAGAAAGAGGTGTCCAGCCCGCCGGAGAAGGCGAGCACGATCGGCTCGGTCATGGTTCACCTTTCCTCGAGGTAGCGCTCGAGACGCTGCAGGAAGTGTTTCTGGTCCTGGGCCCCGGCCGTGGCCACGAAGATCGTGTCGTCGCCCGCCATCGTGCCCACCACCTCGGGCCAGGATGCGCGGTCGAGAGCGAGCGCCACGGTCTGGGCGGCGCCGGTGGCGGTGAAGACCACGGTGAGGTGCGGTCCCGCGGGCTTGAGCCCGTGGACGAAGCGGACGACCTCCATCACGCCGCCGCCATCGCCCTCCACGGGCTGGGCCGGAGGCACGTAGCGCCCGGCCACGCGAGCGATGCCCATGTCCCGCAGGTCACGGCTGACGCTCGACTGCGTAGCCGCGATCCCCCGCCGAGCCAGCTCCTCGATCAGGTCGGTCTGGCTCGCCACGGGATGGTCGCGCAGGATCGCGAGGATCTCCCGCTGGCGTTGGTCTCGGTAGTGGAGGTCGGTGGGCATGGATCGGCTCTTCGTGAGAATTAATGCGGGTAATCGTGCATTAAGGTGAATGGAATGTCAAGAGGACCTCACCCCCTGTCCCCCTCTCCCGTCTCCCGCCCGGGCCCCCGCCGGGAGAGGGGGAACGTGGTTGGAGCTGTCTTGCCTGGACGCAAGGCACGATGACTTCATCTACGTTCCCCCTCTCCCGGGGCAGGGTGGTCGGGAGACGGGAGAGGGGGACAGGGGGTGAGGTTCTACTTCGGCGGGAAATCCGGAGTCGCCGCCAGCCCTTCCAGCTTCGGCCGCTTCAGGTGCCAGCCCGTGGCGTCCTGGTAGGCCTTGGCAACCGCCAGCGCCTCTCCCTCCCCGAAAAGCTTCCCCATGAACGTGATGCTGGTGGGGGTGCCGTCCTTGCGGAAACCGTTCGGCACCACCACCGAGGGATGCCCGGTCAGGTTCGTGAGGAGCAGGTTGTCGCCGCCGTACGTCGGGGAGACGTAGACGTCGATGTCCGCAAGGATGCGGTCCATCTCCCTCATGGCCATGGTCCGGATGCGGTTCGCCTGCAAGTAGGACACGGCCGGGATCATCTGCCCCTGGCGGAAGGCGTTCGGCCAGGCCTGCTCGATCTGGCGGACGAGGAGGTCGTCCTTGCCGCTGCGGGTGATGTCATCGAGGCCGCGGCGGCCTCGGCCGTGAGGATCACGCGCATGGCGTCGATCGGAAGCTTCGGCAGGGTCACGGGCCTGAGCTCGATGCCGAGCTTCCGGAGCGCCTCCAGCGCCGCAAGGTCGAGCGCGTGCCACTCTTCCCTCCCCTCCTGCGGCTTCTCCTCGAAGATCGACTTGAGATACCCGACCCGCAGGCGCTTGACCTCCATCCCCGGGTCCCAGCGGAAGGGCGCGTCCACCACCGTGGTGTCGCGGCCGTCCGGGCCGTGGATCGCCTGGAACACGGCGGCGCAGTCCTCGACGCTGCGGCAGATGGGACCGAGCTTGTCCATGGTCCAGGAGAGGGCCATGGCGCCGTGGCGGCTCACCCGGCCAAACGTGGGGCGCAGGCCCGTGCTGCCCGTGCGCGTGCAGGGCGAGACGATGGAGCCGAGCGTCTCGCTGCCGATCGTGAAGCCCACAGCGCCGGCCGCGGCCGTGGAAGCCGAGCCGGCGGATGAGCCGCTCGACCCCTGCTCCGGGTTCCACGGGTTGCGGGTCATGCCTCCGAACCAGACATCGCCCCAGGCCAGCTCGCCCAGGGTTAGCTTGGCGACGAGCACGGCCCCGGCCGCATCCAGCCGCTCCACGACCGTGGCGTCCTCCTCGATCCTCTGCTCCTTGAACGGGACCGAGCCCCACGTGGTGCGGTAGCCCTTGACCGCGAGGAGGTCCTTGGCGCCCCAGGGAATGCCGTGGAGAGGTCCGCGGTCCTTGCCCGAGGCGAGCTCGCGGTCCGCCCGCTCGGCCGCCTCCAACGCCCGCTCCTCGGTATAGGTGATAACCGCGTGAAGGACGGGATCGAGCTTCCGTAGCCGGTCCAGGTACATCTTCGTGAGACCGACCGACGTCGCCTTGCCGGAGCGCAGCAGCCGACCAAGTTGAACGACCGTGAGGAACGGCAACTCCTCTGGGGCCGAGGGGATGTTCGAGGCCGTGCTCAGTTGGAAGGAGCTCTCCCCCTCCAGCTTCATGCCTGGCAGGACCGGATCGAACTTCACGGCAGGCGGCACGCTGTTGTCGATCCGCACCTCGCGGATCGCCTTGTAGTCCCCCAACTGCTCGTCGAGCCCGTTGAGCATCAGATCCCGCTCGGGGCCGGTGAGCTCCAGCCCGAAGACCTTCTCGGCATCGGCGAGGATCTCGGGGGTGATCGCCCCCTTCTTCTCCTCCTGCGCAAAGGCGGCGGGAGCGGCAGCGGCAGCGGAAAGCAGGGCGATGAAACGGCGGCGGTCCAGGCTGTCGGTCATGCGGGCGATTCTACTTCAGCGTCCGGTCACGGTGAGGGTGACGTCGGCGTTGCTCCAGGCGCCGCTGAGGCCTCCCAGGCGTCCCCCAGGCATGGAGAGCCTTCAAGGACGTGCGCCTCGATGTCTACCGGAGCCGGGTCCGCAACCCGAGCCCGGTCCGGAGAGTCTCCTTCGAGATGATGGGGCTCGGCCGCTCGCTCGGGGCGGAGGTACCTTAGAGGGCGGTGCTGCCCATTGAGGGGCGATGGCTGTCCCTCAGTGGGCGAAGACCGTCCCTCAATGGGCGGAGGCTATCCCTTGAAGGGCGGAAGCCGTCCCTCAATGGGCGGAGGCCGCCCCTTAGAGGGCGGAGGCTGCCCTCCGAGGCCGAACGCCTCCCCCCGGCGGCGGAGCTCCGGCTGCCGCTCCCGCAGGCGGGTGCTCCGCTCCAGTCGCTCGGCGTGCTCCCCCATGGGAACCACCTCGGAACCTCTGAAGTCCAACGGATGAAGCAGGATGGACGGCTGCACCCCGGTCAGACTGCAGAGGCGGAGGGCCGTGTTGAAATAGAGCCTTCCGAGCGCGGGTGAGACGAGGTCCAGGTAGAGCACGTAGCTGAGGTGGATCGGCGTGCGCAGCAGGGGCAGGGTCGTGACCGGGCGAGGGGGCGGCTCACGATGCTTCGAGTGTACTGCTTACCCGGCCCAGCCGTTCCGCACCAGGGAGCGGATGATCTCCGCCCCGCGGTGTCCCCAGACCGGGTGCAACTCCCGGGAGCGCCGCTCGGCCAGATCGAGCGCGACCCGGGCGGGGGTGCGACCGGTGCGGCGAGCCTCGTCGAGCACGGACAGGGAGAGGTTGTAGACGCTGTTCTCCCACTCGTCCCCCTTCTGGGAGCCAAGGTGCGCCTCGACGCGCGGGTCCGGGTCCACGAAACCGTACTGCTCGTCCGCGCAGTTGACGATCCCCATCCGGTTCACCAGAAAGTCGGGCAGGTAGAGGATGCCGCGCTCCTGGAGGAGGACGTCGTCCCGCTCCGGGTCTTCGAGCTGGTTGTTGGCCGCGCCGCAGACGATCGGGGCCTGGATGTGGGGGATCGTGGCGGGGCTCAGCGTGCCACCGGTGGCGCAGGGGGCGACGATGTCGGCCGGCTCGAAGAGGATGGAGTTGTCCCCCCGTTCCACGATACGGACCTCCACGCCAGGGAGCCGGCGGGCGGGATCGATGTCCGAGCCCAGAATCCTGGCGACTCCTTTCTCCCGGAGGAACCCCACGAGAGGCTCCCCGACATGGCCGAGCCCCTGGACCGCGACCGTCTTGCCCGCCAGGGTGCCGCGGCCAAGGTGGGCCAGGGCCGCCTCCATGCCGCGCACCACCCCGCGGGCCGTGGGCACCGAGGGGTTGCCGCTGCCGCCCAGGACCGGCGGGATGCAGGTCGTGAAGCGGGTACGGGAGAAAACCGCGGCCATGTCCTCCACCGAGGTGCCGACGTCCTCGGCCGTGACGTAGCACCCCTGGATGGAGGTGATGAAATCGCCGTACTCCTCATAGATCTGGCGGCGGTCTTCCGCAATGCCGGTCCCCTGGGCCATCACTCCCTTCCCTCCGCCCCACCAGAGGCCGGCCAGCGCGTTCTTCAGGGTCATCCCCTTGGCAAGGCGGAGGCCGTCGCGCAGGAAATCCTCGACGTTCGAGTACCGCCAGAACCGTACCCCGCCCGCTCCCTGGCCCCGGCAGGTCCGGTGGACGAAGGCGGCCTGAAGCACCCCGGTCTCGGGGGCCACCTGGACGAACACCCCCTCGTGCTGGTCGAAGTCGCGGCGGTCCTCCTGGAGGAACCGGGCCAGGGGCTCAAGGGACGGATGAGAGGCCCGCACGGCCTCGCCATCCCAGACGAGCCAGAACCGGCGGATCCCCTCACTGACGAGGAAGCCACAGAAGCGGTCGAGCGGCAGATCGAGCATGGCGCGGGACTATACCTTCCTTCGTGCGACCAGGTTGAAGGTGCCGGAAGCGATCCCGAGGGTCACCCGCTGGCCCGAGAGGAAGTCCAGGCGATCGGACTCGATGCCGTCCGCGAAGACGACGCCGCCCTCCCCCATGTCTGAGACGAGCGTCAGGTGCTCCCCCTTGGCCAGCCTGCCGTGGCGCAGGCCGGTTTGGGTGGAGACCGAGGGGAACGGCTCGCGCACGAACCAGGCGAGGCGCGGCTCCTCCGGCTTCGGCAGCCGGCCGGCCATCCCCATCTGCTCGGAGATCGAGCGCGCCCACCCCGTGCTCCCGGTCCCCGTAGAGCAGATCACGCCCGAGGAGGAGTGCCGCTCCTCCCCGGGGCCGGCCGCGATGCGGTAGCGGGCGGACTGGTGGCTCTGATGGCCGATGAAGACCTCGTTGAGGGCGAGGAGCCGCTGGCCGTCCTCCCGCTCGGCCACGGCCATGACCCGGTGCTCGATGCGGAAGCCCGGGCCCTCCCTCGACACCACCCACTCCAGGAGTGCTCCCATGGCCGCGGGCGGGTGCTGGCAGAGCACGCCGTCGTACCTCTCCGGGTCGGGGTTGATCCCAATCGCGAGTTGCCCGCTCAAGTATTTAGCCGCGTTCGGCACCAGGCCATCCTGACCGACGATCACCACGAGGTCGTCCGGCGCGAAGAGGAAGCGGTCGAGGTCCCCGCGGTCCACCCGGACCCGCCGCTGGTCGGGCGGGATCGCGCTCTGGGCTTCGGCCAGGCCGGCGTGAAAGCGCTCGTGCGCCTCCTGGTACGGAGCGACCTCCTGGCCGCGGGACTCCAGATAGAAGCGGACCTGGCCCACGGTCCCATGCCGCTCGAGCAGCAGCTCGAGCGGCGTCTTCCGCGTGACCAGGACGACGCGCGGGAGGTTGGAGCCTGCCTGCGTCACCGCCCGCTCTCCCGCACGAGCCGATGGACGGTCTCGCTCAGGAGGTCCGGCGTGAGGTTCAGGTGCTCGATCGTCTGGATCTTGCCCGCGAGCTCCCGCAGCGCGAGGCCGAGCACGACGGCGGAGGGCAGATCCTTCCAGGCGGCCACGCGGAGGGCCTCGTTCTCGGCATCGATCTGGCCGAGCAGCTTCCGGGCCGCGCCCTCGGCCTCCGAGCGGATGGTCGTCTCCTGGGCGCCGCCCTCGGCCGTCACAAGCTGGCGCTGCACCTCCGCTTCGACTTTGGCCTTCTCCGCCTCGGCGTCCTGGCGTACGGCTTCCACCCGGTTGGCTCCCTGCTGGCGGATCAGCGTCTCCTGCCGCCGGGCGAGCTCGATCTCGGTGGACATTTCGTTCTCCTTGATCGCCCGCTCCTTCTCCACGGCCATGGCCCGGCGCTGGAACGTGGCCTCGTCCGCCCTCTGCAGGACACCCTCCCGGGTAGGGGTCTGCAGGGCCTTCTCCATGTCCGCGGTGGGTGCCACCCGCAGAACCACGAGGCTAACCAGGGTGAGCCCGCCCGCGGCGATCTCGGGATCGGTGCGCAGGGCCTGCTCCATCGCAGCCTGGATCACCTGGGCGCCCGACTGCACGGCCTCCATCATCGTCACGCTCTGGATGTAGGCCCGCGCCGGCTGCTGAGCCCGCTGGCTCCAGAGGCTCGCGAGGCGCTCGAGCGGCTCCTCCAGCCAGACGCCCCGGTCTAGGGAAATGGCAAAGCTCACCCTCTCCGCCGCCTTCTCCGGATCGGCACAGCGGTAGCGCAGGGTGTATTGGACGTTGATCTCCTGGAAGTCCTGCGACAGCTCTCGGAACACGAAGGTCGCCTCGATGTCCTCGACCGGGATCTGGGCCACGGCAGCCGACAAGGGGCTGAACCAGTACGCCAGGCCCGGGCCCCGGCGAACCAGCCGTCCACGCCGGAAATGGAGGATGTACTGGTTGGGCTCCGCACGAAGGTGGGAGATGTAGGGATAACGGCGGATCTGTGCCATCCGGGCTCTCCTCTCTGGTAGGTGCAGTCATGTGCTCAGAGTGAGCATATCAGGGAAGAGAGCGTTGGGGAAGGGGCTTACATCCGCCCGCAGCCTGCGGAAACCTGCGGATTCCCCTATCTTCACCCTGTCTCGCACCTGTCTCCCGCCCGGAGATGCTGGTCCTGGATCTGAAGGTCAACGAGAGGTCTGTGGAACACCTGCTGCGGAGCTACCGGGAGACTCTGGAATGCCTGGACGTGGGCTCCCTCTCCCCCGCGGGAGAGAGGGCTGGGGAGAGGGGGGATGGGATCAACCTGACCTTCTCCTTCCCCCTCGGCGAGTTCAAGGCGGTCCGCCGCATCCGGCCCGAGGAGTCCGAGATGCTGCGGACCCTGTTCGATATCTGGGTCCGTCAGATCACGGAGCCGTAGACCTCCCCATCCTTGGTGAATACCAGTCCACCCTGCGGGTCAGGAACATGACCAGGGCAAGGATCACGAAGAGCCCGAGCGAGCCGAGCAGCAGGGCGTAGTCCTCGGCCTGGAGCAGCACGTAGAGATAGCTGTAGAGGATCACCAGCATCCCGCTCATCGCCAGCGCCCTTCTCGCCCCGCGCAGGATGGCAAAGGAGTAGCCCGCGATCAGGACGATGATCCCCGCCGAGGCGATCGCGTACGAAGCTCCGAAGGGGATGTGCTCCGAGATCGAGAGGAGCAACACGTAGAACAGGCAGAGCGCCGAGCCCACCAGCAGGTAGTGCATCGGGTGCAGCGACACCGGGCTGAAGACCTCGAACAGGAAGAAGGCCAGGAAGGTCAGGATCAGAAAGAGCAGCCCGTACTTCACCGAGCGCTCCGTCTTCTGGTACACGTCCACCGGCAGGTAGAGCTCCACCCCGAAGGCCGACTCCTGCACCGCGGCCTCCGGCACCAGCCGCTCCCTCTCCGTCTCCAGCCACTGCTGCGGATAGCTCCGCCCGAAGTAGGGAACCGTCCAGGTGGCTTCGAACCCGCTCTGCGACACCTCCCGCCGATCGGGCAGGAAGCCCCCCGAGAAGCTGGGATCGGGCCAGCTCGACCGCAGCCTGACCACGTTCTGCTTGGCGAAGGGGAGGAACTGCAGTTCCTGGCTGCCGCGGAGAGCCAGGTCGAATGCGAAAGGATAAGCCTGCTTCTCCGGCGCCTGGGCTAGGCCCGAGATCGGCACCCGGAGGCCCGTGTTCCAGAGCCCCGAGACCCCGCCGCCCGGCGCGAGCTGCAGCATCCTGCCGCCCCAGAGCAGGCGCACGTTGCGCCGGATGCCCCGCATGTCCGGTACGCCGATGGACAGCCAGGCCTTGTCCCAGAGGATGTCCTGAGGCGGGATGCCCCACTCCGCGAAGCTCGGCTTCTGGAAGGTACCGGACGCGTGCAGGTCGGCCCGGTAGACCGCCACCTCGAAGATGCCGCGGCGGCGCAGCTCGGGATGCAGCCGGCCGTCCACCGTGAGCGTCTCGGGCAGGAAGTGGGCGAGCTGGGTCCAGGTCGTGACCTTCCCCTTCTCGTCCTTGGAATGGACCAGGTAGGGCACCGTGAGCACTGGACCGCCCAGCGTCTGTTCGCGCCCCCAGGTCCCGGCCACCTCGGACACCACGGTGTCCCGGCGATGCTGCCTCTCATAGATCAGCCCTCTCACCATCATGAGCGGGATGGCCAGGGCCAGGATGAGCAGTCCGGTGACGATCATCTTGAACAGCACGGAGTCTCGGAGCTTTCGCTTCTCGGGGATGTCAGGGGTCATTTGGATCTCCTCTCTGTCTGGGGAGGATTGGACCGCGCGGCCGCGACGGGATGAGGGCGGGACCAGGGAAAGAGGGGACCGGATCGTGGCGGAATTGTGGCAACCGGCTCCTGGACGACCGGTTGCGGTACATTCGATGGCGATGACCAACGCGCTGATCGCCGTGGTGGATGATGAGGAGAACCTCCGCGAGACCGTGGGGTTTGCCCTCCGCCGCGAGGGCTACCGGGTCGAGCCCTTCCCCGACGGCATGCACGCCTGGCGCAGCTTCGAGCACGGGCTACCCGACCTCGTCATCCTCGACATCCTGATGCCCCAGATGGACGGGCTGGAGCTCTGCCGCCGGCTGCGCGCCCTGTCCGAGCGCCTGCCCATCCTCTTCCTGACCTCCAAGGATGAGGAGTTCGACAAGGTTCTCGGATTGGAGCTGGGCGCCGACGACTACCTCTGCAAGCCGTTCTCGATGCGCGAGCTGATGGCTCGGGTCAAGGTGCTGCTGAGGCGGGCCGCGTTCCGGGACGTGCCCGCCGGAGGGGACGACGAGCGGATCGTCGACGTCGGCCGGCTGCGGCTCGACCTGCGGCGCTACCAGGCTCAGTGGGGAGGCAGCCCGGTGCCGCTCACCGTGACCGAGTTCACCCTCCTCCACGCCCTCGCCCGCCACCCGGGCCACGTCAAGAGCCGCGCCCAGCTCCTCCAGGAGGGCTACCCGCACGACGCCTACGTCAGCGACCGCACCATCGACAGCCACATCAAGAGGCTGCGCCGGAAGCTGACCGAGACTGACCCCGGATTCGATGCGGTCGAGACGGTGTATGGGTTGGGTTACCGCTGGCGGCCGGATTGAGGCATGCACTTCCTCCAGGGCATCTCGTTCCGCCTCCTCCTGTTCAACGTGCTGCTGGTGTTCCTGCCCGCGGCCGGCTTCCTCTACCTGGATGTCTACGAGCGCGAGCTCCTCGAAGCCCAAGAGCGCTCCATGGTGCAGCAGGGACGCCACCTGGCCGCGGCTCTCTCCGAGCGCGGGGAGCTCGACCGCCCCTTGGCCGAGAGCCTCCTCCGGCGCCTCGACCGCCGCACCGAAGCCCGGCTGCGCATCATTGGCGGGGACGCCATCCTCCTGGCCGATTCAGCCTCCCTGGGTCCACGGCGCGCTCCGGAGCAGTCGGCATCGCGCTACGGCAGCGACTCGGTCCCCCCCGGGGCCAGGGAGAATCTGGCCTACCGGATCGGCGCGTGGCTCTACAAGCTCCCCCGCCGGATGTCCAACGCACCGGAGCCCTCCAGCGAATCGGAGAGTTTCTATCCCCGTGGCCGTCCGCTCGACGTGCCCGAGGTCCGGGCCGCCCTTGCCGGACGCTATGGCGCTGCCACCCGGAGGAGCGGAGGCGGCCAGCGCTCCCTCACCCTCTACAGCGCCATCCCCGTGCGCAGCCAGGGCCGGGTCGTGGGCACCGTGGTCGTCTCCCAATCCACCTTCCGCATCCTGACCGCTCTCTATGAAGTGCGGCTCGGCATCTTCAAGGTCTTCCTCGCCTCGGTGGGCGCGGCCATCGTCCTGACCCTGATCGTCTCCACCACCATCGCCCGCCCCCTCCGGCGGCTCCGGGACGAGGCCAGCGCGCTCCTCGACCGCCGGGGCCGGTTGCGCGGACGGTTCCGCGGCTCCCGGCGCGGGGACGAGATCGGTGACCTCGCCCGCGCCCTGGAGGAGCTGACCCGCCGCCTGGAAACCCACCTCGCCTTCATCGAGTCGTTCGCCTCGGACGTCTCCCACGAGTTCAAGAACCCGCTGGCCTCGATCCGCACCGCCACCGAGCTGCTCGCCGAGGTCGAGGACCCCGCGGACCGCCAGCGCTTCCTCGGCATGGTCCAGAGGGATGTCGCCCGCATGGAAGGGCTCCTTTCCGGCGTGCGGGAGATCACCGAGATCGACGCCCAGCTCGAGACCGAGAAGACCCGTCCGGTGGCGCTCGATGCCCTGCTCAGGGAGGTCGTCGAAGGGCGATGTCTGCGCGCCGACAATCTCGTACAAGCGCCCATCAAAATCAATCTGGAAGGGCCTTCGGAGCCGATCGTCGTCCGCGCCTCGCCCGAGCGGCTGACCCAGGTCTTCGAGAACCTGCTGGACAACGCCGCGAGCTTCTCCCCACCGGGAGGGACAGTCGAGGTCCGTTTGGCGCGCGAGGACGGCGCGGGGATCGTCACGGTGGAAGACCGGGGGCCGGGCATCCCCGAGGCGCACCTGGACCGCATCTTCGACCGTTTCTTCCGCTACCGTCCGGGCGAGCCCGGCTACCGGAACGGCCACACGGGCCTGGGCCTCGCCATCGTCAAGGCGATCGTGGATGGCTACGGCGGCTCCATCACCGCCCGCAACCGGCCCGAGGGCGGTGCCCGTTTCGAGGTGAGGCTGCGCGCTTGAGCGATCCCTCCCCCACGCGGCTATCCCCCTGGCGTCCGTTGCGCCACCACACCTACCGGGCGCTCTGGATTGCCACGCTCGCCTCGAACATCGGCACCTGGCTCCAGAGCGTGGGCGCGTCCTGGCTCATGACCTCCCTGACTCAATCGGCGGTCATGGTTGCCCTGGTCCAGGCCGCCACCAGCCTGCCCATGTTCGTCTTCTCCCTTCCGGCGGGCGCCCTCGCCGACGTGATCGACCGGCGCAGGCTCCTGCTCGTCACCCAGGGCTGGATGCTCTTCGCCGCCGTGGGCCTGAGCGCCCTCACGGCGGCCGGGCTCATGACGCCCTGGCTGCTCCTCCTCTTCACCGCGCTGCTCGGCCTGGGCGCGGCCTTCAACCAGCCGGCCCAGCAGGCGACCATCCCCGAGCTGGTTCCGCGGGAGGACCTGCCCGCCGCGGTCGCCCTGGGGAGCATCGGCTTCAACATCGCCCGCGCCGCGGGTCCTGCGATCGGCGGGCTCATCGTGGCCACCGCGGGAGCCCAGGCCAACTTCCTCCTCAACGCCGCCTCCTTCCTCGGCGTGCTGGTGGTGCTCTACCGCTGGAAGCGGCCGGCGGAGACCTCGGCGCTCCCGGCCGAGCGCTTCCTCGGAGCCATGCGCACGGGTGTGCGCTACGTCCGCCATTCCCCCGAGGTGCTGGCGGTGATCGTCCGCGGCTCGGTCTTCGTGCTCTGCGCCAGCTCGCTCTGGGCGCTCCTGCCCGTCGTGGCCCGGGAGCAGGGACAGGGACCGGCCGGGTACGGTCTTCTTCTTGCCGCGCTGGGGATCGGCGCGGTCTCGGCCGCCATGGTCCTCCCCCGCCTGACCCGCAGGGGCTCGACCGACCTGATCGTGGGCGTCTCGAACCTGATCTTCGCGGGTGCCACCCTGGCCCTGGGCTTGGTCGACAGCTTCTGGCTCCTCTTCGCCGCCATGCTCCTCGCGGGCGGCGCCTGGCTCTCCCTGCTCTCCAGCCTGAACGTGGCCATCCAGATGCTCGTGCCCTCCTGGGTGCGCGGCCGGGCTCTCTCCGTCTACATGCTCTTCATCTTCGGCGGTCTCTCTTTCGGGAGCGCTCTCTGGGGCGCAGCCGCCGACCGCCTCGGGGTCTCCACCTCTCTGGTGATCTCGGCCGCCGGCATGGTCCTGGGCCTGCTCGGCACTCTGGGCATCCATCTCCGCTCGGGCGAAGGGCTGAATCTGGCGCCGTCGCGGCAGTGGCCCGCGCCCCGAATCCAGGAGCTCGAGACGGAAAAGGGACCGGTCCTGGTCAGCGTCCAGTACCGCATCGATCCCGAACGGGCCGCGGAGTTCACGGCGGCCATGAGCGACCTCCGTCGCATCCGGCTACGGGGCGGAGCCATGCAGTGGGGACTTTTCGAAGACTCATCCGAGCCGGGGCTCTACACCGAGATGTTCCTGGTAAGCTCCTGGATGGAACACCTGCGCCAGCACGAGCGGATCACGGTAGCGGACGAGGAAGTCCGTCTCCGCGTCGGCTCCTTCCATCTCGGCCCTGAGCCTCCGGCCGTGCAGCACCTGATCGCGGAGCGGGTACGGGGACGAAATGGAACCTGACAGCGGGTCACGGTCTGACAGGAGATCCCTATGCGAACCATCCGACTTCTCGCTCTGATCCTGCTTCTCATCGCTCCATCCGTCTCGGCAACCTCCTACGTTCCGATGACCGACGCGGCCCTGGTCGACCAGGCACCGGTGATCGCCGTGGTCGAGGTCCGGGACTCCGGCCCCGGTCCCGAGAGCCCGCGTCCGTCCACCGGCTACCGGGTGCGGGTCGAAAGGGTGCTCAAGGGAGCGCTGGCACCCGGCCTCGGCATCACGGTGCGCGTGCCCGGAGGAGTCCGCGCCGACGGACTGGCCCAACGGATCTGGGGGGCGCCCCGGTTCACGAAGGGCGAACGCGCCCTGCTCTTCCTCTCCCCCCGCATCGACGGCACCTACGATGTCGTCAACCTGATGCTGGGGGCCTTCCACGAGGTCCGGACTGGTAAACACCGTCTTGCCGTGCGGCACCTGTCCGAGGCCCGGCCGATCGCCCGGCCGGGACAGTCGCTCCCCCGGGAGCCCCTCCGGGACTTCGAGCGCTTCGTCCGCTGGATCGCCGGCCGCGTCCGCGGCATCCAGGTCCGGGCCGACTATATGGTCGATGCCGGCAGCCTTGGCCAGATCACCGCCCCCTACACCCTCTTCGAAGATTCCTTCGACGGTTACAACCTGCGCTGGTTTGTCTTCGACGACAGTGGAAGCGTGCAGTGGCGGGCTCACCAGGACGGTCAGCAGGGCGTAGCGGGAGGCGGCTTCGCGGAATTCCAGACCGCGCTCGCGGCGTGGAACGACGATCCGAACAGCAACATCTCCTACACCTACGCGGGGACGACTGCCAATACCAACGGCCTCATCAACTACGACACGGTCAATGTGATCCTCTTCAACGACCCCAACAACGAGCTGCCCGCGTTCAACTGCGGCTCCGGCGGCGTCCTCGCGTATGGAGGTCCCTGGTACGAGACGGACACGACCTCTTTCCAAGGCATCCTCTTTCACCGGTCCGTGAACGCCGACATCGTCACCAACAACGGCATCGCCTGCTTCTTCGCGGGCAGCCCGAATGCGAGCAAGGCTGCGGAGGAGCTCTTCGCGCACGAGCTCGGGCACACCCTGGGGATCGATCATTCCGCCGTGTTCGAGGCACTGATGTACCCCTTCATTCACAACGACGGCCGCGGCGCTCTCCTCCATGCGGACGACCGGGAAGCGATCGCCTACCTCTATCCTTCTCCGGCCTCGCCTGCGGACTTCTTCACCGTCACCCCCTGCCGGCTGCTCGACACCCGGGAGCCGAACGGGCCATACGGCGGACCCGTGCTCAATGGGGCGTCGCTGCGGACCTTCATAGCCGCCGGCCAGTGCGGCATCCCGGCGTCGGCGGTCGCCCTCTCGGTCAACGTCACCGCCGTGTCCCCTACCGGCGGCGGAAACATCACGCTGTTCGCCTCCGACCTGACACAGCCGAACACCCCAATCGTGAACTTCAGCCCCGGCCAGACGCGGACCAACAACGGGTTCCTGCTCCTCTCCAAAACCCCGGCCCGGTCCTTCACGGCCGCTCCCGTGGTGGTGGCCAACGGGCTGGTCCACCTGGTGGTGGACGTGAACGGCTATTTCGAGGAAGAGCCATGATCCAGCTGCGCCGTGTCCTGCTCTTCGCTCTGCCCTTCCTGCTGCTCCCCGCCCTCGCGGGGGCCGGAGATCTCCGGCCGGTGACCAAGGAAGAGCTCGCGATGACCTCGGTCCCCGAGGCTCCGAATGCCGCGGCGGTCGTCCTCTTCAAGAAGGGGACGTTCGCCATGCTCGACGAGAGGACCGGCCGCTTCGCGCCGACCTTCACGGTCGAGGTGAGGCGGAAGATCCTCACCGAGGAGGGCAAGAAGTACGGGGAGGCCCTGGTCCTTCACAGCCGCCAGTCGAAGCTCCAGGACCTGGAGGGGCGGACCGTGCTGCCGGATGGCCGCGAGGTGCCGCTCCCCAAGGACGCGATCTTCAAGCGACGGCTGTCGCGCTCCGAGAAGGTGTTCGTCACCTCGATCGCCTTCCCGGCCGTCGAGGTCGGGGCCATCCTCGACTACCGCTACAGCATCCGGGGGGCCTCCATCTTCTCGCTCGACCCCTGGTACTTCCAGGAAGAGGTGCCGACCCTCCACTCCGAGGTCGTCTACGAGATCCCCACCGTGGTCACCGTCCGCTCCTACATCTCGGACCCCCTGAAGCTCGGCATCCAGCAGGACTCCACCAAGACCGCGGACGGCGGCCGCGTCTGGGCCTGGGGCCGCAACCTGCCCGCGATCCCGGACGAGCCGTTCGGCGCCCCCTACCAGGACTTGGCGAGTTGGTATCTCCTCGCGCCCGTCGGCATCAAGGACCCCGTCAGGCCGAAGCGCCTGTTCGAGTCCTGGGCCACGGTCTGCGAGCTCTACGGGGACGAATACGAGAAGGCCTTGAAGAAGTCGGGAGCGGCCGGCCGCAAGGCGCAGGAGATCGCGGGGTCGGGCGCCCCCCGGGCCAAAGCCGAGGCCCTCTACCGCTTCGTGCGCGACGAGATCGAGACCGAGGACGTGCCGGGGGTGAGCCTCGCTGAGGACACCACCGCCGACTCCGTCCTCGCCGCCCGGCGCGGAGACTACGCGGGCAAGGCCCTGCTTCTCCAGGCCATGCTGCGCGCCGCTGGCTTCCAGTCCCGCGCCGTCTGGGCCGCGGACCGGAACAGCGGTCTGTTCACGGCCGACTTCCCCAACCCCCGCTGGTTCGAAAGGGTCCTCGTGGCCGCGGACCTCGACGGCCAGAGAGTCTTCCTCGATCCCTCGGACCGCAGCCTCGGCTTCGGCCACCTCTCTCCCAACGTGGAGGCTATGCCGGCCCTCCTCTACGACCGCGCAGCCCCCGAGATGATCAAGCTGCCCCAGATGCCTTATACGGAGAACGTTCGCCTAGCCAGGTTGGACCTGGAGATCGACGGCGAAGGCCGCGTTACCGGCAAGGGCAGCCTGACACTCACCGGTCACCACGCCTGGTCCCGCCTGCACTGGAAGCCCAACGCCGAAGAGACCGCGGAAGCCTGGAAGAAGTGGATCGAAGAGTCCTACGGCGAGTACACCGTCTCCGACGTCCAGGTCAGGGAGTCGGTCGAGGACCGGAAGGTAGAGGTCGCCTGGTCCCTGAAGCAGCGCGAGGAAGAGGTGCTCGGCGACGAGGCCACCCTGTCGCCGAGCCTGCCCCTGGGGCCGATCAAGCAGCGCTTCCAGGCGGACGCGGCCAGCCGCATCTCCCCCGTCCTCTTCGCCTTCGCCGACCGCGACGAGGTCGAGCTCATCGTGCGCTGGCCCGAGGGCTGGCAGCCCGAAAAGCTGCCCAAGGAAGTCCGCCACGAAACCACGGCCGGAGCCCTGATGGCCACCGTCGAGTGGACCGACGGCGCCCGCGCCCTAACCTACCGCCGCCGCTTCGACATCAAGCAGCGGGAGCTCGGCAAACCCCAGTACCCGATGCTCCAGGCCCTCTATGCCCGGGCGGAGAAGAATGATGCGGAGACGCTGGTGCTGCTGCGGAAGTAGCTCTTCTTTGGTTAGCGGTTCATCCAATCAGAGACGCCCGGCAGCTCTCAGACATACCACGAGAAACCATGTGCCTTCTTTAACCGCCTCAACCGGTAGTCGTACCCACCTGGCAGCTCAAACACCAACTTTAAGTCACGCGTGTGCCGCACCTCTGTCTTCAGAGTAGACTTTACCGAAAATGCCTCAATACCGAGCTGAGTGCTAATAGCTTCCTTTCTCGTCCAGATCCTCTCGTATACTGGAATGCTATTGCTGCCCTCTGCGGCTAGAGGGAAGATCTCTTCCTCATGATCTGAATCAGCGTCATCCTCCCCGCAACAGTAAGACTCCGGCCTAATGGCAACACCTTTATTGATAACCTTCTTCCCATCCATAGGAAGAGCTTCGGCTCTTAGGCCTTGTCCTACTCTTGCACCTGCTTTGTAAACTGAAACATAGGAGATTTGAAGGGTAATTGGAGCAAAAATTTCTTTACACTCACCGTTCCTTGCCTTAAATGACGATGAGTACTTCACCATAAAGTCTTGCTTGGCTCCCATTCCTGAACCGAAGATAGTGACCCACCAATCTCCAATGCCCACAGCTTCATTAGATTCTTGGTAGGTCACGCAACTGCCATTGACCTTTGGAGAATGCAACCTGAAGAGTGGGACATCAACGCGCTTCTGGATCGTGTCCTCCACCCGCACGTCCAAGATACCCAAGATATCTTTCAATCGATCCTTGGCGATGTCGATTCTCCCCTTGAGCTGCTTATGGTAGGCATGTGCGTAGCCATCTGGATCTTTGAATTTCGCTCCAATTGTTATGGGTATATGTAGAATCTTTGTAGCGTGCCGGTATGAAGCACGATAGCTGTCTTCCTCTACGCCAAGACCTAAATCGTGTACCCCCTGCAAGAAGGCCTCCTCGTCGAAGACGGCGACATCTTCCCACTCGTGTCTGATGAGGGGCGTTATGGTCGTGCGCATGGCCATCCTCCGGAGATCTCATTCTTTTCTTCTGAGGGCCTCGTATCTTGTCTCAATGAGTTAAGCTTATTCCAGATGCGGTTTCTGGCGATTTTGGACAGTAGTGATTATAGAATAGTTGGAGGCTTCACGGACAGCCTATCCAGAGGAGCCATGGACTATCTATCGGCAACTCCAGAGATTCGGGCACAAGCCATAGGTTTGTTAGATCGGAGGCACCCTCTTGACCCTGGAGCCCGCTCCACGGTTTATCCTCCTGTCCATGGCGGATGAAACTCCGGATGGCCCCCTCCGGGCGGGCGAGCTGGCGCGGCGGGCGGGAGTGAGCAAGGACACCCTTCGCTTCTATGAGCGGAAGGGGCTCCTCCCCCGGCCGCGGCGGATGGCGAACAATTACCGCGCCTACCCTCCCGAGACGATCGAGCGCGTGCTCTGGATCCGGCGGGTGTTGGCTGCGGGCTTCACTCTCGACGAGATGGCTCGCATCCTGGCCGTCCGGGAGCGTGGCGGCCTTCCCTGCCGGCAGGTGCGGGAGCTTGGTGCCGAGAAGCTGGGCCTGATCGAGGAGCGCCTTCGCGAGTTGGAGACCATGCGCGACAGCCTGCGGGATCTGCTTGCCGACTGGGACCGGCGCCTCGCCGAGGCCGGACCGGGCGAGCGCGCCGGGCTGCTGGAGTCCATTCCGCCCTTCCCCCGAAAGGAGAGATCCCGATGAAGAGGTTCCTGCTTCTGGCTGCTCTGGCCCTGACAACGACTGTTCCCGTCCTTGGTGCCGAGGAGCCTCCGGCATGCCCGCTCCATGCCGCCCATTCGAAGGCGGACGCGGAGCTCGATCTCCGGGGCGACAAGGTCATGGGCTTCGACCATAGCCAGACCATCCACCACTTCCTCATCGAGCCCGAAGGCGGCGTCATCCAGGTCGAAGCGACCGATCCGGCTGATTCAGAGAGCCGGAAAGCCATCCGGAGCCACCTGTCCGACATCGCGGCCATGTTCTCCCGCGGCGACTTCTCCTCTCCCTACTCCATCCACCAGCGGGTGATGCCCGGGGTCCCGGTCCTTATCCAGAAGAAGGATGCGATCCAGTATCGCTACGAGGAGATCGAAAAGGGCGCCCGGGTCCGGATCGTCACGTCCGACGCCGACGCCGTGGCCGCGGTCCATGACTTCCTGGGTGCCCAGATCGGGGATCACCGGACAGGCGATCCTGTCCATGCTCACGAGGAGTAGTGGAGCCTCTTGACCCTCACTTCTGCAGGCTTCGGCTGCGGTTGTATCGCAAGAGGTATCGGCCGTCGCAGCATTCGAGCTTGTTCGTCCTGTTCAGGTCCTGCCTCTTGGTGACGGGCAGGCCCTGGATGGTGGTCGAGAGGAAGTCGTCGTCGCCGTTGGCGGCGCCGTCTTCGTCGCGCAAGATCACTTCCACCTTGTCGAGATAGCGCACGGTGCCGATCAGATCCTCCATCGTGCGATAGACCCCGTCGTCGTAATCGCCGATATACAGGTCGTCCACCTTCTTGATGCCATCGACGACCACCGTCAGGTAGATCTCGTCGATGCCTACCGAGTCCGTCTCCTCCACGCAGTAGAGGTTCTCCGAGGCAGCGCCAGGCACTCCCGCCCCCTGTCCGTGCAGCACCGTGAGGTTGGTCTCCCAAAGGATGCGGTAGCCCGTGGCAACCAGGTTGCTGCGCTTCACCAGGAGGTAGAGCTTCTCGCCGTCGCCACCGGCAAACTCGATGACGGAGCGGCTCATGCCCGGGTTGTCCGGATCGGGCTCCGGGGACGCGCTGGCGACGCTGGTCGTGCCGTCGTCGCGCCGAAGCTCGAGAGAGAACGATTGGCCCGCAAACTGGTCCACGGCGAACCTCAAGCTCTGTGGCCTGCCGCTGTCTGCCTTCTCCGTATGCAGCTCGAACCAGGCCGTGTCGTCAGGATTGATTGGCAGATTGGGCAGCGTGTGATTGATGGACTGGTTGGCCGAAAGCACACAGGCCTCCTCTTTGCTCGAGCAGTTGGCCCTGTGGGCGACAAACCTGTACTTGCCGGTCTCGGTGCGCTTGGGATGAAACACTCGGACGAAAAATGGCGGTTCGGGAAACACGAACTTGGTGCCCGTCACAGGCTTTCCGCCACGCGGCGTGAATTCGATGGTCTCCTCGAAGTACTGCGGCGCCGGCGTGGACATGTCCGTGCCCGTGTACACGCGGAACTGGACCCCGTCCTCCACGGCAAAGGCATAGGTACCCGGCTTGCCGAAACGGTACCACTGCATGCTGCCGGGGAATGTGATGTCGCCGCGTTTCCACGCATCGAGAGTGATGTCGACCAAGGCTTCAAGGGGGTTGCACCGCGGCGCGTGGCGGTTGATATCCGCGTTGAGCCCGATATGGTCGCTCAACTCGGTGGTGCCCGCCATGCCGAATCCGCTCTCGATGAACGGCGCTCCGTCGCGCATGTTGTGCGCCAGGGTCAAGTGCTGCACGCACAGCTCCACCCTGTTCGCAGCGGCTATCATCGTGGTGCGGTTGCGAAGCACATAATCGAGACGCGCGCCCTGGTTCGGCGAAAAATCCGGACCCCAGTGGTAGAGGTTCGTGAGGCCGCGGTCATCCGGTGACTGCTCGAAGGCCCAGGCATCCCTCATCTCATCGGTGAAGAACTCGCCGGACTTGTTGAACTTCTCGACCCATTCCCAGAGGTTGGGCCGATCGGGACCGTCGAGCCCGAGGTTCGGATCCGCGCGGTCGCCGTCCACGTTGAGATCGCCCAGGACGAACGTATCCTCCCGGCTGAATTGGCCCGGCAGCAGCGATTCCAGGATCACCCTGCGCACGTCCGCCATCTGCGCCACGCGGATGGCGATGGGGACTTGCCACTCTTCGGCATCCTCCTCGTCCTCGGGGTAGCTGGCTTGCAGGTGAGAAAAGGCGATGTTGTAGATGCGGCCCGTGCGCGGGTTCTTCACTCGCACGAAGGCCGCTCCTTTTCCGGCCCAATCGTCCGGGAAGCTGTCCTCGTCAAACTCGATGAAGGCCACGTCCTTCCAATTGGACCCGGCGTTCACGGCTTTCAGATAGCCGGAGTCGTGCTTGTGCTGGCCATTGGGAAGCGGTTCGAACTCGAAGCGGCTGAAGAGCATCAGGCCGCTGTCCTGGGCGCCTACGGCGGGATCGCCGATGAAGGCCACGTAGCTCGGAAACGTGCTCTCGAGCTCCGCGATCAAAGTCTCGCGCGCCTCCTCATCGAAAACCTCGTTGAGCGCGATGATGTCGTACTGCCCCGCTTTGATGCGGCCGGCTATCCGCTTTGCCCGCGTCCTATCGTCGTCGCTCCCCGGCAGGAACTGGACGTTGAAGGTGCCCATGCGCACCGACTCGCCCAGGTCCGGGCATCCCATCGACATCAGGGCCGCTGCGCCCAAGAGAATGCTCCTCCAACGCATATTCACCTCCTTTGCATTCTTGAAAGGCGCCATGCGGGATTCTTTTGTTACTCCCTTGACCCTGGAGCCCGCTCCACGGTTGGCCCTGCGCGCCAGATCGGGGATCACCGGACCGGCGATCCCATTCACGCGGAATAGAGAGCCTTTTCTCTGAAAACACGCCTCTCCGTTCCCCGGAAAGACGATCCGTGGGTTTTTGAGCCTATCCGCGGGATTTAGAGCCTTTCCGCGAGCCGTAGAGGCTGAATTCGCCACGGATAGCCTGTTCGGCGCCGTTGAGAGGCTCTATTTCCCACGGAAAGGCTGTTCGCCGCGTTTAGAGGCTCTATTTCCCGTGGATAGCCTGTTCGCCGCGCTGAAAGGCTCTATTCGCCGTGGTGGGAGACGGAGTACCGATCCGGACCGCTGCCAGCTCTTGATGAGAGCTTTCAAGCGAGGGATCGGGGCTCCGCGGCGTTTTCATCGGATGCACTCATCTCTACCCGAACTCCTTCTCATCCGCCGACGGCCCGTAAAGCGACGGGACGGGGGCGTCGTTGAGCCGGAGATAGACGGTCAACTGGCCACGGTGGTGAACCAGGTGATTGAGGGCGCTGTCGCGGATCGCTTCGTAGCGCAGATCCTCCGCGACCACGTTGCCCTGGACGAGCAGCTTCCAGGACGTGGTCAGCAAATGCTCGTCGGTGGCGCCGGCGAACGCCTGCCGCGCCTTGTCCATGGCCCTGTCGAAGGCCTCCAGGAGCTCGCGGTTCGTGCGGAAGCCCGACTGCTGAAGCTCGCCCGGCGCGCTGAGATCCAGCTCGTCCTGGGTGATCATGGCCGCAACCCAGGCCGGCATGGTTGCGACGAGCCCCGCCAGATAGCCGAGCTCCATCGACTTCACATGCGGCTTCCAGTCGTTCCGTCCCTCCGGAACGCGCTCCAGCACGCGGCGCGTCTTTGCTCCTTCCCGTTCCAACTCGGCCAACAGCAGCTCTGCAATTCTGGGCATGGTGTGCCTCCTCGGTTGTGGATTCAGGGTTCGATGGCGCGTGCGACGATGAAGAACACGGACCGGCCGGCACCGCCCCTCAGCCGTTTGGCCCAGGAGGTCTGGAGGCGAAGCCAGTCCTCCTCCGGCAGCACTCCCCTCTCCGTCACGTCGAACCCCGCTTCTCTGTATGTGGGCGTCAGGGTTGAATCGATGTAGGCGACTGACAGGGGCTCCAGCCCGAGGCGTGCGATCTCGGTTTGATCCCGTTCCGGGTCGAGCCCGAAGATCACCTCCAGCAGGGCGCCGGGCGAGCAGATCCGCCGCAGGTTCTCCAGCACCAGCCGGTCCCCCGTGGCCACGGCCCGCAGCAGGCTGCCCCAGGGGAAGTGGACGTGCACCTCGTCGGCGACGCCGTCCAGCTCGGCCGGAAGATCCTCGACCGCGGCCTGCACGAACAGAGCGTTAGGCAGGCCCCCCTTCGCCGGCTTCCTGTGGATCTTCTCGGACACCTTCTCCAGCGGGCGCGGACTGGCATCCACCCCGATGTAGAACTTCCTCGGGTTCCGGCTGGCGGCCTGATACACATAGAGACCGTCCCCGGTCCCGATGTCGATCACCACCCCCTCGCCGGTAGGGGGCGATGAGATCGAGGAATTCGTGCCGGTCGAGTTATCGGGTGGTCCTGCCACGGATCATCGTCAACATGAGTCGGGTCCTCCCTATGCGGTCAAAGATTTTACGCCAAGATCAGCTCGCCCGGAGGATGGACATGGGGTCCGCCTCCGTGGCCCGCTGTGCAGGAAGCCAGCTCGCCAGGAGGGCCGAGGAGAAGACGAGGACCAGCACCGCCGCGAAGGTGAGCGGATCGGTCGCTTCGATTCCGAAAAGGAGGCCTCTCAGGAAGCGGGTCAGGGCGAACGCGCCCGCCAGGCCGAGCACCAATCCCACCAGCGCGAGACGCGCTCCCTGCAGGACCACCATCCGCACGACGTAATTCTGCGACGCTCCCAGCGCCATGCGGATGCCCATCTCGGAAGTCCGCTGCACCACGATGAAGCTCAGCACGCCGTACACTCCCACGACCGCGAGGACGAGGGCGAGGCCGGCGAAGGCTGCCAGGAGGAGCATGGTGAAGCGCTGCTGCCCCATCGAGTCGGCAAGCGTCGTCGCGAGCGGCTCTTCTCCGAAGACGGCCAGCTCGGGGTCGAGCTCCCGGATGACTCCGCGGACCGCGGGGCTCAGCGTGGAGAGATCTCCCCGCGCCCGGACCAGCAGGCTTCCGGCCCCGGTCACCGATGGAACCTGGGAAAGCGGGGCGTAGACCGCGGGCGGCGGAGTCTTCGCCAAGCCGAGGAACCGCTCGTTCTTCACAACCCCTACGATCGTCCGGTCCGAACCCCAGAAGGAGATCTTCTGCCCCAGCGGGTCCCGGCCCGGGAAGAAGCGGCGGACGGCCTCTTCGTTCACGAGCAGCACGGGCGGAGCCGAGGTCCCGTCCCCGTCCCGGAGCAGACGGCCGCGCACCAGCGGCACGTCAAGCGTCTCGAAGTACCCCGGGCTCACCCGGCGGACCGAGATCTCGGGCCAGTCCCGGGCCTCTTCCTCACGTCCCACCACGGTGAACGAGTTGGTAAAACCGGCGTCCAGGGGATGATTGCCGGCCACGGCCACGGACTCCACGCCGGGCAGGGAGCGCACCCGCTCCAAGAGCCGGTCGTGAAAACGCTTCTGTTCCGGCCAGTCGGGCCAGGCGGCGAAAGACCGGGGATACCGGCTGGGCGGAAGCTGGTACTCGGCCTTGATCACGCCTTGGGTCCGGAAGCCCGGATCGATCTGCTGGAGATGCCAGAAGCTCTTGAGGAGCAGACCCGCGCCCACCGAAAGCACCACGGCGAGCGCCAACTCCGCCACCACGAGCAGGGAGCGCAGCCGGCTCCGCTTCCGGTCGGTGGTCGCGCCTCGCCCGGCCTCTTCCTTGAGGGTGGCCTGCAGGTCGGTCTTCCGGGCCTGGAACGCCGGGATCAGCCCCACGGCGAGGGCGACCAGGACCGAGACCGCCAGCATCATCCCCAGGACCCGCCCGTCGATCCCCACTTCGGAGAGGCGCGGGATTCCTCCAGGGGCCAGAGCCACGAGCAGGTCGAGGGTCAGGACTGCCAGGAGGAGCCCGAGACCCACGCCGGCCGCGGTCAGGAGAGTGCTCTCCACCAGGAACTGGCGGATGAGCCGGCGCCATCCCGCGCCGAGCACCGTCCGCACCGCCACCTCCCGCTGGCGGACCGCGCCGCGGGCGACCAGGAGGCTCGCGATGTTGGCGCAAGCGGCGAGCAGCACCAGCGCCACCGCTCCCAGGAGCACGAGGAGCGCCGGACGGACAGGACCGAACACGACCTCTTCGAACGGTTCGAGGAAGGCTCCCCGCGCCGTGTTCTCCGGAAAGGTTTTCTCCAGGTCTGCCATGACCGCGCTCATCTCCTGCTGCGCCTGCTCCGGCGTCGCCCCCGGAGCCAGGCGGCCCAGGACGAAGATCGGGTGGGTAGAACGCGGAGTGGTCTGCGGGTCGGTCCGGAGCGGCACCCAGACTTCCACCCGGGCTCCGCGGCCACGGTCCGCGAAGGCGCGGCTGTAGTCGGCCGCGGAGAGGATCTGGAGGCTGCCAAAGTCAGCGGTATCGGGAAGCACTCCGATCACCGTGTATTGCAGGCCATCGAGGCGGATCGTGCGGCCCAGCACCGTGGGGTCGCGGGCAAAGAGCCGCTGCCAGAGGGCCTCTCCTATCAGTACCACGCCGGGGGCGTCCGGCTTCTCCTCCGCAGGCAGGAACACCCGGCCGAGGAGGGGGCGGATCCCGGCCATGGGCAGCAGCTCAGGAGTAATTGCGAGCGCGGCCAGGCGGCTGGGCTCTCCGCCGGCGGGCATGAGGTTCACCTCGAGGCCCTGGAAGGCGGCGAGCGCCTCGAAGCGCCGGCTCCGCTCCCGCAAGTCGACGAAATCGGGCACCGAGGCCGGCTCCCGCGTGGTGCCGGTGTTCCGGTCCGTTTCCCAGACGACCATGAGACGGTCCGCCCGCTCCAGCGGGATGGGACGCAGAAGCACGCCGTCGACCACGCTGAAGATTGCGGTGTTGGCGCCGATCCCCAGCCCCAGGGTCAGGACCGCCACGAGAGTGAACCCGGGATTCCTGCGCAGCGCCCGGATTCCATACCGGAGGTCCTGCAACAGCTCTTCGAGCAGCCGCGGCCGGGACTCGCGCCGCGACTCTTCCTTGAAGCGCTCCACTCCGCCGAAGCTCACGAGAGCGGCCCGCCGCGCTTCCTCGGGAGGCATGCCGGCGCGAAAGTTCCTTTCTGTCGACTGATCGATATGGAAGCGCATCTCCTCATCCATCTCGCGCTCCATCGATTCACTTCGCAGCCAGAGGCGCAGACGGGACCAGATCTCTCTCGGAGAGTCCATGGATGGCTTCCTTTCAGGGCGCGGTCATTTCGAGGATAACGTCCACGGCCTGCGACAGCCGTTTCCAGTTGCGTTGCTCTTCCGCGAGCTGCTTCTTCCCCGAGCGCGTGATCTGGTAGTAGCGGGCGCGGCGGCCGTTCTCCGTCACCCCCCAGTCCGAGGTGATCCATCCCTGCCGCTGCAACCGGTACAGCGAGGGATAGAGAGAGCCCTGATTGATGCTGAGGACGTTCTTGGACCACTGCTCGATCCGCTCGGTGATCCCCCAGCCGTGCATCGGTTCGAGCTGCAAGGCCTTGAGCACCAGCATGTCGAGCGTCCCCGGGATCAGATCACCACTTTCCTTTCCCATGCGCTTCCTCCTCTCGATTACCGAGAGAAAGGATAGACGGCTCTCCTCTCGATAGTCAAGAGGAGAGCCGTTCGATGCGTTTTAAAAAGGAGAGCTAGTCGCGCCGCAGGGCGAGGATCGGGTTCAGCTGGCTCGCACGGTGGGCCGGAATGACGCTCGCGAGGAGCGCCACGGCCGCGAGGAGCGCCGGGGCCAGGACGAAGGTCACCGGGTCGGTGGCGCTGCCGCCGGCCAGGAAACCCGCGATCTGCCCGCCCAGCTTGAAGGCCAGGAAGAGGGCCACGGCGATGCCGAACGCAACGCCGATGAGGACCGCCACGAAACCCTGCCTCACCACCATGCCCAGCACGCTGCGGGCCGAGGCGCCCAGGGCCATGCGGACCCCGATCTCGCGGGTGCGCTGCGTTACCAGGTAGGAGAGAACGCCGTAGATCCCCACCGCGGCGAGGACCAGCGTCAGCAAGGCGAGCGTCCCCACGAGGACCGCCGCGAACCGTTGCCTGCCCAGAGAGCGGTCGACGATCTCTTCCATCAGGCGGACGTCGTTGACCGGCTGCGCCGCGTCCACGGCCCAGATCTCCTTCTGGACCACGGTTGCCAGGTTCGGGACCTCCCGGTCGGACTTCACCACCAGGCTCACCGGCGCCAGCCGCAGGATCATGCTCAGGACGTTCTCCTGCATCTGCTCCAGCGGCACGTAGATGATCGCCGGCGCCTCCTCTTCGAGGCCGGCCTCCCGGACGTTGGGCACGACGCCCACGATCTCCCGCGGTCCCGGATCGCCCAGCTCGGGGACGTACGGCGGTCCGATGTGGATCCGCTGCCCGATCGGGTTCTGGTCCGGGAAGTACTCCTTGACCGCGGCCTCGTTGATCATGGCCACGAGCGGCGCGCCGACCGAGTCGCGGCTGGTGAAGCCGCGTCCGCGGGTCAGGGGGATCCGGAGCGTCTCGAAGTACCCTGCCGTGACGGGCCGGTACTGCGCGTCCCCGACTCCCGGCACGTTCTCGCCCACACCGCCGGTGTACTTGCCCACGATGGTGAACGGCAGGTCCGCCCCACCTTCCATGGGCATGAACATGGTCACCGCAGCCTTCTTCACCCCAGGCAGGCTCTCCACGCGCTCCGTCACGTCCCGGCCGAAGGCCTGGATGTTCTCCGGCTTGCCGTACCGGGCCTCGGGCAGGGAGAGCTTCATGGTGAGCACGTTCTTGGGATCGAAGCCGGGATTGGTCCGCACCACTCCGGTGAAGGTCTTCACCAGCAGCACGGCGCAGGTGAGCGAGATCACGCAGAGGAAGATCTCCGTGCCGACCAGGAACTGCCGCAGCATGTTGCCGCGGATGCTGCCGGTGGAGCGGGTCGAGCCTTCCTTGAGCGGCTCGTTGAGGTTGACCCGGGCGGACTGGAGCGCGGGGAAGAGCCCGAAGAGCACGCCGGACAGCAGCGCCAGGCCGAAGGTGAAGGCCAGGACGGTGCCGTCGATGCCCATGGGCGTCAGGCGGTCGATCTCCGCCGGGCTCAGGGCCATGAGCCCTTTTAGGAGCCAGCTCCCGGCGACAAGGCCCAGCAGGCCGCCCGTCAGGGAGAGCAGCAGGCTCTCGGTCAGGAGCTGGCGGACGATCTGCGATGACCTGGCGCCTAGGATGGTGCGGATGGCGACCTCCCTCTGCCGGCCGGCTGCCCTTGCGAGCTGCAGGTTGGCCAGGTTGGCGCAGGCGATGAGCAGTACGAACGTGACCAGGGCGAGGACGATGAAGAGCACCGGCCGAAGCTGTCCGTAGAGGCGGTCGCGCAGGGTGCGGACGGCCAGCGTCTCGTCCGGGGAGACGAAGTCCTTGTGGGACGCGGCGAACTGCCTGCCCACCACGTCCGCGGCGGCGGTCGCCTGCTCGAAGCTCACCCCATCCTTGAGCCGCCCCACCGCTTCGAAGTAATGGCCCTTGTCCTGGCTCGTGCGGTCCATCTGGAAGGGAGTCCAGAGCTCGGCGTTGGCGGGGTACTTGAACCATTCCGGCGCGACGCCGAGCACTGTGTAGGCCTCGCCGTTGAGCTGGATCACCTTGCCGCGGATCGAGGGGTCCGCGTTGAAGCGGCGGTTCCACAGCCCGTGGCTCAGGATGATGACCTTGGCCGCGCCGGGACGGTCCTCCTCGGGCAGGAAGTCCCTGCCGATCACGGGCCTGGCGCCGAATACGGAGAAGAACTCGTGGGTGACGCGGGAGCCGACGATCCGCTCGGGTGTGCCGTCGCCGGCCATGTTGAACCCGGAGCCGAGGTTGTCGAACGCGGCCACCCCTTCGTAGAGGTTGCGGCTGTTCTCCTCCCAGTAGACGTACTTGGGCACGGACGTACCGCCCGACACGCCGCCCTCGCGGAAGCCGCGCATGAACTGGATCAGCTCGTGCTGCTCGGGGAAGGGCAGCGGCTGGATGAGCATGCCGTTGACGATGCTGAAGATGGCGGTATTGGCGCCGATCGCGAGGGTCAGGGTGACCAGGGCGACGGCGGTGAAGCCCGGTGTCTTGGCGAGCATCCGGGCCGCATATTTGAGATCTTTCACAAGCAAGTTCATAGGTGTCTCCCTCTCGTCGCCAACATTACGAGGGAGGGAGCGCGGATGTTTCGGGGGGGCCGGGCGTGCGGCTGGGAGAGGGCTGGGGGTGAGGGCCGAAGTGGTATAACGCCTCTGGGACCCGATGAAGCCTCTTCTTCTCTTCCTCACCTCTTTCGCGCTCCTGGCCTGCGGCGAACCCACTCCGGGCCATCGTCCGGTCTTCTTCCTCGGCCTCGACGGCGCCGACTGGCAGCTTCTGGACCCCTACATGGAACGAGGGGTGATGCCAAACCTCGCCGCGCTGGCGCGGGAGGGGCGGACCGGGGTGCTCACCACGCTCAACCCGCCCCTTTCGCCGCTGGTCTGGACGACCATGATGACAGGCGTGAGCCCCCTGGAGCACGGCATCCTTGACTTCACGCGGCTCAACCCGGTCACGGGCATCGAGGAGCCCATCACCCGCGAGGAGCGGCGCGTCCCGGCTATCTGGAACCTGGGGAAGACCGCAGCCGTCTTCGGGATGTGGGCCACTTGGCCGGCCGAGCCGGTGAAGGGATTGATGGTCGCGGACCGCTTCTTCTCCTTCACCTCGCGGGAGAGCCAGCCGCCGCCGGGCATCGTCCATCCGCCCGAGCGTGAGGCGTGGGCCCGGGAAACCCTGGCCCGTGTGGAGGAAGAGACCGGGTACGAGGATCTGAAGGAGTACCTGATCGGGCTGAGCCGGGAGGAGTACGACCGCATCGCCGGCCGTCCCGATCCCTACGCCCATCCCGTGAGCGCGCTGAGGCGGATCCTGGTGGAAACCCGCGCCTACGATGCCCTGGCGAGGTCGTGGTTGGAGACGGAGACGCCGGACCTCACGATCCTCTACTTCCAGGGGACCGACACGATCGGCCACGTCTTCGCGCCGCTTTCCGACCGTCGCGTGCCGGATCTCTACTTCGCCGAAGTGGACCGCCTGCTCGGGGAGTACCGGAAGTGGGCCGAGAAGCATGGGGCCGTGCTGATGCTCGCTTCCGATCATGGGTTCCTCTGGGGTGAGGAACAGCCTTCCGGGCCAGTGACCGCGGCCACCGCGGGGCGATGGCATCGCGACGAGGGGATGTACCTGCTCTGGGGTCCGGGGATCGGGAAGGGCGAGCGGCAGACGGGCCGAGTGGACCAGGTTTGCTCCACTCTTCTCGCCCTGCTGGGGCTCCCGCCCGGCAAGCGGATCGCTGGCCCTCCCCTTCCGGGAGCGCCGGAGCTCCACGGTGAACCGGCGGATTATCCGTGGCATCCCGCGCCAGTCCCACGGATCGAGACGACATCCGGGGAGGAGGAGGTGGCCAAGCTGCGCGCCCTGGGCTACCTGGGATCTTCTGGCCAAGCCCCCAAGGGCGAGACCCGCACCGCCGCCTCCTACAACAACCAGGGATTGCTGCTGCGCCAGGAGGGCCGGACCGACCAGGCCATGCGCGCCTTCGAGCGGGCCATCGAGATCGCGCCCGCCTCCGCCTCGGCGCTCTGGAACCTGAGCGATCTCCTCTCGGCGACGGAACCGGACCGCTCCGACGATCTCCTCGTCCGAGCCCTGGAAGCGGGCCTTCACGACGGAGCCCAACGGGTGCTGGAGCGGGCACGAGCCCGGCCCGGATTGCTCGACCGGGCGATCGCGGTCCGGCCCGCCGAAGCGAAGCTCCGGCTCGCCCGGGGCCAGGCCCGCTTCGAGCGCCAGGAGTGCGCCCTGGCCCTCGCCGACTTCGAGGAGGCCGCCCGACTCTCCCCCGCCGAGCCGCTCGCCCACAACGGCGCGGGGATCGCCCGTCTCTGTCTCGGAGATCCCGAAGGCGCGGCCCGGGCCTTCCGCCGTTCGCTGGAGATCGATCCGGGGCAGCCGGAGATCCGGCAGGCGCTCGGTCAGTTAAGCGGTGTTTGACAGGCATATACTTTACGGAATGCCTGGGCCCGAGCTTCCCCAGAGCTACGACGCGTGGCTGGTCACCGTCTCGATCCTCGTCGCCGTGCTCGCGTCGTACGCGGCGCTCGACCTCAGCGCGCGCATCTCCGCCGCACCGCGTGGCTGGGGCCGCGCCGGCTGGATCGTCGGCGGGGCCATTGCGATGGGCTGCGGTATCTGGAGCATGCATTTCATCGCCATGCTCGCGCTGCGGCTGCCGGTGCCGATCCGGTACGACGTGACCCTGACGGTGCTCTCGCTCATCGTCGCGATCGTCGCCGCGGGGCTTGCGCTCCTCCTGGCCAGCCGTGCGTCGATGTCGGCGACGGTCGTGGCGGCGGGCGGGATCTGCATGGGCGTGGCGATTGCGGGCATGCACTACACGGGCATGGCGGCAATGGTGTCGCCGATTGCCGTTCACTACCACGCGGCCCTCTGGTGGCTGTCGATTGCCATCGCGGTGGCGGCCTCGTGCGCCGCGCTCGTGCTCGCGTTCCGCTTCAAGCACCTCGGAGAGCTGTGGGTGGCGCCTCGCGCTGCGGCCGCGGTCATCATGGGCGCGGCGATTTCTGGAATGCACTACACGGGCATGGCCGCCGCGCATTTCACCCGCGGGCCCGAGGCGACCGTCGGCGGCGTGCTCGCCACCCGCGATCTTGCGGTTGGCGTCCTGTTCGGCACGCTTCTGATCCTCGGCTTGACGTTCCTCGGTGCGGCGGTCACCGCCCGGCAGCAGCGACTGCAGGCCCGACAGCGGCAGCTGACCGAGGACATGCTCCGTCATGCCGCGGTGGCGCTCTCGGAAACAGGCGAACGGTTCTTTCCGGCGGTGGTGCGCGAGCTGTTGCGAACACTCGATGCGGAGTTTGCCGTGATCGGAGAACTGCTCACCGACCGGCCTGCCGTCCGGGCGCTTGCCGCATCGAGACAGGGCGTCATGGTGGATGACCTTGAATACGCGCTCGCGGGCACACCGTCGGAACGCGTCCTGGCGGAAGGACTGTTCGCGTGCGCGTCGGGCATCCGCGCTCTCTTTCCGGCGGACTCGTCGCTGGCGTGGGGCGCGGAAGGCTACGTAGGCACGCGGCTCATCGGAGCCGACGGCACACCGATCGGCGTGATGGCGGTGATCACCCCGGCGCCGATCGCCGACGTGGCGCAGGCGCGGGCCCTGCTGCAGATCTTCGCCTCGCGCGTCTCCGGCGAGATGCAGAGAGCGGTGACCGA
>DATMER010000136.1:0-220355 GCA_035556715.1 Thermoanaerobaculia bacterium
CATGCTGCGAGCATGGAGGTCGATTCCGCAGTAGTGACGGTGCTGTTGGGTGTAGAATCTCATCGAGGCCTCCTTTCTTGTTCCTCATCGCCACGAGCCTACCGCAGGCTCGGAGAGAGGGGGCCTCAACTAGTATCCCGGTCGGTCGAGCGGACGGCTGAAGCCGCCGCTCACCTCAGAAGCCGTTGGGCGCCGAATAGGAACTAACCATCGTGTATAGCGGACTGGCGTACCTTATTGTCCTGGCGCTTGTCGCGCAATTCGTACTTTCGTCAGAGCATTCGGTCCGCACACGCCTGCTTGTGGCCGGCGCTTACGCACTTATCCTCATCGCTGGCTATCTGCTTCCTCGATTCG
This sequence comes from Thermoanaerobaculia bacterium, assembly GCA_035556715.1. Lineage (GTDB taxonomy): Bacteria > Acidobacteriota > Thermoanaerobaculia > Multivoradales > UBA5704 > DATMER01. Next base: position 358 of record DATMER010000136.1, read on the forward strand.
CGCTCGCCGTTCTTCTCGCTCAGGTCGCGCTCGGCATCGCCCTCATATTCGTGTACCGGTGGGAACACCCCAAGAGTTCCCTTCTATAACTCTCTCTCTGTAGCCCCCTCATTCACGCCTTCCATGGCCGCGACCACTTCCATGCGGAAAGCCTGAAAAGGTTCGTTCTTGAGACGAATTCCAAGCGGCACGAAGAGACCTCTTGAAAGGCGTTCGCTTTCTTCGTCCAGGCCGGGAGGGCGGAAGCTCCCAATGCGATTCCTGTCTCGGCGGGGTCTTCCCCCGCCCGGGAGGGGGCAAGCCCCTCCCCTACATCGCATCCCGTCAATCCTGCCTCTGGACGAACACGCTGCCCTCGTGAAGAATCGCCTTGATACCGAACATTCGTTCGGTTAAACTCCCCGCCAATGTCCAGCCAGCCAGTCCGGGAACCAGTCCGGGAGCAGGTGCCGGCGTACTCCTGGTACGTGCTCCTCATCCTTACCCTTGTCTATGTCCTGAACTTCCTCGACCGGTCGCTCATCTACATCCTGTTCACGCCGATCAAGGCGGAGATGAAGTTCAGCGACCTGCAGCTCGCGCTGTTGGGGACGACCTCGTTCGTCATCTTCTACACGCTGCTCGGGGTCCCCTTCGGGCGCCTCGCCGACCGCGTGGTGAGGAAGAACCTGATCGCCGGCGGGCTCGCGGTGTGGAGCCTGTTCTCCGGACTGACCGGTTTCTGCGACAGCTTCTGGAGCATCTTCCTCTGCCGGGTCATGGTCGGAGTGGGCGAGGCCACGCTCGGCCCCGCGGCCCTCTCGATGCTGGGCGACTACTTCCCGCCCCGGATCCGCGCCACGGTCCAGGGGATCTACTCGTCGGGCATCGCCATCGGGGGCGGCCTGGCCTTCTTCCTCGGCGGATGGATCGGGCAGAGCTACGGATGGCGGTGGGCGTTCTACCTGCTGGGGTTCCCGGGGCTCGCTCTCGCGCTGGTCGTCTTCCTGCTGCGCGAGCCGGCGCGCGGACGCACGGAGGTGGCGGCGGTCCGCTATGGCCGCGAGGACTGGAAGATCCTCTTCCGCTCCGCTCCGCTCCTCTACCTGTACCTGGGGTACGCGCTGTTCGGGCTCGCCGCCAACAACCTCGGGGTCTGGGGAGCGGCTTTCTTTGCTCGCGTCCACGGCATGAGCCTGGCGACGATCGGGATCGCGGGGGGAGTCCTGTCGGTGGCCGTCGGCCTGCCGGTCATGATCCTGGGCGGGTACGTGTCCGACCGCCTCCGCCGGCTGGGCCGGGGAGGCCCCATGAGGTTCGGCGCCTTCGCCGCGCTCGCTTCGGTCCCGCTCTGGCTGGGGTTGCTGTTCAGCAACCACCTGGGCCTTCTGGTGTTCCTGAGCGTCGCCGTGTACGGGCTTGCGCTGATCTGGCTCGGACCCGCGACCGCGGACGTCCTCGATATCGCCGGCCCCAATCTGCGCGGGCTCGCCATCGGCGTCTTTTTCTCGACGATCAACATCTTCGCGTATGGCATCGGAGGCCCCGTCATCGGCAAGCTCAGCGACTGGCTGGGGGTCGCCGCCGATCCCGGGAGGATGAGGCTCGCGCTCCTGGTCTGCCCTGCCGCCTGCGCTCTCGGCGCGCTCCTGCTCTGGCTCGGGAGCCGGGCGCGGGAGGCGAGCGCCGACTAGATCACGCTCTGCGGATCGACGATCCCGATCCCGGGAACCGCCGGCCTCTCTCCGTCCCGCTCCAGCCACTCCTGCCACTGGCGGACGGACTCCAGCAGGTTTTCGATATCCAGGCCGCAGGCGACCGGCGTGTAAAGCTCCAGGTGGGAGCGGGCCTTGGCGAGGGTGTTGCGGGGGCCGATCTTCCTCTGGAGGTCGAGGGCCTGGTGCAGGGCGGCGGCCACTTGGACGAGCCCCTGGAAGAGCTCCCGGGGCTCGGGCGTGGTGGAGCGCCAGATCTCCTCCCAGGCTTCGTGGGCGGCGAAGAAGTCCCCCCGGTTGAAAAGGTCGATCCCCTCCAGGAAGAGACGGCGGCGCTCTTCGGAGGAGAGGACGGGGTGGAGGACCCGGCGCTCGGCCACGCCGCGAGTCTAGTGCAGCAGAGGTGTCAGGGAGATGGCGTCAGCGTGGTACCATAAAAAGGGGGTTGCGTCAGGACGCCTCCTGGTGATCTGATGACGCGACCGTCGGGACCGTTTCAAGAGGGAAGGCACGTATGTGCGCACTGCCGCTCGAGCAGGAGATCGAGTACCCCACCTCCGACGGCCAGCCCATGGCCGAGACGACGCTCCACCGCGTGGTGATGTCCGATGTCATCGAAGCACTGGAACGGCGCTTCGCCGGCACGGCGGACGTGTGGGTAGGCGGCAATCTCCTCCTCTACTACCAGAAGGGAGACCGCAACAAGTCGGTGGCTCCCGACGTCCTGCTCGCCCAGGGTGTCGCCAAGAGGAGCCGGGACACCTTTCTCCTCTGGGAGGAGAAGGTTCCCGCCCTGGTCTTCGAGATCACCTCGCGCTGGACCCGCCGCGAGGACACGGGCTCCAAGAAGGACCTCTACGAGCGGCTCGGCGTGGCCGAGCTGGTGCTCTTCGATCCCTACGGGGATTACCTGAAGCCGCGCCTCCAGGGCTATCGCCTCGAAAGGGGCCGTTACCGGCAGATCGCATTGAACGGCGACGGCTCGCTGGATCTCCGGACTGCCGGCGTGACGGTGTTGCCGGAAGGCGAGCGGCTGCGGCTGGTGGACACGGCAAGCGGAGAGAAGCTCCTTTGGAACGATGAGCTCGAAGCGGCGCGCCAAGCTGCCGAGGACCGCGCCGCCGCGTTCGAGGAGCGTTCTGCCGCAGAGGCTGCTGCGCGCAGGGCCGCGGAGGAGCGCGCTGCCGCGGCCGAGGAACGGGCTCAGGCTCTAGCCGAGGAGCTGGCTCGCCTGCGAACGAAGATGGGTAAACCCTCTGTGTAGGGATTGACAGGCCACTAGTGCAGGAAGGCGCTCGAGAGCGTCTCCGGCGCGCTGAGCCGGTCGAGCAGGTCGGCGGGCAGCCGTAGACCGGGATGGGCCCGCCGGCAGAGTTGCCGGAGCCGGCGCAGCTCGACCTCGGGAATCGCGCGGAAGGCCTCGACCACTTCGGGATCGAGCTGCTGGCCCGCCACGAACTGCAGCTCGGCCATGGCCACCGCGTGCGGACGGGCGCGGCGGTAGGGACGGTCCGAGGTGATGGCGTCGTAGGTGTCCACCACGGCGAAGATGCGGGCGCCCAGGGGGATTTCCTTCCCGACGAGGCCGCGGGGGTAGCCGTTGCCGTCCCAGCGCTCGTGATGGCTGTAGATGAGGTCGAGCGAGGCGGGCTGGAGGAAGCTGACCTCGGCCAGCATCTCGTAGCCCCAGCTCGGGTGCTGCTTCATGATGAGCCACTCGTCCTCGGTGAGCGGGCTCCCTTTGCGAAGGATGTCGTCGGGCACGACCATCTTGCCTACGTCGTGGAGCAGCCCGCCCCATTCGATCGCCTTGAGCGGGTCGCCGGTCACTCCCAGGCTCCGCGCCAGCTCGACCGCGTACAGGGCGACGCGGAACGAGTGGCCGGTCGTCTCCTGGTCGCGGGCGTCGGCCGCGGTCACGATGGCCCCCACCGCTTCCACGTACGAGCGCTCGCGGGCGCGCTGCGAGTCCTCCAGCGAGACCACCAGGGCGCGGAAGGTCTCCTCGATGAGCTGGACCTCGCCCCCGCCGCCGGAGGTGGGGAAGCCGCTCTGGAGCTCCCCGGACCGGGCCATGGACGACATGGTCCCGGCCAGGCGCCGCAGGGGGAGATGGATGCGCCAGACCACGACCCAGGCCAGGACCGCGGACAGGGCGCCGGACGACAGGGCGATGGCGAGCAGGTTCCATCCCACCTGGCGGGCAAGCTGGGCGTCGGCCGAGACCGCGACCAGCCGCTCCACGAGCAGCAGGGCGATCAGCGAGACCGCCGCCGTGATCACCCCGATGAACAGATACGGCCGGCCGTTTCGAGACAAGTGTGACAGCTCCATTCCTGGGGGCGAGCCCTCAGGGTTCCAGCATTCGTCCTGAAGTAGTAGTTGAAGTGTACTTCAACTCTGCCCCCGATGTAAGCGCCTTCTTCGGCTCCCTTACCCAAGAAGGTGCTTCGAACGGCCAATACCGATCCAGGCTAGGATAGCGGCCCCATGGAAAACCGAGTCCGGGTCGTTCTGGTGCTGTTGGCCTTGCTGGCCGCTTCCTCTGCGACGGCCCGGGAGACTCCCCTGGCCCATCAGGTTGCGACGGGGCTTGCCCGCCTCGGGCCGCGGCCGGACGGCGGCCCGAACCAGGCTGCGGCGGCGCGCTATCTGCTGAGCGAGATGGAGCGGTCGGGTCTTCGGGAGGTGAGGGCGGTGCCGGTGGCGGGGCATCCCGAGTGGGTCAACTTGACCGGCGTCCTGCCCGGCAAGACCGACCGGGAGATCGTTCTCTCGGCCCATTACGACACGGTCCGGCCGAGCCCCGGGGCCGGAGACGATGCCTCAGGTTGCGGCGTGGTGATCGCGGCCGCGGCCGACCTGGCGCGCACCCCCCTGGAGCACACCGTCCGGGTGGTCCTTTTCGACGCCGAGGAGGTGGGCCTCAAGGGGAGCCAGGGCTGGGTGGCGAGCCTGCCCCCCGCGCGGCGGGACCGCATTCTGGCCAACCTCAACGTGGAGATGGTGGGCTGGTCGGGGAGCGCGGGGCCGACGATCCATGTCTTCCCGGTGGAGGTGAAGGGGGAGAGGACCATGGCCCCGGGCTGGCTGGTGCACTTCCTCCTGCGCAGCGGCGAGGCGGTGGGCTGGCGCTACGAGATGTCCGACATCAAGATGTCGATGCTGGCGCAGCTCATCCTGCGCACGGCCCGGGTGCGCCTCGGGGCGGACGCCAACTCCTTCCAGGAGCAGGGCATCCCGGCCCTCTCCGTCTCGGACAGCTCGCTCCTGGCCATGGACCCTGCCTTTCACAGGCCGACCGACACTGCGCAACGGCTCGACCCCGCGCGGATGGGGAGGTGGACCGAAGCGGTGACCGCGGCGGTGCGGCGGATGGACAGGCTGGCAGGCCGGCCTATTCCGGAGGACGAGTATCTGGCCCTCTTCGGCCGGGTCTGGCTGCGCCGCGACATCTACTGGATGGGGCTCGCGCTCTGGCTGCTGCTGCTCTTCCGGGGGCGCCCCGGGCGCTGGCGCTTCGACTCCGCGGAGGAGCGGACGCGGGAGGGGTGGCGCTACGCGCCGGGCTTCGCCTTCCGGTGGCTCTTCCTGGCCGCGCTCTTCCTGGCGCCGGTGCTCGCCGTCCTTCTCTTCCCGGCGGCCCTGCTAGCCGCCTTCCCTCCCAAGCGGACCTGGGCGCGTGTCCTGGCGCTGACTGGCGGGCTTCTGCCGCTCCTGATCTACGCGGCGGCCTTCACGTTCGCGCTGCTCGCGAGGATCGCCTCGCGGAAGGCCGGGTTCGAGGGAGGATGGGCCGCGGCGGTCCTGATCCCCGGAGCCGCCGTGGCCTTCGTCTTCCTGATGACGGTCAGGGCCGGGCGCTCTCGCGGGCCTGAAGCCTCTCCATGACCTTCTTGGCGATCTCCTCGCCCCACTTCTGGCCCGCGGCCATCGACTCCTGGGTGATCACGGGCAGCTTGACGGTGAGCTTGCGCCCGATGGGGGTCTCGTAGAAGGCGATGAGCTCGCGGATCTCTTCCTGGGTGAAGTGCTTGTCGTAGATGGGGACTCCCAGCTCCACGAACTTCTGCGGCTCCATCTCCTTGAGCATCCCGTCCCAGAAATCGGTGGGGACGTCGGGGAGCGAGGTCCGGAACTGTTCGAACATCTGCTCCACGACCTGCCTCCCCAACTCCGCCGAGCCCATGAGCAGCAGCAGCCTGCGGATGTCCTGCTCCTTCGCGGACCTTTGGGCCTGAGCCGGAGCCGAGAGGGTGAGCAGGCAGACGATGGCGAGCCCGGTCAGGATGGATCTCTTCACGGCGATCTCCTTTTGTTGATCCCGATTTTATCAGGAGGCCGGCCGGTACGTCCCCGCCTAAGCGAACATCAGCCTTCCGCGAGGCTCGGGAATGGTGCGGCCAAGCTCTCTTGCCGTCTCAATCCACTCTTGGATAATCACCTGAACATTGCCCAATGCTTCCTGGTAGGTGGAGCCATCGGAGGCGCAACCGGGCAGCTCCGGTACCTCGGCGATAAAGGCTTCATCTTCACCGCTCCAATAGATGATTACTTCGTAGCGCGGCTCAGTCATCTTCATCCCGCCAGCTCCCTCAGAGTCCTGACCGCGTGGTCCAGCTCCGCTTCGGTGTTGTAGAAGTGCGGCGAGAGGCGGATGCCGGCGCGGGGACGGTAGTCGCAGATGATCTCGCGGGCGATCAGCTCGTGGCAGAGGCGTTCGGCGTCTTCGTGCCAGATGGAGACGGTCCCTCCCCGGTGCTTGGGGTTGCGCGGGGTGCGGACCTCGAAGCCCGCTTCTTCCGCAGCTTGGACAAGATGGCTGGTGAGGGCGAGGGAGCGCTCGCGGATGCGCTGGGATCCGACTCCGGCCACGATCCGGTAGCCCGAGCGGCAGGAGTAGAGCGCGGGGATGTTCGGCGTGCCGGTCAGGAAGCGCCAGTTGGACTCCTTCCGGTAGCGGATCGGCCCGGGACGGAACAGGAACGGCTCCTCGTCCGCCTGCCAGCCGGTGAAGGTCGGCTCCAGGGTGGGCGCGAGCTCCGGATCGACCCAGAGGTAGCCTGCGCCCGGACCGCCGCAGAGCCACTTGACCGATCCACCGGTCGCGGCATGGACCCCCCAGGCCTCCAGCTCCAGGGGGAGGACCCCGGCGGACTGGTAGACGTCCAGGAGCAGGATCGCGCCGACCTCGCGGCAGCGGCGGGCGATGGCCTGGGCATCCTGGACGAAGGCGCTGCGGAACAGGGTATGGGAGATGGGCACCAGCCGCGTGCGCTCGTCGATGGCCGCGAGCAGCCGCTCGGTGGGGACGCCGATGCCGTCGTCCGACGGCACCATCACGATCTCGGCCCCTTTCCGCCGCTCCCCTTCCATCAGGTACATGACGTTGGGGAAGTTCAGCTCGGTGTAGACGACGCGGTTGCGCTCCGCCGGGTAGTCGATTGCCGAGATGAAGAGGGCCGCCGCGACCGAGACGTTCTGGTGCATGGAGACCCCTCCCGGCCGCACGCCGAGGAGGGGAGCCAGCAGGTCGCCGGTCTCCGCGGCCATCTCCCACCATCCCTCGTGCCAGGCGCGCACGCCGCGCTCTCCCCACTCGCGGGCGAAGGTGGCAAGCTCGTCATTCACCCCCCGGGGCATGGCCCCGAGGGAGTTGTTGATCAGATAGGTCGTGCGCTCCAGGATCGGGAACTCGGAGCGCAGCGCCAGCAGGTCCTCGTGTGGGGACGTCATCAACGTCCCGTCCACTGGGCAGGCCGCTTTTCGAGGAAGGCCTTGACGCCCTCTTCTTTATCCTGGGTGGAGAAGCAGAGGCAGAAGAGGTCGCGCTCGTAGGGGAGGCCGTCCTCGATCGCCAGCCTCTCGCTCGCCCGCAGGGCTTCCTTGGCAACGCGCACCGTGAGGGGGCTCATGGCGGCGATCTTGTTCGCCAGCTCCAGGGTTTTTGCGCGCAGCTCCTCGGCGGGGACGACCATCTCGACGAGGCCGATCTCCTTGGCCTCGGCGGCCGGGATCATGTCGCCGGTAAGGATGAGGCGCATGGCATGGCCGAGGCCAACGAGGCGGGGGAGCCGCTGGGTGCCGCCGCCGCCCGGGATCAGGCCGAGCTTGATCTCCGGCTGGCCGAAGCGGGCTTTCTCGGAAGCGATCCGCATGTCGCACGACATGGCCAGCTCGCAGCCGCCGCCCAGGCAGAAGCCGTTGATCATGGCGATGACCGGCTTGGGGAAGTTGGCCATGATGTCGAACACGCGCGGGCTCGCCATGGCCTCGCGCTGGTCGAACGGGGTGCGGCCGGCGAACTCGCCGATGTCCGCCCCGGCGATGAACGACTTTTCGCCGGCCCCGGTGACGACGACGACGCCCACCGAGTCGTCCTTCTCGATCTCGGCGAGGACCTGCAGCATGTCGTCGCGCACCTGCTGATTGAGCGCGTTGAGCTTGTCGGGACGGTTCACGGTGAGGATGGCGACGCGGCCTTCCTTTTCCACCAGAATGGTTTCAGGCATGAGAAGTCTCCTCCGATGCGATGTTCCGCGGATTCTAGACCGTTCCGAACAGGACCGACGCGTTGTGCCCGCCGAACCCGAACGAGTTCGAGAGGGCGCGGCGCAGACGGGCCGGCCGGGGCTCGTTGGGCACGTAGTCGAGGTCGCACTCGGGGTCGGGGACCCGGTAGTTGATGGTCGGCGGCGCGACCTGGTGATGGAGGCCCAGCAGGGTGATCACGGCCTCGACCGCGCCGGCCGCACCCACCAGATGGCCGATCTGGGACTTGCTGGAGCTGACCATGAGCCGGTCCGCATGGGGTCCGAAGGCGCTGCGGATTGCGCGCGTCTCCACCACGTCGTTGAAGGGGGTCGAGGTGCCGTGGGCGTTGACGTAGTCCACGTCCCCTGGACCGACCCGGCCGTCCTTGAGGGCGATCTGCATGGCGCGGCAGGCCATGGCACCGTCGGGCAGCGGCGCCGAGATGTGATGGGCGTCGTTCGTGCTGCCCCAGCCCAGGATCTCGCCGTAGATCCGCGCGCCGCGGGCCCGCGCCCGCTCCATCTCCTCCAGGACCAACGCCCCCGCTCCCTCGCCGGCCACGAAGCCGTCGCGGTCCAGGTTGAAGGGGCGCGAGGCCGTGGCCGGATCGTCGTTGCGCTGCGACAGCGCGCGCATGGCGCAAAAGCCGGCCATGCCCAGGCGGTTCACCGATGCGTCCGAAGCTCCGGTCAGGACGACGTCCGCATCCCCGGCCTGGATGCTCCGCAGGGTGACTCCCAGAGCGTGCTGGCCGGAGGCGCAGGCCGAGACCACGGCGAAGTTGGTCCCCCGCAGGCCGAAGCGGATCGCCAGGTGGCCGGCGGCCGAGTTGGGCATGAACTTGGGGATGAAGTGCGGAGTGAGCCGCCGCGGCCCTTTGGTCAACAGGGTCTCGACGTTCTTCTCCACCTCCGCGAGCCCGCCGACGCTGGTGGCCCAGATGCAGCCGATCCGCTCCAGGTCCTCCTTCCCCAGGTCCAAGCCGCTGTCCTGGAGCGCCTCCTCGCCCGAGGCCAGGGCGAACTGGGTGAAGCGGTCGATCTGGCGCGCCTCCTTGACCCCGAAGCGCTCCACCGGATCGAAGCCCCCGACCTGGGCGGCGAACCGGACGGGGAGGTCCGACACGTCGAAGGAGCGGATCTCGGATACGCCGCTGGCGGCGGCCAGGACCCCGTCCCACAGGCGGTCCAGGCTGTTGCCGATGGGGGTGATGGCGCCCATTCCGGTCACGACGACTCGGCGCATCTCCAATCTCTCTTCCTACCGGTGCTTCCACACCGGCCGCCGCTTCTCCAGGAAGGCGGCGATCCCCTCCGCCATGTCGGCGGTGGGGCAGAGCTCGTCGAGGTACAGGCGCTCGGACTCGGCCAGCGCCTCGGAAAAGCCTTGATCGCAACCAGCGCGAACCGCTTTCTTGGTGAGCCGGACGACCGCGGCGCTCTTGGCCAGGATCTCGGATGTCAGCTTCGCGATCCCCTCGTCCAGTGAAGAGACCCGCCGGGCGACCAGGCCCATCCTCTCGGCCTCCTCGCAGGAGAGCGTCCTCCCGGTGAGGAGCAGGTCGAGGGTGCGCCCCGGTCCGATCAGGGACGGATAGAGGGCCGCAGCCACAGGGGGATAGCAGCCCAGCTCGATCTCCGGCTGGCCGAAGCGAGCATCCTCCGTGGCGACAACCAGGTCGCAGGAGAGAGCCAGCTCCATTCCTCCCCCCAGGCAGTGCCCGCGCACCGCGGCCACCGTGACAGCGGAGAGGTCCCGAAGCTTGCGGATGGCTCTATGCAGGCTCTCCAGCATGGGACCGACCAGCTCCGGAGTGTGGTCCTGGACCGCGACCCCGGCGGAAAAGGCCCGGTCCCCCGCGCCCCTGATTGTGACGAGCTGCAGATCCTCGTCCTGGTCCAACTCGGAGACGACCTCTCCGAGCCGGGCGATGGTGGGGATGTCCAGGATGTTCAGCGGGGGACGATTCAGCGTAATGGTCGCGGTGCGTCCATCCCGGGACAGGAGGAGATTCGAGCTCATACCTTGGCTGCTGCCCGGACGAAGTCTTCCCAGAGCGCCCGGTGCTGGGCCAGGGCGACCAGGTTCTCGGGATGCCACTGGACAGCCCGTACCCACCAGTCGGGACGGTCGAGGACCACCGCCTCGATCAGACCGTCCGGAGACTCGGCCACCGGGACCAGCCCGTCCGCCAGGCGCTTGATCGCCTGATGATGGCGGCTGTTGACCCGGGGAGTCTCGCGGGCGAGCACCTCGCCGAGGGGCATGCCCGGCTCCAGCACCTGGACGGTGTGGGCCAGGTGATTTTTGGGCTCGCTGATGCTGTGGACCACGTCGCCGGGACGCTGGCTCGGGAGGTCCTGCCAGAGCGAGCCGCCGAGGAAGACGTTCAGCACCTGGATGCCGCGACAGATCCCCCAGACCGGCACCTTGGCCTCCCGCGCCCCTTCGACCAGAGCCCACTCCATGGCATCGCGCTCCGCCATCACCTCAACCGTGTCGTTGACCGGTGTCTCGCCGTAGAGCTCCGGCGCCACGTCGACTCCGCCGCAGAGCACGAGCCCGGTGGCCTGGCTTGCCAGCCTCCGGGCCTCTTCGGGAGTCACGGAGTCGGGCATCACATACCGGAAATCCTCGACGCCCACGGCCTTGAGGGCCTCGCCGTAGGGAAGAGCCTTCTCGTCCGAAGCGGTGGCTACGAGGATTTTCCCCTTCAAGCGGCCGCCTCCCGCTCGACGAGGGCCGCGATGCCCATGCCGCCGGAGACGCAGAGGGTCGCGATGCCCCGCTCGCCGCCCCGCCTCTCCAGGCCGTGGAGCAGGGTGACGAGGATGCGGGTGCCCGTGGCGCCGATGGGGTGACCCAGGGCGATGGCGCCGCCGTCCGGGTTCAGGCGGTCGGTGCCGATCCCCAGCTCCCGGTTGCAGGCGAGCACCTGGGCGGCGAAGGCCTCGTTGATCTCGACCTCGTCGATCGCTCCGATATCGAGCCCGGCCTTCTCCAGGACCTTGCGCACGGCAGGGACCGGTCCGATGCCCATGATCCGCGGCTCGACCCCGACCACGTGCCAACCCGAGAGACGGGCCACCACCGGCAGCCCCAGCTCCTTGGCCGCGGCCCGGGAGGCCACGATAATGGCCGCAGCGCCGTCCGTGATCCCGGAGGCGTTGCCCGCGGTCACCACGCCGTCCTCCCGGAAGACCGGCTTGAGCTTCGTCATGGAATCCAGGGTGGCGCCGTCGCGCGGATGCTCGTCCTTGGAGATGGTCACATCCCCCTTCTTGCCGGAGACCGTGACCGGCACGATCTCGCTATCGAACCGTCCTTCGGTCCGGGCGCGCTCGCAGCGGAGCTGGCTCTCCAGGGCATAGGCGTCCGAAGCGGCGCGGTCGATCCCCACTTCCCGGGCGAGCTCCTCGGCGGTCTCCCCCATGGCGAGCTCGGACAGCGGGCAGTTGAACCCGTCCTTGTACATGGCGTCCACGATCTCGGCGTTGCCCAGACGGTAGCCGGTCCGCGCCCGGGGGAGGAGGTAGGGCGTGTTCGACATGCTCTCCATGCCGCCCGCGAGCACCACCCGGGCCTCGCCCGTGAGGATCGTGCGGGCGGCCGAGAGCACGGCTTGGAGGCCGGAGGCGCACGCCTGGTTCACGGTGTACGCCGGACGGTCCGCCGGCACTCCGGAGCGCCAGGCGACCTGCCGGCCGGAGTTGGGTCCGCTGCCCGCCTGCCGTCCATGGCCGAAGATCACCTGGTCCACGTTCTGCGGGTCGAGCCCGGCACGCTCCAGTGCGGCCCTGGCTGCGGCAGTCCCCAGCTCCACTGCCGTCAGCGACGACAGGGAGCCGAGGAACTTGCCGATCGGGGTCCGCACCGGAGCGGCGAGGACGATGTCGTTGTCGTTCTTCACAGCGTTCTCTACCAGCCCCGGAACTCCGGCTTGCGCTTGGCGACGTAGGCGTCGAGGCCCTCCTTGGCGTCCGGGCTCTCGAAGAGCTGCTGCTGCAGCTCGCGCTCGATGGCGAGGCCGCTCTCGAACGGCACCTCCCAGCCGGACTGCACCGACCGCTTGATGCGGCCCGCGGCCTTGGCGGCCTTGTTCGGCGGGGTGAACTGCCTGGCGTACTCGTGGATCTGGCCGGCGAAGTCGTCGCCCTCGAAGATGTAGTTGACGATGCCGAGCCGCTGGGCCTCCTCGAAGTCGATCAGGCGGCCGGTGACCATGAGGTCGATCGAGATGCTCTTGCCGACGCGCCGCGCCAGCCGCTGGGTGCCGCCGGTGCCCGGGAGCACACCGAGGTTGATCTCGGGCAGCCCCATCTTGCCGGAGCCTTTCTTGGCGACCAGGATGTCGGCCGCCATGGCGATCTCCAGGCCGCCGCCCACCGTGTGCCCCTCGAGCGCCGCGATGACCAGCTTGGGGGTCTGCTCCAGCCGGTTCAGCGTCTCGTTGGCGTGCAGGCAGAAGTAGTACTTGAAGTACGGATCGGACGACTTCAGCATGTTGATGTTGGCGCCGGCGCAGAAGAACTTGTCTCCTTCGCCGCGCAGGACGATCACGTAGACGTCCTTGTCGAACCGGGCCTTGAGGATGGCCTCGTCGAGCTGGCGCATCATCTCGTGGGTGTAGGTATTGGCCGGCGGATCGTCGAGGGTGAGGTAGGCGACGCCGTCCTTCACCTCGAGGTGGACCAGGGTACGCTGGGCCGCGGTCGGTTCCGCGACAGTGGGCTCAGCCATCTTCATCTCCTCCCGTGGAGTTTGAGAGATATGGGGGACCGGGAGGCGGAAGCCGCCCGGAAAGAGTCCCGGGCATTCTATACGGTCCCCATCCGGCGTTCTACCCGGGATGGCACTCGTAGGTGCTATCGTTTGAGCACACGACAGGTTGCGCCCGGGCGTGCCTCTATGATGGGATGACCGTATGCAGGCAAAAGGGATTCCGCTAGAGCAGGACGATGACGAAGACTTCTATCCCTCCTCGGATGGGAGACCGATCGCGGAGGGCGATGTCCATCTGGAGGAAATGTTCTACCTGATCACGGCCCTTAAGGACCGGTATCAGGACGTGCCGGACGTGTATGTGGCCGGCAACCTGCTGCTCTATTTCATCCGGGGAGACCGTACAGCGCGCCTCGCCCCGGATGTCTTCGTCGTCAAGGGAGTGGAGAAGCGAAACCGGAAGTCCTTTCTTCTGTGGAAGGAAGGACAGGCACCGTGCTTCGTCATCGAGGTCACGTCCGAGGACACCCGGGACGAAGACATCGAGATGAAGCGGGATCGCTACGAGCGGATCCGGGTGGACGAGTACTTCCTCCACGATCCTCTCGCGGAGTACCTGAATCCACCGCTTCAGGGATACCGGCTCCAGGATGGACGGTATCGGCGGATCTCTCCTGAGCCGGACGGCAGCCTGGTCAGTTGGACAACCGGTCTGCGCCTCCGCCGGGAAGGGGAGCACCTGCGTCTCGTCGACCTTGCCACAGGGACGCCTCTGCCGAGCTTCCAGGAGGTCCAGGAGGCGAGCCGACGGAAGGACGAGGAGATCCGCGGCCTCAAGGAAGAGCTGGCCCGCCTCCGCCACGAGCTCGAATCCCGCGGACAGGGCTGAGCCTTCCTGTAGACTCCCCTTCCGAGGAGGGGAACCATGATCCCTGGATCTCGTCAACTTGTTGTCTTTATCGCTGCGCTCTCGATCTTGTCTGGCCCTGCCGTTGCCCGTACCGCCAAGCCGCCTCTTCATGCCCGCCACTGGATGGCCATCACGGGCAAGCCCCTGGCTGCCACGGCCGGGGCCATGATGTTCCAGAAGGGGGGCAACGCGGTCGACGCGGCCGCGGCCATGCTCGCCGCCACCTGCACCATGTGGGACACCCTGGGATGGGGCGGCGAGACCCAGGTCCTCCTCTGGCATCCCGGACAGAAGAAGGTCATCGCCATCAATGCCCTGGGCGTCGCCCCCACCGGTGCGACTCCCGAGTTCTTCCGCGGCAAGAACATGCCCTATCCGCCGGAGTTCGGACCCCTGTCCGCGGTTACCCCGGGCACCCCCGGCGGCCTCCTGGTCATGCTGGCCGAGTACGGCAAGCTGAGCCTCGCCGACGTCCTCGCTCCCGCGATCGAGATGGCCGACGGCTATCCCATCGAGGCCCAGGTCATCGGCCGGATTGCCGCGGAGCGGAAGCGAATCGAGGAGTGGCCGTACTCCAAGGCCGTGTTCCTCCCCGGGGGCAATCCCCCCGAGCCGGGCCAGGTCTTCAAGCAGCCCGACCTCGCCGCCACACTGCGCAAGATGGTGGAAGCCGAGCGCCAGGCTCTTGCCGCAGGCAAGGACCGCAAGGCCGCGATCCTCGCCGCCTACGACCGCTTCTACAAGGGAGACATCGGCGCCGAGCTCGCCCGCGGTACCCAGGAGGCCGGCGGCCTGATCACCAAGGAGGACCTGGCCCGCTGGCAGGTACGCATCGAGGAGCCGGTCAAGACCATCTACAAGGGGATCGACGTCTACAAGCTCACTGCGTGGACCCAGGGCCCGGCGATGCTCCAGGCGCTGAACATCCTGGAGCCGATGGATCTCAAGGGAATGGGGCTCAACAGCGCCCGTTACATCCACACGATCTACCAGGCGATGAACCTGGCTTTCGCGGACCGCGACTTCTACTACGGCGATCCCTACACGCCGCCGGAGGAGCCGGTCCTGGGCCTGCTCTCCAAGGAGTACGCCGAATCCCGCCGCAAGTTGATCAACCCCGAGCGCAACGACCCGGCGGTCAAGCCCGGCGACCCGTATCCCTTCCAGCGCTCGAAGAACCCGTACCTTCCCCTGCTGGAGAAGTGGGGCACGCCCGAGGAATCGAAGAGTTTCACTCAGCCGCCCGTTGCCTCGATGTCCTCCGGGGCCTTCGACGAAAGCTTCCGCCTGGGCACGACCTCGATCATCGCCGCGGACGAGGAGGGCTGGGTGGTTTCGGCAACTCCGAGCGGCGGCTGGGTGCCGGCCTTCATCGCGGGCCGTACGGGGATCGGGCTGTCGCAGCGCATGCAGAGCTTCGTGCTCGAGGAGGCGCAGAGCCCGTTCAACGTGCTGGCCCCGGGAAAGCTCCCGCGGGTGACGCTCACCCCGAGCCTGGCGCTCAAGGACGGCAAGCCCTGGCTCGCCTTCGCGGTGCAGGGGGGCGACACCCAGGACCAGAACCTCCTCCAGTTCTTCCTGAACGTGGTGGAGTTCGGCATGACCGTCCAGGAGGCGGCGGAGGGTCCGAACATCAACAGCTACCAGATGCGCAGCTCCTTTGGGGAGCACGAGTCCCAGCCCGGCAGGGTGACGGTCCACGCCAGCACCCCCGAATGGGTGAGGGCGGAGCTGCGGAAGATGGGCTACAAGGTCGAGGCCGAGGCGCGCACCTCGGGCCCCATCAACGCCATCCTCCTCGACCCCGAGCACGGCACGATGTGGGGCGGCTCCAGCGACCACGGCGAGGACTACGGGATCGGCTGGTAGCCAGTCTCCGGCATGCTTCCTGCTAACCCCCTTCGTGGGTTTGTCAGAGGAGCAAAATTTGGCGGAGACTCTCAACATCGATAAAGACGAGCGCGCCCGCGTCGAGGAACGGCTGGCGGAGCGGGAGGCGAGGCTTCAGGAGCAGACCGAGGTCGTCGAGACCATCAACCGGATCGGGCAGCTCCTGTCCGCGGAGCTCGACCAGCAGAAGCTCGTGCAGGCGGTGACCGATGCCGCGACCGAGCTCACCGGCGCGCAGTTCGGCTCGTTCTTCTACAACGTCATCGACAGCGACGGCGCCTCCTACATGCTCTACACGCTGTCGGGGGTCTCCCGCGAGGCGTTCGCCAACTTTCCGATGCCTCGCGCCACGCGGCTGTTCGGGCCGACATTCCGCGGCGAGAAGACCATCCGCATCGACAATGTCCGGCAGGACCCGCGGTACGGCAAAAGCGAGCCCTATCACGGCATGCCTCCGGGCCATCTGCCTGTGACCAGCTACCTGGCTGTGCCGGTTATCTCGCGCTCGGGCGAGGTCATCGGCGGACTGTTCTTCGGCCACCCGGAGCCGGGCGTCTTCACCGAGCGCCATGAGCACCTGGTCGAGGGGCTCTCCGCGCAGACCGCCATCGCCATGGACAACGCGCGGCTCTACAAGGCCGCGCAGCAGGCCATCCAGGACCGCGACGAGCTCCTGCGTCGCGAGCAGGAGGCGCGCGCCGAGGCCGAGTCGGCCAGCCGGGCCAAGGACGAGTTCCTGGGCCTCCTCTCGCACGAGCTGCGCACCCCGCTCAACGCGATCCTGGGCTGGACCAAGCTGCTGAGCACCGGCCGCCTCGAGCCGGACGCCGTCGCCCGCGCCATCGAGACGATCGAGCGCAACTCCCGGCTGCAGGCGCGGCTCATCGAGGACATGCTGGACCTCTCCCGCATCGTCTCCGGCAAGCTCCGCCTGGACGCCCAGCCGGTCGACCTGACCACGGTCATCAACGCGGCCGTGGACACCTCGCGTCCGGCCGCCGACGCCAAGGACATCCGCATTCAGCTCGTCCTGGACTTCGGGGCGGGCATGGTCCTGGGCGATCCCGTGCGCCTGCAGCAGGTGATCTGGAACCTGCTCTCGAACGCCATCAAGTTCACCCCCAAGCACGGCCGGGTGCAGGTCCAGCTCCTGCGGATCAACTCCCACCTCGAGATCCTCGTGAGCGACTCCGGCCCGGGCATTGACGAAGAGTTCCTGCCCTACGTCTTCGACCGCTTCCGCCAGGCGGACAGCACCCCCAGCAAGAAGCACGGCGGCCTGGGCCTGGGGCTGTCGATCGTGCGCCACATCGTGGAGCTGCACGGAGGGACGGTCGAAGCCGGCAACCAGAGCGACGGGACCGGAGCCGTGTTCTCGGTGAAGCTGCCTGTCCTGGTCGTCCGCAAGGTGGCGGAGACCCAGCCCCGTCAGACCGAGCGCGTCCATCCCGCGGTCAGCGGGCCAGTGCCCTTCGACTCGCCCCCGGCGCTCCACGGACTCAAGGTGCTGGCCGTCGACGACGAGGCTGATGCCCGCCAGCTCCTCGCCGCGGTCCTCCAGCAGTGCGGGGCCGAGGTCCGGACCTGCAGCTCCGCCGCCGAGGCCCTCGCCGCGCTGGAGGAGTACAGGCCGGACATCCTGGTGTCCGACATCGGGATGCCGGAGGAGGACGGCTACGCCCTGATCCGCAAGGTGAGGAGCCTGGAGGCCGAAAGCGGGGGGCGCATCCCAGCCGTGGCCCTGACCGCCTACGCCCGGCTGGAGGACCGCCTGCAGGCCTTCTCGGCCGGGTACAACATGCACGTGCCCAAGCCGGTCGAGCCCGCCGAGCTGGCGGTGGTCATTGCCAGCCTGACCAACCGGCGCGGGAAGCTCTGAAGCGCTGCGAAACAGCCTTACCGTGCCGCGACCAACGAGCAAGAGGCGGCACCCGCTCGATCCTAAAAGCGTTGCAGTTTTGATGTTCAGGCATTAAGGTCAAGATTCGCGGCGTCTGCTTGATTTATTGCGGTACCGCAGCGATCTTTAGAGGCGCTGGGTTGATTTCTCGCGGCGCAAATCAAGAATTTTGCGGCTCCGGTCGGAACAGTCGCGGCGCTGAACGGATTGGTCGCGGTGAACTAAGAGAAAGGTACCGGGAAATGCTAGGTTGGAGACGCCAAATAAGGGAGGGGAAGGTTCGCCGGTTGGGGTTTCGCGGTCCCCTTCCATCTGGTCGCGGCGTTGGAGCTTGAATTCGCGGCGTTCCTATCCGCTTCGCCTCACGCGCAGGCCCTTCGGTGAGGCTACGGCAAGGAGACCCTGGAGTACTCCTTAAGGATCTCCTCCGGCTTCATTCCGTCGGCCAGGCTGCCGATCAGGATCCGTCCGCTCACCCCCCGAACTGCATGAAGCTCACGAGGTTTCCGTAGTCCCCCCGGGCAAGCCCGTGGGCTTCGGGCTTGTCCTGGAGGACGCGGAGGATCTCTTCCTCGATAGCGGCGTCGCGCAAATCGGGGTCCTTCTCGGCGAGCAGGGGGCGGAGGGGGTGGTACTTGTCCGCGAAGAGGCAGAGGCGGAGGTCTCCCCGGGAGGTCAGGCGGAGGCGGTTGCAGTCCGCGCAGAAGGTGTGGGACATCGGGGTGATGAAGCCCACGCTTCCCACGGCTCCGGCGAACCGGTAGGACTTGGCCGGACCGGTGCGGGGACGGTCGTCCTCGACGGGGGTGAGCTTTCCGAAGCGCTCCTCCAAACGGTCCCGGACGACGTCCGCGGAGAGGAACTGTCCTTCCAGGTGCTTGTTCGAGGCCGTGGCCATCAACTCGATGAAGCGCACGGCGAGGGGGCGGTCCAGGGTGAGGGCGGCGAGCCGGTCGAAGTCCTCCAGGCCGTCGGCCAAGAGGACGGCGTTCAGCTTGACGGGATGGAGGCCCACCTCCAGGGCGGCTTCGACCCCGTTCCAGACCTCTTCCAGCCCGCCCCGCCGGGTGATCGCCTCGAAGCGTTCGGGGTCGAGGCTGTCCACGCTGATGTTGACGCGGTCGAGCCCGGCCGCCTTCAATTCGGGGGCCAAGCGGGCCAGCTCGGTGCCGTTGGTCGAGAGGGCCAGGTCTTCCAGCCCAGGGAGGGACTTGAGCCTTCGGACGATCTCGAGGATGTCCTTGCGCACCAGCGGCTCGCCCCCGGTCAGGCGCACCCTCCGGATGCCCAGGCGCACCAGAGCTCCGACCAGCGTCTCCATCTCCCCGGGGGAGAGGAAGGCCTTGTCACCAAAGGGGAACTCGGCGTCGGCGGGCAGGCAGTAGGTGCAGCGCAGGTTGCAGCGGTCGGTGACCGAGACCCGCAGGTAGGTCAGGCGGCGGCTGAAGGCATCTATGAGACGGGTACCGGTTTCCCTCTCCCCCGGCACGGGGGAGAGGGCCAGGGAGAGGGGGGACGGGATCAAATTCAGAGGGCTCATGGGATAGTCTCTCAATGCAGAGGCACCCCGAGCCGCAAATTTCGCCGAAGCGGCCGAAAGCGGTCTGCCCGACCTTTCCAAACACGGGAGGCGGCCCGGTTTCCCGGACCACCCTGTCGGCCAGCCCTCCCGCCGGAACGTGGCCGGGGAGGGTCAGGACTGGCTCGGTGGGCCTCTCAGTCATTCTAAGCCAGAACACCCGCGCTTGATTCCCAGTCCACCTGTTCTTAGAATCGTCCCCTCGGATCCAGCCCGAACCTCCTGATGATCACCGGTTACAACACCGACGTCCGCCACAAGGAAGTGGTGTTCCACGTCCAGACGGAGGACAAGGGGCTCTCCAACCCCTTTATCGAGAGCCTCGTCTACGTGGGCGGACAGGTGCTGGCGAGCAAGCGGGCCAACTACGCCGACCTCCTGGCCGAGGGCAAGGAGAAGGACATCGTCGCCCTCATGGACCACCAGCACCGGACCATGATCGCGGCGATCCGGCACGGCAAGCTCGACGCCAAGCTGCAGTCGCTGCTCTCCGGCAAGCAGACCGGCCAGTTCGAAGTGCCCGCGACCCGCCAGGCGCCGTCCCTGCCGACCATGGCGCCCACGCCCTCCACGCCGCCGATTCCTGACGCCGGCACCATTGCCCGGCCGGCGCCTCCGCCGCCCTCCGCTCCGGTCCCTGTGCCTTCCCCGGTCGCCCCTGCTCCTGCTCCTCCTCCCCCTGCCGCGGCGCGTCCGGCAACGCCGCCGGGCAAGGAGCGCACCCTGGACCAGGTGATCCTCGAGTACCTGACCAACGAGGCCGACCAGGAGCAGCTCGTCCTCCTGCTGGAGGAGGAGAGCAACCTCGCCCTCGGCTGCCAGGCGCGGCTCGTCCTGCGCACCCGGTCGAGCAAGAGCGGCATGCCGGTCGTGGGGGCCCAGGTCTCGGTGAGGATGATCTCCACCGTCTCCGACCCCAGGGTCCTCGCCGCGGGACGGACCGACGACCAGGGGCTCGCCACCATGGCCTTCGAAGTCCCCGCCATTGGCCGCGGCACCGCCGCCCTGATCGTCAGCGCCATCAGTTCCATCGGCCGCGCAGAGCTAAAGCACCTGTTATAGGCTTCCTTCCGCGGAAGGGGAAACATCTCTCCCCCTCCGGACACCTAGTAGATGGGAGAGATAGAAACGGCGCTCCTGGACGTCCTGCTCAACGGGGAGCCCCACCGGGTCCCGGCGGGCTCGACGGTCCTCGACCTCGTGACCGGCCTGGGCCGCGACCCGCGGACCGTGGCCGTCGAGCGCAACGGCGAGATCGTGCGCCGCGCCGATTACGGCGCGACCGGGCTCGAGGCCGGCGACCGGCTGGAAGTGGTTCACTTCGTGCAAGGCGGCTGAGGCCGTGGAGCGGTCGTCAAACGAGGGGTCAAGGGATGGAATGCGGGCATGGCTCGCGGAGGTTAGAATCGGAGCGGATGGGCCGGGGACGTTGTCATCCACGATTTCCTCGGCTATGATCCCGCCTCGACTGGGCCGCTAGCTCAACTGGCAGAGCAGCAGACTCTTAATCTGCGGGTTCGGGGTTCGATTCCCTGGCGGCTCACCAATTTTTCCCCGCGAAACCACACCCTTCCCCCACAGGAAGCAGGAGGCCTCGCTGCGAAAGTGGCGGAATCGGTATACGCGCTAGACTTAGGATCTAGTCCCGAGAGATCGGGTTGGGGGTTCGAGTCCCCCCTTTCGCACCAGTTCACCAAACCATGATGAACCTGAAAACATGAGGATCGGATGAGCGTCGTCGTTTCCCTGCAGGACGTCGGACCCTGCCGCAAGCAGCTCACCGTCGAAGTGCCGGCCCCCGCGGTCGAGGCGGAGACCCAGCGCGTCGTCCAGGAGTACGGCCGCCGCGCCAAGATCCCCGGCTTCCGCCAAGGCAAGGTCCCGGCCCACGTCGTGCGCCAGCGCTTCGCCAAGGACATCGAGCACGAGGTCATCGAGCGCCTCCTCCCCCGCTATTGGAAGCAGGCGCAGGCGGAAAGCTCGATCGACCCGCTGCTCCCTCCCGAGCTGGCCGAAGACCCCGTGCTCCGCTCCGGCGAGCCGTTCACCTTCACCGCCCTGGTCGAGACCCGGCCGCAGATCGAGCTCCGCAACATCAAGGACTTCGAGCTGCCCGACCCGCCGGTCGAGCCGGGCTCCATGGAGGTCGACGACAAGGTGGACGAGCTGCGCAAGCAGCTTGCGGACTGGGTGCCCGTCGAGCGCGCCGCCGCGCGCGGCGACCTCGTGGCCGGCGAGATCACCGAGCTGACCCCCGCCCTGCATGCCCCCGAAGGCGAACAACCGGGTGAGGAGGCGAAGACCGAGACCATCCAGATCGAGGTGGGCGACGAGCGGGTCTGGGAGGAGCTGAGCGCGTCCCTCCAGGGCCTGTCCACCGGCCACGAGACCACCTTCGACCGGCATGAGGAGGCCGTCCAGCACGGCGATCACGAGCACCCGGCCCGCGAGCGGAAGTTCCGGATCCGGGTGACCGCGGTCAAGGAGCGCGACCTGCCCCCCCTCGACGACGAATTCGCGAAGAAGGTGAGCCCGGATCTCGAGACCGTCGACCAGCTCCGCGAGGCCATCACCCGGCGCCTGCGCTCCGTAAAACAGGATGAGCGGCGCGAGCAGCGCCAGCGCGCGCTCCTCGACCAGCTCCGCGAGCGCCATCCGGTGGACCTGCCCCAGGGCGTCGTCCGCCGCGAGGTCGAAGGCCTGGTCCAGGACTACGCCGAGAGCCTGGCCCGCCGCGGGGTCGACGTGGAGCAGGCCGGCATCGACTGGAACGCCATGGGCGGCCAGATGCTGCCGCTCGCCGAGCAGCGCGTGCATGCCCGGCTGCTCCTCGACGCCATCTCGGACGCCGAGTCGGTCCAGGTGGGGGAAGAGGAGTTCGAGCTCACGCTGGCGGCCCTGGCCCGGGCCCGGAACACGACGACGCCGGCGCTGCGCAAGTCCATGGACGAGAGCGGCCAGCTCGCGACCCTGCGGTCGCAGCTCCGCCGCGACAAGACGATCCGCCACCTGCTCGGGGAGACGCCGGCGCCCGCCGCCGACGACTTCGACGAGCTGGCGAGCGAAGCTTAGGGAGATTACGGAAGCATGCTGATTCCGATGGTGGTCGAGCAGTCGAACCGGGGCGAGCGCGCGTATGACATCTACTCGCGCCTCCTCAAGGACAACATCATCTTCCTCGGCCGGCCGGTCGACGACGACGTGGCCAGCCTCGTCATCGCCCAGATGCTCTTCCTCGAGGCCGAGAACCCGGAGAAGGACATCGCCCTCTACATCAACTCGCCCGGCGGCTCGGTCAGCGCCGGCATGGCGATCTATGACACCATGCAGTACATCAAGCCCGACGTCTCGACCTACTGCGTGGGCCAGGCCGCCTCGATGGCGGCGGTGCTCCTCGCCTCCGGCACCAAGGGCAAGCGCACCGTGCTGCCCAACAGCCGCGTGCTGATCCACCAGCCCTGGCTGTCGGGTCTGCAGGGGCAGCAGTCCGATATCGAGATCCACGCCAAGGACATGTTCATGATGCGCGACCGCCTGGACGAGATCCTGGCGTATCACACGGGCAAGTCCAAGGAGGAGGTCCACCGCGACACCGAGCGGGATAGGATCCTCGGTGCCACCGAGGCGGTGGAGTACGGGATCGTGGACCGGGTGATGTCGCGGCGCAAGGACGGGCTCACGCTCGGACCTCGCGGATAAAAGCCGCTGACTCGTTTTGGGGGCTCTCGCGGCACCTTATAAGGACAGAGAGCCCTCGACACGTCCGGAACGAAGCAGTTGGCACGCTCGATGCGAGCAAATTCGACAGGGGCGTACCATCAGGGGAATGGCCCGGAGCGCACCCTCTGTTGAAGAGGACAAGGTTGACAGGGGAGAAGGAGACTCCTAGAGTCGGATGCAACCCCCGGTCAGCCTTCCGCGTACCACGGAGGAGAAATGCCGAAGAAAGACAGCGGCGACGAAGTCCTGAGGTGCTCGTTCTGCAACAAGAGCCAGCGGGAGGTGAAGAAGCTCATCGCCGGCCCGACGGTCTTCATCTGCGACGAGTGCGTCGACATCTGCCTCGACATCATTGCCGAGGATCGGATGCTCGAGCAGCAGCAGGACACCACGCTGCCCAAGCCCAAGGAGATCAAGTCTCTCCTGGACGAGTACGTGATCGGGCAGGAGCAGGCGAAGAAGAAGCTCGCGGTGGCGGTCTACAACCACTACAAGCGGATCGACTTTGCCGAGAAGTCCCACGGCGACGTGGAGCTCCAGAAGTCGAACATCCTGCTCATCGGCCCGACCGGCACCGGCAAGACCCTGCTCGCGCAGACCCTGGCCCGTCTCCTGTCCGTTCCCTTCACCATCGCCGACGCCACCACCCTCACCGAGGCGGGTTATGTCGGCGAGGACGTCGAGAACATCATCCTCAAGCTCTACCAGGCTTCGGGGAACGACAAGGAGAAGACCCAGCGCGGGATCGTCTACATCGACGAGGTCGACAAAATCTGTCGCAAGAGTGACAATCCGTCGATCACCCGCGACGTGTCGGGCGAGGGCGTGCAGCAGGCCCTGCTCAAGATCCTGGAGGGGACGCAGTGCAACGTTCCTCCCCAGGGCGGCCGCAAGCACCCGCACCAGGAGTTCCTGCAGATCGACACCACCAACATCCTGTTCATCTGCGGCGGCGCGTTCGTCGGCCTCGATGACGTGATCGAGCGCCGCATGAACCAGAAATCATTGGGCTTCGGAGCGGACATCAAGGGCAAGCGGGAGAAGAAGGCGAACCTGATGCTCGACAACGTCCTGCCCGAAGACCTGATCAAGTACGGCCTGATTCCGGAGTTCGTCGGACGCCTGCCCGTGGTCGCCACGCTCGAGGAGCTCGACGAGGAGGCTCTGGTGCGCATCCTGCATGAGCCCAAGAACAGTCTGATCCGCCAGTACCAGACCATGCTGGAGTTCGAAGGGGTGGAGCTCAAGTTCACGGACGAGGCCCTGGTCGCCATCGCCAAGGAAGCGCTCAAGCGCAACGTCGGCGCCCGCGGTCTGCGGATCATCCTTGAAGAGCTGATGCTCGACCTCATGTACACGATCCCGTCACAGCGGGATATCAAGCAGATTGTCATCAACGAAGAGGTTGTCGCGAGCCGGATCCAGCCGATCATGCTTTACAAGAAGGCCGGCTGATCCAGCGAGAAAGCGCAAAGAAAATGGCTTCACCCTACATTCAAAAGAAGCGCGAAGTCCTTCCCCTCGTCCCGCTCCGGGACATGGTCGTCTTTCCCCACATGATGGCGCCGTTCATCGTCGGTCGGGAGAGCTCGGTCCGTGCCTTGGAGCAGGCCCTTCAGTCGTCGCACAAGCGGATCTTCCTGAGTGCTCAGAAGGACCCGCGCATCGACGATCCCCTGCGCGACGACATCTGCGAGGTGGGCGTCGTCGCCACCGTCATCCAGAACCTGAAGCTGCCCAACGGCAACGTCCGGGTGATGGTCGAGGGTGTGCAGCGGGGCAAGATCGTCGACGTGGTCGACACCGACGGCGCCCTGAACGTGGAGTGCGAGACCTACGAGGTGCACTACCCGATGAGCGAGGAGCTCCGGCTCTACATGAGCAAGGTGCTCTCCGCCTTCGAGCAGTACGCCAAGATGTCTCACCACCTGGCGTTCGAGGGGCTGATGTCCACGCTCAAGCTTGACGACGCGGACCGCGTCGCCGACATCCTCGCGGCCCACCTGATGGTGGCCACCGCCGAGAAGCAGTCGCTCCTCGAGCTGCTCAATCCGTACGAGCGCCTGCAGCGCCTCCACGACCTGATCGACGTCGAGATCGAAAAGATCAACATCGACAAGCGGATCAACGTGAAGGTCAAGAAGCAGATGGAGAAGGCCCAGAAGGAGTACTACCTCAACGAGAAGATCAAGGCCATCCATCAGGAGCTTGGGCGCAAGGACGACCGCGGCGACGAGATGCTCGAGCTGCGGGAGAAGATCGAGAAGGCCGGCCTCCCCAAGGAGGTCAAGGAGAAGGCCGAGCAGGAGCTGAAGCGGCTGGAGGCCATGCCCCCGGTGTCCGCCGAGGCCACCGTCTCGCGCAACTACATCGACTGGCTCGTGTCGGTCCCCTGGCGCAAGAAGAGCAAGGAGCGCAAGGACCTCGACCATGCCGAGAACGTCCTCAACGAGGACCACTACGGCCTGGAGAAGATCAAGGACCGCATCCTCGAGTTCCTGGCCGTGCGCCAGCTCGTGGGCCAGACCAAGAGCTCGATCATCTGCTTCGTCGGCCCTCCGGGCGTGGGCAAGTCCTCGCTCGCCAAGTCGATCGCCCGCTCCACCGGCCGCAAGTTCGTCCGGCTGTCGCTGGGCGGCGTGCGCGACGAGGCCGAGATCCGCGGCCACCGCCGCACCTACATCGGCGCCTTCCCGGGCCAGATCATCCAGATGATGCGCAAGGCGGGGACGATCAACCCGATCTTCCTCCTGGACGAAGTGGACAAGATGTCCATGGACTTCCGGGGGGACCCCTCGGCCGCGCTGCTGGAGGTCCTGGACCCCGAGCAGAACGACTCGTTCCTGGACCACTACCTCGACGTGGACTACGACCTCTCGAAGGTCATGTTCATCGCCACGGCGAACGTGGTCCATACCATCCCGCCGCCGCTGCGTGACCGCATGGAGATCATCCATCTCTCGGGCTACACGCTGAACGAGAAGCTGGCGATCGCCCAGCAGTTCCTGGTGCCGCGCCAGCTCCGCGATCACGGCCTGTCGCGCGACAAGGTCGGGTTCGAGGAGGAGGCGATCCGGGTGGTCATCGAGAGCTACACCCGCGAGGCGGGCGTGCGCAGCCTGGAGCGCGAGATCGCGTCCATCTTCCGCAAGATCGCCCGCCGCGTGGTCAAGCAGGCGGGCTACACGGTCACCGTCTCTCCGGAGATGGTGTTCGAGCTGCTCGGCAAGCCGAAGTTCCGGCCGCGCCGCAAGGCGGAGGAGTCGGAGGTGGGGGTCGCGACGGGCCTGGCCTGGACCGAGGTCGGCGGCGAGCTGCTGGAGACCGAAGTGGGGTTGATGCCGGGCAAGGGCAAGCTGACGCTGACCGGCAAGCTCGGCGAGGTGATGCAGGAGTCGGCCCGCGCCGCGGTGTCCTACCTGCGCAGCCGCGCCGAGATGCTGGGCATCGAGCCGGACTTCAACGAGAGCCTGGACATCCACCTGCACGTGCCCGAGGGAGCGATCCCGAAGGACGGGCCGTCGGCAGGCATCACCATGGCCACGACCCTGATCTCGGCGCTGACCAAGAACCCCGTCCGCAAGGACGTGGCCATGACCGGCGAGATCACGCTGCGCGGCAAAGTGCTGCCTGTCGGGGGCATCAAGGACAAGGTTCTGGCTGCGTTCCGGGGCGGCATCACCGAGGTGATCCTGCCCAGGGAGAACGAGAAGGACCTGGAGGAGATCCCCGGGGAGGTCCGCGAGGCCATGGAGTTCCACATGGTGGACTCGATGGACGAGGTCCTCCGGCTCGCGCTCCATGGTCCGGTCTCGCCGCTGGCGAAGCAGGGCAAGTTCGAGGAGGCCCCCTCCGAGCCTCCCGTGGGGCCGGATTCCCTGGCCCATTGATTTACCTAGAGCCGGCGGCTGCGGTCCGTTCGCAGCCGCCGGAACCAAATTGAAAAGCCTGTTGCGAGCGAGATCCCCGTTCGCGGAACTCCCGGGTAGAGCGTGAAGGTCGAGAGCGCGGAGTTCATCAAGTCCGCTCGTGCGAGCGGCGACTTTGTCCAGGACGGGCGCCCCGAGATCGCTTTCGTGGGCCGCTCGAACGTGGGCAAGTCGAGCCTGATGAACCGTCTGCTCGGGAGGAAGGGGCTGGCCCGGGTCAGCTCCACCCCCGGCCGGACGCGAATGGTCAACTACTTCCTGGTCAACCGGCGATTCTGGTTCGTGGACCTGCCGGGTTATGGCTACGCCAAGGCCGGGAAGGACGAGAGGCGGGAGTGGGCCGCGTTGGCCGACAGCTACTTCCGGAACGCCAACTCCCGGCCGCTGGTCGTGATGCTGGTGGACGGCAAGGTGGGAGCGACACCGCTGGACGCCCAGGCGTACGAATACCTGGCGAGCCTCGGGGTGCCGATCGTGGTGGTCGCCACCAAGGTCGACCGCGTCTCCCGCGGCAAGTGGGGGGCGATGGAAAGGGCGGCACGGGCGGCCCTGGGGTTGGCAGGCGAAACACCCTTGATCCCTGTTTCCGCGCACTCGGGAGATGGGATCAAAGAGCTCTGGAGCGCGGTCGCGCGCCATCTCGAAGAGAGCACAGAGTGACTTAATCGTAAGAGGAACAACATGGCAAAGCCACAGCAGAACCAAGCAGAGAAGGGGAGCGGGATCGAGGCGCTCGACATTCGGGCGCTCAAGGAGATGAGCATCTCCCAGCTCACCCAGATCGGGAAGGACCTCGGCGTCGAGGGGGCCACCGGCATGCGCAAGCAGGAGCTGATCTTCAAGATCCTCCAGGCGCAGACCGAGAAGAGCGGCCTGATCTTCGCTGAAGGGGTGCTGGAGTGCCTCCCGGACGGGTTCGGCTTCCTCCGCGCTCCGGAGTACAACTACCTCCCTGGCCCGGACGACATCTACGTCTCCCCGAGCCAGATCCGGCGCTTCGACCTGCGCACCGGCGACACGATCTCCGGCCAGGTGAGGCAGCCGAAGGAGGGCGAGCGCTACTTCGCGCTCATCAAGGTCGAGGCGGTCAACTTCGAGCACCCGGAAGTCGCCCGCAACAAGATCTTCTTCGACAACCTGACCCCGCTCTATCCGCAGGAGCGGATCAAGCTGGAGGTCACCGGCGACATGTCGTCGCGGGTCATGGACCTGGTCACGCCCATGGGCAAGGGCCAGCGCGCGCTCATCGTGGCGCCGCCGCGCACCGGCAAGACCATGCTGCTCCAGTCCATCGCCCACTCGGTGGAGAAGAACCATCCCGAGGCGATCCTCATCGTGCTGCTCATCGACGAGCGGCCCGAAGAGGTCACGGACATGCAGCGCTCGGTCCAGGGCGAAGTGGTCAGCTCGACGTTCGACGAGCCCGCGACCCGGCACGTGCAGGTGGCCGAGATGGTCATCGAGAAGGCGAAGCGCCTGGTCGAGCACAAGAAGGACGTGGTCATCCTGCTCGACTCCATCACCCGTCTGGCCCGGGCCTACAACACGGTCCAGCCGCCGTCGGGCAAGGTGCTCTCCGGCGGTATCGACGCCAACGCGCTGCACCGGCCGAAGCGGTTCTTCGGCGCGGCGCGAAACATCGAGGAGGGCGGGTCGCTGACCATCATCGCCACGGCGCTGGTCGACACCGGCAGCCGCATGGACGACGTCATCTTCGAGGAGTTCAAGGGCACCGGCAACTGCGAGATCCATCTCGACCGGAAGCTGGTGGACAAGCGCGTCTTCCCGGCGATCGACATCAACAAGTCGGGTACCCGCAAGGAAGAGCTCCTGATGCCGGAGACCGAGCTGCACCGGGTGTGGGTCCTGCGCAAGGTCCTGAACCCGCTGTCCACGGTCGAGAGCATGGAGCTGCTGCACGACAAGCTCTCGAAGGCCAAGACCAACCAGGACTTCTTGAACGCGATGTCCAAGTAGGGGAGCCCTTGCCCAAGCTGCGCGTCGGGATCGTCAACTTCCTGAACAGCAAGCCGCTTGCCTGGGGCTTCCTCAAAGGACATCACGCGGACCTCTTCGCGCCGTCCTACCATCCCCCCGCGATGGTGGCCCGGCTGCTGGGGCAGGGCGCCCTCGACATCGGTCTGATCCCGTCCGTCGAGGTGCAGCGCATCCCCGGTCTCAAGGTCCTGCCGGACCTCTGTGTCGCCTCGCGGCACGAGGTCAGGAGCGTGATCCTCGTCTCGCGGGGTCCGCTGGACCAGGTCCGCCGGGTCGCCCTGGACCAGAACAGCCGCACGTCGGTCGCGCTGCTCCGTATCCTCCTGCAGGAGCGCGGAATCCATCCCGAGTACGTGCACGAGCGGCCGGACCCGGAGCGGATGCTCGCGGAAGCGGACGCGGCGCTGCTGATCGGAGACCCGGCCCTCAAAGTCGAGAGGGACAAGTACCAGGTGATCGACCTGGCGGCCGAGTGGAGCGCTCTGACGGGCCTCCCCTTCGTCTTCGCCGTCTGGGCGGTGCGCCCCGGCGTGGACCTTCCCGACCTCTCCTTCTACTTCAAGAGCAGCCTGCGGTACGGCCTGTCCTCGGTCGACACCCTGTCGCGGGAGGCCGCGGCCGAGCTGGGGCTGGACAGCTCCGAGGTGCGCTCGTACCTGACGGAGAACCTGCACTACTTCCTGAGACAGGAGGAGCTCGCCGGCCTGGAGGAGTTCTACCGCCGGGCGCACGCCCACGGCCTGATCCTCGAGCCGAGGCCTCTCGAGTTCCTCGAATGATAGACTTGCGTCTGCCATGAACCTCGAACCGTCCGGACGCCCCGTCACCCAGATCCTCGACGATGCCCTGGCCGGCTGCCGAATCTCGGCAGGCGATGCCCACACGCTGCTGCTCGATGGCGATCTCCTCGAGATCGGTCTGGCGGCGCACGAGGTGCGGAACCGCTTCAACGATTCGGCCGTGGCCACCTACAACGTCGACCGGAACATCAACTACACGAACGTCTGCGTGTACAAGTGCCGGTTCTGCGCCTTCTACCGCGAGCCGGGGGACCCGGAAGGGTACCTCCTGCCCAACGAGGAGATCGGACGCAAGGTCGAGGAGACGATCGCGCTCAACGGCACGGGCATCCTGATGCAGGGCGGCGTCCATCCGGACCTGCCGATCTCGTACTACGAGGATCTGCTGCGCTACCTGCGCTCCAACTACCCCTCGGTCCACGTCCACGCCTTCTCGCCGCCCGAGGTCAAGTTCATCGCCAAGAAAGAGCGGATGAGCTTCTACGACGTGATCGCCCGCCTGAAGGCCGCCGGGCTCATGTCGATCCCGGGAGGAGGGGCGGAGATCCTGTCGGACCAGATCCGCAAGGACGTGCTCGCCTACCCGAAGTGCTCGGCCGAGGAGTGGATCGACATCATGCGCCAGGCGCACCGCAACGGCCTGCGCACCTCGGCCACCATGATGTACGGCATGGGCGAGCCGATCCGGGACCGGGTGGAGCACTTCCAGCGCGTGCGCGACCTCCAGGACGAGACTGGAGGCTTCACGGCCTTCATCTCCTGGACCTTCCAGCATGAGCACACGGAAATGCCCGACGTGCCCGAGACCTATGCGGAGGAGTACCTGCGGACCCTTGCGGTCTCAAGGCTCTTCCTGGACAACATCGTCCACTTCCAGACGAGCTGGGTCACGCAGGGCAAGAAGATCGGCCAGGCAGCTCTGGCATTTGGAGCGGACGACATGGGCTCGATCATGATCGAGGAGAACGTGGTCTCCTCGGCGGGCACGAGCTACCGCATGAGCCAGGACGAGATGGAGCACCTGATCCGCTCGGCCGGCTACATCCCGAAGCAGCGGACCAACCTCTACGAGCGGATCGTCACCCGCGACGAGACCGCCGAGCTGGCGCGGCAGTACCGGCACGCGCTGACGCCGCAGAACCGGGATCTGGTGTCTTCGGCGTTGCTGCCGGTGGTGAGCTAGCCCTCACCCCCGGCCCCTCTCCCAGCCGCACACCCGGACCCCCGGGAGAGGGGCCGGTGGTGAGGGCCTACTCCCACTTGATGTCCGGCATCCGCAGCCGCTCGACCTCCCGCCCCTCTCCCAGCACCGTGCTCTGGAGGATCTCCTCCACGTCCTCCAAGGTCACGCCCCTGTACCAGAGGTTGTAGGGCCAGACGGCCACGGTGATCCCCTGGCTGCAGTGCTTCAGGCAGCCGGTGCGGACGACCATGACCTGGTCCCGGATGCCGAGCTCCTTCACCCGGTCCTTGAAGCGGTGGTAGACCTCCATGGAGCCTCGGGGGCCGCAGCTTGGTTTGGGGCTTTCGGGCGGGCGCTCGTTCGTGCAGACGAGGATCTGGACCTGCGGCTTGGGCATGCCCGGGATGATAGCGGATAGAATCTCCCCCTTGGCCCACCGCCCCGCCCTCGCTCTGCTGACGCTTGCCGCGCTGGCCTCCCTGCTCGGCTCGGTCTGGGGCTTGCCCTGGCTGGCGGCGCTGGGGGGCGTGGTCTTCCCGGTGGCGCTGATGGCTCTGGGCGCTTCCCGCGGTGGACGGCTCGGTCCTCTTCGGCTCCCCCTGGTGCTCCTGGGGATCGTCCTCGCCGGCGTCTTCGCGGCCCTGCTCCTCCTCCCGGACGGCGGATCCGACGTGGGGCCCCTGCCGCTGGGTACGGCTCTGATGCTCTTCGTGCTGGTCCCGGTCCCCTTCCTCTTGGTGAGCTGGGCCTATGCCGCTTTCTTCGACCGCTGGTTCCTCCGGGAAGAGGACCTGGAGCGGCTCCGAAAGATGAGGAAGGGCTGAGGTGCCGATCCTCGACCGGCCCCTGATCGTCGTCGCGGCTGTCCTCTACCTCGGGATCTGCGTCGGTCTTGGCATCTGGTCGTTGCGCCGCACCCGGACCGCTCAGGACTTCTGGGTGGCGGGGCAGGCGCTGGGGGTCGTGGTGACCGGCATCGCCACTATGGCCGCGGCCTTCAGCGGCTTCGTCTTCGTGGGCGGGCCGGGGCTGACCTACCGGATCGGGCTGTCGTCCCTGTTCATCAACGTGTCCATCGGGTTCACCGCCGGGCTCCTGGGCTGGACCGTGGCCAAGCGGCTGCGGCTCCTCGCCGAGGTTCGGGAGGTCTACACGATTCCGGATGCCGTCCTCTGCCGCTACCGGAGCCGGCTCGCTTCCGGGGCCGCGGCCGTGGCCGTTCTGATCGGCACGGTCGGTTACCTGGGGACCCAGCTCCTGGCCATGGGCATCGTGATGAAGGCGGCTCTCGGCATCGAGAGCGTGGCTCTCGCGGTCGCCATCGGTACGGGAGTTCTGCTCTTCTACAGCACGGCCGGCGGCATGGTGGCGGGGATCTGGACCGACGTGTTCCAGGGTGCGCTCATGCTCCTGGCGGCGGTCGCCGTCTTCTTCTATGCCATGGATGCGGGCGGCGGTTTCGGAGAGATCACGCGAAGCATCTCCTCCTCGGAGCAGTTCGGCCGCCAGTTTCTGGAGCCGTTCGGGGAGACGCCGGTGCTGATGCCCCTGGGCTTCTTCTTCGTCTTCGGGATCGGCGTGCTCGGCCAGCCGCACATGCTCCACAAGTTCTTCATGCTGCGCGACCCGCGCCGGCTCAAGTGGCTGCCGCTGATCCTGGGAGGCTCCCAGGTCGTCTGCCTGCTGATCTGGCTCGGGCTCGGTCTGGCCGTGCCGGCGCTCGTGGCCCAGGGGAAGCTCCCGCCGTTGGAGCGTCCGGACGACGCGGCGCCGCTCTTCCTCCTCAATTTCGCTCCGGAGCTTCTGGCGGGGCTGGCGGTCGCGGCGATCCTGGCGGCGATCATGTCCACGGCGGACTCCTTCGCGAGCCTCGGTGCCGCGGCACTGGTGAGGGACCTCCCCAAGGCGCTGGGCCGGCCGGTCCGGGATGAGCTGCTCTGGGGGCGGATCGCCACCGTCGGCGTGACCCTGGCCGCGGCGGTGACCGCGTTTCTCTACAATGATCTCATCGCCCTGCTCGGCACCTTCTCGTTCGGCACCTTCGGGGCGGCCCTCGCTCCTGCCCTGGCCGTGGGACTGAACTGGAAGCGGGTGACCGCGGCTGCCGCCACGGCTTCGATCGTCACGGGCACGGCTCTGAACCTGCTGCTGGAGCTCCGATTGCTTCCTCTTCCCGCGGGAGTGCTGCCCGCCGCGGTCTCCCTCTCGGCCTCCTTCGCCGTGCTGCTCCTGGTGAGCTGGTGGTCAGGAGGCGAGGAGACCGACGAGATCGACGAGGACGTCCGCTTGGTGATGGAGGCTTGATGAGCGTCCGTTTCCTCGTGAACCCCAAGGCCGGCCGGGGCTTGAGCGCGGCCAGCTTCGACCGTCTGCGGCTGCTGGCATCCCGCGCGGGGGCGGGCTTCGCGGTGAGCCGCAATGCCGCGGACCTCGGCCAGCACGCGCGGAGGGCCGCGGCGGACGGCATCGAGCGTCTCCTCGTGGCCGGAGGGGACGGCACCATGCACCATGCCATCCAGGGCCTCGCCAATACCTCCTGTGCCCTCGGGGTGATCCCGGTGGGCACGGGCAACGACCTCTCCGGCACGCTCAAAATCCCTCCGGACCTCGACGTGGCTGTCCAGCGGGCGCTGACGGGTACCATCCGCCGTATCGACCTTATCCGGGTGGGGGAGACGTACAGCGTCAGCTACCTGGGGGTGGGCTTCGACTCCGAGGCCACCCGCTTCGCCAACCAGGTGAAGACCTTGCGCGGTCCGCTGGTCTACCCCTACGCCGTGATCCACACCCTCGCAACCTTCCAGCCACCGGCCATGCGGATCGTCCACGACGAAGGTGTCTTCGAAGGCCGGGTCATGTTCACGAACCTCTCCAATCTTCCCCGCTTCGGAGGAGGGATGCGGATCGCCCCGCAGGCGGAGATCGACGATGGCATCCTCGACCTCGTGATCGTCAGGGAGATGTCGCGGAGGGCGCTCCTGGCCGTCTTCCCCAAGGTCTACACCGGCCGGCACGTGGGCCACCCGTCGTGCCTGTTCCACCGCACCCGGCGGGTGGAAGTCACGATCGACCGGGCGATGACGCTCTACGGAGGAGGCGAGCCCGTCCGGCCCATGGAAGCGGGCGAGGCGGTGGCGGCGGAGGTGGTGCCCGGCTCCCTGAGCGTCGTAGCACCATAGTGCTCGCCGGCAAGCGATGCTCTACGAGCCGGCGGCCTGATCTTCCCCGGCCGGCTTCTCCCGGACGTAGAGCGCCTCCTGGTGGGGGCGTCCCGGGCGCACCTGGTGGATCCGGCCACGGCGATGAAGACGGCGGAGCACGACCGACATCTGGGGAACGTCGACGGCCCGGCGCAGGCGGTCCCGGAAGTGTTGGTTGACCTCGCGGCTGAGCCCGTTGGCCCCGAAGCGTTCATCCGGCCTTTTGGCATCCAGGATCAGCCAAACCATGCGCACCAGCTTGGGCCGGGAGACGGTTCCCAGGTCTTCGTCCTTCGGGTCCTGGATCTGACGTTTGGGCGGGACGTTGCGCTCCGTCAGGTCGAGGGCCTCGACCGCCGCGGCCTGGAAAGCCTCCAGCCTGCGCCGGGCCTCCTCCAGCGCGGCGGCGTGAGCGCTTCGCTCCTCCCGGTGCATTATTTCCTGGGCAGCATGGAACGTCTCCTGCTCGCCATGGAAGCTCACCTGCTCCCGCAACCTCGCCAGGACCTCGTCGACGGAACGAGACGTCGCCATGATCGTGTCCTTTCTTGTCGAATCTCAAATTAGCCGCGAATTGACCTGAAACCGCAGCGACCTTGGGTGTCGGCGCCGAGATGCCGGGTCGAGCCGTGTCGCCGTAACGCGTCTTTCCTACCTGCCACGGTATAGGGGAAGAGGCAGAGATAATTCCACCGCGAATTCCTCCATCGACAACGCGAAGAAGAGCGTAATCGCGGCGCCCGAGTCGATCTCTTTTCCCCAGACGAAGTAAACCGCCTTGAAGTCTATCAAAATCCAAGAGGCGTGACAAGGAGTAACGGCTTCTCTGGCCTTTTTAGAGGCGATAACAAATAATGTCGAGGCGATTGTAGTCGTATCCGAGGCGATGGAGAGAAAAGTAGAAGCTATTCGAGTCATTTCCGAGGTGCTGAAGATTAGAGTCGAGGTGCGACGAAGCGTTTTAGAGGCATATTGACTCGTTGTAGGTGCGATTCGATCCGTTGTCGAGGCTAATATGGGGATCGGCGAAAGGCCGTTAGATACGGTGCAGGCGCCTTTCTTCGTTTCCGCGCATGAGATCGTCAAGATCGAGGTGAAACGCGTCGCAGTCGCGTCGTTGAAGGTGTGGGGTGCCTCGAAAATGGAGGGTGGTGAACAGAGTGTACGTGTAGCCGGGCGGCGATGGCTTATGTCGCGGCGCCGATAAGTTAAGTCGCGGCGGTCACGGCCTTTGTGAGGTGCTGAACGGCTACTTTGCG
The DNA here is from genome assembly GCA_035556715.1 of Thermoanaerobaculia bacterium. Lineage (GTDB taxonomy): Bacteria > Acidobacteriota > Thermoanaerobaculia > Multivoradales > UBA5704 > DATMER01. The sequence continues at coordinate 35,676 of DATMER010000136.1, forward strand.
GCGTTTCCGATCAACAGGAAGCTCGACACTCAGCAGAAAGGAGTAGACTAGCCAAGGTAGGGGCGGGCCTTTGCCGTCCTATCCAAAGGAGGCACCGAATGATGCGAAGGATCCTTCTTCTTGCTGCGCTGCTCGCTCTCGCTTCAGCCATCGCCGGAGCGCCGGCCGCGCAGGCCGTCGGCTACTGCAGCGTTTCCTACTGCGCCGGCCAGCCCTGGAACAAGGCCTGCGGCTGTCCGCCTGAATCCGTCCACCCTGGCGCCCCGTCCAACTGTGGCACCTGGACATGGAGCCGCGTCTGCTGGGACGGTCCTTTCGAGAGCTCTGCGGAAGCTTTGGAGTGCCATGCCGTCCAGGAAGAAACCCTAGAGATCGTGCCCGTTTTGTAGATGATGCGGCTCGTGGGCTCGCCGTCTCGGAACCTCGTGGCGGCCCTGTTCCGGCTGGAGCAGGCGCGGGTTCCGGCGGATTTTGGTAAGAAGATCGATGAACTGGTTGACCTGCTTCGGACCAATCCAGACCTTCGCCGGTCGTACACGACCTAGCTTCTACCATCGCGGTTTCCCGGGGTGCGGTTTCCGGAGATCCAGGACCTACAGGAGATTCAGACCATGGGCTTGGCAGAGCGAGTGATGGAATGGACCCGAGAGTGGAAAGAGGAGGGCCTGCAGGAGGGGCTCCAAAGGGGTCATGAGGAGGGGCTCGAGAGCCTGCAGGACGTCATTCTTTCCCTGTTGGAGCAACGGTTCGGCACGGCAGTCTCGGAAGATACACGAGGCCGTGTCCTTGCGATCCGAGACCTCGACGAGCTGAACAGAATGGCGAAGGGAGTCCTGAGCGCCCGCTCCCTGCGCGACCTCGGCCTCGACTGAATGCAGGAGGACGGGCCCGCTGCGAACCCATTCCTATCCCGTACACTCATCCGGAACCCGTTCCGGCTGGGTATCTTGCCTCGTCATCACGAAGACCCCCATTCGACCGCCTGCTGCCGAAAGAATCAAGCTGCATCGGCGGAGCTTGGCGAAGCCGAGGAGTGTCGCTGTCGCGAGCTTTGCTTGATTCCTCGGCAGTCCCTTGCCCTTTCCTGATTAACCCGAAAGCCCTTCCAGACTCCCAGGACCCTTAAGCGCTTTTCTGCCTAACAGCAGCAGGTATCGTTCGCGAAGGATGCGCAGATGATGCAGTTCGTGGCCGGCGATATGGAAAGCAAGGCCGCGAGGAGAGGCCGAGTAGCCGTTGACGATGCCTCTCCGCAGCCAGGCCTCCGTGTCGAGACCGCGGAACAGCGTGACGGAGGCATGGCGAACGGCCTCGAAATCCGCGAGCAGGTCGGCAAGGGAACGATTCTCAAACCGTGCCGCGACCGCGTAGGCGTTCTCGTCGAAGCCGGGAAGCGGGCGCGAGTCGCCGCGCGCGACGCAGAGAGCGCGATAAGCGAAGATCCGCTCGTCGTCAGCAAGGTGGCCGAGGACCTGCTTCACGGTCCATTTTCCAGGGGCGTAGGAGACGTTGCCGTTGGGTTCCCCAAACTCTTGGAACAGCGCGACCGTCTGCTTGCCTTGGCGGAGCAGCACCTCGACCGCGTCGTCGCCCTCGACCACGTCGATGTCCGGCTGAGCGTAGTCGGCATACTCACGGGGTTCCGGGCGGCCCGACCGCTGGAGGATCTGGGGTAACTCAAGCAAGTTGTAGGCGCCTACCCTTTGGCTCAGGAATGGATCTTCCAAACTCCCTCGCAGTATCGAGCCACAGCTCAACCGCATCCTGGCTGTTGGCGAGAGCACTATCCGGTGAATCACCATGTGCAGCACAGCCTGGAAGCTCGGGCACCTCTGCGACGAAGACCCGATCCTCCTCGCTCCAATAAATGATCACCTCGTATTTGTACATCAGTCGCTACCCCCAAGCTTATATCGAAGAATTACCGAGCGAACCTGCCGCACCTGGTATGGCTTCGCAGTGCTTCCTTCCCTCTGGAGATTGATGAGCTGCTCAACGCCTGGCTTGACAAAGATGTGATGGCTGCCGCGGGTACGCTCTTCAAATCCCAAATCAGTGAGAAGCCAGCGAATGTCGTCGAAGCGGATGTTGGCATCTGATTGGCCTTGGAGAATCCGCTGGAGAAACCTGTCTCTCTTCGACATGCTTGGAGTCTACCAGAGTCGGCTACTGACATAACATCAGGCGCGTTAGCACGACGAACATGAAGGTAGTAGCGAGGTAAAGGCCCCGGGTGGGCGGTGCAGCTTGAAAAAAGGCAACCGTGGCCTCCTCGTTTCCTTCTCTCCTCCAAAGGCTCCACCGATCTCAGCTCCCGAGGTGCCGATGTTTACGTTGGCGATGCCGCAGTCGCTGCCGGCCGGGCCAGGACGTCGATGTCCGGCTGGGCGTAGTCGGCATACTCACCGGGCTCCGGGCGGCCTGACCGTAAGTCCGTGTCTGTTTTCACGATTTAAGAGCGCGCTCTATGGCCTCGCTCAGCCTGACTTCGGACGATTTTCTCTCCTGTACGGCAAGCGCAAGTTTGGAGCTGTCCGTGCTCCCTTGCTCGAGAGCACATTCCCACCACTCCCGGTATTTCTGAAGGTGGTCGAGGAGCTCCGACAAAACCTCGGGACTTCTGTGCTCAATGCCGTATAGCAGTTCGGATTGCCCCAAAACCTCCGCATCCGGAATTCCGAGGCCAAGCGCAGCAACCCTCACCTTCTCCCTCTCCTCTGCGAGGTAGTCTGCCTTTTTCACGGCGCGACCTTGAACTCCACCCCCTGCGCCAGCGGCAGCTCGGTGCCCCAGTTGATCGTGCAGGTCTGGCGGCGCATGTAGGCTTTCCAGGAGTCGGAGCCGGCTTCGCGGCCTCCGCCGGTCTCCTTCTCGCCTCCAAAGGCGCCGCCGATCTCCGCTCCCGAGGTCCCGATGTTCACGTTCGCGATACCGCAGTCGCTTCCGGTCGAGGCCAGGAAGCGCTCGGCTGAGCGCATGTTGAGCGTGAAGATCGCGGAGGAGAGACCCTGCGGTACGTCGTTGTGGAGCTGGATGGCCTCGTCCAGGTCTTCGAACTCGAAGACGTAGAGGATCGGGGCGAAGGTCTCCTCGCAGGTGATGGGCATGTGCTTTTGTGCCTCGACCAGGGTGGGCTCGACGTAGAAGCCGGGACGGTCGATCTTGTTGCCTCCGTAGAGGATCTTGCCTCCCTCGGACTTCACGCGCTCCAACGCCTTCATCATGTTGTCCACCGCGGCCTGGTCGATGAGAGGACCCATGAGCGTGCCCTGCTCCAGGGGATCTCCCACGGGGATCGAGCGGTAGGCGCTGACGAGCTTCCGCTTCAGCTCGGCCGCGATGCCGCGCTGGAGGAACAGGCGGCGGGTCGTGGTGCAGCGCTGGCCCGCGGTGCCAACCGCCGCGAAGAGCACGGCCCGGAGAGCGAGATCGAGATCGGCGTCGTCCATCACCACGATGCCGTTGTTGCCTCCGAGCTCCAGGAGGGAGCGGCCCAGGCGGTCGGCGATGACCTTGCCCACTTCTTTGCCCATGCGGGTGGAGCCGGTGGCGGAGATCAGGGGGACCCGGCGGTCGGCGACGAGCCGCTCGCCTACTCCGGTGCGGCCGCCCAGGATCATGTTGAAGATCGGCGGCGCCTCATTGGCCTCCAGGACTCTCTGCGCGATACGGGTGGTGGCGATGGCGGTGAGCGGCGTCTGGTGGGAGGGCTTCCAGATCATGGAGTCGCCGCAGACCGCGGCCACCATGGCGTTCCAGGCCCAGACGGCCACGGGGAAGTTGAAGGCGGTGATGATGCCCACGACTCCCAGCGGGTGCCACTGCTCGTACATCCGGTGCCTGGGCCGCTCGGAGTGCATGGAGAGGCCGTAGAGCTGGCGCGACATGCCCACGGCGAGGTCGGCCATGTCGATCATCTCCTGGACTTCGCCGCGGCCCTCGGAGAGGACCTTGCCGGCTTCCAGGCTGACGAGCAGGCCCAGCTCTTCCTTTTGGCGGCGCAGCTCGTCGCCGAGCTGGCGGACGATCTCGCCCCGCTTGGGCGCCGTCCAGGTCTGCCACTCGCGGAAGGCGTCCACGGAGACGGCCGCGACCTTTTCATAGTCGTCGGCGGTGCCGAAGCGGACGGCGGCGATGGGCTCGCCCGTGGCGGGGTTCAGCGACTCGACGCGCTCGCCCGAGGTCCGGATCCACTGGCCCGCGAAGGCGCCGTGGTTCTCCGCCTCGATGCCGAGGGAGTCGAGGATCTGTGAAATGCGGGTATCGGTCTCAACAGTCATGGGTTGTCTCCTGGGAGCACACGGACGGACACGGACAGGTACGGACCTGCAGGGACTCTCCGGACCGTCCGTAATCGTCCGCGTGTCCGTCCCGTGAGCAGGCAAGAATACCAAACCCTTAGAATGCCGCGATGCTTCCGCCCCTCCTCCTTCTCCTGTTCGGCGCCTGGTGCGGGACTTTTGCCGGGAGCGCCTCGGCCGCGGGGAGCACGGTTGGGGCGATCGCCCTCCTGGGGACGGTCGCGATGGCCGGAGTGTCCTGGCGGGACCCCCTGCGGCTGGGGAGATGGGGACGGCTCCTCCCTCCGGCTCTGTGGCTCTTGGCCGCGGTCAGCGCCTGGCGGTCCCCGGTGCCGCGGGCATCCTGGATGGCTCTCCTCCTCCTGCCGGCCTTCCTCCTGCTGCCGGGGGCCGTGGCCCGCTTCTGGAGCCGGCTCAGCTCCAAGGGGATCACGGTCCTGGTCCTCGGGGTCTCGCTCTGGGCGCTGATCGACCATGCCGTCCGGAACCTCCCCCGGGCGGCGATGACCCTCGGGCAGCACAACCTGCTGGCCGCCTGGCTGGTGATCCTCCTGCCCCTGGCCCTTCTGGCGGTCCGGGAGCCGGGGGCCTGGCGCTGGCTGGGCCTTGCCTCCGGCCTGCTGGGGGCAGCCACGATCCTGGCGACGCGGTCGCTCGCGGGCAACCTGGCTCTGGCTGCCGAGGTGCTGGTCGGAGTGGTCTGGATCGTCCGGGGGCGGCGGTCCTGGGCCTGGGTCCTGGCGCCGCTCGTCGTGCTGGCAGCCGTGGGCCTCTTCTCCCAGCGCGGCAGGATCGCGAGCATTCTGGCGGGGCAGGACCTTTCGGTGCGGGGCAGGATGGTGTACTACGAGGGAGCGCTGGAGGGGATCCGGGCTCGCCCGGTGCTCGGCTGGGGGCCGGGGTCCGCGGCCTGGACGGCGGGCACCTTTTTCGATCCCGTTCCCGGGGTGAGCCCGTTCGGCGAGTCAGTGGGCGAGCTCCACTCGCTGCCGCTGCACGTGGGTTACGAGGTGGGCCTCCTGGGTCTGGGGCTGAGTCTTTCCCTCGGAGCGACCTTCCTGGCGAAGCGGCTTTCCGAGCTGCGGCAGGCTTCGGACCCTGCCCTGGTTTTCGCCGGAGTGGTGGGGCTCTGGGGGGCGGCTGTCGCCTCCCTGGGGAGCGCAAGCCTGGCGGTAACCGCTCTTCCGGTAGCCTGTGCCGTGGCCGCCGGGGCAGCGCTCTCCGCTCTCGAAGCCAAGCCGGCACCGTCGGCATCGAGGCTGCCGGTCCTCCTCTATGTCGTGGCCGCGGCCATGGGGCTGGCTCCTCTCGAAGCAGCTCGGTGGGCCTACGACCGGGGAGATGCCGCGACGGCGGCCCGGATCGATCCCCGGTTTCCGCTCTACCGGATGCGCCTGGCTCTCCTGCAGCGAGACGCCGGGCCGGCCCTGGCCGCGGCACGGGATGCTCCCGGGGTCGCGACGCTCTGGACCGTGGCCGGCATCCTGGGCGCGGCCGAGGGGAGGCCATGGGCGGACGAAGCCCTGGAGAGGGCCTGCGCGCTGGATCCTTTCAATCCCTTCCCGCCGTTCTACCTGATGACGATCCAGTCTGATCCGCGCTACGGCGCCCATGCTCTTCTGGCCGAGCCCCGTCTGGCCGCCGCGACCTTCTGGGAGTCGCATCCGGACCTGCTCGCCCGCTCCGTGGCCGAGCTGGAGCGGTGGCCCGGGGTTGACATGGGATGGAAGGAGGCCTTGATCAAGGCAATTGATCCCATCCCCCCTCTCCCCCGTACCGGGGGAGAGGGAGCCGTCCGCGAGGTCAATCCCACGGGGCAGATGGAGCTGGAGATCGACACAGAGCCTCCTGTCGCGCTCTCCCTCCACACCTTCCGCCGCCGCCCGTTTCCGATCCGCTGGCCCCTCGTCCAGATCCGCCTGGCTCCGCTCGCAAAGCTGGACGTCCTTCCCCCCGCGACTACCCTCCCCGGAGCGGACTTCAAGACAGTTTGCCGTTCACCGGATGGGCAGGGCGTGCGCAGTCGCTGAGCAATTCGAGAAGAGCTTCGATCTCCACAGAGGCTGTGGGAAACGTTGTGGAAAAACCCTCTTTCCAGGGCTGAAAGACGCGGAGAATCCTAGGTTTGGGCCGCTTTGCCCAGAATCTTGTGCAATCCGGATAAGATGTTTGTCCTGAATGGGTTGAAAAAAATGGCGTCGCCGCTCGCCGGCATGGAACGGCAATCGCCATGCCAACAGATCGATGCTTTTCCACAGATAAGGTTTCGCGTCCCTGGCGAGGGTCGCCCGGAGTGTCAGAACACGGACAAAAGCGGACAGAGGGCGCGCCGGGAGAGGCGCTTTCCAGGTACCGGGATCAGCCGTAGATCGTCGACACGAAGGGGCCGTCCATGAATCGTTCAGGATCGACCTGGCTCTGGAGATAGACGCCCCGGGGGCGATCGCGTAGGAGCAGCCTCGCCGACTCGGCGAGCCCGGCGGAGGTGGTGGTCTGGATCGCCTTGAGGCGATGTCCGCCGACCTTGCGGGGGCGGATGACCCGCGAGCTCTCCAACCGGTGAAGGGTGCCGCGCTTTCCGCGATCATCCCGTCCTTCCACGGCGGCGTAGATGACGACCTGGTCGTCTTCCACGAAGGGGATGACCTCGTGCATGCGCTGGAGGAGCTGGCCGGCGAGCTCCTCCCGGGGCACGCCCGCGCTGCTCATCTGATCGAGCAGCCCCTGCACCCACTCGTAATGGCCGGGATAGCGGAAGGTCTTGTAATCGAGGTTGCGCACCTTGCCCTCGAACCGGGCCGGGAGGTCGGCGGCCCCGCCGGAGGTGAGCGCCTCCTCGTAGAGCACGCCTTCGATCAGGACGACCCGGCGCTCGGTGAGGGAGGTCCGGGTGGTCCTCTGGAAGTCCCGGACGACCACCGCGGGCTCCACGTACTCGGTAGCGACTCCCTTGGGGTTCCAGGTGAACCCGTAATGGTGCGGCGGCCGGGTGGTCTGGGTGAGCGCGCCGACCCGCATCTCCAGGGTGTCCACCCTGTCCACTCCGTGCTCCCGGCAGAAGCGCTGGAAAAGACCGTTGCCGAGCACGTTGATGTAGCCCGGCGCGAGGCCGGTCTGGAGGAGGAAGCCCTGCTCGGCGTCGCGGGCGAGCCCGGTGATCTCGTTCGTGGCCTTCACGTACTCGGTGAGGTTGGCGTAGTGGAGGCGGTTCTCGCGCGCCAGCCGGGCCATGCGGGTCGCCTCCTCGCCCGGGAGGCAGTCAAGGAGGAGGTCGGCGCCATTCAGGACGCGGTCGAACCCGGGGCTGGTGCCTTCAAGAGGGAGGTGGAACGGCTCGACGTCCCCGGTGCGGGTGGAGTCGTGGCAGATCCACTCCGCGGCCTCGCGGGCCTTGTCGGCGTCGGCGTCGCCGAGGAAGAGGTCGACCTCGAAATCGCCCAGCTCTCTCAGCAGCAACCCGGTGGCCTGGCCCATCCCGCCCGCCCCGGCGATCACGATTCTGTACCGTTCGGTCAAAGCCGCGGCATCCTAGCATCGGCCTCGCGGAGGGTCAACGAATCGGGGAGGGGGGACGGCGGCGGATCGGCTGCCCGGCGGTGGCCGTGCGGTTGCGCCCGGTCTCCTTGGCGACGTACATGGCCGTGTCGGCCAGGCGCAGGAGGGCGCTCTTCATCTCGTCGAGGGAGAGGTCTTCCGCCAGGTGGCTCTTGAGCGTGGCCACGCCGATGGAGCAGGTCAGCCCCTTGAGGTGGAGGGGGTCGGGCTGGATCTCGCCCGGGCCGTCGCAGAAGGCATTTTCCACGATCTCGGCACGGATGTCCTCGGCGACGTCGATGGCCGCGTCCACGTCGGCGCCGGGCAGGAGGAGGACGAACTCGTCGCCGCCATACCGGGCGGGGATGCCCTGGATCCGCGCCACCCGCTGGCGGAGGAGGTGCCCGGTCTCGCGCAGCACCTGGCTGCCCGCGAGGTGTCCGTGGGTGTCGTTGACCCGCTTGAAGTAGTCGAGGTCCAGGAAGAGCAGCGCCAAGTCCATGTCTTCGGCCTTGCAGCGCCGGAGCGTGTCCGAAAGCGCGATGTGGAGGTACCGGTCGTTGTACAGCCCGGTCAGGTTGTCCCGCTTGGCGATCTCCTGGGCCTGCCTGCCGTCCAGGACGTTCTGGATGGAGATGGAGATGTAGCCGGCGAAGATCTCCAGGAGGTTGCGGTCCTCCTGGCTGTAGCCCGAGGCGTTGCGGCGGTTGATCAGCTCCAGGACGCCGCAGACCTCCTGCTCGATGCGGATCGGGATGGCGATCAGCGAGTGGGTCTGGTACCGGGTCTGCTCGTCCATCCGCCGGTAGAAGAACCGGTCGGTGGGCGCATTGGGCGTGACGTAGGCCTCGCCGGTGAGGTAGACGCGGCCGGCGATCCCCTGGTCCGCGGGGATGGTCTGGCCGACCAGGCCGGCGGACTTGTCGCCGAAGGCGGCGATGAAGGTCAGCGGATTGCGCCGCCGCTCTTCGTGCTTTTCGGATGGGTTGTCGAGCAGGATCGAGCCCGCGGCCGAGGGCACGAAGCCGTTGGCCCGGCGCAGGACTTCGACCAGGTTGTCTGCGAGGCTGAGCTCCAGGTTGGTCGGATTGGCCCGGCGCCGCTCGAGGAAACGCTCGAGCCTCACGTGGTCGAGGCTGTGGTAGTCGGCCGTCACCCGGAGCACCTCGGTGGTATCGTCCAACTTCTGTGCCGCATCGCTCATAGAAAGGTGCCCGTTCCCATAGCCAACAAGAAGCTCATCTGTTCGGGGCCGGCCTGAAGAAGATACCAGAACTGGCTCAAAGGGGAAAGCGGGAAAAGGCGATTACAGCTTGCGCAGGAGCTTCCGGGAGCGGTCGAGCACCTCGCCGCAGAGGGTGCCGCAGGTGGAGAGTTGGGGGGCGTAGCGCATGTAGTGGAGGTCGTCGGCCAGGCGGACCAGCTCCCGGGAGGCCTCGGGATCGGCGCCGCGCGACTGGAGGAGGTCTCCCCAGCGGGGCGAGGGGGTGCCGGGCGGGATCTCCCACCGTTCGGCGAGGAACTCGCGCCAGGCCTCCTCGATCCGGGCCGCGGACTGCCGCGGCCGGTTGTCCGACCCGGCTTCCCGCAGGGCGTGCTCCAGCCGGTGCCGCGCTTCGCGGTCCGTGACCTTCGCGGGCCCCGGCCCCGGGGTACCATGCCCGTTCCGCCGCCGGACCAGGAGGAACGCCAGGGCCAGGACTCCGGCCCCCACCCCCGGTACCACCACGGCGAGCAGCCAGGGCAGCCGCCCGCGCCAGTCCGGGAAGCGTTCCTCCAGCCTCGGAGCACCGTCTTCCGTGGGCGGCGGGGCTGCGCCGGGCTCCTCCCGGACCGTCCGACTGGCCGGGGCGGGCAGGGCGGTGAGCTGGACCGGTGGCACCGTGGCCGTCTTGTACCTCTGGTTCGCGGGATCGAAGTAGGAGACTCCGGGCACCTCCAGGCGCCAGGTGCCGGCGCGCTCCGGGACCACGGCGTAGGTCCAGGTGCGGCTCCCCTGGACGACCGTGCCGGCGATCTTGTCCTCCCCCTCCTGCTGGGGCGGCAGGACGGTCAGGCCCTCCACCTCGGGGAGCCGGGGCTCCGGCAGTCCCTGGAGGTTGCCCTCGCCCGAGAGTGTCAGGGTCACGGTCGCGGCCTCGCCCATGCGCAGCTCGGCCGGCTCCACCCTGGCGGCCAGGGACATCCGGCCGACCGCGCCGGTGAAGCCCTCCGGGGAGGGCGGGAGCGGTTGCACCTCCACGGGCATGGCCGCGGTGCGGAGGTGGATCTGCTCCGGGTGGGAGACCGGGGGGCCGAAGAAGCTCCGCTCGATGGTCCGCACCAGGAAGTCGTACTCGGTCGGCTGGAGCTCGTGCCGGCCGGGGCGAAGGGGGAACAGGGCCTTCTGCAGCAGCACGACGCGGCCGTAGCGCTTGCCGTCCAGCTCCACGAGGTCGGTGGGGAGCTTCTGGGGCTGCGGGATGTCGCGCACCCAGAAGCCCTGGAAGTCCGGCATGCTGGTCGGGGCCATGGCGGTGATGTCGGTCAACGTGTAGAGGTGGACGGTGTAGAGGACCTGCTGCCCGACCACGGGGCGCAGGGGGCGGACCTCGGCGCGGAGGAAGACGTCGGGGCGCCGCGGCCGCCGGATGGGCCAGGTCGGCTCCCAGCGGCCGAGGAGGCGGTCCATGGCGCTCTCGTCGTCTTCGCGGTCTTCTCGCCCTTGAGGAGAGCCGAGGCCGGTGGGCTCCTCCTGGACGTAGGCCTCCCGGGTGCCGAGAGGGATGAGCTCGCCTCCCAGGCGGATCCGGAGGCCGCGGACCCGGGCCCGGCCGGTGGAGAGGGCGCGGAGCCGCCACGTGTACCGGCGGGAGGCAGCCAGCCGGCTGCCGAGCTGGATGCTGTCGCGCTGGTAGGGACCGCCGACCACCTCGAAGTTTTCCAGCTCGAAGTCAGGGCGGAAGCGCAGGAGGGTGAAGCCGCCCCCCTGGACCTCGATCGAGAGGGTGGCGGTCTCGTCGATGCCGATCCGCTCGGGCTCCAGGGTGGCCCGCACCCGGAGCTCACCGGCGGCGGCGGGGAGGGGGGAAAGGACGAAAAGGAGGAGGAAGAAGGCCCTCACCCCCCTGGCCCCCCTCTCCCACCTCCCCGCCCCCCTCCCTGGGAGAGGGGGGAAGTGACATTGGGACGTGTGGGGGCGCCCCTCGCCCAGGGAGGGGGGCGGGGAGGTGGGAGAGGGGACGGGGGTGAGGGCCCTCACCAGTCCTTCCCCTTCGTCGCCTTCTGCCGGGCGCGTTTCGCGGCCTGGTCCCGGCGCTGGCGGCGCTCCAGGTCCTCAACCGCGGAGAGGAGGTTCGCGGCCTCCCGGGCGCTCAGCTCGGGCTGGTTCTGAAAGTTCGGGAGCCTCCCTGACCGGGGGGAGGGCTGGCCCTCCTGCCCCTCCTGGGACTGTTGCTCTCCCTGGGAGCCGCGGCGCTGGTCGCGTTCGGAGGGATCCCCGTCGCCCTGCTTCCGGGACTGCTGCCGCTCGCCGGGACGGTCGCCGCGGGAGCCCTGCCTCCCACCCTGCGCCCGGAGACGCTGCTGCTCCTGCTCGCGCAGGGCGACCTCCAGGTTGTGCTTGGCGTCGGCGTCGGCCGGGGTGCGGAGCAGGGTCTGCTTGTAGGCCTCGACGGCCGCGCCCGGATCGCCCGCGGCGAGCCGGGCGTTGCCCAGGTTGTACCAGGCCGCGGGAGCAAGCTCGGCCGGAGCGGATCTGGCGGCCCCGTCCAGGAGCTTCGCGGCTTTGCGGGCACGGCCTGCGGTACCGGCGGCGAGGTTCGCAGTGCCGGCGTTGTAGCCGGTGAGCGGGTCTTCGGGAGCGATCCGGTGCGCCGTCTCCGAGGTGGCCACGGCCCGGTCGCCGTCTCCCTCGCGGTAGGCCTCGATGGCCTGCTCCGTGCGCTCGCGCGGGTTGTAGAGCCAGCGCTCGGCCCAGGCAGGGAGGTGCGGCTTCCAGGGGAGGGGAAACGCGGCGAGCAGGACGAGAGGCGCCACCCGGAGGAGGATCATGACGCCTCCCGGGCCGGCGCGAAGGGTCCCATGGCGAGATAGACGAGCAGGGCGAGGGCGGCCAGGGCGAGCGGCCACTGGAAGCGCTCCTCCAGGGTGCTCAGGGTCTGGCTCTCCATTGTCCGCTTCTCCATGCGGTCGATCTGCCGGAGGACGGGCGCGGGGTCCACGGCGGCGCTCGCGGCCCGGAGGTAGGAGCCGCCGGTGGCCCGGGCCAGATCCTCCAGCACCTCCTCGTGGAGAGCGCTCTTCACCAGGTTCCCCTCGGCGTCGCGCTTGAAGTCGGGGGACCCCGGGACCGGGACCCGGGCCCCCTCCGTGGTGCCGACGCCAAAGGCATGGACCACGACGCCGCTCTCCTTCAAGCGGGCGATCCGGTCCTGGACTCCGCCGCCGTGGTCCTCGCCGTCGGACAGGACGACCAGGACCCGGTGCTTCTCGCCGCCCTCGCCGAACAGGCGGAGCGCCGTCTCGAGACCGGGGGCGAGCTCGGTCCCAGGCGTGGCGAGGGAGCCGGGCTCGACCGTGTCCAGCAGCAGGTCCAGGATGCCGCCGTCCAGGGTGAGAGGGGCGAGCACGACCCCGGTCCCCTCGGTCTGGACGAGACCGACCCGGTTCCCGGGCAGGTCGCGGACCATCCGGCGCACCAGCGCCTTGGCCACGAAGAGCCGGGACGGCTGGACGTCCCGGGCCGCCATGGAGAGGGACGAGTCCACCAGGAAGACCACGTCGACCCCCTTGCGCTCCACCTTCTGCTCGCCGCTCCCCCATCGCGGCCGGGCGAGGGCCAGGGTGGCGCCCGCCACGGCCAGGGTGAGGAACGTCACGGACAGGGCGATCCTCCGGGGGGCGTAGGCGGGGAACAGCCGGTCCCAGAGGCCGCGCGATGCCCAGGCCTCGTCGGCCGCCAGGCGCCGCCGCCAGAGCGCAATGGCCAGACCCGCCGCGGCCGGGACCAGCAGGAGGAGCCAGAGGAGGTCGGTTCGCGCAAAGGTCATGGTTCAGCCGTTATTCGGACCCCCGCCGCGGCCAGCGGCAGGAGCAGGAGGGCGAGGCCGGCCCACGCCAGGGGCGGGAAGGCCTCGCGGTAACGGACGTAGCGCTGCACCTTGAGCGGCGTCTTCTCCAGGCGGTCGATCTCCGCGAAGATCTCCCGCAGGGCTCCCGAGTCCGTGGCGCGGAAGAACTGGCCGCCGGTGCGCCTTCCGATCTCCCGCAGGAGCCCCTCGTTCATGACCGACCTGATCGGAATCCGCTGGACGGTGGACCTGCCGGTCACGGGATCCACGATCGTCCTGGGGATGAGCACCGTCGGCCTGTTGCTGCCCACGCCGATCGTGTACACCTTGATCCCGAGGCCCGCGCAGGCCGCGGCGGCCGAGACCGGATCGATCTCGCCGGCGTTGTTGTCCCCGTCGGTGATCAGCACGGCAATCCGGGTCTTGGCCGGACTGGTCTTGAGGCGCGCGGCGCCGCTGGCCAGGGCCACGCCGATGGCCGTGCCGGGCACGTTGCTCAGCTCCACCGAGTCGATGAGCGTTGCGAGCATCTGCCGGTCGGTGGTCAGGGGCGCCCGGGTCGCGGACTCGCCGGAGAAGACGATCAGCCCGATCCGGTCGCCGGCCCGGTCCGCCACGAAGTCGCGGACCACCTGCTTGGCCACGGTCAGCCGGTCCTTGGGATGGAAGTCCTCCGCGCCCATGCTGCCCGAGATGTCGAGGATGATCTGGATGTCGATCCCCTCGGTCAGGCTCTCCTCCCAGGCATAGCCAAGCTGGGGACGGGCGAGGGCGCCGATCAGGCAGGCGAGGGCCAGGAGGCGGGCGTAGAACGGCAGGTGGAGACGCCACCGCCGGCCGGAGCCAGCCGGGAGCTGGCTGTAGGTCAGGGCGCCGAAGGCCTGATGGCGGTGGTGCCTCCAGGCGAGCAGGGGTAGAGCGGCCAGCAGCAGGAGCCAGGCCGGGCTCGCCACGTGCGGGAAGGTCGCGGTGATCATCCCGTCATCATCCCGTGGCCTCCAGCGGAGCCGGATCGAGGGGGCGCAGGCGCTCCTCCCGCTCCTCGATACCGCGGGCGATCCGGCGGGCGGCGTCGATCCTCCCCTGGGAGATCTCCCTATCCACCTCCTGGCGAGCAAACTTGATCAGGTCGCAGGCGCGCAGCAGCTCCACGGCCTGGCGCACCATGGGAGCGGGCAGGCGGCCGGCGAGGAGGAGACGGTGGATCTCGCTCGTCGTCCGCTCCTCGGCCGGGAGCTCGAGCCGCCGTCCGAGATAGTGCCGGAAGGCCAGGCTGAGCGACGTGTGCAAGCGGACCGCGGAGGCCTCGCGCTCCAACTCGCGCTCCAGCCGGTCGAGCACCGAGGCCAGCTCCTCGAATGGCGCGAGCCGAGGCTCGACGGCTGTGGTCTCCTCCCGGGTCCGCTGCTGCCAAAGAAGGAGCAGCCCCAGGATCAGGCAGACCAGGGACATGGCGGCCAGGGTCCACCAGAAGGTCTCGCCGATGGGGAGGCGGACCGGAGGCTTTTCCGCCTTGGGTTGGGGGTTCTTCTCTCCCCGGGGGAGGACCGAGCGCACGTCCAGGGATAGGCCGGCGGGAGTGGAGGCCTGGATGGTCCGGTCCCGGAGCGGCACCGCGATCTGCGCAGGCGGGAGCGGCACCTGACCCGGGCGGAACGCCGCCAGGACCAGCCGCTGGCGCCAGATTGTCTCCGAAACCTTCTGCGGCGGGGTCTTCTCGACGACCTCGGCCTCGCCCCAGGTCGCCCCCCAGGTGGGGAAGCGGGGGTCCGAAGCCAGCACGCCGGGCTCCATTTGCAGGGTGATTACGGCTTCGACCCGGTCGCCCACCGTGGGCTGGTTGGGAGAGAGGTTCACCTGCACCTGCTGGGCGGAGGCGGGGGCTGTCAGCAAAAGGCCCAGGGCGACGAGCCCTTTCATCGCCGCAACCTCTTCCGCCGCTGCTCGAAAAAGGCCAGGACCATCTGGAGGTAGGGCCGATCCGTGCGCAGCACCAGGTGATCCACGCCCAGCCGCCGGGTCAGCTTGGTGAGCTCTCCCCGCTCCTGACTGCGGCGCTCGGCGTGCCGCCGGGCCAGGCGCTTGCCATCGACCAATCCCACCTGGCCGGTCTCCGCGTCGCGGATCACCACCGGTCCCACGCTCGGGATCTCCAGGTCCCGCGGGTCCACGACCTCGACCACGATCAGGTCGTGCCGGGCCGCCGCCGACTTGAGCGCCCGGGTGCAGGGCGTGTTCACGAAGTCCGAGACCACGAAGAGGACCGAGCGCCGCTTGAGCGTGGCCAGCACGGCCTCCAGCCCGCGCTCCAGGTCGGTCCCGCCGCGCGCCGGGCGGTCGAGGACTTCCCGGACCAGGCGCAGCACGTGGGTGCGGCGGCGCTGCGGCGGAAGGAACAGCTCCAGTCGGTCGCTGATCAGGGCGGCACCAACCCGGTCCTGGTTGCGCAGGGCCGCGAAGGAGAGCAGGGCCGAGATCTCCGCGGCCAGCTCGCGCTTGAGGATCGCCCGCGAGCCGAAGGAGAGGCTCCCGGAGACGTCGATCACCAGGAAGATGGTGAGGTCGCGCTCCTCCACGTATTTCTTGACGAAGGGGGAGCCCATGCGGGCGGTGACGTTCCAGTCCAGGGTGCGGATGTCGTCGCCGGGCTGGTAGGGGCGCACCTCGGCGAACTCCATGCCGAGCCCCTTGAAGACCGAGTGGTAGTCGCCCGCGACCCCCTGGTCCACCAGGCGGTTGGTGGCGATCTCGATGCGCCGGACCTTCTTGAGCAGGTCCGCGGGCAGGCGCGAGGACCGCGGGCGGGTGCCCGCAATATCCCCGGGTTCCCCTGCCTGAGGTTTTGACTTGCGCGGTGCGAAAAGACCGAACACCGGGCGTACCTCGGGGGCTAGGGGACCCGGATGCGGTCGAGGAGCTTGCCCACGACGGCGTCGGAGGTGACCTCTTCGGCCTCGGCCTCGTAGGTCAGGATGATGCGGTGGCGCAGGACGTCGGCCGCCAGCTCCTTGACGTCCTCGGGGATGACGTAGGCGCGCCCGCGTACCATGGCCATGGCCTTGGCCGCCCGGGCCAGGAACAGGGTGGCGCGGGGGGAGGCGCCGAAGGCGATGAGGTCCACGAGCTCGCTCAGGCCGGCCGCCCGCGGTTCGCGGGTCGCCATGACCAGGTCGAGGATGTACCCCCTCATCTTGGTGTCCAGATAGACGGAGTCGACCACGCTGCGCAGGGCGAGGAGGTGCTCGCGATCCACGACCGGGCTGGCCTTCACACCCTGGTCCACGAGCATGCGGTCGAGGATCTCGCTCTCCTCGGAGCGGCTCGGATAGGTGACCCTGAGCTTCATCATGAAGCGGTCGACCTGGGCCTCGGCGAGGGGATAGGTCCCCTCTTGCTCGATGGGGTTCTGGGTGGCGAGCACCATGAACGGCTCGGGCAGCAGCCAGGTCCGGTCGCCGAGGGTGACCTGCCGCTCCTCCATGCACTCGAGCAGGGCCGACTGCACCTTGGCCGGGGCGCGGTTGATCTCGTCCGCGAGGAGCAGGTGGGTGAAGATCGGGCCCTTGCGCGGGAGGAAGTCGCCGCTGCGCTGGTCGTAGATCAAGGTGCCGACGAGGTCGGCGGGCAGGAGGTCGGGGGTGAACTGGATGCGCTGCGTGTCGATGTGGAGGGTCTGGGCCAGGGTCTTGACCGCGAGGGTCTTGGCCAGGCCGGGGACCCCTTCGATGAGCATGTGTCCGCGAGCGAGGAGGCCGACGAGCAGCCGGTCGAGCAGGTAGTCCTGCCCGACGATGACCTTGCGCAGCTCGGCCTCGATGCGCTTGAGGGTGAGCGTCTCGCGTTCTACGTCCCGGTTCAGGGTGGCGACATCCAGTTCCATACGTGCTCCGGGAGCCTTGAATTGCAAGTGGGGTGCCACGTAAGTTGTTGACGCTGCCCCCCTTGTGGGCAGAGAAGGCGCGCCGTTTCCGGAGCCGCTCCGGCGCGTCCGCCGCCAAATTGGCACGCGGCCGCAGGTGATACCTTCTTGCGGTGCGCGGTCCTTCGCTGAAGAAATCCCTAGGACAGCACCATCTCACCGACGGCGCGCTCTGCCGGCCCATCGTCAGCTTCCTGGAGCCCGAAGGACAGCGGGTCCTGGAGATCGGGCCGGGGGGCGGGGTGCTCACCGCGGAGCTTCTGGCGGCGGGGGCGCGGGTGCTGGGATGGGAGCTGGATCTCGAATGGGCCGCGGTCCTCCGCCGCCGTCTGCCCGACCCGCGGCTGTCGCTCGTCGTGGAAGACGCTTTGGAGATCGACTGGGGTGGGCTCCCTCCTCCCACCTTGGCCGCGGGGAACCTCCCCTACAACGTGGCTACTGTCATCATCGAGAGGATGCTCCCACGCCACGACCGGGTGCCGAGGGCGGCCTTCCTGGTCCAAAAGGAGGTGGCGGACCGGCTGGTGGCCCGTCCCGGGGATGAGGCTTACGGCTCGCTCAGCCTTCTGGTCGCCGCCTATGCCCGCGCCCGTCTCCTGGGCCGGGTCCGCCGGGGGAGCTTCCGTCCGCCGCCCAAGGTGGAGGGAGGCTTCGTGGGTTTCGAGCTCCAGCCGCCGCCCCTGCCGCCCGGGGACATGCCGGACCTCATCGCCCTGATCCGCCTTGCCTTCAACCAGCGCCGCAAGACGCTCCGCAACGCCCTGGCCGCGGGCTGGGGGAGGGAGCGGGCGGAGGCGGCGCTTTCCGCCGTGGGACTGCCGGAGAAGATCCGGGGGGAGGAGCTGGGGCTGGCGGAATTCCTGGCGATCTACCGGGCTATGCTAGACTTCATGCGTACTTGACCAGGAATTGTTCATCCTCTACCTGAGCCCGAGCGGAGCGAGAGAAGCGAGCAAAGAGCCATGTCCCTGGCTGTGATCAAGGCGACCAAGGGTCGCGAGCGGCCGACGATCTCCCCGGAGAAAGGGAACGAGCTCGTCGGCCTCCTGCTTTTCGCCCTCGGCGTGATCCTCGCCTTCAGCCTGGCCACCTACCATCCGGGCGACCCGAGCGTCTTCCACAAGGTGGCCGAGGAAGGGACCCGCGCCCGCAACTGGATCGGTCCGGCGGGCGCGCACGCCTCGGCCGTGGCGTTCTCCTTCTTCGGCATCACCTGCCTGCTGATCCCGCTCTTCCTGATCGTGGGCGGCTGGCGCCGGCTGCGCCGCCAGGGAGCCATCCGGGTCGTGGGCCGCGGCGTCGGAGCCCTGCTCCTCCTGGCCTCCACCCCTGCCCTGCTCCAGCTCACCCTGGGCCGGATCCACTGGCAGGACGGCTCCATCGCGGCCGGGGGCGCTTTCGGAAAGCTGCTGGTCGGCTTCCTGGAGAGCTACTTCAGCTTCGTCGGCTCCCTATGCCTGCTGATCGCCGTGGTGGTCTGCGGCCTCGCCCTGGCCGTCCAGTCGACGCTGGGCGACATCCTCGCCGTGTGGCGCGACCGCCTGCGCCAGCTCTGGGAGAGCTACACCCTGGCCCGGGAGCGCCGGAAGGAGCGCCGCGAGAAGGAGCGGGCGCGGCGCCGGGTCATCACCAAGCACCTCCAGCGGGTGGTCGAGGAGAAGCAGAAGAAAGAGGAAGAGGCACCGCACATCCCCCGGGTCGCCAACACCAAGAGGATGATGCAGCTCGTCCAGCCCGTTCCGCCCCTGACGGCTCCCATCGAGCCCGCCTCCGACCGGATCGATCTGCCGCTGCGTCCAGCGGCCCGGGCGCGGGTCACCGAGCGCCGGGGCGAGGCCGAGCTCGGGATCCGCCGGGTGAGCGCCTCGGAGCTGCGCGAGGACGATGAGTTCCACGCCGTGCGCGAGGCGGTCCGGGCCGCATCCTCCGAAGCCCCGCCGGCCCGGTCCCCGGCCGCGCCGCAGAAGAAAACCGGGCCCCAGCCCGCGCTTCCGTTCGTGGCGGAGATCGCCCCCGGGACGCTGCCGCCGGTGAACCTCCTCCAGATGGGAGACGGCCGGAGCGCCATGGACGAGAGCGCGCTGGTCCGCCTGGGCGATGCCATCCGCAGCCGTTGCGCCGAGTTCGGGGTCGATGGCACGGTCGAGGCCATCAGCCCCGGCCCGGTGATTACGGTGTTCGAGTTCCAGCCGGCTCCCGGAGTCAAGGTCAGCCAGATCGTGAACCTCCAGGACGACCTGGCCCTGGCGCTCCGGGCCGAGTCGGTCCGCATCGACCGCATGCCCGGCCGGTCCACCCTCGGCATCGAGGTGCCGAACAAGGAACGCGCCATCATCCGCCTGGGATCGCTCCTCGCGGACGAGCGCTTCAGGAAGTCGCCGTCGGTCCTCACCATGGCCCTGGGCACGGACATCAACGGCGAGCCCTACTATGCCGACCTCGCGACCATGCCCCACCTGCTGGTGGCCGGGGCCACGGGAGCGGGCAAGAGCGTGGGCCTGCAGAGCATGATCACCTCCATCCTCTACAAGGCCACGCGGGACGAGGTGCAGTTCATCTTCATCGACCCCAAGCGGATCGAGCTCGGGGTCTACGCCGACATCCCGCACCTCAAGTGCGAGGTGGTGGTGGACCCGAAGAAGGCGGCCAACGCCCTGCGCTGGGCCGTGGCCGAGATGGAGCGGCGGTACCGGCTGCTGGCCGAGGTCCACGTGCGCTCGATCGCCTACTACAACCGGGCGATCCAGGACCCGTCGGTGCAGGAGAGGCTGTCGCTCTCGGAGGGGGGCGAGAGCGCCTTCACCGCGGCGGACCTGAAGCCGCTGCCTTACTACGTGGTGATCATCGACGAGCTGGCCGACCTGATGATGGTCTCCTCCTCGGACGTGGAGACCTCGATCGCGCGGCTGGCGCAGATGGCCCGCGCGGTGGGCATTCACCTGATCATAGCGACGCAGCGGCCGTCGGTGGACGTCCTGACCGGCACGATCAAGGCGAACTTCCCCTGCCGGATCTCCTTCGCCACGGCAAGCCGGCACGACTCGCGGACCATCCTGGACCAGGTCGGCTCCGAGAAGCTGCTGGGCAAGGGCGACATGCTGATGATGCCCCCCGGCTCGTCGCGGGTCATGCGCCTCCACGGCGCCTACATCTCGGAGCAGGAGACCGCGGGGCTGATTCGCTGGCTCAAGAAGCAGGGCAAGCCGGATCTCGACCCCGACGTGCTCCGGGCTTCCGAGGGCGAGGGCGGCGGAGCGGGCGACGGCGGCGACAACGACGACGATCTCTACGAAACGGCTGCCAAGCTGGTGGTCACGGAGCGCCAAGCCTCCGCCAGCTTCCTTCAGCGCCGCATGAGGGTCGGCTTCTCCCGCGCCGCCCGCCTTATCGACATGATGGAGCGCGACGGCCTCCTCGGCCCCGCCCAGGGCAGCAAGCCCCGCGAGGTGCTGGTCCGGCCCGACTACTTCGCGGAGATCGACGAGGCGCGGGTGGGGGTGGAGGAGGAGTAGGGCCTTTCAAACGAAACGGCCGGCGTTGCCGCCGGCCGTCCTCGGTCGCTTCTCGAATCCTGAACCTACATCCTGCCCTTGGGATCCGCATCGGCCCGCTCGACCCGCGGCGGGAGCTCGCGGCGCTGGGCCTGCATCTCGGCGGCCTTGCCGAAGAGGCCCAGGGCGGTCTGAATCTGCGTGTCACCCTCGGCGAGCACCCGGTGGCGGGCCTCCTGGCCGAAGGGGATGTTCAGCACCTCGGCACGGATCTGAAGCAGCGAGTACTTGCGGACGTTCTCCAGGGCGAAGGCCTCCTCGACCTCCTTGTCCGTGGCGATCTTCTCCTTGACCAGCCACGCGCGGAGCTCGTCGAGCACCTCGGGTTCCGGCGTCCACTCGGCCGACTTGAGCTTCGCCTTGTTGCGGGCCGCGTACTCGACCGAGAAGTTCAGGTAGGCGTTGCGGGCGAGCAGGAACTGTTCGAACGGCGTCAGCTCCTCCTCCTTGACCAGCACGTCCGGGGTGATGCCGCCGCCGCCGTAGACCTTGCGGCCCAGGTCGGTGCGGAAGATCTCGGACTCGTCCACCTGCTTGCCGGTGATCTCCGGCGAGCCGGCGTCGGCGTGGGTGTAGTAGTCGTAGTAGGAGGTGTAGTCGCGCTGGATCAGCCGGCCCGACGGGGTGTAGTACTTGGCCGTGGTGAGCGCCAGGCCCGCCCCGTAGGAGAGGTTGTAGACCGTCTGGACCAGGCCCTTGCCCCAGCTCGGCTGGCCCACCAGCAGGCCGCGGTCGTGGTCCTGGATGGCGCCGGAGAGGATCTCGGCCGCCGAGGCCGTGCCCTCGTTCACCAGCACGACCACCGGGATGTCGAGCCCCGGGTACTTGCCGCTGGCCGACCAGGACTGGTAGGAGTCGCGGGTCCGGCCGCGGGTCTCGACGATGGTGGCGCCCTCGGGCAGGAACTGGTCGGCCACCTCGATCGCCTGGTCGAGCAGGCCGCCGCCGTTGTTGCGGACATCCACCAGGAGCTTCTTCATGCCCTGGCCCTTGAGCTTGTCGATGGCGTCGGCCATCTCGCGCCCGGTGCCGCGGGAGAACTCCGTGAGGAGGATGTACCCGGTGTCCTTGGTCAGCATGTAGGACTGCCGGACGGTGGTCTGCGGGATCTCGGCCCGCGTCACCGACATGTGCAGCGGATCCTCGAGACCCCGGCGGACGATGGTGATGTTGACCTGCGTCCCCTTGGGTCCCTTGAGCTTCTGCACCGCCTCGTCGAGGGTCATCTGGTCCGTGGGATCCCCCTCGATGGTGCTGATGACGTCGCCTGCCTGGATGCCGAGGCGGGAGGCCGGCGTGCCGTCCAGGGGAGAGATCACCGTGAGCTGCCCGTTGCGCTGGCCCACCAGGATGCCCAGCCCGTAGAAGCTGCTCTGCTGCTTCTCGCGCATCCCCTCGTAGGCCTCCGGCGAGAGGAAGCTCGTATGGGGGTCGAGAGCGCGCAGCATGCCGTTGATGGACGAGTAGACCAGGTCGCGGTAGGACACCTCGGCGCCGTAGCGCTCGTGGGCCACGTTGACCAGCTCGGTGTAGAGCCGCAGGGAATCCCGGGCCTCATTGGTCAGAGCGAGCAGCCGGTCGCCCAGCAGGCCGCCGAGCACCAGCGCGAGAGAGAACAGAACAATCGCGGTGATCTTCCAGGTACGTCTCATAAGGGAAATAGTGTACCACCCTTGACTTTGCCGGGGGCTGGGCTCGATGATCCGGGCGGAGAAACGGATGTTCGGTCCCCTGGGCTTCCCCGAGCTGATATTCATCCTTGTCCTGGCTTTGCTGATCTTCGGCCCCAAGCGGCTGCCCGAGATCGGCCGGACCATCGGTCGGGGGATGGCGGAGTTCCGCAAGGCCTCGACCGACCTGAAGCGGACCATCAACACCGAGCTGGCCCTGGATGAGCCGGCGGCGCCGCCGGTCCGCCCCTGGATCGAGCCGCCGGCCGTATCCCCGGCGACCCCGGCGACCCCGGCAAACACCGCTCCGCGGTCCCCATATCCGGGGGCCTCTCACGTCGAGGCGGAGACGGCGGACCTGACGGAGCCTTGGATGGAACCTGACGACACGCCGGCTCCCGCGGTCCCCGCCAACGAGCCCCTGGAACCGAGCTGAGCCGCAGGCTACCCTCCCGACGATGAGCCCCGCGCCCGAGCGCCTTGATCCGGCGTCAACCTCCGACGACCTCGCCGACAACCTGGCGAAGATGTCCCTCCTGGACCACCTGGAGGAGCTGCGCAAGCGCCTCCTGTGGTCGATCATCAGCCTCGTTGCCGCCTTCATCCCTTGCTGGTTCTACGTCGACGAGATCTTCGCCTTCCTGCAGCTTCCGATCCTGAAGCTGCTGCCGGCTGGGAAGCGGCTGGGCTACACCGGCCTCACGGAACCCTTCATTCTCTACTTCAAGGTAGCAGCCATGGCCGCTGTCTTCGCGGCCTCGCCCCTGATCCTGTTCCAGTTCTGGCGCTTCATCGCGCCGGGGCTGTACAAGCACGAGCGCCGGTACTTGATGCCCTTTCTGTTCTTTGGCTCGTTCTTCTTCCTGGCGGGCGGCGCCTTCGCCTACTACATCGCGTTTCCGCTGGCGGCGGAGTTCCTGCTCGAAGTCGGGAAGGACTTCGAAGCGAACCTCATGATCAAGCCCTACTTCCAGCTCCTGCTGACCATCATCCTGGGGCTGGGGCTGATGTTCGAGCTGCCGATCGTGATCTTCGTGCTCTCGGCGGTCGGGCTGGTCACCCCCCGCTTCCTGCTGCGGAACTTCCGCTGGGCCGTGGTGATCATCTTCGTGGTGGCCGCGATCATCACCCCCACCTCGGACATCCTCAACCTCTGCGTCTTCGCGATCCCCGCCATCCTCCTCTACCTGCTGGGGATCGGCGCGGCGGCGCTGGTGCCGCGCAGGAAGACCGGTCAGCCGTAGCCCAGGGCCTTGAGGCGGGCCTTCTCCTCGTCGGTCTGCTCGCGCGGGAGGGCCTTGGGATGGCTCCGCCGGTCCGTCTGCCACTGGCGGAGGAGGTCGGACAGCTCCCCCTCCACGGCCAGGCCGCGGCCGGCGAGGTTCTGCGTCTCCCCCGGATCGGCCTTGAGATCGTAGAGGTAGGGACCGTCCGGGAACAGCTTCGGCAGGCCCTGGCTCCGGATGTACTTGTGGTCCCGGGTGCGGACCGCGGCCCCGAAGCGGTCGGAGTGCTCGGCGAAGACGGCGCGGCGGGCCGGCTCTTGCAGGTCCCTGCCGTCCTGGGAGGGGACGGGCAAGCCCGCGGCTCGAAGGATCGTGGGGAAGAGGTCGATCGTCTGCACGAGCCCCTCGATCCGGCGACTCTCCTTGTTCGGCCAGCGGATCATCAGCGGCACGTGGGTGACGACGTCGTGGAGCCCCACGTGACGGAACAGGACACCGTGCTCGCCCAGGCTCTCTCCGTGATCCGCGACCAGGACGAGGATGGTGTTCCCGAGAAGGCCCCGGCTTTCGAGGAACGCGGTCAGGCGGCCGATCTGGCGGTCGAGGTAGGCGACCTCGCCGTCGTAGAGGTCGCGCTGGCCCCCCAGGACCTGCTCGACGAATGTCCTGGGACCCGGCTGACGGAAGGGGATCCAAGCCCGCACCGGGTCGAGGCCCAGGGCGGAGGCGGGGCGGAAGCCCAGGGCGTAGGGGTGGGGAGGCGTGTGCGGGGTGTGGGGATCGAACAGGTGGAGCCAGGCGAAGAATGGGCGCGAGGCCTGCCGCCCTGCAATCCAGTCGAGGGTGGTGTCCACCGCGAGCTCGGCCGCGTGATGCTCGGTGGCGCGGACGACCTTGCCGAACCCCTGTCCGAGCCCCGAGTTGTGGTCCCCCAGGTGGCTGGCCGAGATGACCGCGAAGGTGTCGTACCCCGCGCCGGAGAGATGCTCGGCGAGGGTGGTGTGGCTCCGCGGCAGGGGCGTCTTCAGGTCGTAGACGCCGTGGCTCTTGCCGTAGAGGCCGGTCATCATGGAGACGAAGCTCGGGTTGGTGGAGTTGAAGACGGTGTAGGCGTCGAGCCAGACGTCGCTCTGCTCCGCCAGCCGGTCGAGGTTGGGGGTGAGGCTGGGGCTCCGGCCCCACGCGCCGAGCGCGTCGGCCCGCAGGGTGTCGAACCCGACCAGGAGGATGTTGGGCCGGTCGCCTCCCTGCCTCTCCGGGATCGCCTCGCGATGGTAGACGGCGGGGCTCCCCCAGAGCGCCGACGAGCCTGGAGGGCCGTCGAGCTGGAGAAGGATCTCGACGTTCCGTCCGGCGAGGCCGGAGAGGTCCACCTCCTCCGCCGCGGGTGAGATGAAGACCATGGGAGCGGACTCGACGCGGTACAGCTCCCGGATCTTCCCCGGACCCTCGCGCACCCCGACCCGGTATGTGCAGGCGCAGCTTCCCTCGGAGCCGAGCGGAGTGAAGGAGAGGTAGCCGTCCCGGCCCACCCGGACCGGCCACCGGACACGGGAGCCCGCCTTCATCTCCAGTGCCTGGACCTGCCCGGCCGTCCGCTTGGGGAAGTGGGCGAGCTGGGTGACGGGGACCATGCGCATGTCCCGGACCTCCGCCGATCCCAGGTAGGAGGTCCTCGCTACGGCCGCCGGCCCTGCCGGGGCCATCTCCGCCGCGAACGGCACCTGAGTCAGGTCGACCCGCACCCATGGGAGGGCCGGGGGGACGGGCTCGGCCCGGCAGGCGAAGAACAGGGCGGCTCCGAGAAGCCAGCGGGAACGTTTCATGCGCCCTCCGGAGGCTGGCGCCGCCACCGCTTGTGCCACCAGACCCACTGCTCTGGGCGGCGGCGGATCTGCTCCTCGATCTCGGCGGTCATGCGGGCGGTGGCCTCGCGGGGATCGCCGGGGAGGTCCAGGACCGGGAGGAAGCGGAGGAGGTGGCCGCCGTCCGGGCGGCGCTCCAGGAAGGCGGGGACAACCCGCATGTTCTGCTTCAGGGCCATCTCGGCGGCTCCCACCGGTGTGAAGGCGGGACGGCCGAAGAAGGGGACCCAGACGCCGTCCACCTTGGTGTCCTGGTCGATCAGCATGGCGATGGCTCCGCCGCTTCGCAGCACTCCCAGGATCTGCCGCGCCGCGCCCCGGGTCCCCCGGGCGATCGTGATGGACCCCAGGTGCCGGCGGACGCTCACGAGCAGCTCCTGGAGGCGCGGGTCGTCCAGAGGCCTCGCGATGGCCGCCAGGGGGTAGCCCCGGGCGCGGGTGGGGACCGCCATCAGCTCCCAGTTGCCGCAGTGGCCGGTCAGGACCAGGACCGGCCGGCCCGCCGCCCGCGCCGCCTCGAGGTTCTCCCAGCCCAGGATCTCGATGTGGGGGAGGACCTCGTCCGCATCCCGCCGCAGGAGGTGGAGCAGCTCGGCCGCGTTCATGCCCTGGAAAAGGAAGGACTGCCGGGCGATGCGGTGGCGTTCCTCCCCGGGCATGTCTGGAAAGGCCAGAGCCAGGTGATCGAGGGCGCGGCGGCGGTCCCTTCCGCTCAGGAACCAGGCGATGCGGCCCACGGTCCGGCCGAACAGGAGAGCGGCCCGGCGAGGGAGGCTCCCCAGGACGATCGACAGCAAGCGGACCAGCCCGGGGAACAGGCCCGTCCGCAGCCGGCTGGTCCGGCGGCGGACCCGGGAGGACGACGCAGACGGAACGGGGATGGGGCGCGTGCTCAGTCCGGCTCTCCCACGACGTAGTACGGGGCGATCAGCTCCTCCCATCCCCCCCGCGCCCGCACCAGCAGCTCGCACAGCTCCCGCACCACCCCCGAGCCCCCCTTCCCGCTCAACACCCGGTCGACCCGCTCCCGGACCTCTGCCACCGCGTCGGCCGGTGCGAACGAGAGGCCGCAGCGGAGCAGGATCGGCAGGTCCACCAGGTCGTCCCCGATGAAGGCGACTTGATCCGGAGTCGCTGCCTGGGCGGCGAGGAACTCGGCGAAGGCCGGACCCTTGTCCGACCGCTCCATCATTAGGAAGTCGATGCCCAGGTCATCGGCCCGGATCCGCAGTGCCTCGCTCTCGCGGCCGGAGATGATCCCGACCTTGAGCCCGGAGCGCTGGACCAGCCTCAGGCCCAGCCCGTCGCGGACGTGGAAAACCTTTGTCTGCTCACCGTCGGGACCGTAGACGAGCCGGCCATCGGTGAGCACGCCATCCACGTCCAGGAGCAGCCACTCCAGAGCCCGGGCGCGCTCGGCGAGAAGGTCGTCGGAGAGGCTCAGAAGAGCTCCAGCCCCCAGAGGTCGTGCAGGTGGACCACCCCTTCGAGCCTCCCGTCCGCGCCGCACACGAAGATGGAGGTGATGTGGTGGTCTTCCATGGTCTTGAGCGCGGCGGCAGCCAGCTCCTGGCCGGGGATGGTCCGCGGGTTGCGCGTCATGCACTCCCCCGCGGTCTTGCGGAGCAGCCCCTCGTCGTTCCCGATCAGGCGCCGGAGGTCGCCGTCCGAGATGCAGCCCACGAGGCGGCCTTCATCATCTATCACGGCGGTGATACCGAGCCCCTTGTTCGACATCTCGTAGATGGCGTCGCGCATCGGAGTCGAGGTCAGGACCCGGGGGAGGGCGTCGCCCGCGTGCATGAGCTGCTCGACCTTGAGCAGCCGCTTGCCGAGCTGACCGGCGGGGTGGAGGAGGGCGAAGTCTTCCCGCGTGAAGCCCCGGGCCTCCAGCAGTGCCATGGCCAGGGCGTCGCCCATGGCCAGGGTGGCGGTCGTGGAGGCGGTGGGCGCGAGGTTCAGGGGGCACGCCTCGCGGTCGATCGCCACCGGCAGGTGGACCTCGGCGTGGCGGGCCAGGGGCGAGCCCGCGCTGGCAGTCATGACCACCAGCGGCACCCCGAGGCGCTTCAGGGTCTCGACCAGCCGCAGCAGCTCTTCCGTGGTGCCGGAGTAGGAGGCGGCGAGGACCACGTCCCCGGGCACGATCATCCCGAGGTCGCCGTGAACCGCTTCGGCCGGATGGAGAAAGAACGAGGGCGTGCCGGTCGAGGAGAGGGTCGCCACGATCTTCTTCATGATGATGCCGCTCTTGCCCATGCCGGTGCAGACCACCCGGCCCGTGCAGGAGCGGAGCAGCTCGACCGCCCGGTCGAACCGCTCGTCGAGCTGGGGGATCAGCCCCCGGACCGCGGCGGCCTCGGTCTCCAGGACTTCCCGGGCGACCTGGCGGGGAGCCCTCACCCCCTGACCCCCTCTCCCGCCACTTCCACCCCCCTCCCCGGGCGAGGGGGCACCCCCGCCCCTCAGATTCCCCGTAGTGCGGCTTGTCTCCCCCTCTCCCAGGGAGGGGGACGGGGAGGTGGGAGAGGGGGTCGGGGGGTGAGGGCTCACGGGCTCACCAGCGCCTTCCTCAAGATCATGAGCGACTTGAGCAGCGCCTCGGCCCGCTCGGGGTCGAGCTGGACGGCCTTGTCGGACAGCGCCCGGTTCGGGTCGGGATGGATCTCCAGGAAGAGGCCGTCCGCCCCGGCCGCGACTGCCGCCCGGGCAAGAGGCTCGGCGAAGCGGCGCATCCCGCCGCTCTCGTCGCCCGCCGCGCCGGGGAGCTGGAGCGAATGGGTCACGTCATAGATAACGGCGATCCCGTCGTCCTGCATCATCGTGAAGCTGCGCATGTCCACGACCAGGTTGTGATAGCCGAACGAGACCCCGCGCTCGGTCACCGTCACCCGGTCGTTGCCCGCGCTCCGGGCCTTGTCCACGATCCGGCGCATGCCGTCAGGAGCCATGAACTGCCCCTTCTTGATGTTCACCGCCCGGCCCGTCTGCGCGGCAGCTACGACGAGGTCGGTCTGGCGGCAGAGGAAGGCGGGGATCTGGAGCACGTCGCAGACCTCGGCGGCGGGCGCGCACTGCTCCGGCTCGTGGACGTCGGTCAGGACCGGCAGCCCGGTCTCCTCCTTGACCAGCCGGAGGATGCGCAGGCCCTCCTCCAGGCCCGGCCCGCGGAAGGTCTGGATCGAGCTGCGGTTCGCCTTGTCGAACGAGGACTTGAAGACGAGAAGGATCTTCAGGCGCTCGGCCATGGCGGCCAGGATATGAGCGGTCTCCAGGGTCCGCTCCTCGCTCTCCACCACGCAAGGTCCGGCGATGACGGGAAGAGTATTGCCTCCGCTCCTGCCTCCGACGACGATGCCGGGGGCCAGCTCGACCGGGTTCACTCCCATTACGAGCCCATCTCGGCGGGGATCTCCGACGGGATCTCCGCCACGGGCACGGCCGACTCCACGGACTCCCGCTCCTTCCCGCGCCGTTGCTGCTCCGCCAGGGCCGCCGCGATGTAGGAGACGAACAGCGGGTGCGGCTCGGTCGGCTTCGACTTGTACTCCGGATGGAACTGGCAGCCCAGGAACCAGGGGTGGTCCGAGATCTCCACCATCTCCACGAACTTGCCGTCCGGCGACAGCCCCGAGATGGTCAGGCCGTGCTCCTTCAGGGTGCTGAGATACTTCTGGTTCACCTCGTAGCGGTGGCGGTGGCGCTCGCTGATCTCGGCCGCGCCGCCGTAGATCCGCCGGGCGAGCGACCCCTCCTGCAGCCGGCAGGGATAGGCGCCCAGGCGCATGGTGCCGCCCATCTCCTCGATCCCGAGCAGGTCGCGCAGCTTGTAGATGACCGCGTGCTCCGTCTCCGGGTCGAACTCCGAGGAGGTGGCGTCCTTGATGCCGCAGACGTTGCGGGCGAACTCGATGACCATGCACTGCATGCCCAGGCAGATGCCGAAGAACGGCACGCGATGCTCGCGGGCATAGCGGATGGACCGGATCTTCCCCTCGGTGCCGCGCTGGCCGAAGCCGATGGGCACCAGCAGCGCGTCCACCTCGAACAGCTCCCGCGGCCAGCTCCGTCCCTCCTCCAACTCCTCGGCGTCGATGTAGACCAGCTCCACCTTGGCGTCGTTGGCGATGCCGCCGTGGAGCAGGGCCTCGTTCAGGCTCTTGTAGGCGTCGGGGAACTCCACGTACTTGCCCACGATCCCCACCTTCACATGGTGGTGGGGGTTCTTGACGCGCGCCACCAGGCTCTCCCAGCGCGAGAGGTCGCGGTCGTAGTGGGGGAGGTTCAGCAGCTCCAGGAGGATGTCGTCCATCCCCTCGCGGCAGAACATCAGGGGGACTTCATAGATGGTCGGCACGTCCCGCGCCGCGATGACCGCCCGGGGGTCGACGTTGCAGAACAGGGCGATCTTCTTCTTCATGTCCTCGGGCAGGGCGCGGTCCACGCGGCAGAGCACGATGTCGGCCGAGATGCCGATCTCCCGCAGCTCGCGCACCGAGTGCTGGGTGGGCTTCGTCTTCAGCTCGTCGGCGGCGGCGATGTAGGGGACCAGCGTCAGGTGGATGTTGACCGCGTTGCCGCGGCCGAGCTCCAGGCGGAACTGGCGGATAGCCTCCAGGAAGGGGAGCGACTCGATATCGCCCACCGTGCCGCCGATCTCGCAGATGACCACGTCGTTGTCGCCGGCCACCTTGCGCAGAGCTTCCATGATCTCGTCCGTGATGTGGGGAACGACCTGGACCGTTTTGCCCAGATAGTCGCCGCGCCGCTCCTTCTCAATCACCGACGAGTAGATCCTGCCTGTCGTGTAGTTGTGCCGCCGGCTGGCAACCGTGTGGGTGAAGCGCTCGTAGTGGCCGAGGTCGAGGTCGGTCTCGGCGCCGTCATCGGTCACGAAGACCTCGCCGTGCTGATAGGGGGACATGGTGCCCGGATCGACGTTGACGTAGGGGTCGAACTTCAGCAGGGTGACGGAGAAGCCCCGCGCTTCCAGGATCGCGCCGACGGACGCCGCGGCAACTCCCTTGCCCAGGGAGGAAACGACGCCGCCGGTGACGAAGATGTACTTGGTTGCCATGGTCTCTCCTCGGTCGTTCGGACGGTTCGTCAAGCCTTTCCCAGCAAACGTTCGACTCTTTCCAGGTCTTCCCGCGTGTCCACTCCGGGCGAGGCACGCTCGGCCCGCAGCACGCGGATGCGCAGGCCGTTCTCCAGGGCCCGGAGCTGCTCCAGGGACTCGCTCCGCTCGAGCGGCGTCTGGGGCAGCGATGCGAGGCGGAGCAGGGCCTCGCGCTGGTAGCCGTAGATCCCCAGGTGCTTGAGCGGGACCGCCCCTCCCTCCTGCCGAGAGTAGGGGATCGCGGACCGGCTGAAGTAGAGGGCATACCCGGCGAGGTCGAGCACGACCTTGACGGCATTGGGGTTGCCCATCTCTTCAGGGTGCGCGTCGGCCGCCAGGGTGACCACCGGGTCGTCCGGATGACCGGCCAGGTGGTCCGCGATCCGCGACACCGCCTCCGGATCGATCAGCGGCTCGTCCCCCTGGATGTTGACCACCGCCGCGGCCTGCCAGCCGCGGGCCGCGTGAGCGATGCGGTCGGTGCCGCTGGCGCACTCGGCCGGGGTCATCTCCCACTCGCCGCCGAACCCTTCGACCGCCCGGGCGATGCGCTCGTCGTCGGTCAGCACCACGATCCGGTCGAGCCCCCGCGCCCGGGAGACACGCTCGTAGACGTGCTCGATCATGGGCCGCCCGGCGATGGGGAGAAGCGGCTTGCCCGGCAGCCGGGTCGAGGCATAGCGGGCCGGGATCGCGCCAACGATGCCCGTGCTGCCGGCAGGTGTACCCAAGCTTGTCTGTCCGGGCGAAGCGGAGGGGTGCACGACCGAATCTAAACCGTTCGGTGGTGGGGTGTCAAATGATCCGGGATGCTATCCTCCGCGCCCGAGCCATGAGCCGCTTTTCCGCCCTCTTCCTCCTGGCAGCCTCTCTCCTCTTCGCGCTATCCGGCTGCGGAGGAGACTCCGGATCCGTCCGCCTGCTTCTGGACGGCGAGCATGCTCCGGACGCCCTCGTCGAGGAGCGCTCGCTCGCCCTGCCGCCGGCCCTGGGGGGCAGCCGCTTTCTCAACGGATGGTGGCCGGCCAGGAGGGGCAAGCAGGTCGTGCTCCTGCCCCAGGCACCTCGCGCCCGCATCCAGGTGGTCCATCTGGGAGATAGTCCCCGGACGCTTGCCATCGACCTCGTGGCGCCTCCCGCCAAGCCAGGGACAGTCCGAGTGCGGGCCGCGGGCCGCGACCTCGGCTCCTTTCCGGTGGGCGACCCGACCGAGATCCGGCTTCCCGGCGACCTGCCCGAGGGGCGGGTCAACGTTGACCTCACCTTCGAGCCCGAGGTCAAAGTCCTGGCCGCGGCGGTCCGCCCCTTCCTGCCCGCGGGCAAGGTGGCGAGCCGCGGCCCCGACATCGTCCAGTCCGGGGAGTCCCTGATCCACATCGCGCGCCGGATCACCCCCGGCACCGAGCTGGTGGGGACCTTCGTCCCGCCGGACGATCCCCGGCCCGGCCAGCGCTTCGAGCTGACCGTGCAGGGCGAGGACGGCAGCCCCATCCGCCGCTTCTCCTGGACCCCCAGCTTCTGGAACCGGATCGTCGGGAGGAAGACGATCGAGCTGCCCCTGCGCCAGACCGACGGCTGGGTCCGCATCCGCATCCGGGCCTACGGCGAAGGTCCCGCGGCCCGATGGGCGAAGCTCGGGCTCAGGAGAGAGAGGGCGGAGGCGCCCCCCGCGGCCCAGCTCTCCTTTCCCGCCCCCCGGCTGGTGATTGTCTACATCATGGACGCCCTGCGCGCCGACTTCGTGGGCCACCTGGGCGGGCTCCCCGGCGTCTCGCCCACGGTCGACCGCCTGGCCCGGGAGGGGATCACCTTCCGCAACCACCGGAGCGTGGCCCCGAACACGATGCCCTCCACCAAGGCGCTGTTCACGGGCCGCACTTTCGTCTCGAAGGGCGGCTGGAAGCTCGCCGCCGAGGACGGCCCCACCCTGGCCGAGCTGTTCAAGGCCGCCGGCTACCGCACCGGCCTCTTCTCCGGCAACGTCTACGTCAGCCCGGCCTATGGCACGGACCGGGGCTTCGAGCACGTGGCCGAGGAGGTCCTGATCGAGGGCTACACTGCGGCGGAGAAGCCGCCGTTCAACGACAACGCCGCCCGGGCGCACGCCTCCGCCCTGAAGTGGCTCGCCTTCCTCCCTCGGGGCGAGCGGGCCTTCCTCTACTTCCACACCATCCACCCGCACAACCCCTACGACCCGCCCGACCCGTACCGGTCGCGCTACACCGCGGGGATCCCGTCGGACATCGACGGCAGCACCCACACGCTCTCCAGCATCAAGCAGCGGCGCCGGACCGCCACCCCCGCCGACCGGCAGCGGCTGCGCGGCCTCTATACCGGCGCCTTCGCCTACAACGACGCCGAGCTGGCGGGCTTCCTGAAGCGGGTCGCGGCCTGGGCGCCGCCCGGAGAGACCCTGGTCGCCCTGACCGCCGACCACGGGGAGGAGCACTTCGACCACGGCGGCGTCCTCCACGGCTTCACCCTGTTCGAGGAGCAGCTCCGTATCCCCCTCGTGCTCTGGGCGCCGGGCCGGCTGAAGCCCGCGGCGGTGAAGGAGCGCACGGACAGCCTGGACCTCCACGCGACCCTGCTGGAGCTGACGGGCTCGAAGACAGAGAGCCATCGCGTCGAAAGCCAGGGCCGGCCGCTCCTCCGGGTGGCGCGGGGGGAGACCGGGGATTACGTCCACATGGCCGCGGCCTCCAGCGTCAAGGGGGGGATCTACTCCGCGCTCCACGGCCGCTGGAAGGTGGTCTGGGCTCCCCGGACCGGCTCCCAGTGGGGACAGGGGGATGCCCTGGGCCGCAACCGCGAGCCGGAGGCCCTCTTCGACCTGGAGAAGGACCCGGGCGAGCAGGTCAACCTCATCGGAGAGGGGGACCTGGAGGCCGCCTGGCTCCGCGAGCGGCTCCTCGCCTGGGCCAAGAAGGGCCGCGACGAAGGCAAGGCCCCCAATGAGCCGGCGGTGGACCAGAAGACCCTGGATCGGCTGAAGGCGCTGGGATACGCGAACTAGTACCTTGTCAAACTCCGATCGACGGGCAGCCTTTCCAGTAGGGGAGGGGCTTGCCCCCTCCCGGGTGGGCGGAAGCTCCCAATGCAAAATTCCGCGGGCGAGACGCTCCTCCGCAATCAGGTGTGACAGAGGACCAGGGCGGTGAGATAGATTCCGCCCGTGACCCCCTCCCCCGGCCCTCCCTCTTCCCGGCGCTACTGGCTCCGGATGTCGATCCTGCTCCTGGTGGGCGTCGGGCTGCTGGCCCTCGGTTCCCGGGCCGTGTCGGCCGTGAGGTCGCGGCTGACCCTGCCCACGGGCGGAGCGCAGTGGATCTGGGTCGAGCGCGAACGGACCGACCGCAGCCCCGCCGCCTTCTACGCCGTCCGCGACTTCTTCCTGGACGCGGCACCGTCGCGGGCACGGCTGCTGGTCCTGGCCGATCCCGAGTACGTCCTCACCCTGAACGGCCGGAGGATCGGCGCGGGCCAGTACCAGCCCGCGGGATCGGCGGGCGTGGCGAAGCTGGACGTCTACGAGGTGGGGGACCTCCTCCAGGCGGGAGGGAACCGGCTGGTCGTGGAGCTGCGGAGCGACCGGGGTGCCGGCGGGTTCCTGGCCGTGCTCAAGGACGGCGGCGGCGAGACCCTCGTGCGCACCGACCCCGAGTGGCAGATCTTCGACCGCCACCACTTCGGACTGATGCGCGGCTGGCTGCCGCTCGGCCCGGGCAGCGGGCTGGAGAGCAAGCCGGCCTTCTCCTGGGGGCTGCCGCCCATCGGCCGCTGGG
This sequence comes from Thermoanaerobaculia bacterium, assembly GCA_035556715.1. Classification (GTDB taxonomy): domain Bacteria; phylum Acidobacteriota; class Thermoanaerobaculia; order Multivoradales; family UBA5704; genus DATMER01. The sequence goes on from DATMER010000136.1 coordinate 69,697, forward strand.
GCAGGCCCGTGGCCGGACCGGTGCGCCCGCGGCTCCCGGAAATGATCCAGGGGCAGCCGATCCCGGCCGCGCGCATCCCTCCGCCGCGCATCCCCGCCCTCCCGGCCAGCTCCTCCCGGCGCATGGCCCTGTTCGACTGGGGCCGCGAGGTCACCGGCTACCTGACCCTCCAGATGCCGGCGGAGGATGGATTGAGGACGGCGATCTTCTTTACCGGTGTTCACCCGCCCGATCCGCTGCGGGACCGGCCCGCCGGGGCCGTCCTCGCCATGACCGGCCGGAGGTCCTGGATGGACACCCTGCCGCGCCGCTTCCGCTACGCCCTGGTGATCGGAGACCGCCCGCTCGCCGCGAGGGTCCTCCCGGTGGACCCGGAGAAGGCCGCGAGCCTCCTCGCCGATGGAGAGCTGAAGGTGGAAGGCGTCTTCGGGATCGAGCCGCCGCCTCTACGAACGCCGGTGGAGGACGAAATCTGGCGTGAGCTCCAGCGCGTCCCTGGCGTCCGAGGGCGGAAAGACGGATAGGTGCTGCCTGGCCTCGGCGGCGTAGCCCTCGGCCATCTCCGTGACCTCCTCCAGCGTTCCCTGCGCATGGACGAGATCCAGGATCTCCTGCTCCGAGACCCGGGTGAAGCTGCGGTCCTCCAGGACCATCTCGATCAGCTTGCGCTCCGCGGCCGAGACCCGCGGCAGGAGGAGGATCAGCGGCAGCGTGAGCTTCCCCTCCTTCAGGTCCGACAGCACCGGCTTGCCGAGCTCGCTCTCCCGCGCCGTGAAGTCCAGCAGGTCGTCCACGAGTTGGAAGCAGATGCCCAGGGCGCGGCCGTAGCGGTCGAGCACCTGCCCGGCCTCGGGCCGCTGCGGCGGGATCAGACTCGGGATCGAGCAGGCCGCGGCGAACAGGTGCGCGGTCTTGCGGTCGATGATCTGGAAGTACTCGTCCGCCGTGAGGTCCACGGCTCCCAGGCGCTGGAACGCGAGCAGCTCCCCCTCGGTCATCTTAAGAGTCGCATCGCAGAGGCGCTGGATGACCTCGATCTGGCCGTGGCTCAGGGCCATCTGCATGGCCTTGGTATAGATCCAGTCGCCCAGCAGCACCGTCAGGTTGTTGCCCCAGAGATGGTTCAGGGTCGGCTGGCCACGGCGCAGGCCCGCGTGGTCGATGATGTCGTCGTGGATCAGCGTGGCCGTGTGGATGAACTCCACGACCGCGCCGTAGGTGACCTCCTCCTCGCCATCGTGGCCGAGGAGGCGGGCCGAAAGCAGCAGCAGGGCCGGCCGGACCCGCTTGCCGCCGCCCTGGGTGATGTACTCGCCGGCGTGGTGGATGAACGGGACGTCCGAGTCCAGGTGGCGGCGGAAGACGGCCTCGGTCGCCACCAGCTTGTCAGCGACCAGGTCCACGAAGCGGCTGGCGAGGGCGGAGCGGGACGCCTTCGCGTCCTCCGGGTCCGCCGGATCGGCCGTCTTGGGGTCCGTCTTGGGGTCGAGGATCGGAGGGTTCTGCACGGGGATCCTTACATTAGGCCCCTGGCACCGCCGCGGGCTGGGCGGGCACGGGAGTGAAGGGGACGACCTGATCCAGGCGCCCGTCCCGGAAGCGGTAGACCCGGCCGCTCTCGAAGTACCACCAGGAGTCCTCGACGTGCTCCGGGTACTCCAGCCGCTGCACCTTGTCGGGCCTCCCCATCTCGTCGTAGATCCTCCGCTCGTCGGCGCTGCGCACCATGGCCAGGAACTGGCGCAGCGAGTCGAGGAACTTCGTGTTCTCGATGACCGGGGACACTACCACGGGGCTGCCTGCCAGGAGGCGCTTCGTCACGTCCTCCCGCGCCAGCTCCTCGGTCCGGTCCTCCCGCCCCTTGCGCACGGGGACGCCCGCGACCAGCTCGAAATGGTTGAAGTAGCTGTCCCAGGGCCATTCGACACTGTACTCGCCTTTGGCGTTCGTGACCGTGCTGACCCGCCGCACGTCCTCGGCCGCCGTCCGGCGGAGCTGGCGCACGCTGAAATAGGTGCGCGTCGCTTCCAGGGTGACGCGGATGCCTTCGAGCGGCTGGCCGTTCCGGCCGGCCACGATGCCGGTGACCTGGACGCGCTCGCCCTGGTCATAGCGGGCGGCAAGCGCGGGCGAGACCGCTCCTGGGAGGACAAATGCCAGCAGGAGCCATACCATCAGCGGTGCCGGTGCGAACCGGCGGAGTTTTGGCCTTCTCAAGGGGATTCTCACACCGAGCGGTAGTTGGTGAACGTGAGTGGGATGTCCAGGTCCAGGGCCTTGAGGACCGCGATGACCGTCTGGAGGTCGTCGCGGTTCTTGCCCGAGACGCGGACCGTATCCCCCTGGATGGCCGCCTGGACCTTGAGCTTGCGCTGCTTGATCTCGGCCACGAGCTTCTTGGCGGTCTCCGTGGGGATGCCCTGCTGCAGGGTGATCTTCTGACGCGCCCGGCCGCCGCTCGCCGGCTCGACCTTGCCGTAGCGCAGCGACTTGAGGTGGACCTCCCGGCGCACCATCTTTGTCTTGAGCACCTCGAGCGCCTGGTTGAGCGAGTACTCGTCCGCCGCCTCCAGGGTGATCTCTTCCCCTTCCAGGCTGAGGGAGACCGCGGCCTTCTTGAGATCGTAGCGGTTCACGATCTCCTTCTCGGCCTGGTTCACGGCGTTGCGGACCTCTTGGAGGTCCACGGTCGAGACGACGTCGAAGGAGTTCTCAGCGGCCATCGGGGTGATTATACAAAGAATGCGAGGCGCCTTCCGGCCCCCTCCCCCGCGCAGCGGGGGAGGGCAGGGGAGGGGGTCCTTACTGCTCGTCCCATCGGATGCCGGCCGGGGGAGAGAACTGTCCCCGGCGCGGGAGGTCCCGGTAGTCCTTGATCTCGAACCGGGTCAGGTTCCCCTCCCGGTCGTGATAGGCGATGGCGACCAGCCTCTGCTTCGCCGGGTCCACGGTCAGCGCCGCGTCCGCCAGCTCGGCCAGCTTCTCCTTGGGCGAGAGAGAGACCTCGATCCGGCCGCCGTCGACCGCCTTGGCCGTGGCCCTGTACCGGGTCTTGAGGTCGTCCAGCCCGAGCAGGAGGAGGTCCAGGCCGGGCTCGTTCTGCCGGTCGATCCGATAGCGGCGGCCGGTCTTGTCCTCCGGGTTCCACGAGTGGGCGACGCCGCCGCACAGCAGGAAGCTCTTGGGATAGGGGTCGCGATAGTCCCAGCGCATGCAGTCCGGCAGCGCCAGGAACATGCGGCCGGTCTCCTTCTCCCCGGAGGAGAACCCGGCGGGGATATACGTCTGGGTGAAGCTGGCCTCGGTCGGCCCGGCCTCCACGAGGCTCTTGCGGACGCCCGAGAGCACCGCCCAGGGATCATCCTGAACCGGCGCCTGAGCTTGCGCGAGCCCGGCCAGAACGGTTAATCCTATGCAGACAAAGAAGATGCTCTTGCGCATCGCCGTTTCCTCCACGTCAGCCCATCCACGGACTAGCAAAACAGGGGCCGGGGGGGAAACCTTCCACCGCCCGGTGGGGAGGCCACGCCGACGGGTAAGGACCGTCCACCGGCCGGTGCGAAGCGTCCACCGGCGGGTACGGCTTGTCAACCCGCCGGTAAGGAGGCGGAATTTCCAGGTCCGGCCACTCCCGCAATGATTGCGCGGCACGCGCTGTCCACTGTCAAGAGTCGCGGAAGCGGACGACCCCTTGTGCCTTGGCTGTCCCATGATGTAGGCTGCGTGCATAATGTCACCAAAAAGAAAAAAGACCGAAACACAGTCTGAGCCGAGCCTCGAGGTCCGTCGCCTGCGGACGATGCTGAAGACCGCGATGAAAGTGCTCGGCTTCACGAACAGGGACGTGGAGCGCAAGCTGGGTCTGAGCGGCAGCTACCTCAGCCGGCTTTTTTCCGGGATGATCGACCTGAAGGTGGACCACGTCGTGGCCATCTCGCGGGTGATCGGCATCGAGCCCGAGGAGCTGATCCAACTTGCCTTCCCGGTGAGGAAGCGGCCGCCGACGGCCGCTGCGGCGAGGCTGAAGGAGTCGCTAGACGAGTACCAGCGGACCGGCAACGCGCCCTGGGGCGGCTCGCTCAACCTCACCGACCTCGAGTTGGGAGAGTCGGAGCCGCAGCAGCAACAGCAGAAATCGGATTCGGGCAGCGCGGATCTGGAGCAGGTCCTTGAAAAGATGATGGCCAAGGCCCTGCACAAGGTCCTCGACCGGATGGGGTGAGGCCTGGGGCCCGCGTGCCCTGCGGCCCTCACCCCCTGGCCCCCTCTCCATCCGCACGTCCGGATCCCCCCGGGAGAGGGGGAGCATGACGCCCGGTAGCGTCTCCACCTGTTGCCGCTTCGTTCCCCTCCTCTCGTTTCATCCCTCCTCTGACGAAGGCGCCCCGGGCCGTGGCACAATGTTTCTCCTAAGCTGTACCAGGAGGGATGCCCATGGCGCCGGACACCAAGGCGGAAGGGTTCGTAGCGGGCGCACGCAAGATCGTGCAGATCCTGCGCTATGGCCCGCGCGAGCTGGCCTTGGCTGTGTTCGGTTTCCTCATGCTGGGAGCGGTCGCGTTGCTGCCCAAGCTCGTGGATCTGCTGCCAGTTCTGAAGCCGGCCCTGCCTTGGCTTTCCGGTGTGCTGGCGTTCATGGGCATCCTTCTCCTGGGTTTTTCTGCTTGGCGTATCTGGAAGAAGGCTGTCGCGCCGCTTCCCGAGGCGAAGCCGAAGCCCGCCGCCATCAAGGGGCCTGCCCCGTTTGGCCCCCAAGACGCTGAGTTGTTCGCCCGCCTGGGCCGCAACGACGACCTGAACAGGCTCCGCGACTGGATCCTGGATGATCAGAAGCCGCTCATCGCTCATGGGAGAGTCGGGCGTCGGCAAGACCTCGCTCCTGCGGGCAGGGCTCGCCCACCATCTCCAGGGCGACAAGATTCCGGTCCTTTACTGGGAAGCCCTGCCCACCGAGCCCGAGGCGAAGCTGCTGCACGCGGTGCGGGTGTGCTGGGAGAACGAGGAGAAGGCTCCAAAGACGTTCGAGGAACTGGCGGCAGCGGTGGCGTCCGGCCGGCGGGTTCTGGTGATCGACCAAGCCGAGCAGCTTTCGCCCGACGGGCATCCCCGGATCTTCGAGCTGATGCGGCAGGTCGCCGCGGGAGACCCGCCGTACCGGGCAACCTGGGTGGTGGCGTTCCGCCGCGAGTTCCTACCGATCTGGCGTGACTTCGAGCTCAGCCTGCCGGAGCCGGTTCAGCGCCGGATGGAGACCTTATCTCTCCAGCGCTTTCTCCCAAAGGCGGCCGAGAAGGTGATTGCAGTGCTAGCGGAAGAGGGGGGCCTGCCGGTCGAGCAGAAAGTCATCGAGGAGCTTGTGGAGGGCGTGGCCGTCGAGGGCAAGGTCTCGCCCGCGGACATCGGCATCAGCGTCCTCGTGCTGAGCGAGTTGGCCGGAGGTCGGCCGGACGCATCGCTTTCGTTGGACGACTTCCGCGAGAGCGGCGGCCAGGCGGGCTTGCTGACGCGGTACCTGGAGCGGCTGCTGGAACAACTCCCCGAGGCCGAGCGATCGGAAGTGCTGCGGGGCCTGCTCTCCCTGGTGGATCTGGAGAAGGACCAGCGTCTGGCAGAGGGGCGGACGCTCGCGGAAATGGAGGAGTCGGTAAAGCCTGCCAGCCTACCCCGCTTCGCGGCGGCGCTGAGGTTTCTCGCCTCCGGCAAGGCGCGCGTGCTGGAGGAACTGCCTGGAGAGCCTGCGCGGTACCGACTGGTGCACGAGCGTTTGATTCCAGCGATCCGGCGCTTGACTGGAAGACTTCTGGTGGAGGCGGAGCAAGCTGGGTTGCACTTCGAGCGCTCATACCAGATCTGGAGCCGGGACCAGCAGAGCGGCTACTTGCTCTCAGGCCGGGATTTGCGACAGGTGTTGAGATATCGAGGCCAGCTTGTGTGGGGAGCGAACGCGGTAGAAAGGAGGGAATTCTTGCGGCGCTCTCGGCGGCACCAAGGCTGGCGGCGAGCGGCTGTGGGGATCAGTCTCGCTGTCGCGATTGGATTGGGCTACTTGGGGCTGAGTTACGTGGAAGCTGAAAGGACGCGCGGTCTCCTCGAAGGCTGGGGACTACCAAGAGACCTTTACGATCGGCTTGGGCAGTTTGAGGAGTTGGATCTGCCAGACGGCGTCGCGCAGCTCGATTGGCTGGCGAGAGCGCGCAAGCTGAAGGTTTTACGGGTCGGTTCTTTGAAGCTCACAAACTTGGCAGGGCTCCCGCCATCTCTGCGGAAACTTACGCTAGAAGGTGGGACCTTTATCAGTCTGAAAGGGTTACCCTCGGAGCTGGAAAACCCTACGTCTCCTTAATGTCAGCGTTCTTGATATGCGAGACCTCCCGTACGGGCTGAAATCCCTAGATGTGAGCTTCGTCGATCGGTGGGGTCAGGTGCCAAGACTAACTTTCGTGGTGGACTTCGGCCATCTGCCCCAGTTCCTAAAAACACTGAGGCTGCGTGGCATCGAGAGCCCGAGCCTGCGTGAACTCCCACGTGGTTTGGAAAACTTGTCGCTTGATGAAGTGACTCTGACGAATCTAGAGGTTCTTCCCGAGAGCTTGAAGTCTCTCGAAATATCAGAAAGAGGGGTTCGCGCTAGCAGGTTACCGCAGGGGCTTGAATCTCTGACGCTTAGCGATTTCTACATCGATAGTTTAGAAACACTTCCGGTAGCGCTCAAGAGTCTTGCTATTCAGAATTCAGAAATCGGTCTTCTAGGAGATCTCCCGTCGATAGAGGTGCTCAGGCTCCTCAATTGTAAAATCGAACACGTAAGCCTGCCTGCAAGCTTGAAGAAGCTTATAGTGTCCAGGACTCATGTGAGCGAGCATTGGCAGATCCCTACGGGTTTGATGATCTCGAGCCCCCCACCCCGAATTGATGGGTGGCGGCTGCGGCACCGGCCCCGCCATCTGCGCAAGTTGCCACAAACTCTGCGATCGCTGGAATTAGACGGTGATGACAGCTTCCCAGTCACGGTTCCGGCAGACTTGCCGGCAGGTTTGAAGAATCTCAAGATGGTCTTTTGCTACGATTCGTCTGGCCTACGTGGACTTCCGTCAGGGGTCAAATCTCTTATTCTTGAAAGGTGCAATATCGACGATTTTAACCATCTGCCAGATGGTCTAAGATATTTAGCTTTGCGTGAGACGCAAGTCAGATCTTTGAATGAAGGTTCTCTCGAAAAGCTTCCGCGGAGCCTGCGCCGCATCGATCTTCAAGGAACAAAGATTCGAGAATTAAGAGGTCTGCCGCCGGAACTCGAATTCCTCAACTTGGCAAACACACCAATTAAAGACCTGAAGGGCTGCCGGAAAGTCTCCGCGAGCTCACAGTTTCTTTTGAATCGATCCGCAGCCTGGAAGATTTGCCGGAGAACGTCTCGGTCCTGCGGTTCGTACCAAGTGACTCGTCCTTCTGAGTCCAGTTGGGTTGGACCATGGTAGACTCGTCATCGAAAGACATGCTCCCGCCGCGGTCTGGCTCCGTTTCGTCGCCGGCTGGAGAAAGGAAGTCACCGATGGCAGCGATTCCTCTACAGCACGAAGTCTACTATCCGGAGCGCGACGGCCAGCCCATGGGCGAGACAGGGATTCATGGCAAGGAGATCCGCGAGCTGACCATGGCGCTGGAGCTGCGCTACCGCGACGCTCCGGACGTCTACGTGGGCTCGGACATGCTGATGTACTACGTTCAGGGGGACCCGACCCAGTTCGTCTGCCCGGACGTGTTCGTCACGTTCGGGATTCCCAAGGAGCCCCTGCGGCGCTCGTACTTCTTCTGGAAGGAGGGAGTGCCCCCGACGCTGGTGATCGAGGTGACCTCTGACCGGCGCAACGATCTGGAGAAGAGGAAGCTCTATGCCCGGCTTGGAGTGCGGGAGTACTTCATCGACGATCCTCTCGGCGAGTACCTGAATCCGCCGCTCCAGGGCCTCCGGCTCGTGAAGGGCGAATACCGGCCGATCGAGCTGGCCGCCGACGGCTCGCTGCTCAGCGAGGTCACGGGCCTCCGCTTCCGCCGCGAAGGACGGTGGGTACGGCTGATCGACGCCGCGACGGGTGAGCGGTTGCTCTGGAGCGATGAGAGGGATCAGGCGCTTGAAGAGAGGGATCAGGCACTCGAAGAGAAGGATCAGGCGCTCCAGGCAGAAAGGGCGGCGCGTCTCGCCGCCGAGGAAGAGATCGCCCGCCTTCGCCGTGAGTTGGAGCGGCGAGGCTAGGCCGGCGGGACGTCGGCGCTCCCAGTGAAAAGAGGCTAGCCCCGGCCAGGCATGGCGCGTGGGAAACCGTGCTCCAGGCGCAGGCGGCGGAAGGTGGTCAGCAGGGCTTCACGCCCCGGGCCGCTCTTCCTTGCTCCCGGCCAGAGGGCGAGCTGAGCCCTCGCGGCGGGCACCGTATCCAGCAGGATGTCGCAGGCCCCCGCCTCCGCAGCCGCCTCGAAGAGGGCTTGCAGGGAATCCTCTCCGTCGTTGATCCCCGGTAGCACCGGCTTCACGACGACCCGCGTCGTGATCCCCTCCGATGCCAGTTGAGACAAGGCCCACAACCGGGCCTCGGGCTCGGGCTCGCGCGGCTCGATCTGCCGGGCCAGGGCCGGGTTCACCGCCGGGACCGGCACATCCACCCGGACCATGTGCCGCTGGTCGAGCTCGATCAGCAGGCTCAGATCCTGGAGCACCCGGGGCGAACGGGTCGTGATCGCGATCTCCAGGCCTTCCACCCGCGTGAGGGCCTGCAGCAGGGAGCGCACGAACGCGGCTTGGCCCGATTCGACGGAGTAGGGATCGGCGCCAGCCGCGCCGAGGACCACCGGCTCCCTCCGGAGCAATGCCCTCCGGAGAAGCGGCTCCACGGCCGGATCGGACGGACTCTGGGTCAGGGTCGGAACGAAGGGGAGTGTGACTTGCCTTGACATGTTACGCCTGTTTTACGCCAAAAGGCGGAAGATGTCAAGAGGATCAGCTTCCGATTGCCTCCCGCTGTTCCAGATCGCTCCGCCGGCTGTCCTATCGTGTGTGTGGCCCTGCCACCTTTGTTGTCTAGCTTCGTCCAGGGACTGAACAACCAGGAAGGAACATCATGAATCAGGTCCGTCTTACCCGTCTCGCTCTCTTCGTTCTCATTACCCTGGGGATCGCCTTGGCCAGCGCTCCGGCCCAGGCGCAGACCGTGGAGGTCGAGCCCAATTCCACCTGCCTTTCGGCCCAGCCTCTGGACGCTCTTCCGGCGACGGTCGCCGGCAGCCTCGATACGCCTCCGGACACCCCCGACGTCGACTACTACCGCATCAACGCCACGCCCGGCGATCGGATCCAGATCGATCAGCGTGGGTGGGGCTCGGGCAGCGGCACGCTCCTCGATTCGTTTCTTGGCGCCTTCAACTCCGCCTGCGAGCTCCTGAACTATGACGACGAAGGCGGCCCCGGCCAGTTCGAATCCCGGATCGAGATCGAAGTGCCCGCGGACGGCGTCCTCGTAGTCGCCGCCAGCAGCATCTGGGACTTTGACTTTTCCGGCAACAGCTACTACTCGGGCACCTATACGCTGAGCGCCAGCAAGTTGGAGGTCGCCAAGGGTCTCGGCGGCCGGATCGTGAACGCCAAGACCGGCGCCGTCCCGAACGCCGTCGTGTATCTGCAGAGCTGCGACAACGGCGCGTGCTGGCAGTACGAGGGCTACACCTACTCCGGCCCTGACGGCAGCTTCCGGTTCGAGCCGGGCAACTTCACGCTCTATTTCAACATCCTGCGGGCCGGGGAGTACCGGCTGATCGTGAACGCGGGCTCGTCATACCAGATCTACGAGGGGGCGATCTTCGAGCTCCTCGACGGCCAGGACCTGGACCTCGGCAACTTGGGGGTGGAGCCGGTTCCGGTGGTGGGCTCGATCCGGGGCCGACTGGTGGACGCGGTGACCGGCGACGTCCTGCCCGGCAGCGTCGCGCCCTTCGGCCGGGTGGAGCTGCAGAACTGCCCGCCGGGATACGGGTGGTGCTGGACGGTCCGTTACGGCAACGTCGACGCGCTGGGCAACTTCCTCTTCGAGTCGAACGTGGGCGCTCCTCTCTCGCCCGGCATCTACCAGGTGGTCGCCAGCGCCGACCAGTATCAGCCGACCACCGGCGCCCAGTTCGAAGTGGCGGCGGACCAGCATCTCGACCTCGGCGACTTCCCGGTGAAGTCGTTCCCGGTCCGCATCCATCTGACCTCGGCGTGCAGCTCGGTCCCGGTCACGGGCGGAAGCTGCCCGTACGTGGTGCGGGTGACCAACGGCAACCCGAGCCCGCTGAAGGGCAGCGTCTGGTCGCTGGTGCGGAGCATCCCCCGCTACTGGGGCGTCAACTCGACGGAGTTCCAGGCCGGGACCGCCAAGAACGTGAACCTGGCGCCCGGCGCCTCGGTCGACCTGCCGTTCTCGTTTACCGTGCCCGCCTCGCTCGAGGACGGCACGGCGATCTGCGCCCGAGCCTTCACCTCGGAGAAGAAGAACCCGTTCGAGACCATCGGCACGCAGGACCTCTTCTGCGTGGCCAAGGTCGGACAGGGCTTTCAGGTGATGCCCGACGAGGAGAAGCGCGAGCTGATGAAGAAGGTGAAGTAGGAACCGCTCCTCTCTGTGATCCTCCCGGCCGGGGTTTCCGTTCCCCGGCCTCTTTTTTGCCTTTACAATGCCCCACCATGCCCGAGCTGCCCGAAATCGAAGTCCTGCGCAGGAGCCTGGAGCCCCATCTCGTGGGGGACCGGATCACGCGGGTGGAGGTGCGGAACCCCGCGATGCGAGAGCCGGTGAGCCGGGCCGCTCTGTCGCGCCGCACCGCGGGCCGCACGGTGGAGGCCCTGCGCCGCCGGGCCAAGTACCTGCTCGTCGACCTGGAGGGGGGACAGACCCTGGTCGTCCACCTGGGGATGAGCGGGCGGCTCACGGTCGTGCCCGCGTCCGAGCCGCTGGAGCCCCACGAGCACGTGGCGTTCTTCCTCGAATCGGGCCGGCGGCTGCGGCTCCGCGACCCGCGGCGGTTCGGCCTGGTGTTTGCGGTAAAGACTTCGGAGATCCCCCGCGATCCCCACTTCTCCCATCTCGGGATCGAGCCGCTGGAGCCGGGCTTTGGCGGCGATTTCCTGGCCCGCGCCGCGGCCGGCAGGCGGGGGCCGGTCAAGTGCTTCCTCATGGACGCCCGCATCGTCGTGGGGCTGGGGAACATCTATGCCACGGAGGCGCTCTTCCGCTCGGGCACCCATCCCAACCGGTCGGTGGGACGGATCTCGGCCGCGCGCTGGGACCGGGTGGCGCAGTCGTCGGTCGAGGTGCTCCGGCAAGCCATCACGCAAGGAGGGACGACGCTCAACGACTTCGCGGATGGCGAGGGCCAGAGCGGCTACTTCCAGGTCTCCCTCGGGGTCTATGGCCGGGAAGGAGAGCCCTGCCCGTCCTGCGCCACTCCGATCCGGCGGATCGTCCAGGCGGGAAGGAGCAGCTTCTACTGCCACCGCTGCCAGCGGTGACATAGAATCCTCCTCCGTGCGCAGCATCGAGGACTTCCTCACCTACTTCCGCCGCCAGCGGAGCTGGACCCGGTCGCTCGTGGAAGCGATCCCGGAGGAGCATTTCGACTGGCGCCCCTCGCCCGAAACGTTCAGTTGCGGCGAGACGGTCCGCCACCTCATCCTGTCCGAGAACTTCTGGCGCAAGCTGCTGATGGAGGGGGCTGTAGGACGGCCGTTCGACCCGTTCGGGCTCCCCGGGGCCGGGATCGAGAGGATGAGGGCGTTCCGGCCGAGGAACCTGGCGTCGAGCGCGGCGTCGGCGGCAAGATACGGGGCGACCTTCGCCGAGTGCCTGGGGCACTGGGCCGAGATCCAGGCCCGGACCGAGCAGGACTTTGCCGGGATCACTCCCGAGCAGCTCCGGGTGGAGATCGTGCACCCGCTCATGAACCTGCGCCTGCCCTTGTGGGAGCTGCTGCTGACCATGGTGACCCACGAGGCCCATCACCGCGGCCAGCTTTCCGCCTATCTGAAGGTGCTCGGCGTCGAGCAACCGCCCATGCTGGGCGATCCTGGGTCGAGCCCGGAGGCACAATGATCGAGACCGCGCCACTGCCGCAGCCCGTGCTGATCAAGCCGGACCATCGCACGTTCGTGCTCGGCGTGGCAGGAGGGACCGGCTCGGGCAAGACCACGGTCGTCCGCGCCGTTCTCGACGCCGTGGGCGACGACCGGATCGCGCTGATCGAGCAGGACAGCTATTACAAGGACATCGTCTGGCGCAACGAGGCCGAGCTGCTGCACCACAACTTCGACCACCCCGCGGCGCTGGACAACGACCTCCTGGTCTCCCACATCGCGGCGCTCAAGGCCGGCCATCCGGTGGAAGTCCCGATCTATGATTTCGTCCGGCACCGGCGCACGACCCGCACCCGCCGCGTGGAGCCGCATCCGGTGGTGCTGGTCGAGGGAATCCTGATCTTCTGCGAGCAGGCCCTGAGGGAGCTGCTGGACTTCCGGATCTACGTGGACACGGACGCCGACATCCGCCTGATCCGCCGCCTGGGCCGGGACATGGCCGAGCGCGGCCGAACAGTGCAGGACGTGCTGCGGCAATACCTGGAGAGCGTCCGGCCCATGCACCTGGAGTTCGTGGAGCCGTCCAAACGGTGGGCGGACATCATCATCCCCGAGGGAGGCGAGAACAAGGTCGCCCTGGAGATGGTGGTGGCGCGGGTGGAGCAGATCCTCAAGGGATGATGGAAATGCCGTATGTGCTCAGGGTCGTGACCCGTTTCGAGGCGGCGCACCACCTGACCTCTTACAAGGGGGCGCCCGAGCCAAACCACGGTCATTCCTGGAGGGTGGAGGCGGTGCTGGCTGCGGCGGAGCTGGACGGCGAGGGCATGGCCTTCGACTTCGTGGAGGTGAAGACGGCCCTGCAGGAGCTCGCCGCCCGGTTCGACCATGGAGACGTGAACACCGTGCCGCCTTTCGATGCCCTGAGCCCCACGACGGAGCGCATCGCCGCCTGGTTCTTCGACCGGCTGGCGGAGCGGCTGCCTGCCGCGCCGCTGGCCGAGGTGACGGTCTGGGAGGGGCCGGACTGCTCGGCGACCTACCGGCCGTGATAGGTTTTCCCCAACCATGAAGAAAACCCTGCATCCCCTGTTCGTGCTTGTCGCCCTCTGTGCTGCGGGTTGCGGCGAGGAGGCCCCCGCGGTGGCCTCGGTCGAGGTGTCGCCGAGGAGCCTAAAGCTGCCGTTCCCCGAGCTGCACACGGTGCACCTGAGCTGGCAGACTTCCGCTCCGCTGGACGGGTTTGCTGGCACGCCGACCGTGTTCGTCCACCTGCTCGACGACAACGATAAGGTGGTGCGCACGTTCGACCACGCGTTCCCGGGCAAGTGGCGGGAGGGGACGGCGGTCGGCTATGACCTGAAGCTGTACCAGTCGGCGCTGGCGCCGTCGCTTCCGGGCGGGCGCTACCGCCTGACCGTGGGGCTGGCCGGCGAGGGCAAGCAGCGCTGGGTGCTGGATGGCCTGGGCGAGGCGGTCGCCCGGCGCGAGTACCTGGCCGCCGACGTGGAGGTGCCACCTCCGCCCGCGAACAAGAAGAGCGGTCCGCGGTTCACCTTCTCGGAGCAGTGGCAGCCGGCCGAGCCCGGGGGCGACCGCCAGGTGCTGGCGCGCCGCTGGCTGACCGGGGAGGGAGCCATGCGGGTGGCCGGCCTGCGCAAGCCCGGCCACGTCTGGCTCGTCCTGCGCATCCCGCCGCCCGAGGTGGCCGGGACCCTGCACGTGAAGGACGGCGGGATGCCGACCGTGCGGATCGAGGGTAGCTGCGGCGACTTCGAGGCGAGCCTCTCCGGCCCGGGCATCCACGAGGTGGAGATGCCGCTGGTCGATCCGCCCAAGAGCGGCCAGTGCCGGCTCGAGCTGGAGCCCAACTTCAGCTTCGGGTCTCCGGGCCGGTCGGTGTCGCTGGAGAACGCCGCCTGGTCGCCATCCGGCGGTGCGCCGCGGTCGACCGGGTCCTCGGGTAGCGGACCCACCTCGCCCTCGTCGCCATGAAGCAGGGCTCCGGAATTCTGCTCCGCCCGGAGCAGGAGCGCTACCTGGAGCGCCTCCTGCCGCCGCGCGATCCGCTCCTGCGGGAGATGGAGGAGCGGGCGGCGAAGGAGGACGTCCCCATCTCGGACCCCGAGGTCGGCCGGATGCTGAGCATCCTGGCCCGCGCCACCGGGGCCCGCCGGATCGTGGAGATCGGCACCGCCATCGGCTACGGCGCCCTCTGTCTCGCCCGGGGAGCGCCCGAGGCCCGGGTCGTCAGCATCGACACCGATCCGAACCGTCTCGCCGAGGCCCGGGGTTACCTGGAGCGGGCCGGAGTGGCCGACCGGGTCGAGCTGATCGAAGGCGCGGCCCTGGATGTCCTCCCCCGTCTCCAGGGTCCGTTCGACCTGGCCTACGTGGACGCCGTCAAGAAGGAGTACCGGCGCTATCTGGACCTGCTGGTCCCCATCCTGAGGGTGGGAGGCGTGGTGGCGTTGGACAACCTGCTCTGGAAGGGGCGAGTAGCCGATCCCCCGGACGAGGACGACCCGGACGCCGACGCCCTCCGCGCCTTCAACGGCTATCTCATGATGCACCCGCAGCTCCAGGCCGTGGTGCTCCCCTTCGGGGACGGGCTGGGACTTGCCACGAAGATAAAACCGACAGTGATGGAGATGGGCGGACCGTATTGATCCCATCCCCCCTCTCCCCCGCCTGCGCGGGGGAGAGGGAGCCCTAGCCTGCTACCCCAGCTTCGCCCGCACCGCCTCCAGCCGCTGCCTGAGCTCCGGAGCATTGGCGGGGCGGCGGCTTTTGTTGCGGTGGAGGGCTCCGCGGAAGAAGTCGGCCAGCGGGCCGTCGTACTCGGGGCAGAGCAGCGAGAGGTCGGGGACACGCCCCAGGCGGATGCGGGTCGCGGTCTGCCGCGGGTCGGCGCTGCTGAAGACCTTGCGGCCGAGCAGGCACTCGTAGAGCACGATGGCCAGGCTCCAGAGGTCGAAGAGCGCGTCGGGCGTCTTGCCCTCCAGGGCCTCGGGGCAGAGATAGGAAAGAGTCCCCACCAGCGGCTTCGACAGCGGCGTGATCCCGTCGATGTGGGTCCAGAGCGAGCTGGACGGCACGAGCGAAGGGTCCTCAGCGAGGCGCTCCATCTCCCCCTCCTCCCGCTCCCGGCGCAGGTCGTACATCAGCCGAGCGATGCCGAAGTCCATCAGCTTGGGCGTGCCGTCGCGGGTGTAGCCGATGTTGCTCGGCTTGATGTCGCGGTGGAGGATGTCCGCGCCGTGGATCTGGCCGAGGGCGTCGGCCATCCGCATGCCGAGCTCCACCGTCTCCTGAGGGGGGAGCCGGCCGCGGTCGAGGAGGCGGTGGGCCAGGGTGCCCCCTTCGAGCAGCTCCATGACCAGGATCGGCGTGCCCTGCCAGGTCTCCATGCCGTAGACCGGGGCGAGGTAGGGGTGCGAGACCGCGGCGGCGGTCCGCGCCTCGCGCCGCAGCCTCATGGCATCCTCGGGAGAGACCCGGCGCAGAGTCTTCACCGCTACTTGGCGGCCCAGGGCCAGGTCCGACCCGCGGTAGACCACGCCCATGCCGCCGATGCCGATCCGCTTCTCGAAGCGGAACTTGCCGGGCAGCACGTACGGCACGTGGGAGGGCTCCAGCCGCTTGCTGCAGGCACTGCACAGGACGGTGTAGGACGGGAAGAGCTTGCCGCAGTTCGCGCACTCCCGGGCGAGCTCGGTGAGGGCGATCGGCTCGGGGGTCGTCTCGTCCTCATCGTCGATGGCGGCGAAGCGGCGGCTGCGCGGAGCGGGCGTGGTCGAGCGGGTCTGCTCCAGCTCGATGACCCAGGCCGCGCTGCTGGCGATGGCGCGCAGCAGCTCGAGGTCCTCCCTGAGGAAGGGAAGGCCGCTGAGCTTCTCGCCCAGGCCGAGGATGCCCAGCAGCGAGCCGTCCCGCGCCAGGATCGGCACGATCAGCTTGAAGCCGCTGTCCACGAGCCAGTGGCGTTCGGGCTCCGGCAGCTTGGCCAGGGGCGAGCGCGCGTCGTCGAGGTCGATGGCCAGCGGCTCGCTGGCATCCGACACCAGGAGCGCCAGGTGCGAGGAGACGTCGAGCTTGCGGCTGCGCTGCCGCGGATCGGTGAGCAGGCCCGAGCGCGGGTCCAGGACCAGGAGCGCGATTTCCTCCAGGTGGAGCGCGAGGTCCACCTGCTCGCCGATCAGCGAGGCCAACGCGGCGGTCCCCGAGGTGCCGCGCACCTTCTCCAGGAGCTGGGTGAGGAGCCGCCGCGCGTCGTACTGCTCGCGGAAGAAGCGCCGGTCGATCAGGTCTAGCAGGGTCTTCCGGTAGCGCAGGGCGGCGAGAGCCACGGCCGTGATGGATGCCAGCAGCGGCAGCCGGGCGCCGGAGAAGATGTCCTCGATCCGCTCGCTCCGGTTCTGGAAGAAGTAGACGGCCAGGGCGGCGAGCGGCACGGAGGCAAGGACGATCGTCGTGTAGCGGGCGAGCGCATACTGCGCGGCCCGCCGGGCGAGGAGGCGGACGTCCAGGACCTGGTGGACCAGCACGGCATAGGAAGTGAGGAGCGGCATCATCAGCACGAAGAAGGTATCGGCCGCGATGACGGTACGGCCCAGGGCCAGCCGGCCGTCCTTGAGATCTTGATAGGGGGGGAAGAGCACACCGGTAAGGATCTCGGCCAGCGGGAGGAGGACCAGGGCGAGCCCCTGCAGGAAGAGGCGGACCCGGCGCTGCTCGGCCCCTTCCAGCCGGCGGGACCGCCAGTAGAGGAAGCCGAAGGCTGCCGCGGTCAGCAGCAGCACCACGCCGTAGTAGATGCCATGGCCCCGCATGGGGACGAGCTTGCCCAGCGGCTGAGAGCCGCGGATCTCGTTGACGGCATAGTTGAGCAGGTTGAGCACGAAGAGCGCCGATCCTGCCGCCAGGCTCGCCAGCACGGCCCACCGGATGCGGCGCTGCGCAGACGGCGACACCAGCGGATGCGGGAAGTCGCGGGCGAAGGACCAGATGTAGAAGGCCATGAACGCGTCCAGCTCGAGGCAGTCGGCGAACCTCATCAGGCCGGCCCCGGGGTAGCCCTGCTCCACGAAGATCCTCATCGGCCGATTGACGAAGGCGGTGGCGGCCATCAGGAAGAAGCTGCCGAGGTCGACGGCGCGCGAGTCGCGCCGGCCGCCGAGGATCATCAGGACCCCTGCGAGGAGGAAGGGTACGGCGTAGAGCGCGTGGTAGTACCAGGGGTAGACGGGATCCACGATGTGGCCGCGGGCCACCAGAAGGGCGACGAGTCCCGCCCCCACCTTGATCAGGGCGAGGGACGGGACCAGCCGTTTCCAGAGACTGGCACTCTGCACGGCGAATCAGGGTTCAGGCGGAGGGGGTGGGGGCACGGGTGGGCAAATGGGTGTATCCGACTTGGCCTGGACCGTCTTCGCCGCCTCCCAGACCTGCAGGGGGGTGATCGTGGGGGAGCCCTCCTGGATCGCCATCAGGGCCGCCAAGCTGCCGATCGCGCGGATGCGGTCGAGCACCTGGACCCCGCAAGTGCCCCACGAAAGCACAACCGGATCTGTGATCGCATTGTAATACCAGCGGTGCAGCTCGAGTGCGGCGGCCTGGGATACGCGGATCGCTCCCGTTCCCTGGCCGAAGGCTACGTACACCTGGGCCATGATTCCATCTCTTGTGTAAGACATCCGATCCTCTCCTTTTCAAGGAATAAGGCATTTGGCTACGCCGGTCTCAAGATCCGACAGCGAGCGCCCCAATCCGAAAACAAGAGAAACGGAACAAGAGGAAAGGTTATCACACTGGCCCCTCACCCCCCGAGGGAGACTGTTGGGGCGGGGATCAGCCCCCTCTCCCCCGCGCAGGCAGGGGAGAGGGATAGAGGGGGGGATGGGATCAGTACTTTACAGAACAACCGTAGGGCTTCGTCGAGGCCGGGTTGGCGTTCTTGCCGCCCAGCTCCGCCATCAGCCCGCCGTCCACGTAGTTGACGCGCTTCACCGCATCCGTCCGTCCCGGCGGGTCGTCGTCGATCGCGCCGTTGTAGGCGATCTTCCCCTGCTCGTCGATGATGTACATGTGCGGCGTGGTCTTCGCGTCATAGGCCTTGCCGACCTTGCCCGTCTCGTCGTACAGCACGGCATAGTTGACGCCGTTCTTCTGCGACCAGGCCTGGTGCTCGGCGGGCTTGAGGAAGTTCGCGTGACTGGCGTTGGTGCTGTTGATCCCCAGCCAGACTACGTTCTTGTGCTTCTTGGCCAGGTTGCTCATCGTCTTCTCCCGGGCGTGCCGGTCCGAGAAGGGGCACAAGGGGTTTACCCATTCCAGCACCACGACCTTGCCCTTGTAGTCCGCCAGGGAGTGGGTCTTGCCGTTCAGGTCCTTGAGCTGGAAGGCCGGAGCGGCCTCGCCGACGGCGCCCAGGGCGAGGGCCGGGCCGGCAGCCAGGGCGAGGAGAAGAAGCATCGTCAGGGTGATCTTGCGCATCGATTACCTCCTGTAGGAAAGCCGTTCAGGCTTGTGAGTCGGTGATGTCTCCGGGAATCCGGTGGCGTCCGGCCAGCCAGGGAGCGGCCAGGGCGCATCCGAGCAGGGCCACGACCAGGCCGATCCGCAAGGCCCGCCGCGCTTCGGACCGGCGGCGGAGCCAGGCGCAAAGGCCCATGGCTAGCAAGGTCAGCTCCACGGCTGCCAGCCCCTCGGGCCGGATCTGCCGGGAAAGAGCATAGAGCAGGCCGATGGTGACGGCCGCGGCGGCAAAGCCCAGGAGCATCCGAGGCTGGCTCTCGGAAGACCCGGACGTCAGCAGTCCCCAAAGACCCAGGGCGAGCAGGGCCGAGGCCACCGCGAGCAGGGCTGTGAGGACCGGCGAGCTGTTGAGCGAGTCGAAGGAGGCTGGCTGCGCTTCCGCCTCCTTCCTTCCGATCTGCTGCCGGGACTCCAGGCTGACGGGCTGTCCGTCGCGGACGAGGTTGGTGACGGTCCAGGCGACGGTGGTGGTGAACGGCACCTTGCCCTCCTCCCGCGGCTTGAGCGGGACGCGGTAGAGGACGCCGTCCTCGGTCTTCCGGGCCACGGGCTTGCCGGTGTCGAACCCCTCGTGGCTCTCCAGGAAGAGGTCCGAGCCCTCGCCGGGGCTGGCGCCCTGGACCCGGACCTCCAGCGCCGGAGCGCCCGGCCGGCTGACGTCCAGGGCTGCGGTGGTGGTGACGCCCGGCAGGAGGCTCGCGGGAGCAGGAAGGCTGGCCCACCCGCGATCGATCAGGGGAGCGGTCGCGGAATCAGGGACGGGAGGGCCCAGCGGCTGGTCCAGGGCGAGGGAGTACCGGTACGGGATGCAGTCCACCTCGCAGACCAGATAGTCCACGTCGGCGACCAGGCGCAGGCGGTCCCCCTGGGGCTGGAGCGAGGCCCGGATGGGCATCCGGATGGGATACACCACCTCGTCCTCGTACCCGAAGGCAACCAGGTTGCCGGGCAGCTCGAAGCGCTCGGGCGCGGGCCAGAGTAGCTCGGGCTCCCCCAGCCCCGGGGCCTTCTCGAAGACCACCACGGGCGGGAACCCGGCGTCGCCACTGTTCTTCCAGTAGACGTGCCAGCCCGGAGAGAGGGTGAAGTGCAGGCCCATCCGCAGCTCGCCGCTCGCCGGGGCGACCTGCCAGGGCGTGATGAGCCGGACGCGGGACTGCTCGTTCTCCGCCCACTCGCTGGCCGCGCCCCAGGCATGGAGCGGCGCCAGCAGGGCAGCGAGGAGGACGAGGATGGAGGCTTTGCGCAGCATTCCTGGAATGAAAACCCCGGACGGGCAGGTCCGGATTCCAACTGTACGCGAACCACCCGGTCCTCGTTGAGGGCGGCGAGGTAAATTTCCGGTAAATTCAGCCGCGGGGAAGGGACCCCGCGGCATAGGATCAACTCCCGTGCGAGTGTGCTTCACTCACCTCGGCTGCAAGCTCAACCAGGCGGAAACCGAGCGCCTGGCCCGGGACTTCCTCGCCGCCGGGCACCGGGTCGTGGGCTCGCCCGGCGAGGCCGACCTCCATGTGGTCAACACCTGTACCGTGACCCACACCGCGGCGCGGGCATCCCGAAAGGCCGCCCGGAGAGCGGCTCGGACGGTCCTCACCGGCTGCTACGCCACGGACCAGCCCGAGGAGGCGGCCCGTCTCGCCGGGGTCGACCTGGTCGTCCCCAACCTGGAGAAGGACCGGCTTCTCGACCGGGTCCACGAAGCTTTTCCCGAGCTGGCGCCCACTGAAGTACCGGTCCCCTGGGTCCATCTCCCGTTCGGCCACACCCGCGCCCTGGTCAAGGTCGAGGACGGCTGCAACATGCGCTGCTCCTTCTGCATCATCCCCTCGACCCGGGGGCGGCAGAGGAGCCGTCCAGTCGATGAGGTGGTGGAGGAGGTCCGCTCCCTGGTCGAGTCGGGATACCAGGAAGTCGTGGTCACCGGCGTCCAGATCTCGGCCTACCGCTCCGGTGACGATCGTCTTTGCGAATTGGTCCGCGCCATCCTGGCTCGGACCGGGGTCCCCCGCCTGCGGCTCACCTCGATCGCACCCTGGGACCTGGACGAGCGGCTCCTGGACCTCTGGTCCGACCGCCGCCTCTGCCGCCACCTCCACCTCTCGCTTCAGAGCGGCTCGACCGGGACTCTGCGGCGCATGCGCCGGCCCTACACGGCCGGGGGATATCTGGACGTCCTCGATCAGGTAAGGTCAGCTGTGCCTGGGGTGGCGATCACCACGGACGTGATCGTGGGCTTCCCCGGCGAGGACGAGAAGGAATTCGAGGAGAGCCTCGCCACGGTGGAGGCCGCCCGCTTCGCCAAGGCCCACGTCTTCCCCTTCTCGTCCCGGCCCGGAACCGAGGCCGCGGATCTCCCCGGCCAGGTCCATCCGGACGTGAAGAAGGCCCGGATGGAGCGCATGCTCGCGGTCGCCGATCGCGCCGAGAGGGACTTCCGGCTCGCTCACCTGGGGAGGAGGGAGACCGTGCTCTGGGAGCGGCCGGTGAACGGCATGGGCCAGGGGCTGACGGACAATTACCTCCGAGTGCTCTGCCCCGAGGGCGCGGAGCTGCGGAACCGGTTCAGCGAGGTGGAGGTGGTGGGGGTGGCGGAGGATGGAGTCGTCGGGAGACTGAAGACAGGAGATCAAAGTCCATGTATCTGGCCGCGGTGATCCAGCTCAACTGCACCTCGAACGAGCAGGGCAACTGGGATAGCGCCCGAAGCCTGATCGAGCGGGTCGCGGGGTACGGCGCCCGCTTCGTCGCCACCCCGGAGAACACGAACTACCTGGGACCGCACGACGAGAAGGTCCGGCGCGCCGAGCCCCTGGACGGTCCCACCTGCGGGCGGTTCTCCGACCTCGCCCGCCGGCTCGGCATCCACCTCCTCCTGGGCTCCTTCAACGAGAAGAGCGGCGACCCGAGCCACTGCTTCAACACCAGCGTCCTCTTCGGACCGGACGGCGGCATCCTGGCCACCTACCGCAAGATCCACCTGTTCGACGTGGACGTGCCCGGCGGCGTGCGCTTCGCGGAGTCGGACACCTGCAAGCCCGGAGAAGAGGTCACGGTCGTAGACACCCCCCTCGGCCGCATCGGGCTCTCCATCTGCTACGACCTCCGCTTCCCGGAGCTCTACCGCCGCATGGTGGACCAGGGGGCGCAGATCCTGATGATCCCCTCGGCCTTCACCCTGGCCACGGGCAAGGACCACTGGGAGCCGCTGATGAGAGCGAGGGCCATCGAGACCCAGTGCTACGTCCTGGCCCCGGCCCAGCACGGAGACCACGACGACGCCGGACTCAAAGCGAGCTGGGGACACGCCATGATCGTGGACCCCTGGGGCCTGCCCGTGGCCACGGCCTCGGACGGCCCCGGTCTGGCTCTGGCGGAGATCGACCTGGAGCGGGTGGAGCGGGTGCGGCGGGCGATTCCGGTTTCGCGGCACCGGAGGCTGTGATGCGCCGCCTCAGCGCCAGTATCCTGCTCCTCCTCCTGACCGCCTGCGCCAGCTCCCCCTCGCGCACCGGCTCTCCGGATCACCCCACGGTCTCCATCCCCGACCTGGACGTTCGCGCCCTGCTCCTCTTCCTGGTGGACCGCCAGATGTACGAGCCGGTGATCATCCAGCAGGCGCTCGCCGGGGGGCCGGAGCTGCGGGAGGCCCTGGCGGTCGCCCTCGGGCGAATCCCCGACAAGCAGGGACGGTCCCCCCTGATCGGTCTCCTCCTGGACGACGTCCCCGCCGTGCGCCGGGCTGCCGCCTTCGGTTTGGGAGAGCTGGAAGATCCCGAGGCCGTGCCCGCTCTCCTGAGTGCCGTGGTGGACGACGACCGCGAGACAGGCCTCCTCGCCGTCGAGGCCCTGGGCAAGCTCAAGGCGCCGGTGCTCGACGTGGCCCAGGCCCTCCTCCCGCTCCCCGAGCAGGAGCGCTGGGCGCGGCTCTTCCCCTCGCTCTTCCTCTTCAAGGAGTCCGCGACCGTCCGGATCGCCGAGCGCGGGCTTGCCCTGCCTGACCCCGAGCTCCACGCCCGGGCCGCCTACGCCCTGTCCCGGGATCCGCTGCCCGAGGGGCTCCCCCTGCTGCTCACCCTCGTCGCCGATCCCGACCCCCGGGTGCGGGGATGGGCTGCCCGCGGTATTGGCATCGTGGGCATCGTGGGAGAGGGAGCCGATCTCGCCGCGCTCCGCCCGCTCCTCGACGATCCCGCGCCCGGACCGCTCATCCTGGCCCTCCGCTCGGCAGCCCGGCTGATCGGGGAAGGCAAGGCTCCGGCCCCGGCCGACTGGCGTCCCCGCCTGCGGACGCTCCTGGACGATCCCCGGTCCGGAGTGCGCCTGACCGTCCTCGAAGCGGTCGCCGCCTGGCCCATGGATACCCAGGACTCGCTCTCTGAAGCCGTGGCTTCCCGGGCCGCGGAGGGGACCGGACGGGAGCGGGGTCTCGCGGTTCTGGCCCTGGCGGCGGGCAAGCACCCCCGCGCCCTGGAGCTGACCACCGCCGCTCAGACCTCCGCCGAAGTCGACGTCCGGGTCCACGCCGCCCAGGCAGCCGGACGGATCGGCTTCCCGGCCGCGGCCGACCTGGTCGGCAAGCTCGTCGCCGATCCCTCCGCTCCCGTGCGGGCCGCCGCGGCCGATGCCGCCCTGGCCGGAGAGGAAGCCGGAGAAGACAAAGGCGCCGGGGCCGCAGGAGACCTCCTCTCCGACCGGGACGCCGGAGTCCGCGCCACCGTCTTCGGCTGGCTCGCGGAGCACCCGGTCCTGCCTCTCGGCCGTCTTCAGGAAGGATTGGCCGCTTCCATCCGCGGCAGGGTCGAGGAAGAGACCCTGGCCGCGCTCGGCGCCCTGACCGCCCGCGCCAAGGCCGAGCCCCTGGAGCGGGGCGCGATCGTGGCCCTTCTGGAAAGCGCCGCGGCGGGCGAGGTCGGCGGCGGATACGTCCTGAGGCGGGAGGCGGGCGTTGCCCTGGGCGAGCTCGAGCGGCCCATCCCGCCCCTGGGGCCGGCCAGCACGGGCAAGGACGTGTCCCTCTACCGGGAGATCGTCCAGCGCACCTGGCAGCCGCGCGACGTCGAGATCCGCACCTCCAAAGGTCCGGTCCGGGTCCGCCTGGCCTGTCCCCAGGCGCCGCTCACCTGCCTCAACTTCCTCCAGCTTGCGGACCAGGGCTTCTACGACGGCCTGATCTTCCACCGGGTCGTCCCCGACTTCGTGATCCAGGGAGGAGATCCGAGGGGGGATGGCTTCGGCGGTCCGGGGTACGACATCCGGGACGAGATCAACCGCCTGCGCTACCGGCGCGGGGTGGTGGGCATGGCCCTGGCGGGTCCGGACACGGGAGGAAGCCAGTTCTTCATCACCCTGTCCGAGCAGCCCCACCTCGACGGCGGCTACACCGCCTTCGGCGAGGTCCTGGCCGGGGACGAGATCCTCGACCGGATCGTGCCGGGGGACCGGATCGAGGGGATCGCGCCTTTGCGTTAGACTTCCCTCATGAAACCTCCCGTCCCGTCCGCCGTACTCGCTGGTATCGCCGCTCTCGCCCTCTCCTGCGCCGCCGCGAATCCGCCTGCTTCCGTCCAGGAGCAGGCCCGGGAAGAGAGCGTGATCGTCGGCGAAACCACCCGCGAGCAGATCGAAGAGGCGGTCCCCGACTGGGCGCAGTCCGGCGCGGAGTCGAGCCCGGATGCCGCGGCCTCCCAGGCCCTGGCCACGGTCCCGCCCGGTGCGGAGGTCACCGTCTTCCTGGGCACCTGGTGCGGCGACAGCCGGCGCGAGGTGCCCAGGTTCTGGAAGGCCCTCGATCTATCTGGAGGGGCCGTGCCCTTCGAGATCCACTACATCGGCGTGGACCGGCAGAAGGAAGAGCCGTCCGCTCCGGTGACCAACAACGACATCCGGTACGTGCCGACCTTCATCGTGCAGCGGGAAGGTCGCGAGGTGGGGCGGATCGTCGAGTCCTGCCCGAACGGGATCGAGAAAGACCTTCTCGCGCTCCTGACCGGCCAGGCCCAGGGCCTGATCACCACCCGGACCGACCTGACGGCACCGGGCTCTCCATCCTCTCCCTAGGCCCGCCCGATGCTCTCGAGCTTCGGCTGGACCCTCCAGCTTCTCGCCCTGGCCCTGGTCGGCGGCGGCTTCCTCATCGGGCTGTTCCACAACCAGATCCGCGCGGAGCTGGCCGTCTGTGCCGTGGGAGGGGTGCTCTTTCTTCTCGGCCGCTGGCTCCAGAGCCGGGAAGGCCGCTGAGGACGCCGGTCCCTCCTGAAACCTTGGCGGGGACTTTGCGTATCCACCCATGACGCGGGGAACGGAGCAGCCGACCGACGAGGATCTGGTGGCAGCGGTTCTCGAAGGCGATCGGGACCGCTTCGGCGACCTGGTCGACCGTTACCAGGGCCGCCTCGTCAACTACCTGTTCCGCCTGCTGCGCAACGTGGACGACGCGCACGATCTGGCGCAGGAAGTCCTCGTCAAGGTCTACCAGGTGCTCGATCGCTATGATCCGCAGTACCGGTTCTCGACCTGGCTCTTCCGGGTTGCGCAGAACGCGGCGATCGACCAGATCCGCAGGAGGCGTCTCAAGATCGTCTCCATGCGGCAGGACGATGAAGAGGGAGAAGGTCGCGATTGGGATCTGCCTTCCCCGGAGCGCGGGCCGTACGGTGATCTGCGCAACCGGGAACGGGGAGACGCCATTCAGGAGGCCATCGAGTCGCTTCCGTGGGAGTACCGGGAGCTGATCCTCCTGAGACACTTCGGCGAGCTCCCCTACGAAGAGATCGCCCAGCTCAAGGGAATGCCGCTGGGCACGGTCAAGAACAAGCTCTTCCGGGGACGGCAGATGTTGAAGGATAAATTGCAGGAATTTTTAAGCGATTGAGCCGGTGGGGGGCATCATGAACAGGCCGGATCACACTACCTATCGAGAATGGGTCAACCTGGAGGCCGACGGCCGGTTGCCGCGCGACGAGCGGGCTCGCCTCGAAGAGCACCTCGCCACCTGTTCCGCCTGCCAGTCCGAGCTGGACGGGCTGCGCGAGCTCGAAGGCTTCCTGCTCCAGGCCCGCGTGCCGGTGCGCAACCGCTTCCGCGACGACGTCCTCACTGCCCTGCCCGCCGCAGGCTGGGAGGCCCGTGCTCCGCGCACCTGGGGCTTCCCCGCCGCCATGTTCGTGCTCCTCGGCGTGATCGCCGCGGCCGTGATCGGCAGCGGTACCGCCGCCGGCGAGCATGCCGGCCTGGGCGCGCTCTCCGCGGTCTTCGGGATGTTCCAGGCCACGGTCCTCGCCGGCTCCGGCCTCCTCGCCGCGAGCTGGAAAGGCTTCGGCCTCGTCTTCGAAGAGGTGCTCTCCTCGCCCGTGAGCCTGGGCATGTTCGGCGTCCTCGTCCTCTGCCTCAACCTCCTGCTGGTCTCCATGATCCGACGGAAGCGCGCCACCCCCGCCGAGGCCAGAAGCCTGAACGACACCCGCAGGTAGGGGCGGCCCTTGTGGCCGCCCGTCCCCTGAGGGCGCCCACAAGGGCCGCCCCTACACGGAAACCGCTCCTTGGCGTAGAGTCCTGACGTGAGAATCCTCCTGCTGAACCTGCTGCTGCTCGGCTCCTCGTCCGCCGCCGCCGCGGACGAGGTGGCGCTCCGCCTGGAAAAGGGGAGCCTCAGCCGCAACCAACTGGTGGCGATGGGCAAGGACATCGTCGTCGCGGGAGAGGCGCTGTCCGACGTGGCCGCGCTCGAAGGTTCCGTCGAGATTACGGGCCGGGTGGCCGGGGACGTGGTCGTGCTGGGCGGCGACGCGCGGCTCGGCCCCGAGGCCCGGGTGGGAGGCGACATCTTCGTCCTGGGCGGCACCATCCAGGCGTCTCCCGGCGCGCACACCGCGGGCCGCATGGTCTCCTACCCGACGGCCTCCTCGGCCATGGTGACGCTCGTGGAAGGTCCGAGCTTCGGCCTCGGTTTCACCTCGCCGCTGGTGGTGGGCACCAAGCTGGCGCTTCTGGCGGCCTGGGCCGCGCTGCTCCTGCTGCTCTTCGCGGCGACCGGCCGGCAACTCCTCGAGACCGCGGACGGCGTCCGCCGCGAGCCCTTCCGCAGCTTCTTCACGGGCCTGACCGGGGTGCTCGCCCTGTTGTTGACCGCCCTCTTCGTCAGCGCCTTCACGGGAGGTCTCGTCGGAGTGCCCCTGCTGGTGCTGTTCGTTCTCCTCGCTCTCATTCTCAAGCTCTGGGGGATGGTGGCGGTCTTCTACGCTCTCGGGGACTGGCTGGCCCGCCGGCTCCTCCACCGTCCCCGCATGCGTCCGCTCAACGCCGCGACGATCGGACTCCTCGTCCTCGGGATCCTGAAGTTCCTCCCCTACGTGGGCACCTGGGTCTGGACCGCCGCGACCCTCATCGGAATCGGCGCGGCCCTCTCTACGAAGTTCGGAAGGCAG
The DNA here is from genome assembly GCA_035556715.1 of Thermoanaerobaculia bacterium. Lineage (GTDB taxonomy): Bacteria > Acidobacteriota > Thermoanaerobaculia > Multivoradales > UBA5704 > DATMER01. The sequence continues at coordinate 96,757 of DATMER010000136.1, forward strand.
GAACCCTGGTTCGAGCTGGCCTGATCCGCGTTCCATTCGCCCAGCGTCTAAAGCAACGCGCCAAAATGCCAAACAACGCGCTCTAAATTTTTTTGGCGCGCTGAATTTCCGGCAAGCGCGTCAGATTTAAATTCAACGGGCTGAAAAATAAATTGACGCGCCAAATTGGCGCCAGCCCGCGATGGAAAAAAATTCGACGTGCCAAAACGCCGGTCAACGCGTTGGCGGCGAATTCAACGCGCCAAAATGCCGTTCGGCGTGTCGAAAAAATTTCGGCGCGTTCCCCACGAATTTGACGCGCTCAAAAAAATTCTGAGCCGCTGCAGACGGTTCCGGCCCGGCCGGAGCGATTCTGGCGCGTCGGGAGAGATACTGCGGCGTATAATCCGAGCGCGATCCATGGCACACCAATACAAGCGCAGAACCTGGGATGAAGCCAGGGAGCTTGCGAGACTCGCGTTCCGCTCCACCGTCGCGGCGCATCTCACGGCGGCCGAGATCCAGGAGATCCAGGAGCACGGTGCTCTTACCGGTGGCACTGTTGGCGAGGGATGGGAGGAGATCCTCGGCCATCCCCCCGACGACCGCGGCTATTACGAAGTGGAGCTCTACCGTCCCTCCGACGCCTGCCCGTACGTCGAGAAGATCTTTGCGCGTATGCTGGTCCCGAGGGACCGGTCGTCCGACACCGTGTACTTCCTTTGGCGTCCGCCGTTCCACCGTTCACGGAGCCTCATTTCACATGATCACCCGACTCTCCTTCGCCGCACTCGCTCTCCTGCTGGCCGCTGGCGTGCTCTCGGCCGACGCTCCCGTCCCGCCTGAAAACATTCCAGTTCCCGAGCTCGGCCGGACTCCTGGGGACTTCAAGCCGCACGGATGGACGCTCCTCCAATCCGTCTCCGGGGACTTCGATGGCGATGGAGTCGCTGACGCGGCGATCGCGTTCGAGGCGGACCGTCCCGATCCGGATTGGGGCATCCACTGGCGCCTGCTCGTGCTCGCCCGCGGAGCGGGACAGGGGAGGCTCCACCGTATCTGGTTCAGCCCACGGGTACTCCCCACCCGGGAGGGGGCCGAGGAGAAACTGGGCCCGCTCTCGATCGAGGACGGCGCACTCGTGCTCCGCCGCTGGGGGCAGGAGACGCGGGTCTGGCTCCGGATGGAAGACGGCGAGCCCCGGGTCGTCCGTATGGAAGATTGCGACGGCGACGGCCCAGAGGAGGAAGCCAGCCTCGCCGAAGTGCTCGAGCTCCCTGGGTGTTGAGATGGCGTTTCCCGGCGTCAATTGCGTAGGCCTCAAGGAGAAGTCTGCCCGACAGTGGAGGCCCCATGCATGACTCGATGATCGCTCTGCCAGCCTTGACCGCCTTCCTGGTGGCGAGCTTCGTGCTCGCGGTCACCGCCGGGACGATCGCGCCGGTTCTCCATCGAACCGGCGGACTGCGCTCGTACGGACGTTATGCGACCGCAACGGTCTACGCCGGCCTCGGCGCCTGGGCCGCTCTCTCGGGGACTCGGAAATGAACCTGCCGATCGTGCTGATGATGATTGGACTCGCAGCCGCCGAGCCTCAGGCTCCTCCCTCGGTCCAGGGTCTCGCATGGCTATCCGGCTGCTGGGCAAGCCTCGGCGGCGAGACCGGCTCGGGAGAGACCTGGACCTCACCTGCCGGCGGCACCCTGCTGGGGATCAGCCGGACGGTGAAGAATGGCAAGACCGTGGCCCACGAGTTCATGCAGATCCGCGAGACGCAGCCCGGACAGATCGCGTTCATCGCCCTCCCGTCGGGCCAGAGCGAGGCTGCCTTTCCGCTGGTAAGCCTTTCCGAGCGCGAGGTCGTCTTCGAGAACCCGCAGCACGACTTCCCCCAGCGGGTGATCTACCGCCTGGACAAAGACCTCCTCACAGGCCGGATCGAGGGTCGGCGCAATGGCGAGATGAAAGGGATCGACTTCCCCTACAAGCGGATCGACTGCGCTCGCTGAATCCCTGAGACGTCCGCGTCTCTCACCCTCGTCCTCACCGGCCTGCAGCCGGCCATGCCGTACGCCCGGACCCCCCGGGAGAGGAGGGCGTGACTGCGCCAGCCTCTTTTCCAACAGTGGCTCCGTCCTCCTCAACCCCGGAGTGGGACGCTCCACCCTCTTCAGCCCCCGGAGGGGGGCGACGGCATGTAGCCCGGGGTCAGAGCGCCACAGGCGCGACGACCCCGGGTTGTCAGCCCCAAAAACCTCCAGAGCCCTGAAAGGGCGACAGAAGGGCCAGGGGCGTCAGCCCCGCGGTGGGAGGTTCTGCAGTGTGACAAAGGCCGGGTGATGCGACGCAAAGCCAGAGGACGAGCGTCTTGGACAGGGGAGAGGCCTGCGCCGGCAGTGTCATGTCCCCAGGTCCGTCCACCCTGCTTATCCGCGTCGTATAATGCAGAGGGCTGACGCATCTCTTGCCTCGGGTAACGTTAGCTGAGAGAAAGTTACATGAAGCTCCACGACTTCGAGAGAGACGTAGACTTTGACAGCGACTACGCTAGCCGCCGTCGGATAACAGCGATGCGGTGCCATGAAGATCCCTCACGCAGAGCGGGCAGAAGTCTCCATTCATAAGCTGCGTGCCTACTGCCTCAATCCGCAGCACGATGAAGGCAAGCACAAAGCACGGGTGTTTGCCTCAGCTCTGGGGCTGACCGCAGCTGACGCCGAGTCGCTGAGAGATCTTCTCCTAGATGCTGTCCGAACCCATGATGCGCAGCTTGGTTTTAGAGACGACTACGGGCAGAGATATATAGTGGACTTTCAGGTGGTACGAAGCGTTAAGCGTGCAATGGTTCGTAGTGGGTGGATCCTTGAGCATGCCTCTGAAGTTCCACGCTTGACCACCTGCTACGTGTTGGATTAACAGAGAGGTGCGACATGGAAAGTACGATTCAACTTCTGGAAGTGGTTGCGCTGACCGATGACATCCCGGAGCATAACCTTCAGCGCGGCCAAGTCGGCACAGTTGTAGACATCCTTGGCGAAGGTAAGGCCCTGGAAGTGGAATTCAGTGATCGGAGCGGTCGCACCTACGCCTCTCTCGGTCTCCGACCTGATCAGGTAATAGTCTTACGCTATGAGCCGCAGCGCCGATTTGCCTGATGAGAAACGCCCATGAGTATCTACGCGACCCTATGGAAGCTGCAGTTCCCCGAGCACGGCGACGATCACATCGGCTGTGGCTGGGTCGAGATCATGGCGCAAGGCGTGCCGCCTCACATCGGCTCCTCGACACCCGGCTTTGGGTATGAAGACGGTGACCCCTATGGTGAGTTCCTTCCGCCGCCTCTTGTCACGAACGAGGAGGGCGAGCACGAGCTCATGCGGGCCGTGATCATTGTCAAAAAGGGGACTCGGAAGGGAACAAACCGGAGCCACCAGGAATATGTCGATCCATTGCTGGTGCTGACAGGCGAGGAGTACGCGAGGCTGAGCTTCGAGGTATTGCACGAACGTATCTGTCAGGCGCTTCGCGGAGGGAGGCCGCGGCTCTCTCTTCAGTGTCTTTCACCGTCAGGCCGTTCCACACTTGTAACGAGGACGGAACGACGCGGGAGAAGGATGTGGAGGAATGGGGGCCATCTGCTGATCGGATGACTGACCATCAGTGATGACCACTCCAACCGACACCGATCTCTACCTCGGCACCTGGGAGCTCGTGCCGTCGTAATCCTCGATCAGCGCTGAAGGCTCATCCAGACCCGATTGAGCATGGGGTCGCGGTTCTCCCGCATCGCTTCCCTGACGATCAGCAAGGCTTCCTGTCTTCTTCCCGCGCTGTTCAGGACCGTGGCGTAGAGCGCCACGACCTGAGTGTCGTCAGGCCGTTGCCGGTATGCGACCTCGCAATCCTCCACCGCCGCGCTGACGTTTCCAGCCGCCATGTTGGCGGCGCAACGCTGTCGATACAGCAGAGGGTGATCCATGCTTCGCAGGGCCTCGGTGGCGAGCTCCGAGACCTCTTGCGTCCTGCCGAGCTGGCCCAGGATTGAAAGGTATTCGATCAGGTAGTTGGCTGAAAAATCGTTGAGAAAAGTCCTTTGCAGAGCCGGCAGGGGAGGGACGAGGCCGGCAGGCTCCACGAAGGGGACGCGCCCGGTCCGCAGCACCGGCTCGGCGGGGCCGCCGTCCTTGACGAAGATGACGGCGTGGGGGTCCAGATAGACCAGCCGCCAACTCGGGTCCCGCTGGAGAGTCTGGCCCAGCGGCGAGCGCACGGTGCCGGAGTAGTTGTCCAGGATCACCGTCTTGAAGCCGTAGCGGCTCTCCGCCTGCTTCCAGAGCGCGGGCGACTCGACCATCCGGGTGTAGCGGACGACCACGGCGGGGTCCATCACGCGGCTGTCCACAAAGAGCCGGTGCCTGGGGTAGAGGCGCGCGCTCAGGTAGGCGCCCGTCCGGTAGTCGTTGAAAATCGGGCCCGGCAATCCCCGCTCTAGGATGAAGTCCGCGGCCTCAGGACAGGCGATCGCCGGACGGACCGTGAAGAAGCTGGCGGGCTCACCGGACTCGAAGCCCGGACGGGCAACGCGCAGGGCGACTGCGGCACCGAGCAGGAGAAAGGCCAGGAGACCGCAGGCTGCGGGATAGAGCCAACCTGGTCGCGTTGCTTTGGTTTCCGCCTTCTTGCGTTTGGCCTTGGGCTGCGGCTCGGGCTGCTCCTCTCTCTTGAGATTACTGAGGATCACCAGGGCGGCGGCGAGGGACAGCCCGGGCAGGTGGCGAACGGCGGAGGCCCCGAGCACTGTCATCCCCAGGAAGAAGAGAAGGCGGTCCAGGGGCCGCCGCCTGGCCTTGGCGAAGCTGGCGATTCCGGCCCCGGCCGCCAGGACGAGGAGCCACAGCGGCCGGCTGTCGGTGGACGCGACCCGGAACGGGCTCTGCCACTCCAGGATCAGGTTCCCGGTCTCGCCCATGGGCTGAACCGCGGTGGACTCCGCCACGAAAGCGAAGGGCTGGAGGCGCTCCCGGAACATCCGGGGATCGGCGACTGCGAGGACGAAGAGCAGCACCGGGAACCAGAGCGGAAGGCGGCGGACCGGCGCAGCGGTCTTCCGGATGCGCGACTCGATCCAGGGGCCGAAGCTGTAGCAGAGCGCGATGAAGACGCCGAGCGGATATCCGCCGTGGAGGTTCGCCCACAACACCTGAAGGGCGCCGAGGGCCGCTCCGCGCTTCCAGGTGAACGGCTCGTCCGAATCGAGAAGGCGGTAGAAGACCGCGAGCAGGAGCCAGGTGGCGACCTCGGCCTTGCCGCAGAGGCGCTGGCTGATCGTGGCCAGGAAGAGGGTCACCGCGAGAGCATTCACCAGCCCCCACCGGTCGACGCGCGCGGTCGTATAGATCAGGGCGCACAGCCCCATGGCGAGCAGGGCCTGGAACACCACCACCGCTCCGAGCCCTGCCATCCGATCCAGGACCGCGACGACGACCGTCCAGAGCCACGAGTGATGGACCCAGGCGAGACCCTGCTGCGAGCTGTAGAGGAAGGGGTCTTCCGACGGGAAGCTCCGGTTCTCCAGAAGATAGCGGCCGGAGCTCAGGTACCACCAGAAGTCCTCGTTCCAGAGATAGCTCAGCGTGAGCGAAGCCGTCACGGCGAGGACCGGGATGAGGAAGGCGAGCCACTCGCGGCCTTTCAGTCGTTGCTTTTCGATCGCCACGCTGAAATCCTATCAGCCATGGCCAGGTCTGACGATCTCCACCGTCTCCCGAATGATCTCCCCATCCCCGTCGACGACGGGGCTTGCGATCACCTCGCTGGGCTCGAGCTGCCGGACCTGGGGCTGCCGTCCACGGCCGGGCGCCGGGTGCCGCTCCGCCTACTCGGGGGACGGGTATGTGGTCCTCTACTGCTATCCGCGAACCGGGCTTCCGGATCAGGACCCTCCCGGCGGTCTGGATGCCTGGGACTCGATCCCCGGAGCGCGAGGGTGCACGCCCCAGGCCTGCTCCTACCGTGACCATCATCAGGAGCTGCGCGAGCACGGAGCCCAGGTCTTCGGCCTGAGCACGCAGACGCCCGAGTACCAGCGGAAGATGGCTTCGCGGCTGCACCTGCCGTTCGAGGTCCTGAGCGACGCCCGTCTCGAATTCGCCAGAGCATTGCAACTGCCCACTTTTACGGTCGCGGGGATCGAGGTGATCCGCCGACTGACGCTGATCGCTCGCGCAGGACGGATCGAAACCTACTTCTATCCGGTCTTCCCTCCGGACGCGGATGCCGGGCGGGTGTTGGAATGGCTGGCCCGGCATCCGCTAGCTTCAGCTCACTCAGCCTCCTCGGAGAACATGCGGTAGGAGATGCCGAAGTGGGTGCTCAGCTCCTCGTCGGTGTCCGGCAGGAATTTGGCGTGATTGGCGTAGGAGAGGCCCAGGGAGAGGCCAAGCGAACGAAGCATCCGGTTCGAAAAAGTCAGAGACGCGATGCTGCGATCCCGGCGGTTGGGATCATCGCTGACGTCTTCGTAGGTCCAGGAGAAGTCAAACCGCGAGCTGTCGCCCAGACCCTGGAGATCAAGAAGCCTTCCGTAGGTGGCGGTGATCGAAAGGTTGGTCGCCGCCTCCAAGTTCAGGTCTACACCATCCTCAGGCAAAGAGAAGCGGAAGGGTCGGGTTTCTTCGTAGTCGGCCGATATTGAAAGTCGGTCACCGTGATCGGTGTCTGCCTTGACAGAGGCTTGGTTGATGAAGGCCTGGTAACAATCAAAGAAGCCGGTGCCGCTTTTGCCAGCGCACTCCTTGCGCAGGTCGTTGAGGCTGCTGGAGAAGTCGTACTCATACCTCAACTCGCCGGAGATCTCGTCCGGGCCGGCCACGTCTTCCCGCGCATGATACGTGGCGGAGAGTTGAGCCTGCGGCTGATTGTTCATTAGGCTTGCCAGTTTAAAGACGCCGTTGGCCTCCAGCGCCTGCCGCAGCCCTTCTGTGGCCTGCACCAGGGATTTCGCGGCGGCTGTCATCCTGGTAAGCACTTCCTGTTGAAGGTCTGGCGGGACCTGCGAGAGCGGACTGTTGGCGTTCAGCGGGGCAGCGGTCGGGTTCGCGGCCTGGTTCTTTCTGCTGGCTGCGAGCAGGATCTGTTGGAACGTGTCCGCCGCTTGAATGGCATCAGCGAAGCTGATCTGCGGAGCGATCACCTCATACAATTCGCCGAAAGCCCAACGGTAGTAATCGTTGGGAGCTCGCCCGTGCTGCTCACTCTTGCGGTTGATATTGAGGGCCAGGGTGTAGTCGGCAAGGTCATCGAGCCCCTCTTTGAGCGTGGCAACACGATCGTCGCGAATGTCCTCGCGGAAGGCCATCTTGAGCGGCTCGAACACCTCGGCATCGTTCACCTTGCTCTCAATCTTGGCCTCGAAGGGGCTGTTCTTGCCGAGAGGGATCTTGTAGTCGAAGTTCAGGAGCGAGGTGTCATTGCCGTCGGTCTGCAGCCCCGCGGCGGCCAGCGCGAACCGGAGCGCGGGAAGAAAATCCTCCGTCGCCGATCCGGCAACCAAGTCGTTGAGTCCGGTCGCCTTGCTCGCGAGCTCCTGGAACGTTTCTGTTTGTGCCTCCTCCCTTTGAATGGATCTTGCCTCTTGCAAGGCCGCCTCTTGCACCTTGTTCCAGCACTCGCCGATCTTGTCTGTGGGAACGCAGGTGGTCTGGGCGAGGGCTGGAACCTGGAACGCGAGCAGCAGACAGGCGGCCAGAATCAGGATTCTCATGCTCCACCCCCTGCCTCTTCCGCCATGTTGATGAGAATTACTGCCGAGTCGACATCGCCGTTCGTACCGTTCATTCGGTGGATATAGGGTGTTTCATGAGGCATGCCGTCCGGCCCGGTGATGCGGGCCGTGAGGACGGCTGTTTCTTCGAGACCGAAGGTTGCGGTTACGATCAGGTTGTAGCGCTCATCGCGGGATGCGAGGAGGTGTTGCTTGGGACCGGGGTGGAGATCGGCATCTAGCCACCGATCCACAACCATGCCACGGACACCCAGGATCGCCTGTCCTATGAAGGTTCCGTTCGCGGGCCCCATCTCGAGCGTCAGCATGCTCTCGTGAGGAACGTCGTTCCAGATCTTTAACGAACTTTGATCTTCTGCCTCGACGCCGTCAGGGTCGACTTCAGGGGGTTCGGTCATGAGTTATCCTCCTCGCCAGAGGAGACGGACGTGATCAGAAGATTCCCGTGAGGGGCTTGACAGCCGGGTACTCTTTCCTCTATCTTCCTCTCCCTCTGACGAGGAAACCATCATGATACGGCCATCGATCTCACCCACCTGTTTCCTGTTGCTCGAGACGAGCCTCGGCTCGAATCGACCGGGGAAAAGGTGCGTCGTGAAGGGAGATCGACCCTAGAAGAGCGGAACAATCCGGCGTCTTGCCGGGCCTTCCGGGGTCGTACCCCGGAAGGCCCTTTCGCTTTTCTGGGCGCTTTTTGGGGAAGAACGCAGGGAATACGTCCGTCCGGCTCCGGCGGCGCCCGCGCCTCACTTCGTGTGATCGGTGTCGTGCGTTCCGCAAACGGGGTTCTAAAGCGGCGGGCTTAATCCATACGGCTAGCTCAGTGGGTAGAGCACCAGATAGTTAATCTGGGAGTCGAAGGTTCGAATCCTTCGCCGACACAGGACTGCTGCAAACAGTCTCACGAGGTAGAAAGGTTTTCCGGAGGGCGGGTGCTGCAACCCGCCGGCCACTTCGAGTGGCAAGCACGCGACGGCGCCTTGCGGTGCCGCCGACCTGGCCGGGCTCAAACGCCGGACCGCTCCGATCGGTGAGAGACCGGAGCGCGAAGGCGGAGTCGGCGCGGCCTTGGGCGGCGCCCCGCGCCCGAGGTGCGGCGGAGCGGCGTCTCCGCCCTCCGGGGGCCGCTTTCCAAGAAAGGCAGGTGGAGCATGGGTGTGCGTTGGATCAAGGTGGAGACGTACGAGCGCGGACTGGTCTTCGTGGATGGCGCGTTCTCGCGGCTGCTCTCGCCGGGCCGGCATTTCGTGTTCGAGCCGCTGCGGAGCCTGAGGGTCGAAAAGGTTTCGATCCGTCAGCCCTGGCTACGGCATCGCGACCTGGAGGTGATCGTCAAGTCCGGCGCCCTGGCCGGCCAAGCGCTGGTGCTGGATATCAAGGACCACGAGCGCGCTCTGGTGTGGATCGACGGCCGTCTCGACTCGGTGCGCGGTCCGGGGCTGTCCGCGGTGTGGACCCTGTTCCACGAGGTCCGCATCGAGATGATCGATGCTCGTCCGGTCCGGTTCGAGCACCCGGAGCTGCCCCGGGTCCTGGCGACCGATGGCGCGCCGCTGCTGCTGGAGTCGGCGACCGTGGCGTCGGGCTGGGTCGGGCTGGCATTCGTGAGCGGCCGGCTGTCGGAGACGCTGCTGCCCGGCATGCACGCGTTCTGGAAGGGTGAGGGCGACGTGCGGATCGTCCAGTTCGACCTGCGCGAGCAGTCGGTGGACATCTCCGGCCAGGAGATCCTGACCGCGGACAAGGTGACGCTGCGGATGAACGCGGTGGTCACCTACCGGGTAGTCGATCCGGTGAAGGCGGCCACCGAGGTCGAGGGCTATGCCCAGGCGCTCTACCGACAGGCGCAGCTCGCGCTGCGGGCGGTGGTCGGCACCCGGGAGCTCGACACGCTGCTGTCCGACAAGGACGGCTTCGTGGCCGAGTTGGAGCGGATGGTGCGCTCCCGGGCCGAGGCGTTGGGGATCGAGGTCCGGTCGGTGGGTCTGCGCGACCTGATCCTGCCGGGCGAGATGAGGGAGATCCTGAACCGGGTGACCGAGGCCCGGAAGGCCGCAGAGGCCGCCCTCATCACCCGGCGCGAGGAGACCGCCGCGATCCGCTCGCAGGCCAACACCGCGCGCATCTACGAGTCGAACCCGACCCTGATGCGTCTGCGCGAGCTGGAGGTCCTGGAGAAGGTCACCGAGAAGGCCAACCTGTCGGTGGTCCTGGGTGACGGTGGCCTGGCGGACCGGGTAGTGAAGCTGCTGTAGAAGTACCGGCGCCACCTCTGGGAGGGGGTGGCGTCCTTTCCATAGGCCGGCCGCAGGCCCCCCTGGGAGCGCCGGCATTCTGCCGGCCCATGGTAGCGTCGCCAGCCATGGCCCGCGTCGCGCTCCTCCTCCTCGGTTCGGGCTTCTGCGCCCTCGCTTATCAGACCGCCTGGCTGCGGATGTTGCGGCTGGTGTTTGGCGCCTCGACCGCCTCGTCGGCCGCGGTGCTCGCGATCTTCATGGGCGGGCTCGGGTTTGGCGGTCTTCTGCTTGGCCGGATCGCGGACCGCAGGCGCTCTCCTCTCGCGTTCTATGCCGGTCTTGAAGCGGGGATCGCCCTGGCCGCCGGTCTCTCCCCCTGGCTCGTCGTCCTCATCCAGAAAATCTACATCGCTCTCGGGGGCAGCGGGTCTCTGGGGATGGCAGGGGGGACCGTGGTGCGCCTGGTTCTGTCCGCCCTTGTCCTGGGCATTCCTACCTTTCTGATGGGCGGGACTCTCCCCGCCCTGGCCCGGGCGGTGGAGCAGGCTTCCGACTCGGGGCGGCGCAGGACCGGATTGCTCTACGCGCTCAACACCCTGGGCGCTGTGGCCGGCGCCCTCGTCACGACGTTCTGGTCCCTGGAGCACCTCGGCATCCGTCTCACCATCTGGGTGGCGGCCCTGCTGAACCTGGCGATCGCCGGGGTGGCCTGGGGGCTCTCCCGGAGGATGAAAATGGGGGAGCCGGAGGCTGCCGAAGAGAGCGTCGAGCCGAAGGGCACAGCGTTCGTGCCCTGGGCGGCTGGCGTGGTGGGCTTCGCTTTCCTCTTGATGGAGCTGGTCTGGTACCGAATGCTGGCTCCTCTCCTGGGGGGCTCTTCGTACACCTTCGGGCTCATCCTCGCCGTGGCCCTGTTGGGGATCGGCCTCGGCGGTCTCCTGTATGGAGGGGGACCCCGGCAGATCCGCCCGACGCTCGCCGGGTTTGCCCTCACCTGCTCCCTGGAGGCCCTGGCGCTCGCCACCCCCTTTGCCCTGGGCGACCGGCTGGCGGTGCTCGCCGTGATCCTCCAGCCCCTGTCGGGCGCCGGCTTCTTCCCCCTGGTGCTCGGCTGGACCCTGGTTACCGCGATCGTGGTCCTGCCGGCGGCGATCGTGGCGGGCTACCAGTTCCCGCTCCTCATTGCCTTGCTCGGCTCCGGGAACCGCAGGGTCGGCCGCGAGGTCGGCGTGACCTACGCGGCGAATACGGTGGGCTCGATCGCCGGATCGATCACGGGCGGCTTCGGGCTCCTCCCCCTGCTGTCGGCACCGGGCGTCTGGCGCCTGGTTGCCGTCCTGCTCCTCGCGCTGGCCCTGGCTGCGGTCCTGCTCCATGTCTGGAGGGAGAGGGATTGGCGCTCGGCGGCTGTCCCCATCGCTCTCGCCCTGGCCGGCGCGCTTCTGATCTCCGCCCCGGGTCCGAGCGCGTTCTGGCGCCACAGCCCGATCGGCGCCGGGCGGGTGAGCGGCGGGTGGGACGACCCCAACGAGCTGCGGGACGCTATCCAGAGCCAGCGGCGGGGGATCGTCTGGGAGCGGGACGGGGTCGAGAGCAGCGTGGCGGTCGACGTCACCCGGGAGACGGCCTTCCTGGTCAACGGCAAGGCGGATGGCAGCGCCCGGGGAGATGCTCCCACCCAGATCATGAGCGGGCTGGTCGGGTCGATGCTGCATCCGAACCCCCGCCGCGCCCTGGTCATCGGGCTGGGGACCGGCAGCACCGCGGGCTGGCTCGCGGCCGTGCCAACCATGGAAAGGGTGGACGTCGTCGAGCTGGAGCCCGCGATGGTCGAGGTGGCCGGGCGCTTCGCGCCGGTCAACCACGGCGCGCTGAGCAGCCCCAAGGTGCGCCTGGTGATCGGCGACGGCCGCGAGCTCCTCCTGACCACCCGGGAGAGGTACGACGTCCTCTTCTCCGAGCCGTCCAACCCCTACCGGGCGGGGATCGCCAGCCTCTTCACCCGGGACTTCTATGAGGCGGTGCGCGACCGTCTGAATCCGGACGGCATCTTCCTCCAGTGGCTGCAGGGGTATGAGGTGGACGCCGAGGTGGTGGCCACGGTCTATGCGGCCCTGGGCGCCGTGTTCCCGGCGGTGGAGACCTGGGAGATCAACTCGGGCGACCTGCTCCTGGTCGCGACCCGGGAGCCGCTCGCGCACGACTTCGACCGGGTACGCCTGCGCGCCGGGCAGCCGCCCTACGCCGAAGCCCTGCTCCGGACCTGGGGGGTGGAAGGGGCCGAGGGCTTCTACACCGGCTACATCGCCTCTCCGGATTTCGGCCGCGCCCTGGCTCGCCGCCGGGGGAGCCGGCCCGACACGGACGACCGGCCGGTCCTGGAGTTCGGATTCGCCCGCAACCTGGGCCGCTCCGGTCTCTTCCGCGTGCCGGACCTGGTCTCCCTGGTGCGCTCCCGGGGAGAGAACCGGCCCGAAGCGGGAGGCACGCCGCTGGACTGGGACCTCGTCGAGGAGATGAGGCAGGCGCGCAGCCTCGTCTGGAGGGACCCGGTCCGGGGGAAGGGAAGGAATCCGGAGGCCGAGCTGCGGCGGCTCGCCCGGGACTCCTACTCGGATCTCGACCTGAAGTCCACCTGCAAGCACTGGTTCTCCCAGCCCGCTCCGCCTTCCAACTATGCCGACCTCCTCCTCACCTCCGAGTGCCTGGCCGCCACGGGCGACCCGCGCGCGCCCGAATATGCCGCGCAGCTCCGCAGGAAGCACACGGTAGATGCCGACCTGGTCCTGGCCATCTGGCACGACGAGGGGGGCCGCACCCCGGAGGCGGTCCGTCACCTGGTAGCGGCGTTCGAGGGGGCTCGCCGGGACCCCTGGCCCTCGATCCCTCTGCTCGACCGTGTGCTGCAGCATGCCTCCGACATCGCCAGCCGGGACCCGAAGGCGGCCAGGGCCATCGACCGGGCTCTGTCGGAACGGTTCGCGGTCGGCATGGTCGACCAGGACCGTCTCCGCCTGAGGCTGGAGCTGACCTGGCTCCTGAGGGAGGGTTGCGTCGAGGCGCTGGCGCCGTTCGAGCCCCATCCTCCCTGGGAAGATCTCTTCCTGGCCCAGAGGGCCCGGTGCTACCGCGAGGCGGGGCATCCTCTCGCCGACCCGGCCCTCGCCGACCGAGCCCGGGCCGAGCTCGTGGAATACATGGAGAACGTGCCGCCCCGGCTGGAGATGGGTCTTCCGCCGCAGGCTCCTTGACCCCTGCCCGGCATCTTTATACGCTCAGCTTTCGGCTTCTTGGAAGCAGGACGGGAGAGGTCTATCAAATGGAGTCCATTCATACCATCGGCACTATCGGGGTGATTGGCGCCGGCACCATGGGGCACGGGATCGCCCAGGTGGCGGCGCAGAGCGGATATGAAGTGCTGCTGGTCGACGTGGCGCCGCCGGCGCTCGAGCGCGGCATGGCCCAGATCGGCAAGGGGCTGGAGCGCCTGGTGAGCAAGGGCAAGCTCGCGGCCGAGGATCGCGACCAGGCTCTCGCCCGCGTCGGCTCCCACGGCGAGCTCGCCGCCCTGGAGCGGGCCGACCTCGTGGTCGAGGCGGTCGTGGAGAAGCTGGAGGTCAAGCGGTCGGTGTTCAAGGAATTGGACCGCATCTGTCCGGCGCACACGATCCTGGCCTCGAACACCAGCTCCATCTCGATCACGAAGATCGCGGCCACCACCTCGCGCCCGGGCAAAGTCATCGGCATGCACTTCATGAATCCCGTTCCGGTAATGCAGCTCGTCGAGATCATCCGCGGCCTGGCCACGGACCAGGAGACCTACGATGCGGTCGAGGAAGCGTCCCGGAAGATGGGGAAGACGCCGGTCGAGGTCCATGACGCGCCGGGGTTCGTCTCCAACCGGGTCCTGATGCCTATGATCAACGAAGCGGTCTACTGCCTCTACGAGGGGGTCGGGAAGCCGGAGGCCATCGATCAGGTTATGAAGCTCGGGATGAACCATCCCATGGGTCCTCTGGCGCTGGCCGACCTGATCGGCCTCGACGTCTGTCTGGACATCCTTCGGGTGTTGCAAGACGGGTTCGGGGACCCCAAGTACCGTCCCTGCCCGTTGCTGGTCAAAATGGTGGATGCAGGTTTTCTGGGCCGGAAGTCCGGCCGGGGCTTCTATGCGTACGATGGGACCTGAAGCGTTCTCTCCCGGGCACGGAGCAGACGACCGGAGCATGTATTGCCAAGTCTGCGGCGCTCCCAACCGGGACGATCACGAGTATTGCGTCCGCTGCCACCAGAAGCTGCTGGTGGTCTCGGGTCCCCTGCGCGAGGACGACGAGTACGAGGAGAGCGCGGAGGAGAGCTTCTCCTTCGACGAGCACCTGCTCGAGCGGATCTCGATCCTCGAAGAGGCGGTCAAGCGGACCGCGGAGACCGTGCGCCAGGTCCTCGGCGCCCTGCACAAGCAGGAGAAGAACATCCTCATCAACCAGACCGGCCTCTCCGCCCTGCGCGAGCTGCTGGAGCAGAAGAGCTTCATCGGCTGGGAGGAGTGGAGCGAGCTCTGGGAGTCCAAGATGGACTACCAGCTCCTCGCCCTGGAGAAGCGGGAGCGCTTCCTCGCCATCAAGGAGCGGATCGCCGCCCTCCATCACGGCGACAAGCGCAAGCTCTTCCTCCAGCACCTGGAGGACGCCGAGTACGCCCTGTTCGCCTTCGACATCGAGCGCGCGGTAGCCTCCCTGGAAGCCGGGTTCAAGCTCGACCGGGAGAACTACGAGCTCGCCTACTTCCTCGGCGAGACCCACTTCAACGAGGGGGACACCGGCACGGCCCTGGCCTACTTCGAACGCGTCCTGGAAGTGAAGCCCGACCATTACGAGGGGCTGGTCTACAGCGGCGTGATCTACTACGAGAAGGGCGACCACGGCCGCGCCGAGGACTACCTCAAGCGCTCGATCGCGCTCTACCCCGAGAGCTTCCTGCCCCACTTCAGCCTTGGGGCGGTCTACGCCGGCCAGGGCAACCTGGCCAAGGCGGTGCTCTTCCTGGAGCGGGCGGTGCAAGTCGACCCGGTGCCGCAGGCGCTCTATCTCCTGGGGAGCTGCTACTACGAGATGGGCAAGCTCTCGCTCGCGGTCCACTACCTGCAGGAGGCGGTGCGGCACGATCCCGCCTTCGAGGAGGCGCACCACCTGCTCGGGCTCGCCTACCTCGACCGGCACTGGACGCGCAAGGCGCTCGAATCGTTCCGCCAGGCGCAGCGGCTCAATCCCAAGAAGCTCCAGTACCAGGATCTCGTGCGCTACCTCTCGGGCGCGGCTGGCACGCCGCTGCCCGGGGTGAGCGGCGAGGCCGCGGCCTGGTTCACCAAGGGTGAGGAGTTCCTCGCCCGCGAGAACCTGAAGCAGGCGCACGCCTGCTACCGCCGGGCGCTTGGCCTCGATCCGGACAACCCGACGCTGCTCATGTCCTACGCCCTCCTGTGCCTGCACCTGAACCGCAACCAGGAGATCGAGGCGGTGACGCGCAAGGTGCTGGACCTGAAGCCGGGCGAGATGCTCATGGCTACCGCTTACGCCACGCTCATCGAGGCGATGCGCAGCCAGGGCAAGTACCTGGAGGGGAACCGCATCGGCCGGCTGCTCCTCGACGAGGGCAACTCCAACTTCGCCAAGTCGATCGCCTACTACGAGATGGCGTACAACCTGGCGGAGATGGAGGAGGACCTGGACGAGGCCCTGAGCTTCGCCCGCCAGTCGGTGGAGCTGGCGCCGGACGAGATCAAGCAGTTCCCGCTCGCGGCCCTCGGCTGGGTGCACTACAAGAGGAAGGAGTTCGACAAGGCGGTCGACTTCCTCGCCCGGTCGAGCGAGCTGGGGCCGTCCTCGACGACGCTGACGCACTTGGGCATGGCGCTCCTCGCGTCGGGCCAGGAGGACCGGGCGCGGACCGTGCTCGCGCACGCCCGCAACCTGGGCGATCGCGGCGAGGCGCTGCAGGAAAAAATGATGGAATGCATGAAGGACTCGACGCGCCTGATCGAAAGGGCGCGCCGCGGCCAGAGAAAGTGACAGGTCGCCGGTCTATCCGGCACCCCTGAATCAAGCTGAAGAACGGGAGAGCGCATGCGCTGGAGCCAGTACTATCTCTTCACCACCCGCGAGGTGCCGAACGACGCCGAGGTGATCAGCCATCAGTTGATGGTTCGCACCGGCATGATCAAGAAGGTCGCGGCCGGCATCTACAACTACCTGCCGCTCGGCTGGCGGAGCCTCCAGAAGCTCATGAACATCGTGCGGCGCGAGATGAACGCGGCCGGCGCGATCGAGCTGATGCTGCCGTCGATCCAGCCCGCGGAGCTCTGGCAGGAGTCCGGCCGCTGGCAGCGCTATGGCAAGGAGCTGCTGCGCATCAAAGACCGCCACGACCGCGACTTCGTCTTCGGTCCCACCGAGGAGGAAGTGATCACCGACATGGTGCGGCGCGACGTGAAGAGCTACCGCCAGCTCCCGTTCAACCTGTACCAGATCCAGACCAAGTTCCGGGATGAGATCCGTCCCCGCTTCGGACTGATGCGCGGCCGCGAGTTCATCATGAAGGACTCCTACTCCTTCGGGACCAGCCCCGAGAGCCTGGATATCACCTACGAGTCCATGCGGAACGCCTACTGCCGGGTGTTCGAGTCCTGCAAGCTCGACTACTCGATGGTGGAGGCGGACGTCGGCACGATCGGCGGCTCGGTCTCTCATGAATTCATGGTCGTGGCCGACACCGGGGAGAGCGCCGTGGTGCGCTGCCCGGAGTGCGGCTACGCGGCCAACGTGGAAAAGGCCGAGACGCGGGGGATCTCCGAATCGGCCGCGCAGGAGGGTCGCGAGCCCCAGCCGCTGAAAGAGGTGGCCACGCCCGGCCAGAAGACGATCGAGGAGGTCTCGAAGTTCCTCGGCATCGAGCCGCGGCAGCTCGTGAAGACCCTGATCTATGAAACGGAAAAAGGGTTCGTGGCGGTCCTGATCCGCGGCGACCGCGAGATCAACGAGGTGAAGCTCACGAACCACCTGGACGTCCAGCACCTGAACCTCGCCAGCGAGGACAAGGTGCGCGAAGCCACGAACGCGCCCGTGGGCTTCGCCGGGCCGGTGGGACTGTCGGGAATCCGGATCGTGGCCGACGAGACCGTCCGCGGCATGACGGACTTCGCAACCGGCGCCAACAAGGAGGACGCCCATTACACGGGTGTCAACTGGGAGCGGGACGCCGATCTCTCCGAGTTCGCCGACCTGCTGCTCGTCAGCGGCGGAGATCCCTGCCCGCGTTGCGAGGGGACGCTGGAGCTGTTCCGCGGCATCGAGGTGGGGCACATCTTCAAGCTCGGCACCAAGTACTCCGCGGCCATGGGCTGCAACTTCACGGACGAGGACGGCCAGGAGCGACCGATGTTCATGGGCTGCTACGGTCTCGGGATCGGTCGCACCGTGGCCGCCGCCATCGAGCAGAACCACGATGCGGACGGCATCATCTGGCCCCGCCCCCTCGCTCCGTTCGAGGTGCTGCTGGCGGCCCTCAACCCAGACGACGGCGAGGTGCGCCGGGTGGCCGAGCAGATCTACGGCCAGCTCCTGGAGAAGGGAATCGAGGTGCTGTACGACGACCGCGACGAGCGCCCGGGCGTGAAGTTCAAGGACGCCGACCTCGTCGGCTTCCCCGTGCGCGTGGTGGTGGGCGCCAAGTCCTTGGCGGACGGCAAGGTCGAGGTCTCGCTGCGCCGCGATCGCCAGAAGCAGCTCGTGCCGGTGGTAGAGGCGGTGCCGAGGGTTATGGAGCTGCTCGGGGAGTAGCGACCGACGTAACAACCCCCATCGAGCCGTCACGACCTTGACGCAACCTGTCGCGTAAAAACGAGGGATCGCTACGTTCCCTCGATAAATCACCGTGCCGTCCAGGCTTCCCTGCTCGCCATGCGGCGGTGTGCCGCGACAACAACCCTCCGTACTTCATGCTTCCTCTCGGCGTCACATAAACGGCGCATGTCGTCGCACCTCAACGACGCGGCGTCTCGTTTTAAACCTGTAACGTCACGTCATTCGCGCACAATGTAGAAGAATAGCTAGATGACGCCACGACAAGAATTTCAGCGTCGCGCTCTGAGTCCTCAGCGTCACGTCTGTGGTTCAAATTGGCGCACCGTTGCGTCAGCTCGTCGCATCGCGGCCTCGGTGCGTAACGACTCGTGGACTGCTACCTCCTTTCTTGTGTATCCTTGCAGGGCCGATAGAGTATGTTGTGACGCCTTTAGGTTAGGTTGTGACGGTCCGCGCCTGTTTGGGCGCGTCGCGGGAGTGGATTGTCACGGAACGGGCTCGCTTTGCGACAAGGAGGGACCGAGTGGCCTCGAATCTGTCCATTGCCCAGATGTTGAAGCAGTTGGAGGAGAGAGTCGCGCATCACCGGGAGCGGCAGACGTTCCATGCCGAGCAGGAGATGCTCCATCGCGAGCGGACGGCGCATCACGCGGCCGGGCTCGAGACGGCGATCGCGCACCTGGAGGCGTTTCGGGCGGCCTCCACGGCCGCCGGCGACCTTCTGGAGCGCGACAAGCCGGCCGCGCCTCTCCATCCGACCTGGAGGCCGATCCCGAGCTCGACCAGAGGAGATCGCTCAGCCGGATGGTCGCCCGGGTCGTGGAGGGCCGGGCTCCGGACGAGGCCTTCGGAGCCCGTTCCGTGACCCGGGAGATCCTGCAGCGCTGGGGCGCGAAGATGCGCCGGAAGCCCGATTCCCGCAGCGTGGCCGCCGCCCTCCGCCGCCGGGCCCCGGTCAGGTCATCTCCACCAAGTCCGCGAGGGGCGGGCGCACCACGAGGCGCTGTACAGAAAGACACCCCCGGCGCCCGTTCCAGCCGGTGAGCCCGGATGACCGGCCTCGCTCGAAGGGGCGCTTACACGTCGAGCCTCGAGCGAGAGGTATTCTCCCCTTTGGGCGCCGGTGGGCGCCGGTCTGTCCTCCTCCGACAGTTCTGACGCAGAAGCGCCCCACCCTCCCTGGATAAGCCCCCTTATTCGTCATCACCAACGTTCCGCAGCCGCGGTTCCGCGGTGGAGTGCTTATGCGTCAAGCGCTATCGCTTTGACGTTGATTAAGAGAGAGGTGTAAGCTGGGGGTAACTTCCGGAGGTGCTGAGAGAGAGGCGGGCCATCTCTGCCCGCTGTTTGCAGCTATTCTGAGCAGCTAATGGAAGAAGTTGAAGTCGAGGCTGCCAATCGGAACACAGTAGCTTCCGCAGTGGGAGCCAGAAAACCCACGGTAGGGGTGGCATCCCAGATCAAACGAGGTTGTTGAACAGTGAGTGATCAACTTATCGGCTTCCTGCTCGGGGTGCTCTCCAACGCGCTCTTTGCAGCGCTCGTATACGCCTTGAGTCCACGCTTTCGGCTTAGTGCGCGTTCTGCCTACCGTTCTTTCCGTCGAGCGGGCCGAGGCTTGCAGCGAGCCCTGACTACCGACCCGTCGGTAGTCACTGGGATGCGAACGGTGAGTCTCGGAGTTCTCTTGAACGGAAGCTCACCATACCTCGTGGACCTCGAGCACGCGTTTCTCGCCGAGGCTATCTCTGTGCTCGAGGAACACGGCGTCAAGCTCCATGTTGAGCGCGAGATTGGATCAGCCACTCGAGACCCAGCCACTGATCAAGGCGCGATCGACCGCATATGCGCGCGCTTTTCCGGTGGCGCGCCTGATATCTTTGTCACGATCGGATCTGGTATCAGTACGGCTGTCCGACATAAATGCAAGGACATCCCGCAGATTTTCCTAGCCGTTACTGATCCCGTGGCTTCAGGACTCGTCCGAAGTCTGGCACCAGACTCCTCTCGAGGCCCAGTTGCAGGTGTTACCTTCTCCATCAACGCTAAGGAGCGACTCGCCTTTATTTGCGAGGTGTTTCATCCGAGAGTACTTGGGTTCATCCACAATCCTTTGTATTTGGCAGACGTCCATGAGCTAGCCGCCTTTCGCGACGCAGCCAAATTCCTCGCCGCTACTTATCACATCGAAATTCGCAGCATCGAATGCACAGGACCCTCTCTCGACGCGGCTATGCAGGCAGAATGCGACGTACTCACCGGATGGCTCTACCTCCACGAGAACATGGCAGCCTTCGTGAAGGCGGCTGCACGCCCAATTATTGGTGGCGGCTGGGTTGATCTGCGCATGGGGGCCTGTTGCTGTATCTCCGATGACGAGCGTGAGATGGGGCGCCTCGCCGCTCGTCGAATCCTCATCGAGTTTCTCCTGAACCGCAAGCCGCTCGCCCTAATGCCAGTGTACCGTTTAGAGGGGAACGGCAGGGCACGTCTCTTCACTGGCTTTAACCTCGATGCAGCTCAGCGATGGCAAGTGAGCTTCCCAGTGGCTCTTCTGGATCGCGCCCATTGCATTCTCCAAGAGCAGCGCCCATGACCTACCAGTTCCTGAGCCCCCGATCACCTGCAGACGAGCGCGCTCCCGATGACTATGCCCCCAAATGAACGTGCCAGAGGAATAGAGAGGTCGTTCACATCTGAGTAGACGTTTCGGGCCTTCGGCCCTTACAAAGAACGAGCCGAAGCCGTAGCGAGACTCCGAAGCGACCGTGGTCGAGCAGGCAGCGCGAGTTCCAAACTCCCGTGGTCGTTCCCGCGAATGGCTTCGCAACTCGCTACGGTCGTTTCAGCAGCAAGCAGCAGCAATAGGTTCCAGGCGAATATTCTCGTAATCCGCGGTCCACCTGTGCCGCGGGCTCGGCGCTGACCACGACAGGCTTCGACGAGGGCGCCTTCTTCTGGGATGAAGCGGAGTTGTCTTGACATAATACCCGTATAGAGACGGAAAACGGGTCGCGAATGTCATTGTCTGAATCACTTCAAGAAACGGCTGGCGCCTAGCGCCGCCGCCTAGCGCCGTTGAGTTCCTGGAGCGCAAGAAGCGGGAGGGTCCGGGAGCAAGGAACCCAGGAGCCGCCCCCCGTGCACCACCGGCACTGAAGGGAGCTTTGGGGGGAGACGGTCGCGCGTAAACGCGAGGGCTACCGAGGCATGCTCCGATTCGCGCCCGATCTTGAGGTCAGAACGACTCCAGAGACCAGGATTGCCGCGCCCAGAACGGTACTCACGTGGATGGGCTCACGGCCAAGGAAGCCTCCGGTCAGAATCGCAATGAACGGTGTAATGTACATGACGGTGCTTAGTTTCACAGCACTCATACGCTGCAGCAACCAAAAATAGATCCAGAACGGCACGACGGTCGCCACCACCGCAAGATATACCAAGCTGATCCATGCTTCGCTTGACACACTATCTAGCCTCCAGCTTTCGCGGGCAACGATACTGGCGCCGGCAAACCACATGGCGCCAAGCGCCATCCCGTTCCTGTTCAAGAGAACAGCGTTTGTTGCTTTACCCCATCGTCGAGCAACTACCGTCGACATCGCAGCGAGAAGAGGACTCAGCAGGAACACCGCGCCTGTTCGTGCTGCATCTGCGGAAATGCCTCTAAGATCGACACCTACGAGAATGCCTACCCCTGCGAGACCGAGGCCAAGACCGATGAACTGTGCTGTGCTGAACCGCTCGCCAGGAAGTGCAATGGCTGAACACGCCATCGTCATCAGCGGAAACGTCGCCCACAACACGCTCACAAGAGCCGACGGAAGTCGTGCGGATGCGTAGTATATGAGGCAATAGGACAATCCAAGTTGCAGCGAACCGACGATCATCGAGAGCCACCATGGTGGCGGCAAGGCGGATGGCGCAGGCCATCGCCAATGGATTGCACCCAGAATCAGGGAGGCAAGCGCGAATCGTAACATGCCAGCGAAATACGGCGGCACCAAGTGAACGTTTGTCTTCGTAACGAGCCACGTTGTTCCCCAAATTACGCAAAGGAGAGCCAGGAAAATGATCACCTTGGGTTTCTCTGTCATTGAATCCGCCGACCGTAAGCAGTAGCGCTGTCGTGCACGCTCGACGCAGGGCTAAATGCACTCGCCGATCTGACTCGCCGCCCATTCGACATTCTCGGCCGACAATGAGAGGGAAAGGGTGGTCCGCAGCCGGGCTGTTCCCCGAGGCACAGTGGGTGGAACGATGGCCTGCACCCAAATCCCTCGTTCACTCAGACATTCGGCCGCCCGCCAAGCTTCCGCATTCTCTCCAAGGATGATTGGAATGATCGCAGAATCGCAATGTGGCACATCAACGCCAGATTTCTTCAAGCCAGCAGCGTATGTCTGCCTCAGTGAACGCAGATCACCACTGAGCCGTGCTCCTTCCGCTGCAACAATCCGCAACGCCGCCAAGGCACCGGCAATTGTCACTGGCGAACAGGCGGTGGCAAATCGATGAGTTCGCGCAAAATTGATTAGATATTGCCGCAGAGAAGAGCTTCCGCAAACAACACCGCCGATCGCGCCCAGAGCCTTGCTCAAGGTCCCGACAAGAACGGGAACGTCGTTCGGATCTAGGCCGAAATGCTCAATCGTCCCCCGCCCAGTTGGCCCCAGGACTCCGAATCCATGTGCGTCATCGACCATGAAAACGCAGTTATGCTCACGAGCGACATCCACCAACTCTGGCAAGGGTGCCACGTCGCCGTCCATCGAAAACACGCCATCCGTGACGAGAAGTGCTCGCCGAAAGTTATCGCGGTCCGCCAATAGTTCCCGTGCATTCGAGGCACTCAGGTGGCGATAGACTCGCACCTCAGCTCGGGACAAGCGGCATCCATCGATAATGCTGGCATGATTCAATGCGTCTGAAATGATCAGGTCGCCGACGCCAACCAATGCAGTTATCACGCCTATATTCGCGAGGTAGCCAGACGAAAAGACAAGCGCGGCCTCGTAGCCCTTGAAGCTCGCAATCTCTGACTCAAACGTGCTCAACAGCTCATGGTTCCCCGAAATCAGGCGGGAACCCGTGGACCCGACCCCGGCCCCGCCCGCAGCCTCGACCGCTGCGCAGATGACCCGGTCGTCGGCGGCGAGGCCCAGGTAGTTGTTTCCACACAACAGGAGTCGCCGAGTTGTCCCGGATACGATGTCGCGCTGTGCCGGGCCTGATCGAGACAAGCCAAGCTCTCGATATGTACTCGTCGCACGGAGTTTAGCGAGATCATCCAGAAGCTCGTTGTCAAGATTAGTAAGCATGGTTCAGTCACTCTCGCTGACCCCACCCAGCAATGGCCCAATTACCATTCCCATGCAACTCTGTACACATGATTTCTAGCGGGCTGATTTATCCGCCATACGAACTGGTTGTTGGTGACGTTGGCCGCCGTCTGGTCAGCGTATAACTCCGGCTTCGACCCGGAGGCATACGGAAACGCGTAAAGCTTGAAGCTCTTGACCGGCTTGTTGGGCGGAAAAATGATGCTCAACTCGAACAAGTCGGTATCATAGGATAGTACCGCGCCGGCCCATTCCGTAGTGGTGCCTTGAAAAGCATTCCAGTATGTCACCTCTTGTACGATCTCGAACGGCTGCCCAACCGTCTCGTTCGAAACGTCGATCAGCTGATTCCATTCTTTGACACTCTGGGTGCCCGGCAAGCTCGGCGTGACGATAGGCTCAGCGCGTGCTCTGTGCGTCCGGCATATCAAATCCAAACCTAGGCCTGAAGTGCCAAAGCCGTTGACATACATTGTCGCGGAGTCATTGCTACGGATCGAAATGGTCCTGATCTTGCGAACGGCGCGCTCGCGCTTTTGATCCCGTTGCTCGACCGGGACAGATTGCCACTCCGACAAGTCAAGTTGCGACGCGACAAAGACGTCGTGGAAGAGCGTTGGCTGGTATCGTTGTTCCACCGGTGATACATGGATGCGAATTGGCCCAGATGAGGTCGTCGCCCAGACCCCCTCAGGGGGAGCCATGACGTAGCTCGGCACCGCCACGACCACCCGAAACGCTTGGTTCTCGTATTGCTCCGGAATCTCGGCGAACAGCGCGCGCCCCGTTGGCCCGATCGTCGCGGTCTGAGAGCTTTGATCCAGCATCAGTGTGACCGAGCCCGTACTGACTGGGCCCTGATCATTAAAGACATCCACTGCGACCACCCGCCCTGGGCCAACCAATGCAGGGGGGTTGACCAGAAAGACGAGAACAAAAAGGCCGAGCGCCCCGCCTGCGGACAAGGTAAGCGATGCTATTTTTCCCCGAATGTTGAAAAATCCGGGCAGTATCGCACCAAGCCCAGCCGCCGTTAAGGCCGCGAGAGTCCGCAGGATAAAGAAACGGTGCGTCGAATCAACGTTTGATGGGCCCTTTCCGGCAGCGACCCCGATTACGACGGCAAGCGCAGCCGCAAATGCCAGCGTTAGGATGACTCGCATGCCTTTGGTCATAAGTATTTGGCCCTTGGCTAGAAACTCGGTTATAAGCGCAAACTAGCAATAATTCGGTAATCGAACAAGCACGAAATCGGACGGGTCATCTTGCACGCATCAGCCGTCCAATCGCGTCCTGGTCCTCCGGGAAACTGGCAGGCAGGGACAGCTTGGCTGCCGGCCATTTTGGAACAGCTCCGCGTCTGCCGCTTTCATAGAAAGTCTAGACACCAGCCTAGACAAGGTCAAGGGGGACAGCCGTCCGCGGGAGGGCGCACAGATAGTAAGTTGCTCATGGAGAAATGAGCGTTGTCAAAGGCGAAAGGAGGATGCGATGCGCGATGGAGAGAAAGGACGCCGCGCCGGGAGAGCAAATTCAGGTGAGATAGTCGGCTTTCCTCGCTCACAACCACAGCGGCCGCGCAGCTTGCCGTCGGCGGGCGGGCGACGTCCGCCTCGGCTTCAACATCGTCCGCGACTTCGGATTCTGACTGCCGGAGAGTATGCCATGCCTCGCTTCCCCCGCGGCGTCCGCCTCTGGCCCTACGCCCTGGCGGCCCTCGTCGCCGCCGGTCTGCTCGCCGCCTGCGCCCGAACAGGTGCCATGCGAGTGTAGAGGTCGCCCCCGCCCGTCGCAGGTACAATGCGCCATGGCCGATCCCGACCTTCTCGACTCGCTGTTTTGCGAAGCCGTGTTGGCCATTGACGCCGGCGACATGGCCACGCTGGAACAACTGCTGATCAAGCACCCCAGGCTGTTGCGCGATCGTCTCGACTCTCCCGGCGCCTGGTTGCGTGACAAGGTCGGCGGTGCCCTCGAGGGATTCTTTCGGCAGCCGTACCTCCTCTGGTTCGTAGCGGAGGATCCGATGCGGAATCACAAGCTGCCCGCGAACATCGCCCTGGTGGCCCACGCGATCATCCGGGCGGCGGAGCGCGAAGCCGTGGAGAGTCTCCAGGAACAGCTCGATTACGCGCTTCGGCTGGTGACGTGGTCGTGCGTCTCGCGGGATTGCGGTGTCCAGATCGGGCTGATCGACGTGCTGGTCGATGCCGGCGCCTCTTTGGGCAGCACGCCGGAGGATGCCCTCGTCAACGGCAACTTCGCCGCGGCCCGGCATCTCGTCGAGCGGGGGGCGAAGCTCACGTTGGCGACGGCGCTTTGCCTGGGGTACCGGGACGATGCCGCGCGGCTTGCGCAGACGGCGAGCGCCGGGCACCGGCAGCTCAGCTTCGTCCTCGCTGCCCTGAATGGCAAGGCTGAGGCGCTCGCCACGTTGCTCGGCCTCGGCGTGGACCTGAATGCCCCCAGCCCCGACCTCTATTCGCACGCCACGCCCGTCCATCACGCCGTGTGGTCGGGCTCGCTCGCGGCCGTCAAGGTGCTCGTGGAGGCCGGGGCCGCGCTCGACACGAGAGATACCGTCCATGGCGGCACGCCGCTCGGTTGGGCCGAGTACGGCAAGTACGCCGAGATCGCCGCCTACCTTCGCGAGCAGGGGGCCCAGGAAGATTGACACCCTCCCCTGCCCTGGGCTTCAATACCTCCGGACGAAGACGGACTCGGCTCCGGACAGGAGGCGGCAGTCATGGGCGACACGGTCGTTCTCGGACGGCGGGGCTTCGGCGAAACGGCGCGGCGGGATCTGTGGTGGATCCAGCCGCTGGCGGTCTTCCTTGCGCTCTCCGCCTTCATCGTCTACGCGACCTGGGCGGCGTTCCAGGATGCGCACTACCGCTCCGGACCATATCTCTCCCCGTTCTACTCCCCGGAGATCTTCGGCGACGCCGAGCACAGTTGGTTCGGCGGCCGGCCGGACTGGTGGCCCGGATGGATCCCTTGGTCGGCGGCCTTCTTCATCCTCTGGGCTCCCGGCGGATTCCGCCTCACCTGCTACTACTACCGCGGGGCCTACTACAAGGCGTTCTGGTCCGATCCGCCCTCCTGCACGGTGGGCGAGCCGCGCAAGGGCTATCGCGGCGAGGCCTCGTTCCCGCTGATCCTCCAGAACATCCACCGCTACTTCCTCTATCTCGCCCTGATCTTCCTCGTCTTCCTCGCGCATGACGTGTGGAAGGCGCTCTGGTTCACCGATCCAGCCACCGGCGAGACCTCCTTCGGTCTCGGCGTGGGCACCCTGGTGCTGGCCGTGAACGTGGTCTGCCTGGCCGGCTACACCTTCGGCTGCCATTCGCTCCGCCACCTGGTCGGCGGGTACCTGGACCGGCTTTCCCGGTCGCCCGCTCGCTTTACAGCGTACCGCTGCGTCGGCTGTTTCAACCGCCGGCACATGATGTGGGCCTGGATGAGCCTGTTCAGCGTGGCGTTCGCCGACATCTACGTCCGCCTCTGCTCGATGGGGATCTGGACGGACTGGAGGCTCTTCTAGTGATCGAGGTCCCGCACCACGAGTACGACGTGCTGGTGATCGGAGCGGGCGGGGCCGGCCTGCGGGCCGCCATCGAGGCGTCGGCCGCAAGGGGCAAAGTCGGGGTGGTCTGCAAGTCGCTGCTCGGCAAGGCTCACACCGTCATGGCGGAAGGGGGGATCGCCGCCGCCCTGGCCAACGTGGACGACCGCGACGGATGGAGGGTCCACTTCGCGGACACGATGCGCGGCGGCCAATACCTGAGCCATCCGCGCATGGCCGAGATCCACGCCAGGGAAGCGCCGGACCGGGTGCGGGAGCTGGAAGCCTGGGGCGCGCTCTTCGACCGCACGAAGGACGGGCGCATCCTGCAGCGCAACTTCGGCGGCCACCGCTACCCGCGCCTCGCCCACGTCGGCGACCGCACCGGCCTGGAGATGATCCGCACGCTCCAGGACCACGGCATCCACCAGGGGATCGAGTTCCACATGGAGCACACGGTCACGGCCCTGCTCAAGGACGGAGACCGGGTGGTGGGAGCGTTCGGCTACGAGCGGGAGCGCGGACGCTGCCAGGTGTTCCAGGCCGGGTCGGTGATCCTCGCGACTGGCGGCATCGGCCGCGCCTTCTCGATCACGAGCAACAGTTGGGAGTACACGGGCGACGGCCACGCCCTGGCCTACGACGCGGGGGCCGAGCTGATCGACATGGAGTTCGTCCAGTTCCATCCCACCGGCATGGTCTGGCCGCCGAGCGTGCGCGGGATCCTGGTGACCGAGGGGGTGAGGGGCGAGGGCGGCGTGCTGCGCAATAGCGACGGCCGGCGCTTCATGTTCGACGACATCCCGCCGAATTACAGGAGCCAGACCGCCGACAACGAGGAGGAGGGCTGGCGCTACTGCCAGGGGGACAAGGAGGCCCGGCGGCCGCCGGAACTGCTCACCCGCGATCACGTGGCGCGCTGCATCGTGCGCGAGATCAAGGAGGGAAGGGGCAGCCCGCACGGCGGGGTGTTCCTCGACATCTCGTGGATCCGGGAGAGGCTCCCCAAGGCGGAGGAGCACATCAAGAAGAAGCTCCCGAGCATGTATCACCAGTTCAAGGAGCTGGCCGGGATCGACATCACCAAGGAGCCGATGGAGGTCGGGCCCACCACCCACTACATGATGGGCGGAGTGCGGGTCCACCCGGAGAGCCAGATGTCGTCCGTGCCCGGCCTCTTCGCCGCGGGCGAGTGCGGGGCCGGACTGCACGGCGCGAACCGGCTGGGCGGCAACTCGCTGTCGGACCTCCTGGTCTTCGGCAAGCTGGCCGGCGAGCACGCGGCCCGGTTCGCGAAGGATCACGGGACGGCGCGGATCGACGACCGGCAGGTCGAGCGGGAGACGCAGCGGGCCTTCGCGCCGTTCGAGCGCAACGGAAGCGGAGTCGAAGGACCGTACCCGATCCAGCGCGAGCTGCAGGAGATGATGCAGCGCCTCGTCGGGATCGTGCGCTTCGGACCGGAGATGGAGCACGCCCTGGACGGAGTCCGCCGCCTGTGGGAGCGGGCGGCGAACGTCGCCGTGGTCGGCAACCGCGAGTACAACCCGGGCTGGCACACGGCCCTCGACCTCCACAATCTGCTCACGGTTTCGGAAGCCATCACCCGGGCGGCGCTGGAGCGCAAGGAGAGCCGGGGCGCCCAGTTTCGCGAGGATTTCCCGGAGAAGGATGAGACCTACGGAAAGGTCAACATTGTGGTGCGCAGAGGCCCGGACGGCGGGATGCAGGTCTCCCGCGAGCCGATCCCCGAGACGAGCCCGGAGCTCAAGGCGATCATCGAGGAGATGAAGTGATGGCCCAGGCGATGTTCAGGATCTGGCGCAGTCATCCGGAAGGTTTTTCGGACTACTCGACCGAGGTCTCCGAGGGCATGGTGGTCCTCGACGCGGTGCACCAGATCCAGGCGGAGTCGGCCAACGACCTGGCCGTGCGCTGGAACTGCAAGGCGGGCAAGTGCGGCTCGTGCTCGGCCGAAGTCAACGGCAATCCGCGGCTCATGTGCATGACCCGGCTGAGCGATCTGCCTCTGGACGAGCCGGTCACGATCGAGCCGATGAAAGCCTTCCCGGTGCTCAAGGACCTGGTGACCGACGTCTCTTGGAACTTCCGAGCCAAGAAGACGATCAGGAAGTTCAAGCCCCGTCCGCCGGACGCTTCCGACGGCACCTGGCGGATCGCCCAGGAGGACGTCGACCGGGTGCAGGAGTTCCGCAAGTGTATCGAGTGCTTCCTCTGCCAGGATGTCTGCCACGTGCTGCGGGAGCACCATCTCCACGATCAGTTCATCGGTCCCCGGCTGCTGGTCTACGCTGCGGCCCTCGAGATGCACCCCCTGGACACCGAGGACCGCGTCGCGGACCTCCGGCAGGGTCAGGGCATCGGCTACTGCAACATCACCAAGTGCTGCACCAAGGTGTGTCCGGAGGGGATCACGATCACGGACAATGCCATCATCCCCCTCAAGGAGCGGGTGGTCGATCAGTTCTTCGATCCGGTGAAACGGCTCTTCCGGATCTTCCGCCAGCCCGGGGGTCAGGAGGGTTAGACGATGTTCCAGCTGAAGTCGCTCTCGAAGGATGCCGTTCCCTCCGCTCTGGAGAAAGCGCACCGGTATCGTCTCCTGAACGAGCCCGTAGAGGCCGAGAGCATCTGCCGCGATGTTCTGGAGGTCGATCCGGAGAACCAGGACGCGCTCGTCACCCTGCTGCTGGCCCTGACCGATCAGTTCGAGGACCGGCTGGGCTCCGTCGTCGAGCCGGCGCGTGAGGTCCTGTCCCGGATTCGCGACGAGTACAGCCGGACCTATCACAATGGCATCCTCTGTGAGCGGCGGGCCAAGGCTCACTACAAGCGCGGCGGTCCCCGCGCCGGCCACGATGCCTATGAATGGTTTAGGGAGGCGATGGAGCATTACGAGAACGCCGCCGAGATGCGCCCCTCGGGCAACGACGAGGCCATCCTGCGCTGGAACACCTGCGCCCGGATCCTGATGGGGGACCCGAACCTGGTCCCGCAGAAGGAGGAGACCTTCCAGACCTGGCTGGAGTGACGGGCGCGTGTAGAATCCCGCCCGGTATGTCGTCCAAGCTGATCGAGAACGTTTCGGACACCGCCCGTTGGGTCGCGTTCTACCGCGCGATGGAGACCGAGCGGCCTGATGCCCTGTTCCGCGACCCCTGGGCGCGGAAGCTGGCGGGGGAGCGCGGCGCAGCCATCGTGCGCCACATCCCGCGGGCCGAGGCCATGGCCTGGGCGCTCATCGTCCGCACCCAGGTCTTCGACGAGCTGATCCTCCGGGCCGTCCAGAGGGACGGCGCCGACGTGGTGCTGAACCTCGCGGCCGGCTTCGACACCCGCCCCTACCGCCTCCCTCTCCCGCCCTCGCTCCGCTGGATCGAGGTGGATCTCCCCGAGCTCCTGGCGCACAAGGAGCAGGAGCTGGCGGGGGAGCGCCCGGTCTGCGAATTGGAGCGGGTGCGGCTGGACCTGGCCGACGTCGAGGCTCGCCGCGCACTGTTCGAGCGGGTCGGGGGAATGGGCAAGCGGGTCCTGGTTGCTTCGGAGGGGCTCCTCCTCTATCTCACTCCGCAGCAGGTGGGGCCGCTCGCGACCGACCTCCACGCTCCGGGGAGCTTTCGGTGGTGGGCGACGGACCTCCTCTCCCCCGCGCTCCGCAGACGGCTGCTCCGGAGCTGGGGGAGTCACCTGGAGGGCGCGAGCTCTGTCTACCAGTTCGCTCCGGAGGACGGCCCCGGCTTCTTCCGCCCCTTTGGCTGGGAGGTGGCCGAGTTCCACCCGCTCTTCGATGAGGCCCGCCGGCTCCGGCGGGAGATGCCGATGGCTTGGCTGCTCGCCTGGCTGGGCCGGCTGACCTTCGGCAATGGCGCGGGCGTCGCCCTCCTGGAGCGGAAGTGATCCTTCCGGATGTCCCGGACGTCCTCGCCGCCCGCGAAGCCCTCGCGGGTGTGCTTCCGCGGACTCCGGTCCTGCGCTCTGACTCGCTGGACGAACTGGCCGGGTCCCGCCTCTGGTTCAAGGCCGAGGGGCTCCAGGTCACGGGCTCGTTCAAGGTGCGGGGGGCCTGGAACCGGGTGCGCTCGTTCACGCCGGAGGAGCTCGCTCCCGGATTGATCACGGTGAGCGCCGGCAACGCCGCCCTGGGTGCGGCCTGGGCTGCCCGGCAGGCGGGAGCCCGCCTCGTGGTGGTCATGCCCGAGAACGCGGTGCCCGAGAAGCTCGCCGCGGTGGCGGCCATGGGCGCCCGCATCGAGAAGGAGGGGGTCACGAACGCGACCCAGGCCTTCGAAAGGCTAGCCCGCCTCCGAAGCGATCACGGCTACACCCTGGTCCACCCGTTCGACGATCCTTTCGTAATTGCCGGGGCCGCCACCGCCACCTGGGAGCTGTTGGAGGAGGTCCCGGACCTCGATTGCGTGGTGGTCCCCACTTCCGGAGGAGGCCTGCTCGCCGGAGCGATCTCCGCTGCCCAGGAGCTCTCTCCCTCGTCTCCCGTGTATGGCATCCAGCCGGCAGGTGCCGATGGCCTGATCCGGTCGCTGGCCGCGGGCGAGCCCACCCCGCCGGAGCGAATTCAAACCGTGGCCGACGGCCTGACCGCGCCCAAGCCGGGGCTCCTCAACTTCGAAATCATCCGCAAGCATGGGACGGGAGCACTCGCCGTGACGGACGAGGCGATCCTGAAAGCCATGGGCCTGGTCATCCGCCACCTTCGGGTGATCGTGGAGCCCGCCGGAGCCGCGGCCCTGGCCGGGATTCTGGCCCACGATCTTTTCCGGGGCCGCCGGATTGGAGTCGTCCTCAGCGGGAGCAACGCCGGGATGGAGCGGGTGCGGGAGGTGCTGTCCTTTTCCGCTAATGGACCTGCCGAGGCGGGGAAGGCGTAAGCCCGTTCTCCCCGGATGCCGGCCGCTTCGTCCGTTTTCTCAGGCGCAGGAAGCTCGCCCGGTGGAGCAGGATGCGGGCGAGCTGGTCGTGCTCGCGGAGCGCGACGAAGGCCTCGGCGGCCCGGTCCAGCAGGTCGAGCGCCGTCTTCGTCTGGCCGAGGTCGTGGCGCAGGATCGCCTCCAATCGGTCGATGCGGGCTCCGAGGTCGGGATCGGCTCCGCCCCGTTCCTGGAGCAGCCGGGCTTCCGCGAAAACGTGCAGAGCCAGCTCGGGTTCTCCGGAGATCCGCAGGGCCTCCCCCTCCATGGCGAGGGCATACGCCTCCAGGTCCGCCAGTGCCGCGGCGCCGCCGCAGGACCGGGGATCCACCTGCTCGGCGACCGTCCGGGCAAGCCGGGCCAGCTCCTTCCCCTGCTCCGGATCGCGCGGGATCACCGCTTCGCTGCGGTTCAGGAGGCAGGCGGCCAGCGCGTAGCTGTGGAACCGGGTATCCGCGGCCAGCGCGGTCTCCCTCTCAGCTTCCGGGAGGGCGAGGAGCTCGGCCAACAGGCCCGGCGCCGCAGCTTTCTCCGCTCTGACGGCTGGAATCCTCTTCAGCGTGTCCTCGGCCGCCCGGATCAGGGCGGCTTTGTAGCTCCCCTCCTCCTCGAGAGAGAGCTCCCGCAGGCGTGCCCGGCACTGAGCGCACTCCTCCAGGTGATCGATCTCGGCGGCGAACCTGCGGGCCAGGGACCTGGTCTGCTCCTCGGAAAGGTGTGGCATGGCATCCCCCCAGAAATCCAAACCTCTCTAAAGAGGAGTTGCCGGAGGGGCTAAAAAAATGACACCGGCTCGCGAAGAGCCGGTGTCGGTTTTCCGGAAGAGGAGGTGGAAGAGGCTAGTTCGCCGCGTTGCCCCGCATCTGGTTGGCGCGGACCCTGTCGGTGGCCTGGGCGAGCAGCGAGAGGCTGACCGCCTGCCGCTCGGCGGCCTCGTGCACCATCTTGAGGGCGGCGAGCGCCTCCGGGTGCACGTCGCGCACCTGGAAGAGGCGTACCAGGTTGGAGGCGACCCGGAGCACTTCGTCCGAATGGCCGCGGCGGGCGTAGACCGTGACCAGGTCGAGTCCGGCGAGGGCCGCGTCGAAAGCGTAGCCGTGCTCGGCCAGACGCTCCGTGGCCTGGGTGAGGAGGTGCTCGGCCTTGGCGAGGTCCTCTTCGAGCTCGCGGGCGATGAGCCCCTCCGCCCAGATGCGGCGGCTGGTGGTGAGCGGATCGTTGTACTGCAGGTAGAGGTCCTTCGAAGCTTCGTAGAGGTCCGCCGCCTCGCGGGCGTGCCCACACTCCGCCAGGGCGAAGATCAGGTTGTGGCGCACCACCAGCGCGAGCCAGGGGTCCTGGGCAACGGGGAGGGCCTGCCGCAGGTTCTCCAGCACGCGGTCCAGGTCCCGCATGGCCAGGAAGACGTTGGCCCGGTTGATGATCGTCCGCGCCTGGAGGTTGCAGTCCTTCAGGGAGATGAAGACCCGTTCGGCCTGGCCGAGCAGGTCGAGGGCCGCGGGGAACTGGCGCAGGTCGCGGCGGAGGGAGGCCTCCAGCATGTCAATGCGGGCCGAGAGGTCGGGGTCCGCACCGCCCCTGTCCTGGGCCCGGCGCGACCGCATGAAGGTGCGGAGCGACTCCCGCAGGTCGCCCGCGACGCGCTGGGCGTTCCCCTCCATGGCCGTGGCATAGGCTTCCAGGTCGGCGAGCGCCGCGGTGCCACCGCAGGCCCGGGGATCCGCGTGCTCGGCAATGGTCCGGGCAAGCCGGGCCAGGTCCCCGGCCATCATGGGGTCGTGGGAGACCACCTTCTCGCACCGTTCCAGTGTGTACGAAGCCAGGGAGTAGGTCCGGAGCCGCGGCTGTGCGGTCACCGCGGACTCCCGCTCGTGGCCGGGCATGGCCAGCAGCTCGGCCAACTGGGCCGGGGCCGCAGCACGCTCTTCCGCGACCCGGGAAGTGCGGCTCAAAACGTCCTTGAGCACGCTGTCCAGGGCGTCGGAGTCCTCGAAGATCGAGCCGCCTTCGGCCTGAGACGCCTCACCTTCGGCTTCCATGCGCTCCTTCTCCGCGTTGAGGGCTCTCGCCAGAACCCGTGCCAGGGCGTTCACCCGCTTCTCCGGCGAATGTTCCATGAGTCTTCCCTCCTGGTCCCGAGCTGATACTTCCCGTCTATTATACCGTTACCTGATGACACGAAATCAAGCCGCTCAGGATTACTGCATTTCATCTAGTCATTGCCGTTCGGGTCGATATAGCCGCCACCGTCAAGCTGACTGCCGGGGCCGATCGGAGGCAACGGCCCATTCGTGCTGGCAGCCGCCCGCGCCTGACCGAAGGGAGTCTCGACTCCCAGCAGGGAAGTCACCCAATCCCAGATTGCGACCAGCATGCCAGAAGCCCGGCCGGAGCTCGGACCCTCCAGCGGGAGCGCCTGCGCCACGCCGGTTCCAAGGAACAGCGTCAGCATCAGCAACACCACTGTAGAACGGACTTTGCGGGACATACAGGTTTTCCTCCGAAATCAGGGTTCCGGCCGCCCCCCATGAGCTGTCCGGCAACGGTAGCCGATATCCATCTACAGGACAGAGTGCCGCGTAGGTCCCAAAATGAGCCGCTTTGCCCAAACATTGGTCATCATCAATGCGTACCGTCGCCGCTGTGCTACTGATATCATACACCCACGAATGAGCCGAGCCCTGAGAATCGACCCCGCCGATCCCCGCCCGATCTGGCGGCAGATCGAAGAGGGCGTGCGGCATCTGGTCGCCTCCGGCGCCCTGCTGCCGGGTGCCCCGGTCCCTTCGGTCCGGGACCTCGCCAGGGACCTGCAGGTGAACCCGGCGACTGTTTCCAAGGCGTACCAGCGGCTTACCGACGCCGGAGTGCTCGCGGTGAAGCGCGGCGAGGGGACGTATGTGAGCGAGACGCCGCCGGAGCTCTCCGACCGGGAGCTTGGCCGGCGGCTCCTGCAGGGGGCCGTGCGGTACGCGAGCCTGGCGGTGACCCTCGGCGCCGGCCGGGAGGAGAGCCGGGAGACGCTCGACGAGGCGTGGAGCAGCCTCGGTAGCGGAACAGGAGAGGAAGAGAGGGAAGAAGAGGAATGGACCTCGTCGACATCGAAGACCTGAGCGTCCGCTACGGCAAAAGGCTCGTGCTCGACCGGGTCTCGCTCGCGGTGCCCGAGGGATCGGTGTACGTCCTCCTCGGCCGGAACGGAGCGGGCAAAAGCTCCCTCGTCCGCTGCCTGCTGGGGGAGCAGCGGCCGGGGTCGGGCCGCGTCCGCCTGATGGGAGGCGACGCCTGGAGCGAGCGGGCCGCTCTCCTTCGGGAGGTGGGCGTGGTCCCGGAGGAGCCCGATGCTCCTCCCTCGATGAACGCCCGGCAGCTCTCCCGGTTCTGCTCCCGCCTCTACCCGTCCTGGGACCAGGCCGGCCTGGAGGAGAGGCTGAAGCGCTTCGGAGTTCCCGCCGACGTCCCGTTCGGCCAGCTCTCCAAGGGTCAGAAGGGGCAGATGATCCTCTCCCTGGCCCTGGCAG
Source organism: Thermoanaerobaculia bacterium (assembly GCA_035556715.1). Lineage (GTDB taxonomy): Bacteria > Acidobacteriota > Thermoanaerobaculia > Multivoradales > UBA5704 > DATMER01. Next base: position 131,992 of record DATMER010000136.1, read on the forward strand.
CCTCCCCCGGCCTGCTGATCCTGGACGATCCGACCCTGGGCCTCGACCCCGTGGCCCGCCGTTCGGTCTTCGATGAGCTGATCGTCGACCTCGCCGACCGGGGGACCACGGTCTTTCTCACCAGCCACGACCTCGCCGGGGTGGAAGGGATCGCGGACCGGGTCGGTGTGCTGCGGGACGGCCATCTCCTGGTGAACGAGGAGATGGACACCTTGAAGCAGCGCTTCCGCCGCGTCCGTCTTCCTTCGGGGAATGGATCTGAAAGATTGGCGGCGTTGAAGCCGGTCTCGGTCACGACCCGGGCCTGGGGCTCGGAAGCGGTGGTCTCCGGTTGGGATGACGACCGCGTGCCGGAGGGGCTCGAGGAGGCCGAGGTCTCGGCGCTGACTCTGGAGGAGATCTTCCTCTCCCTGGTGGGACAGGAGGGCGCACGATGAAGAGCTTCGTGACCGTCCTCCGCCGGGAGCTCTCCGAGCGGTGGTTGATCGCGGTGGCCGCCGCGCTCCTCGGGCTCGTTCCCCTGGCCGTGCCGTTCCTTCCTCTAGGAAGCTCCCGGGCGCCGGACGCCCGCTCCGGCACCGCGGTCGCCCTGGCTCTGATCGTCAGCTACGTCCTGGCCCTGGTGCTCGGGAGCTCGGTCCTCGCCCGGGACCTGGCCGAGCGGCGGCTCGGCTTCTACTTCTCCCGTCCGCTCCCGGGTTGGGCGATCTGGGCGGGGAAGATGGCCGCCGCCGCCCTGCTGGCCTTCGGTTCCGGGCTCCTGGTGCTCCTCCCCTCGGTGCTGCTCGGCGACCGCCCGGACCCTTCCGGGTATTGGGCAAATTGGGGGGGCAACTGGGGGCAGTGGCGGCAGGGGTTCGCCTGGAACGACCCCGATCCGGGCATGTTGCTCTGGGCGGGGAGCGTGCTGGCTCTGCTGCTGGCAGCCAACGCCGCGGGGGTCATGGTGCGGTCGCGCTCCCCCTGGCTCCTCCTCGACCTGCTGGCTGTCACCGTTGTGGCGTTCCTGGTCTGGATCTTCGGGATGCGTCTCCTCTCCGCCTCGGCCCTCGGCGCCCTGATCTCGGCTCTGCTCGGGCTGCTCGCCGCTTCCATCCTCTCCTGCGCGGTGGCGAGCGCCGCCCAGGTGACACAGGCGCGCACCGATCCGCGCAGGGGGCACCGCGTCCTCTCCCTGACCCTCTGGACCCTGATGGGCCTCTCGGTCCTGGGCTTTGGAGGGTACGCGCAGTGGGTGCTCTCGGCGAGCCCCGAGGACCTGGTCGAGATCGCGGTCGTGAGCCCGGCTCCGGCGGGGGACTGGATCGCCATCATGGGGACGACGGGAGAGGGCCGGGCGAAGTTCGAGCCCGCCTTTCTGATGGACACTTCGTCGGGACGCTTCTTCCGGCTGGAGGCGCAAGCCGCGGCCTGGGGACAGCCGGCTTTCTCCCGCGACGGCCGCCGCGCGGTCTGGCTGCAGGCGTCCGGCTTTCGCTTCTTTCCGTTGACCATGCACCGGCTGGACCTCCGTCCGGGAGCGGTACCGGCCGCCACCACCATCAGCTCCTTGTCAGACATCCCGCACTCCCTCGTCCTCTCCCCGGACGGGAGCCGGCTGGCATATGTGGACGGGGACCGCATCCTCGCGCAGGAGCTGAGAAACGGCCGGCTGCTGCTGTCCGCCGAGGTGAGGACGGGGGAGGTCTGGACCCAGGAGCGCCTGCGCTTCCTCGATTCCCGGACGCTCCGCTTCTTCGCCACGCGGATCGAGGGGGAACGGAGCGAGATCCGGGTGCTGGACTTCGACCTCGACACCGGGCGGACTGCGCGCGAGATCCAGGTGCCGGTGCAGGACCATCAGCTCTGGGCGATCAGCGAGGACGCCCACCGGCTCCTCCTCAAGGTCCGGTCGGCGGATCTGAACCGCTCCGATGTCGCCCTCCTGGACCTCCGGACGGAGCAGCCCCCGGTCCCGATCCCCCTGCCGGGGTATTTGAGCGGGGCTTCCTTCCTGCACGACGGACGGGTGGCGCTCGTCTCCAAGCGGAGCGGCAGGATCGAGCTTCTCGTCCTGAACGCGAGAGGAGGCGAGCTGCTGCGGCTCCACCTTCCCGGCGCTCATGTTCGCCTGGGAGGCCGGCCCTCCCCCGGGCACCTGGTCGTGGCGACCTCGGCCTCGTCGCAGATCGGCCAGGGCCTGTCCCGATGGCGGAGCGAGCTCCTGGACCTGGAGCGCGGCACCCGGCGCCTGATCGGCGAAGAGCTGTACCCGGTGGGCTGGCCGGGCCTGCCCGAGGGGAGCATCGGGACGGAGCTCTTCCTGGGGGAGAAGGGCGGGCTCGTCCGGATCGATCCTGCGACGGGCCGGAAGCGGGTGATCCTGCGGCCGGAAAGCTAGAAATCCCTCCCACCTTTGTAACCAACCTGCCCCTCGCGACTCTGTTCAGTTGGACGGAGTCTCTGACCTGCAAGGAGGTTGGTATGCCGCTGAGAGAGAGATTCGGACTTGCGCTCCGGGCAGTTGTGGTAGCTGTCCTGGGGATCGCCGTGCTCGCCGCCGTCGCGTACAGCTTCACCCTGGATCCCACTTCGGAGGCCGCCAAGGCCGATCCGGCCCTTCGCACCGCCAAGGGGATGATCGAGCGGGGCCGGCACGCCTTCCGCCACGATACCCTGGGGAGCGAGGCGTTCTTCACCGAGACCATCCGTCTCAACGAGGCCGTCCGGACGGTCACGCCCCGGACCGCCCTCGCCGTCGGGCTCAAGGTGGACTCCGCGGCCCTGCCACAGGAGCTGATCCGCGCCATCAGGAAGGGAAGGGTCGACCTGGACGACCCCGCCACCACGGCGGCCCTGCTCTCCCTCGGCGCGGTGGTCGGCATCCAGGGAGAGGTGGGGAAGGACGGGTCGATCCGGAAGATGGGGATCACGTGCGCCTTCTGCCACTCCACCGTGAACGACTCCCTGGCCCCCGGGATCGGGGAGCGGCTCGACGGCTGGGCCAACCGCGACCTCGACGTGGGCACGATCCTGAGCCTGGCGCCAAACCTCCAGCCCTTGGCCGACCTGCTGGGAGTGGACGTGGCCACCGTCAAGACCGTGCTGCAGAGCTGGGGGCCGGGCAGGTTCGACGCCCACCTGAACCTGGACGGCAAGGCCTTCCGGCCGGACGGCAAGACCGCGGCGGTGCTGATCCCGCCGGCCTTCGGGCTCGCCGGGGTCAACCTCCACACCTACAACGGCTGGGGCTCGGTGACCTATTGGAACGCGTTCGTGGGCAATCTGGAGATGAACGGACAGGGGACCTTCTTCGATCCCCGCCTGAACGACCCGGTCAAGTACCCGGTTGCCTCCCGGGCCGGCTTCGCGGACGTGGATGACAAGCCGGACCGGATCACGCCCAGGCTCGCGGACCTCCACTTCTACCAGCTCGCCCTGGCCGCCCCAACTCCCCCGGAGGGCAGCTTCGACACCGGAGCGGCGCGCCGCGGCAGAACCCTGTTCGCGGGCAAGGCCCAGTGCGGGACCTGCCACGTGCCGCCCCTGTTCACCGAGCCCGGCTGGAACCTCCACGAGCCGGAGGAGATCGGGATCGACTCCTTCCAGGCGGACCGCGGGCCGGAGGGCCGCTACCGCACCACCCCCCTCAAGGGGCTCTGGACCCACACGAAGGGAGGCTTCTACCACGACGGCCGCTTCGCAACCCTGCTCGACGTCGTCAACCACTACGACTCGCTTAAGGACCTGGGTCTGACGGAGCAGGAGAAGGGCGACATCGTCGAGTATCTGAAGTCGATTTGATCCCGTTCCCCCTCACCCCAGCCCTCTCCCCCGTGCCGGGGGAGAGGGAGCCGGAGGGGGGCCGGGGGGTGAGGGCTCCGCTAAACTCCGCGGAGTGGCCTTCCTTTACATCCTCCGTTGCGCCGACGGCTCGCTCTACACGGGCATCGCGCTCGACCTGGAACGCCGGCTCGCTCAGCACCAGGCGGGCCGGGCGTCGCGCTACACCCGCTCCCGCCTGCCGGTGGATCTGGTCTGGTGGCGCGAGGTCGGCTCCTGGGGCGACGCGCTGCGGGAGGAGATCCGCATCAAGCGGCTGAGACGGGCCGGGAAGGAAGCGCTCGTGAGAGAGGCGGAAGGGTGAAGGAGCGCTGGCTCTTTGCGGGAATGCTCCTGCTCCTCCTCGTCCCCCTCTGGTCCGTCCCCTACCTCCCGACCACGGACGGGCCGAGCCACGTCTACAACGCCTGGATCCTCCGCCAGCATGGCAACACGGAGGAGTACCCGCTGTTCCAGCAGCACTTCGAGATCGACTGGCGGCCGATCCCCAACTGGTTCAGCCACGCCGTCCTGGCCCTGCTCCTGTTCGTCTTCGATCCCCGGACGGCGGAGAAGCTCCTTCTGAGCGGCTACGTCGTCCTGCTCGCCTCCTCCGCGCGCTACCTCGCAGGGTCGGTAGATCCCGAGCGCCGCTGGCTGGGGTGGCTGGCCCTGCCCCTGGTCTACAACCAGCTCCTCCAGATGGGCTTCTACAACTTCGGCTTCAGCCTGGCCTTCTATCTCTTTGCCGTGGGCTTCTGGTGGCGGCACCGCTCGAGCCCGGGCTGGAGGATGGCGGTCGGGCTGAACCTCCTCCTCCTGCTCTGCTGGTTCTCCCACATCGTCTCTCTGGTCCTGGCTCTGGCCTCGATCGGCGTGCTCTGGCTGCTGACGGAGCGGCGCCTCCTCCACCCCTTGATCCTGGCTCCCCAGATCCTCCTGCCGCTCTGGTTCATCCAGGACCAGGGCAAGGGAGCGGTCCCGGCCACATGGAGCACGGACTTCCTCTGGACCTACCTCCTCCGCCTGAGGGTGCTGCACTCCTTCGCCCGGGAGCAGGTCTGGATCGGCACCGCGCTGGCCGTCCTCTTCCTCCTCCTGGCGGTCCTCACCTTCGCGGGGAAGCGCCGCCTGGAGGGGCGGGACGGCTTCCTCCTCCTGAGCCTGCTCGCCGCGGCTCTCTACATCCTCAGCCCGGAGGGCATGTCCGGGGGCACGCACCTCAAGAACCGGCTGAGCCTCTATCCCTGGCTCCTCCTGATCCCCTGGCTCGCGCCCCGAGGAAGATGGGTGAAGGGGATCGCCATCGCAGCCATCGCTCTGATAACCGTCGTCCAGGCATGGATCACGGTCCGGTGGTACCGCCAGGTGGACCCGGAGATCCGGGAGCTCCTGGCCGCGGCCGAGCCGGTCGCGCCCGACAGCCGGGTGCTGCCTCTGATGTTCAAGCGCAACGCCCCGGCCGGAGGGCCGGGCGTGCTCGGGCATGCCCTGGATTACGCCGCCGCCGAAAAGGGTTGGGTGGACTGGGGCAACTACGAAGCAATGACCGGGCACTTCCCCGTCCGCTTCCGGCGCGGAGTGGGGCTGTCGGACATCTTCACCCTGGAGGCGCATCCCGGACAGTTGAACCTCCGGGCCTACAAGGGGAGGACCGACTACGTCTTCACCTGGAAGATGCCGCCGGACTCTCGAATGGCCCGCCAGCTCAACCAGCACTTCAGGTTTCTAGAGGAAAGGGGGCCCGGGCGCGTATACAGGAGGAAGGGCCGGGTTATGAGAGAGTAGAGGCAGGATGTACAACGATTTCTATGGCTTCGAGGAAGCGCCGTTCAACATCACCCCCGATCCGCGCTTCCTGTTCTTCAGCGACCGCCACCGTGAGGCGTACAACCACATCCTTTTCGGGCTGCGGGAGCGCAAGGGCTTCATCCAGGTCACGGGGGAGGTGGGTGCCGGCAAGACCACGGTCTGCCGCGCCCTGCTCGAAGAGCTCGGACCGCAGTACCGCACCGCGCTGATCCTCAACCCCTGCCTGACCGGCGACCAGCTCCTGCGCACGATCCTGATCGAGCTCGGGCTCGAAGCTCCCGAGGATCGGGTCGCGGGTCTTCAGCGGCTCAACCAATTCCTCCTGGACCAGCTCGCCGAGGGCAACGACGTGGTGCTCCTCATCGACGAGGCCCAGGACCTGAGCTTCGACCTCCTGGAGCAGATCCGCCTGCTCTCCAACCTGGAGACCGACCAGCGCAAGCTCCTCCAGATCGTGCTCCTCGGCCAGCCCGAGCTGCGCGACAAGCTCAACGACTCCCGCCTGCGGCAGCTCCGCCAGCGGATCACGGTGCGCTACCACCTGGCGCCGCTCTCCCGCCGGGAGATGGAGCAGTACATCCAGCACCGTCTCCAGGTGGTGGGGGCGAACGGCCGGCCGAGCTTCAACCGCTGGGCTCTCGGCAGCATCTACCGCTACTCGGGCGGAGTGCCCCGGCTCGTCAACGCCGTCTGCGACAAGGCGCTCCTGTGCGGCTACGTGGAGGGGGACGACCAACTGACCCGGAGACACGTGCGGCGGGCGATCCGCGAGCTGGAAGGGGACTTCTCTTGAGCCTGATCGACGAAGCCCTGAGGCGGGCGCGCCAGGAGGCCGCGCGGCAGGATGCGGTCAAGAGGGACGACCGGTACCGCCACGTGCCGGTGCTCCCTCCCATGGCCACCCGGAAGAAGTCCCTCGGACCCGGCCTGATCGGCGCGGCCGTCGCCTTCTGCATCGTCGCCGGGATCGGGATCGGCATGTTCCTGGGCAGAGGGGACGCTCCCGAGTCCCAGCCCTCTTCACCCCCGGTCTCGACTCCCGCGCCCTCCATCCCGCCCTCCGAGACTCCTCAGCTCCCGGTCGCGCTCGAAGAGGAGACGCCGGAGCCCCCGCAAACCCCCGAAGCCACCCCGGAACCCGAGCCCGAGCCGGAGCCTCCAGCGCCGGTCCCCACTCCGGAGCCCGGGCCGCAGCAGATCCCCGCCGCGGAGCAGGAGCAGCTCGACCCACCGCCGGTCATCGACCCCCCGCCACCTCCCGCTCCGGATCCGACCCCCACCCCCGCACCGCCGGCCCCGGCCCCGGAGCCCGAGGTCCGCACCTACGTGCGCGAGGTCCCGCTTCCCGACGGAGGAACCCTCCGCCTCAACGGCATCGCCTTTTCGGCCACCCAGCCCGTGGCCCTGATCAACGACAAGGTCCTCGCCAGGGGCGAGGGGTACCAGGGCTTCATCGTGACCGACATCCAGCCCAACCTGGTCGAGCTGCGGGGGAACGGGATGACGGTGCGGGTGTCTCTCAAATGAAAGAGGGCATTCAGCCAATCTCCTTCCACGTCCATCACGACCTCCCCGGCTGGGAGCTCCTCTGGGTCCGGCTGCGCCTCCGTCCAGGTCATGAGGAGCAACTCGCCGCGTTGCGCGACGAAGTGGCCGAGGTCGCCCGCGCCAATTTCCAGGGGGAAGAGATCTCCTCGGACCCGGTCGTCGCCGCGGTCCGAAGCCTGTTCCGCGCCGCGGGCTGCGACCCTACCCGCTACCGCCCCTCCTCCGAAGCCCTCCTCCGGAGGCTGCTCAAGGGAGAGGAGCTGCCGGTGATCCACCCCTCCGTGGACCTCAACAACTGCCTTTCGGTGGAGCTGGCCGTCCCCTGCTGCGCCTCGGCCGAGGGGACCTTCGCGCCGCCGGTCACCCTGCGGGCCGGCCGTCCGGGCGAGACCGTCCAGTCGCTCCGGGGTCCCTTCAACCTGGAAGGCAAGCCCCTGCTCGAAGACGTCCAGGGTCCCTTCAGCACCCCGATCACGGACAGCGAGCGGGTGCGGGTGACGGAAGAGACCGACCGCGCCTGGATCGTGGTCTATCTCCCCCAGGGGAAGATGGACGCCGCGGACGCCCTGAAGCGCCTCCACGAGCTGCTGGCGAAAGCGCCGGTGGCGGAGGTGGAGGTTTCGGGGGTGTCGGCCTAGCCTGCCAGCCGCTCCATCAGCGCCTTGAAGCTCGGAGCGATCTCCTCCCCCTCCCGCACCACGGGACAATCCCGGTCGTTCCGCCGCCGCTCCAGATCGAAGCAGACCCAGGCGCCGTCCGGTCCGATCGCAAAGATGATGCTGCCGACCGGCCCGGCCTGTCCGGAAACATCCAGGGGATTCGGGAGCAGACGAAGGTCGCCGAGGTCGACCTCCCCGTCCCAGGTGTAGCCGGTGACGAGCTGTTCGAAGAGAGGCGGGAAGCGTCCGGGCAGCTTCGCGTAGAGCGGTTCCAGGACCTCGCGGCCGGCGGTCACCGGCCGTGGCGACAGGTCGAACGCCGTCGCGAAGCGCTTGAGCAGCGCGGCGTCGCCGAGCCTGCCGACTGGCACCCGGGCCGCCGCTGAGGACGAGCCAGCCATGACCGTTTCCAAGTTCGATCCGAATTCGCTGGGCGGTATCTTGCCACGGTCGGGTCCTCAGCGCCAGACTGCTTCCCGTCCGGTTTCCAGCCGGCCGTGCCGGGCGAGGTAATCGTCGATCAGCGCGCGGGCGATGCTCAGCTTCGGAGGGATGAGCGGCAGGTCGTCCGGGGTGAACCAGCGGGCGTCCTCGATCTCCGCGGGGTCCATCCGCACCTCGCCGCCGGCATACCGGGCCGTGAAGCCGATCATCAGCGAGTGGGGGAAGGGCCACGGCTGGCTGCCGAAGTAGCGGACGTCCCGCACCTCGACCCCGACCTCCTCCCGGATCTCCCGTGCCACGGTCTCTTCGAGAGACTCTCCCGGCTCCACAAACCCGGCGAGGGTGCTGTAGACCCCGGGCACGAAGTGCGGGGAGCGGGCGAGGAGCACGCGGCCGTCCTCATCCTCCACGAGCACGATGACGGCGGGGGAGATGCGGGGGAAGCTCTGCAGCCCGCAGCTCGGACAGGTGCGGGACCGCTCCTCGTGCTTCGGAACGGTCTCGCTGCCGCACCGTCCGCAGAACCGGTGGTTGCGGTCCCACTCCACGATCTGGACCGCCCTGCCCGCGAGCCTCCACGCCGCCTCGTCCAGCCGTCCCCAAAGCTTGCGCAGCCCCAGGAAGGTCATGCCGGGCGGAGGTTCGACCTCGGGACCGAGCCCGACCGCGTAGCCGGCGCCCTCGCGCAGCTCGCCCACGTGGAGCGGCTCTGATGCGGAGATCCCCAGCGCCTCCCACGCCTCCCCATCCGGAAGAGCAGCCGACTCCTCCTCGACGCGGACGAGCAGATCCTGTCCGCGGAAGGCGAACCACGACGAGGCATACCTGTTCATGGGCAGGACTTTACGGCAGGCGGGAAGGGAAGGCCATCTCACCCCTGACGACATGCATACCGGAAACTGGCCACTCGCCAGGAGGGATCGTCATCCCGGCAGAAACGTACTCCCGGCGCCGGCCCGGGGCGAGAATGGAGCGGGCTTGACCGCCGTCCCTTACAGCCTTTAAGATTTGCTTTGGAGGCAAGACAAGTTTCTGTCGCCATGAAAAATCGCAAATGCCCTTGACGGCGGCCGTGAGTTTGCATATTCTGGTGGGTTAGTAAGACTCAACAATTATCGAGCGAGCGGGTCTCAGCCCCTAACACGAAGAAGAGGGAAGAAGAGGATGGCCATCCCAACCTTGTCCCGCCCCGGCGCGCGCGCGCACTTTGAGCTACTGAGGGTAGGACTCTTCCATGGGCAGGGATGGCAGCCGGTGTCCAGTCTCCGATTCTCTGGATGGAGGAAGCCGGCCACGGTCGCGGAGGGCACCGTGGAGACTTCCCGCGTTCCGTCCGTCGAATTGGGAGAGAGGATCGATCCAGGTGCGCAAGTTGCCCCGATTTCTGCGTTTCAGGAGTCGGATTCAGGGAGAATGTCGTGTCGTTCCTTGCCGGAAGCATAGGAGAGGGTCAAATGAGGAGACGGCGAACCCGAGTAGGGCTCACCCTTTTCTGCTTGCTGTTCTGTCTTTTCTCGATAGGAGGCGGAGGTTTCGACGGCGCTCGGGAGGCTGCGGCTTCATCCATTCGGAGCTGCGCGAACGCGGACGAAGTCACCGGCATGGCCAGGGGGAGCGTCAACCCCGACACGGGCTTATGCGGTGGAATCGAAATGACCAGCTGTGGTGGTTGGAGCTTCTGATGCCTGCGCGCAGACTCTCTCTCTCCATCCTGGCTGCCATGTGCTTGGCTCTCTTCGCCACGGCCGGCAGCGCTCAGCCCGCCGCAGCGGCGGCGGCTTCTGGCTGCCGGCACGAGAAAGCGGTGGGATTGCCCGAGTGGTTCACAAGAGGCGCTTGGCGGAACCATCAGACGATGGTCGTCCTCGACATCCCCGACCAGATGCCCGTCGAGGTGTCGAGCTCCGGCGTGGCGATTCGCCGGCCGGGAGCCTTGGCTGAGCATCTCCATGACCTGGGATCGGTCGCGATCCGCACGGGCACGCTGACCCCAGGTGCCCGACCGCAGGTTTTGGTCCAGCTGGCCAGCGGAGGCGTCGTTCCGCTGGACCGGGAATTCGCCCCTCGTTCCGCCGTGGAATTCGCGGTCGACAAGCGCCCCGCCAGCGGGGACAACAAGGGGGGCGAGGGTACGATCCGCACGCTTCACGACTGGGTCCTCGTGCAAGGCGAGGTGATCGGGTACGCCGACATCGAAGGGGAGGACTCCAACGAGGGTCCCAACAAGTCGATCTTCCGCTGGAGGAACGGCTTCGTCCGGTTTCGCCTGGGCGCCCCGACGGAATATCAAGCCTTCCTGGAGCAGACGCATCCCGATCCCTTGAGGCCCTACTTCCGACTGGCCCATCCCTACCTGGCCGGCCTGGGCGACACAGCGTACATCATCATGATGGACGGCGACATGGGTCTCCGGAAGCTCGGAAGCGAGGACCAGGTTCTGGACGACGAAAAGAACAAGATGAAAGCGTTCCCGGAGCATCTCAAGGGCGAGGACGCTCCCAAGTTCTGGGACTGGGCCGAGCGCGAGGAATTCCCGCGCCTGATGGAGGAAGTGGAGCGGGCCACGATGCCGACGGGCCTCTACGCCTGGGACAATGCCCTGTTCATCGTCTCGCGCTCCTTCGAGCGGGGGCGCCGAGCCTGGTACCTGAGCAAGATCGATCCGGTCCGTGACAAGCTGCTGTGGACCGTGCCCATCAAGAGCGATGCACACCACCTGACCGTCGTCCCGGGGCCGAAGGAGTGGGCCTTCTTCGAAAAGGGGCCGGTGACCCGGCCGGGGTCGGCAACCAAGCTTTTCGACCAGAGGACCGAACAGGTGCTCTTCGTCAGTTCTGCGAGGATGCAGGCGCCGAAGCTGAAGTCTCTCTGCAACTGATCTGGCGGAACCATCGAAAGTGGCGACCGGAGCGAGGCTCGGTTCCTGTGTCTCGCTCCGCGCATGCCTTGCCGGCGCGGCGCTCCTGACAGCGGCCTGTGCTTCCCAGGAAACCACCTTCCGCGAGCAGGGGCTGCCCGAGGACCTCCCGCGCTACGCGAGGCAGCTCGAAGTCCTCAAGGTCCCGGCGGCCGTCACGCGCCTGGACTGGTTGTCCTCCTCCCAGCGCCTGAAGCGGCTGGTCGCCAGCGACGTGACAGGTCTGAAGCACCTGCCGACATTGCCGAGATCCTTGCGGGAGCTCGACATCCGCTCGACCAGCATACCGGGACCCTGGCGCCTGCCGGCGGATCTGGAATCCCTCACCCTGGGCGGCGACCAGGTCCGAGCGGTGACAGGGCTGGGGAGCTCGCTCCTCGAGCTCACCCTCGAGCGCGTGCCCAACCTGTCGTCTCTGAAAGGCCTGCCAGCGTCCCTCGAGAAGCTTTCAGTGACCGAAGCTCCTTTTCTGACACACCTGGGTACGGTGCCGCCGCGGCTGAAGGAGCTGCGCCTCGAAAAGACCCAGGTCCGAACCTTGAAGGGTCTGCCCCTGTCTTTGCGGCACATAACCCTCAAGGACAACGGGGCCATGGCGACCGAGCTTCCGCCGTTCCTGGAGAGCCTTGCCGTGAAGGGGCCGAGCGTGCCGATGGAGCAACTGGCCTTCCTGCGGAACCTGGATGCGCCGTCGCTCGGGCAGCTTCGGGTGCTTCCCACGTTCCTGCAGAGCAGCCAGGGACCCGACTTCGATTCACGCGTCCGGGAGGTCGCTCCCGCCTTGATCCGCCTGAAGCTTGAGGGTGCGACGGCTGCGGAGGTTCCGGATCTGCCGTCGACCCTGGAGGAGCTCCACTGGCCGGGCGGCACGAAGCTCGACAAGCTGCCGCCCGGCCTGAAGCGCCTCTACATCCCGTATCCGCCTCCAGATCTTCCACCTCCAGATCTCGCGGCGCTGCCCGAGGGACTGGTGCTGACAGACCTTGACATCAGTGGAACGGAGATCAGGGTCGACGCTCTGCCGCGGACGCTGCAGAGCTTGAAGTTCTCCTCGTATCGGTTTGCCGCGGTCTCCGGCCTCTCCCCCTCCCTGCGCAGCCTGGATATTTCGGAGTCCCCCAGGGTGACGGCCATTGCTGTCTCTGCCCTACCTCTCTTACGGCTGGATGTGAGTGGGACATCGATCTCGAAGATGCCGAAGCTGCCGGTCAGCCTCGAAGAGCTTGACATCAGCAACACGCAGATCAGCAGGTTGAGCAATCTCGACGGCCTTGGCAAATTACGCAGCCTGACGCTGCACGCGGGGCAGTTGGAGAGTCTTGCGGGGCTGCCGGCGAACGTCACCGAGCTCTATTTCGTGGAGCGCAAGTAGAGCATGCAATCGAGTCCCAATCCGGAGGAGAGGATCGTAAAGCCGATCGAAGACGCTGGTGCGCTCTACACCAGGCTCAGCATCACCTTCATCATCGCGTGTCTCTACTTCGGCATCACCGTCGCCTCCACGACGCACCGGCTGCTCCTTCTCGGAGGTTCCCTGCAATTGCCGCTGCTGGGTGTTTCCATCTCCCTGCGCGGATTCTACTTCGTCGCTCCCGCGTTGATCCTCGGCCTCCACGTGCACCTTCTCGTTCAGTATTACATCCTCGTCAGGAGGCTCATCGAGCCTCGGACGGACGCGCTGGGCGATGACCGGGATTTTTTTCTTTATCCTGCTCTCCCGGTCCTCCGTCATGTCTTGAGCCCCCGCACGGAGGAGCCTTGGGTTTCGTTTCTGATCCGGCTGGGGCTGTACGGAATTCACGCAGTGCTCCCTCTCTCCATTCTCCTGCTGGCTCACTACTTCTTCCTGCCCTATCACAGCTTCTGGATCACGCTGTGGCATCAGCTACTCATAACGATCGACCTCGGGGTTCTGTGGTGCTTGTTCGGCTTGCTTCCGATGCACCGCGACAGGGTCATGCGAGAGGGGAAAAAGGGGAAGGACAGCTGGTGGCCGCTCGACGCGAGAGCCGCGAAAGGGCTCGCCATCGTCGGTGGGCTGCTCTACTACACCTTTTTCGTAGCGATCGTTCCGGGGACCTGGATCGAGCTTGCGTGGAACGAAGAGCAGGTATGCAAGCCGGGTCTTTTGACCAGAAATCTCGAGCTTGCCGACGAGTACCTCCTCGATGAGCCGGTTACGCCGGAGCTTCGCGCAATCATCATGGGGGATGACTCGGGCGAGCTTGTCTACCCCCGCCATGCCATGGGAGCCCGCTTGAAAGGGAGGAATCTCCGCTGCGCCAATCTAGAAGGGGCCAAGCTGTTCAATGCCGATCTATGCGGCGCCGATCTGCGGGACGCGCGGCTCGTCGGAGCCGATCTGCGCGGGGCGAACCTGAATCCTCTGGTCGTCAAGGTCAACATGGTCCAGGTCCGGATACCCCACCAGCAGCCCCGCTGCCTGAACAGCGACGAGATCGCGCAGACCGCCGAGCGTCTGCAGCGTACGAGCTTGGACCGCGCCAGGCTTCGGCTCGTGAAGCTTGAGAAGGCGAGGCTGCATCGGGCCAGCTTCGAAGGGGCGGACCTTCAGGGAGTCGACCTGCGCAATCTGGAGCTGAGCAGCGCCAATTTCCGGCTTGCCTCCATGCAAGGAGCTGATCTGGCGGGAGCCGATCTGTCTCGCGCGAGTCTGGCGCGTGCCGATTTGAGTGGGGCGCGCCTGGAGGGGGCGACGCTCAATCATGCCTATCTGGGGGGGGCCAGGCTCCACCGGGCTGACGCCTCCCTGGCGAGCTTCGTCCAGGCGAATCTTGAGGGGGTGATGGCCGCCCAAGCGGTTTTCAAGGTGGCTGACTTCAGAGAGGCGCGCCTTGCCGGCAGCGACTTTCGGAGAGCTTCTCTGCAAGGTGCCACGAGGTTCCGGTTCGAAGCCCTTGATGCGAGAGGCGCACATCTCAGCGGAGTCTGCGGGGTTGGGGCGAAGAGACTGGCAGATCTCCGGTTCGTCGATTTCAACCCCCCCTCTCCTCGGGAATGGCAGGAGCTGCGCCATCACCTGTCGAGAAGGATGTCGAAGCTACCCGCTGAAAGGATCAAGGCTGCGCTGGCTCGCATTGACACGGCGGAGCAACGGTCGTCGACTCCCGAATCCCTGGCCGAGTGCATGGGAACATCCCCCAACACGCCAACGGCGTTGACCAAGAGGCAGCTTCTCTATCTTGACGAGCCGCGGCCCGACGTCTTGGAGACCCTGCCACCGGTGGCACAGCAGTCTCCGGCGGAACACCAGTGGGACGAAGCGGCATTCCACCGGCATCTGGCGGCCGAGCTGCTGAGCCAGGCCTGCGACAGCCCAGGGCTCGCGCGGACACTGCTCCTCCGGGCGATGGGAGAGCATCATCCCGGCGACCTGTCTTTCGACCTCGAGCTGGCGCGCCAGATCCCGCCCTGGCTCCGCGACAAGGAGTGTGGAGCGATGCGGAAAGCTGCGCGGGAGATCAGCCTGAGCCTGGACATCGATCTCGCGAGGCGGATCTCCTGGAAGCTCATCGAGCATGAGCGCGCAGGAGAAGAGGAGCACTAGCCGGGGATCGGCGTCCCGAGGAACGATCCTCGCCGCAGAACGGGTCTGTCTACCGCAACCTGCGATTGGCCACCGCCAGATCTCCTTCCCTGCCGCAACGTAAGTAGATGTTGCGGCAGGTCGCGAAAGGCCACCGCAATCCGTCCTCATCCACCGCAACCTCCCGTCCTCTGCCGCGACTTCGACTCCCGCCGCATCTTGGGCTCGCCTACCGCGACCTGGCTTCGTTCACCGCAACGCGATGTAAGGTTGCGGCGGAAGATCTTCGACTTGCGGTGAACTACACTTGTCCGTCGCAGAATAGTTTTTCCTGCCGCAACGTCTGAATCTCCACCGCAAGGTACGGATCTACCGCAGCTCCCCGATCGCTGCCGCAGCTCCTCGTTCCCTGCCGCAACCTCCCGCTTTCCGCCGCAATTTCGGGCCGGCTGCCGCTCCGGGGATAGTCCAATCCGGCACGGGGGTTGCACCGTTAAAACTCCGGTGCCGTGACGTATGCGGCATCCACACCTTCATCAGAACCACAACTCGGAAAGGAGTACCCAGTATGAAGGATCGCAAAGAGACCCTGATTGGCTGGCTCAACGACGCGTACGCCATGGAGAAGGGCATCATCCCGGTGCTCGAGAACCATGTGAAGGATTCCGACAAGTACCCGGAGATCCAGACCCGGATGCGTGCCCACCTGGAGCAGACCAAGCGGCAGGCGGACCAGGTCAAGATGCTCGTCGAGCGCCTCGGCGGCTCGACTTCGGCCGTGAAGACCACGATGGGCACCATCGGCGGCTTCTTCGCGGGCCTGTCCACGGGCGCGGCCCCGGACGAGCTGGTCAAGAACGCCCTCGCCGATTACTCGACCGAGCACTTCGAGATCGCCTCGTACAAGGCCCTCATCGCCGGCGCCCAGGCGCTCGGCGAGACCGAGGTGGTGCGGGTCTGCGAGCAGATCCTCCGCGAGGAGGAGGAGATGGCCCGCTGGCTGGAGAGCAATCTCCCCATGGTCGTCAACATGTACCTGGGCGTGGAGGCCCCGGTCGGCGCCGGAGCCGGCCTGGGTGGCACGACCCGCTTCTAAGGACGAGGCACCCCAGGTGAACCAGGGCCCGGCCGTTCGGCCGGGCCCTTTGCATTTCAGAGGATCGAGAAGAGCGCGTCGTCGCGGAAGCGGAGGCTCGGGTTGGTGCGCACGCGCTGCAGGAAGGTGGCCACTTCTTCCACGAGGCCGACGCTGAGCTGTTCCATCTCGGCCGCGGTCTGGAAGACGATCAGGGCGGCCAAGCCTTCGCGGTGCACTTCGCAGGACTGGAAGATGGGCAGCATCTCGGCGGCGAGGCGCTTGACGTCCGCGGTCCGCCCCTGGCGGGCGTAGACGGCGGAGAGCTCCAGGGCGACCAGGGCCACGTCGTAGGCCAGACGGTCCTGGGTGAAGGCGTCGATGAGCTCGAGGAAGATGCGCTCGGCTTCGTCGGTACGGCCGAGGGTGACGGCGATGGTGCCTTCCAGCCAGCGCAGACGGTGGAAGTCGGAGCGCTTGCCCACCTCTTCGATGAGCTTGCGGGACGCGGGGATGAGCGCCGCCGCCTCCTCGGTCCGGCCGCTGTCGAGCAGGCAGCCGATGAGGTTGGACTGGCTGAGGGCGAGCAGGCGGGGCTCTTCGTCGCCGTCGAGCAGGAACAGGCTGTCGCGGAACCAGGTGCTCGCCGCCTCGGCGTCGCCGGAGTAGCGCAGCACCAGGCCCTTGGCCATCATGACGCGCCCCTGGCCGTGGGTCTCGTTGACCTCCCGGTAGAGGGAGATCGCCGAGTCGAGCATGTCGTGGGCCTCGTCGAAACGGCGCTGGGCGCGGCGGAGCGAGGCCTTGTACTCCAGCAGCAGGGCCTCGTCCAGAGGGTCGAGCCAGCCGGAGGCGAGGTGGACCTCGGCCTGGCGGAAGGCCTGCTCGGCCTGGCGGAAGTCGGAGAGGACGCGCAGGGCATTGCCCAGGCTCGCCCAGGCGCGGGCCCGGGCGGAGTCGACCGAGCCCGGGCCGTAGCTCGCCGGGTCCAGGTGCTCGGTCACGTCCAGCGCCAGACGGAGCAGCTCTTCGGCCTGGCGCGGCTCTTCGAGAACCGCCGAGCGCGCCCGATCCACGAGCAGCTCGAAGAAGCCCCAGCTCTGGAACCGGGGTTCCTCCCACACCCGCTCGCGGCGGGCGCCGGCGCTCAGGCCGCGGATCTCGCGCCAGAGCAGGCCCGCCTCTCTGCGCTCGTGGGCCAGGAGGGAGCGCCTCTGCTCGCCCTCCTGGCGGGCCTCCCGCAGGACCCGGCGGATCCGGCCGCGGTATCCGCTTCCAGCGCCGCCAGCGCCGCCAGCCGCGCAAACCTCGCCGGCCGGGGCCGGAAGGAACTCGATCAGGCGCTGCTCGCAGCCGGAGCAGGTGAAGAGATGACGCTGGACAGTGCGGCTCTGCTCCTCCGGCAGCTCATCTTCGAGAAAGCGCTCGAGCGTCACGCGGTCGGGATGCCAATCGCTCATGGAACGACCCTCCATGCTTACGGGCTCTTGGGCGACAAAGATAGAGTCATACACTCATTTTTCTGACGTGACAAGCTGGCCGGCCCCTCAGGGCTTCTTTCCACCGTGCGGATCGAAGCCGTTGCCCTCCTGTCCGGAAGGGTCGGTCGGCCTGCCGCCCGAGGGGGGCGGGGAGGCATCCCGCTCGAACATCGAGACGAACCGGCCCAGCAGCCCGTCTGCGGACTGGAGGAGAGCGCGGCTCCACTCGGGGATCTGGATGCCGGCCGCGGCCTCCCTGGGCTGGGCGGCAGAGGCGCCCGCCAGCGGGAGCAGCAGGGCAACGACCAAAATACAGAGGACGGTGCGACAGAGAGTCCTGCCAGCCATGGGGTCTCCAATTCCGGCCGGTCATCCGGGGGCCACCACGGCTCCCAGTGCCCGCCAGGTCAACACAAAAAATGAAAGCGATCTGGAAAGATCGTACAGCTTCCCCGGACGGGGGCAAGACTGGGGATTGCGCAGTAAGTGAGCGGAAGCGTTCAAATCATGGGCACTCTTGAAGATGGAGAAGATGAAGAGATTGTCCCGATGCGCGGGTGGTCAACCGCGGGTCTCCTCTCCCGCTTCATCGTGATATCGTTGGTCACAAATCGGAGGAGACCTACCGTGAGCGAAATCGAAAGCCGTGGATACAGCCGACCGGACGCCTTGGTCTCGACGGACTGGGTGGCCGATCACCTGAACGATTCCGACGTGCGCCTGGTGGAGTCGAACGAGGATCCGCTGCTCTATCCGAGCGGCCACATCCCCGGGGCCGTGGAGGTGGACTGGACCCGCGACCTGAACGATCCCCTGCGGCGCGACTACCTGGGCCGCGACGGGTTCGAGGCGCTGATGCGCCGCATCGGGGTGAAGAAGGACACCACGATCATCCTCTACGGGGACAAGAACAACTGGTGGGCGACCTACGCCCTCTGGGTGTTCCGCCTGTTCGGGCACGAGAACGCGAAGATCATGGACGGCGGCCGCATCAAGTGGGCCAAGGAGGGACGGCCGCTGACCACGGACGTGCCCACGTACCCGGCGAGCGACTACAAGGCGGCCGAGCGCGACGACAAGAAGATCCGCGCCTACCGCGACGAGGTGTTGAAGCACCTGGATTCGAAGGGGCGCATGATCGACGTCCGCAGCCCCGACGAGTACAGCGGCAAGAAGCTTCATATGCCCGAGTACCCGAACGAGGGAGCGCTGCGCGGCGGGCACATCCCGGGCGCGGCCAACATCCCCTGGGCGCGGGCGGTCAACCCGGACGACGGCACGTTCAAGACGGCGGAGGAGCTGCGCGGCCTCTACGAAGGGGAGGCGAAGCTCAAGCAGGACGACGACGTGATCGTCTATTGCCGGATCGGAGAGCGCAGCAGCCACACGTGGTTCGTCCTCACCCATCTCCTGGGCTACCCGAAGGTGCGAAACTATGACGGGAGCTGGACCGAGTGGGGCAACCTGGTGGGAGTGCCCATCGAGCGCTGAGGGTTGAAGAGAGCATGGCCGAGATCCCCGAAAAGCTGGAGCAGACCCTGGATGCGCTCTCCATGGTCCCCGACCGGAGCGAGCGCATCCAGCTCCTGATCGACATTGCCGGGAAGTTCAAGGAGGTCCCGCCGCAGGTCGCCACCCGTCCCTTCCCCGAGGAGAACCGGGTGCCGGCCTGCGAGTCGGAGGCCTTCGTCTGGGCCGAGCGGCGGCAGGACGGCAACCTGGATTTCCACTTCGCGGTGGAGAACCCGCAGGGCATCTCCGCCAAGGCCATGGCCGTGATCCTCAAGGACAGCCTCTCCGGCCAGCCGCTCGACCAGGTGGCCGCCGTGAACCAGGACATCGTCTACAAGGTCTTCGGCAACGAGCTCTCCATGGGCAAGTCCATGGGGCTGATGGGGATGGTGGGGATGATCTCGACGCTGGCGAAAAGAGCGCAAGGGGCAGGATAGCCCGCACCAACTTTATATCGCAAAGCACTTGACGGATCCCGCTCCCAGGCGTACATTCATCCCGATGGCCGATCCGCAACGACTCCGCTCCGCCCCTCCTCTCGAGCCTCCCGCCCGGCTCCATTTGCGGGCCATGGACAACCTCCGGTTCATCCGCGAGACCATGGAGGGGGCGGCCTGTTTCACGGACGTTTCGGGCATCGGCACGGTCGCGGTGGGCTTCTCCGCTCTGGCCACGGCGTGGATCGCCTCCCGGCAGGGCAGCTTCGCGGGGTGGCTCGTGGCCTGGCTGGTGGACGCGGTCTTCGCGGTCCTGGTCCTGGCCGGCACCAGCGCCTGGAAGGCCCGCAAGACGCGGACCGACCTCCTGACCCGGCCGGTCCGCCGGTTCGTCTTCGCCCTGTTCCCGCCGCTCATCGCCGGCGCGATGCTGACGCTCATCCTGGTCGGCCAGGGCGTGCTCGGCATCCTCCCGGGGGTCTGGCTCCTCCTCTATGGCACCGGCGTGGTCACCGGCGGCGCCTTTTCGGTGCGCATCGTGCCGGTCATGGGGTTCGCTTTCATGGCCCTGGGCGCAGCGGCCCTGATCGCACCCGTGGAGTGGGGGAACGAGTTCATGGCGGCCGGCTTCGGCGGGCTGCACATCCTGTTTGGGATCTGGATCGCGCGGAGGCATGGTGGCTAGGCGGGTGAACCGGCTCCCGGACGAGGAAGGAGGGCCCATGGGTCCCGACGGACCCCGGCATGCCCATCAGGCGGACCCAGAGCCGGTCCCCCGGACCGCGCTCGATCTCGACCGCCTGATCCACGAGCGGATGCGCCTCGGCATCGTCAGCGCCCTGGCCGTCAACGACCATCTGAGCTTCAACGATCTCAAGAAGCTCCTGCAGACGACCGACGGCAACCTCAGCGTGCATGCCCGCAAGCTGGAAGAGGCCGGTTACGTCACCTGCGCGAAGTACTTCGAGGGCCGTCTGCCCAAGACCGAATACCGCCTGACCGATCCTGGAAGGCAGGCGCTCCAGCGGTACCTGGACCACATGGAAGCGATCATTCACGCCACCCGGGAAGCGTGAGCTGGAGGGGCCGTCGCATGTCCGTGAGCTTTGTGGGACAAAGTGATTTGCTGCACGTGGCCATCATCATGGATGGCAACGGCCGCTGGGCCACGGCCCAGGGGCGTCCGCGCACGGCCGGGCACGTGGCCGGGGCCGAGGCGGTGCGGCGGACGGTGGAGGCCGCCCGGAACCTGGGGATCGGGACCTTGACCCTGTTCGCCTTCTCCTCGGACAACTGGCAGCGTCCGCCGGAGGAGGTCGGAGCGCTGATGCGGCTGTTCCGCCGCTACCTGGTCAAGGAGGCGACCCGCTGCGCGTCGGACGGAGTGCGGATCCGGGTGATCGGCCGGCGGGACCGCCTTCCCTCCACCCTGGTGCGGGTCATCCAGGAGGCGGAGGCCGCGACGGCGACGGGGAAGAGGGCCCTGCTGCGGATCGCGGTCGACTACTCGGCCCGGGACGCGATCCTGCGGGCGGCCCACCGCCTGAACGGGAGCGAGGTCTCAAGGGAGGTCTTCTCCCGTCTCCTGGCCGATCCGCCTCACGAGGGTCCGGTACCGGACGTGGACCTGCTGATCCGCACCGGGGGGGAGAAGCGGCTGTCGGATTTCCTGCTCTGGGAGTGCGCCTACGCCGAGCTGGTCTTCAGCGAGCGCATGTGGCCCGACTTCGCCGCGGACGACCTCGCCGAGGCCGTCCGCGAGTTCTATCGCCGGGACCGCAGGTTCGGTCTGATCACAGCCCGCGCGTCATGAGCTCCGCTACAGCCTTGTTGAACTTCGCCGGCTCGGGCATCTCCGAGCCTTCGGCGAGCACTCCGTAGCCGAACAGGAGCTGGGCGTACTGGTCCAGGACCGGGTCGTCCTGGCCCTGGTCGAAGCGCGCCTTGAGCTTGTCCAGCAGCTCGTGCTTGGGGTTGAGCTCCAGGATGCGGCGCTGCTTGGGTCCGCCGCCCTTGCCCTTCTGGAGGAGCTTCTCGAGCTGCGGGCTGTAGTCGTGCTCGGCTCCTACGAGACACACCGGCGAGGTGGTGAGCCGGTTGGTGAGGCGGACCTGCTTGACGTGCTCGTCGAGCTTCTTCTGGAGCAGCTCCAGGAGCGGCTTGAGCTCCTCCTCCTTGGCCTTGAGATCCTCCTCGGTCTGCTTCTTCTCCTCCTCGCTGCCCAGCGAGACCGTGCCCTTGCCCACCGACTTCAGGCGCTTGCCGCCGTACTCGTGGAGCGACTGGGTCAGGAGCTCGTCCACCGTGTCCACCAGGTAGAGGACCTCGATCCCCTTCTCCCGGAAGGCCTCCAGGTGGGGCGAGTTCTCCACCTGCTCGCGGGACTCGCCGGGCAGGTAGAAGATCTCCTTCTGATCCTCCTTCATCCGGGAGACGTAGTCCTTGAGCGTGGTGAGCTTCTCCGGGTCGTGCGAGGACTGGAACTGCAACAGCTCGAGCAGCCGCTCCTTGTTCTCGTAGTCCGAGGTCACGCCTTCCTTGATGGCGCGGCCGAACTCCTTCCAGAACTTGAGGTAGGTGTCGGCGTCCTTCTCCCTCATCTCGTCCAGCGTGTCGAGGACCTTCTTGGTCAGCCCCTTGCGGATCAGGGTGATGTGGCGGTCCTGCTGGAGCATCTCGCGCGAGACGTTGAGCGCGAGGTCGGGGGAGTCGACCACGCCGCGGACGAAGCGCAGGTACTGGGGGAGCAGGTCCTCGCAGCGCTCCATGATCTGGATGCGCTTGACGTAGAGCTGCAGGCCCGGCTTGGAGGCGACGTAATAGAGGTCGTACGGTGCCTGAGACGGGATGAAGAGCAGGGCCTGGTACTCGATCCGGCCCTCGGCCCGGAACGAGATGACCTTCATGGGCTCGTTCCAGTCGTGGGAGATGTGGCGGTAGAACTCCTTGTACTCGTCCTGGGTCACTTCGGACTGCGGACGGGTCCAGATCGGCTTCATGGAGTTGAGGACCTTCTCCTCCAGGGGCATCTTGGGCTTCTCGCCGGTCTCCTTCTCCTTGGCGAGGTCCTCGATCTCCGGGTCCTTCTCCGCCGTGAGGATGATGGGGTAGCTCACGAAGTCCGAGTAGCGGCGGACGACGCGGCTGACGACCCAGCGGTCGGAGAAGTCGTCCATGCCGTTGTCCTTGTCCTCGGGCTTCAGATGGAGCTTGATCGTGGTGCCGCGCACCGGGCGCTCGCCCTCCTCGATGGTGTAGGTGCCGTCGCCGGTGGACTCCCAGCGGGTGGCGGTCTCCTCGCCGGCCCGGCGGGTGACCAGCTCGACCCGTTCGGAGACCATGAAGGAGGAGTAGAAGCCCACGCCGAACTGGCCGATGAACTCCAGGATCTCCTTCTGGGAGCCGCTCTCCTGGAGCCGCTTGACCAGCTCGCGGGTGCCCGACTTGGCGATGGTGCCGATGTTGGCGATCACCTCGTCGCGGCTCATGCCGATGCCGTTGTCCGAGATGGTCAGGGTGCGGTTCTCGCGGTCCGCCTCCAGCCGGATCTCGAGCTTCTCGTCCCCCTCCAGCAGCTCGGGCCGGGTCAGGGCCTCGAAGCGGAGCCGGTCGAGGGCATCCGAGGAGTTGGAGATCAGCTCGCGCAGGAAGATCTCCTTGTTCGAGTACAGCGAGTGGATCATCAAGTCGAGAAGCTGCCGGGTCTCGGCCTGAAATTGCAGTGTTTCAACAGTGGTGGTGGCCATGGCCTCCTCCTACATCGTCGTTGGATAGATTGGGGGTTCCCGGGACGTTCGTCCAGAGGTAGGGAACAGATCCGGGGGCGGAAAAATTTTAGTGCCTGCCGCGCAGGGTTTCAAGAGGGGGGCGAGCCTGTAAGATTTCCGGGCCATGAGCGACCACCTCTCCTCCGCGGACGAAGCGATCCGGACGGCCTCGCCCGCCCTCTGGGCCGCCCTCTCGCCCCTGGGCAGGCGCGTCCAGCAGCCGGTCCACTTCCTCCCGCTCCAGACGGCGCAGGCCCGGGGCAAGGCCTTCAACGCAACCATCGGGCAGATCACGGACGGCCGCGGGCGTGCCGTGCCCCTGCCCACCCTGGAAGCCGCCCTGGGAGGGCTGGACGACGCCGCGAGGAGCCAGGCACTCCTCTACTCCCCGGTCGAGGGGCTGGCCGAAATGCGACGGACCTGGCGCGAGCGGCAAAGGAGGGAACGGCCGGACGCTCCGCCCTCCTCGCTCCCCCTCGTCACCGTCGGGGCGGAGCAGGGCCGGACCCTGGTCGGGGAGCTCTTCGCCGGAGAGGGGAGGATCGTGGTCCTTCCCGAGCCGGTCCAAGCCTCGGACCGTGATCTCTTTCATCTGCGTCTCGGAGCGGATGTCCGGACCAGCGTGGACGATCTCCCCGAGGGGGAGCCGGTCCTGGTCGTGATGGACGGAAGCAAAGGGAACCGGGAGGATCTGGTCCGGGCAGCTTCACGCGGACCGGTGGTGGCGATCGTGGACGGCCTCTTCTGGGACCTGATCGGGCTCCACGAGAACCTGTTCCCGATCCGGGTGGAGGGGGTGGACGGCCTGGGAGTGGGCTTCGTGACCTTCCCCTACCCACCGGACAGCGCCGTGGCCGACGCGCTGGAGAAGAAGGCGAAGATGCTGCTCCGGGCTCAGGTGGGGGGGCCGTCGACGGCGATGCAGACCGTCCTGCTCCGGTCGCTCGCCTAGCGCAGCCAGTCCTCCAACTGCACCCGCTCGTCCGTCGACGCGTCCCGGTACTTCACGATCACCGGGGTATACAGAGACAGCCCCCACTCCTCCCCCTTCCCCCGGGTCACGGCGCGGCTTCCGGCGACCACCACGGCCTCTTCGGGGATGACGAGCGGCTGATCCTCTCCTGCGCGGTGGATCGTCTCCTTCACCATGTCGTACACCGGGGTCGAGCGGGTGAGGATCACCCCGGCGGCGAGGACCGCCCGGCGCTTCACGACGGTCCCTTCGTAGACCCCGCAGTTGCCGCCGACCAGGACATCGTCCTCCACGATGACGGGCAGGGCTCCGACGGGCTCCAGCACTCCGCCGAGCTGGGCCGCGGCGGAGAGGTGGACCCGCTTGCCCACCTGGGCGCAGCTACCTACAAGTGCGTGGGAGTCGATCAGCGTGCCGTCGTCCACCCAGGCGCCGGTGTTGATGAACATCGGGGGCATGCAGGTGACCCCCTTGCCCAGGTAGACGCCGTCGCGGATCGAGGAGCCGCCGGGCACGATCCGGACCCCCGGGCTCAGCTCCCGCAGGGGATAGGTGTCCTTGTCGAAGAAGGGGAGGCTGTCCACGGACATGTCGACGATCTTCCCCATGCGGAAGCCGAGGAGGATCCCCTGCTTGACCCAGGCGTTGACCCGCCAGCCGGACGGGGACGAGGGGTCCGGCTCCGCGGCCCGGACCTCGCCCTGGTTGAGCGCCTGCTTGAAGCGGCGGAAGACGTCGAAATGCTCGTCCCGGTACTCGGCCGGCCGGGCAAAGAGAGTTTCAATCTCTTCCCTCAGCTCAGGCATGAACCGGCTCTTCCACGCTCGGCACCTCGCTGCCGGGGATGAGCCCGAGTTCGAGCAGAACCTGCTCGATCTTCTTGAGGCTCTCGGGCCTCGGCTGTACCGCCGGCAGGCGGTAGGCCGGCTCGATCAGTCCCATCATAGCGAGCGCCGCCTTGACCGGCCCCGGGTTCGACTCGATGAAGTTGATCTCCATCAAGGCGTGGAGCTGGCGGTGCATCCGCTGCGCGGCCGGGTAGTCCCCCTCCAGGCAGAGGGAGGCCAGCCGCGACATGGCGTAGGGGACCTCGTTGGACACCACCGAGATCACTCCCAGGCCCCCGAGGGCCATCAGCGGCAGGGTGATGGCGTCGTCGCCCGAGAGCACCGCGAAGTCGTGGGGCACGGCCTGGAAGATCTGCGACATCTGGGAGATGTTGCCCGACGCCTCCTTGACCGCCACGACCCGGTCGATCCGGGCCAGGCGGGCGAGGGTGGACGCTTCCACGTTGAGCCCGGTGCGGCCGGGCACGTTGTAGACCACGATGGGCAGCCGGGTGGCGCGGGAGACCTCCCGGTAGTGGGCGACGAGGCCCTCCGGCGTGGGCTTGTTGTAGTAGGGGGTGACGACCAGCAGGCCGTCCGCGCCGAGGGCTTCGACCTCCTTGGCCAGCTCGACCACTTGGCGGGTGTCGTTGCCGCCCGATCCCGCCAGCACCGGGACCTTGCCGTTGGCCTCGTCGAGGGTGATCTCGACGACCCGCAGGTGCTCCTCGCGGCTGAGGGTCGGGTTCTCCCCCGTGGTGCCGCAGGGGACGAGGAAGTGGATGCCCGCCTCGATCTGGCGCTGGACGAGCCGGCGCAGCGCCTCCTCGTCGAGGGAGAGGTCGGACTTGAACGGAGTGACGAGAGCTGTGCCGCAGCCTTGGAACATGGCAGTGCCTTTCACCGGGAAGGAGAGACGATCTCCTCCCAGACCTGACTGAACTCGTAGAAGCCGCGCCGGCCGGCCATCCAACGCGCGGCGCGCAGGGCTCCGTGCGCGAATCCGGCCCGGCTGCGGGCGGTGTGCTGAAGGGTGATGGTATCAGCCTCCGAGTCGAACCCGATCTGATGAGTGCCGGGGATCGCGCCGGCCCGGTTGCTCGCCACGTCGATCCCCCGGTCCCATCCCGCGGACTCCATCGCCCGCCGGATCTGGAGGAGAGTGCCCGAGGGCGCGTCCTTCTTCTTGCTGTGGTGGATCTCGTAGAGCCACGCTTCATAAGCGGTCTCGTCCGCCAGCAGGCGGGCCGCGGCTTCGGACAGCTTGTAGAAGACCTGCACCCCCACCGAGAAGTTGGCGCCGTGCAGGAATCCCGCTCCCTGTTGCTCCATAACCTCCCGCACCCGGGGCAGTGCCTCGTGCCAGCCGGTCGTCCCCACCACCAGGGGGACTCCCAGAGGGGCCAGCCGCTCGACCGTAGAGGGCACAGCCGAAGCGGTGGAGAAGTCCACGGCCACGTCCACTCCCTGGAAGCGCTCCGGGCTGATCTCGTGGTCCGAGCTGTCCAGCCGGAGCGCCACCTCGAACCCGTGCCCGGGGGCGAGCTGCTCCACGAGCTTGCCCATCCGTCCATATCCTATGAGCGCCAGCTTCTTCATTCGATGGGTTCTCCTGGCGGGCCTGGGAAAACCCGCTCGTGCAGCTCGGCCACCACGGCCTCGGCCTCCCGCTCGTCCACCAGGCAGCGGACACAGGGTGCGGACACCCCCTGGAGGACCAGCCGCGGCTCCCAGGGCCGCGCCATCTCCAGGGTCATCGCCGCAAGTCCGGGGCTGGACGCCAGATCCTCGGAAACCAGCGTGATCACGGTCTTGCCGCGGCCGACCTCCACGCGGGAGAAGCCCTCGAGCGCCTCCCGGATCTCAGAGAGACGGTCTGCGTGTTCCAGGGACAGCTCGGCCCGGTGCTCGTCCGCGCCAAGCGAAAGCAGCGACGGCCGGAAGCGCTCGCAGATCTCCCAGACCCGGTCCAGGAAGCCGCCCGTGCCCGAGGGCCGCACCGTCAGGTGGTGGATGCCGGGCTTGCAGGCGATGGACTTGATCCCCGGCGCCGCCGCGGCGGTGCGCCGGCCGATCAGGGTCCCCTCGGCGATCCCCTGAGGGGATGCAAGATGGAGGTGCCAGGAGTTGAGGATGCGGATCGGGACATCTGCCCGGCTGGCCGGTTCGAGCGTTCCGTAATGGGGTTTCTTGGCTCCGGAGCAGGCGAGTTCCAGGGCCTCGTCGAAGGACAGCGTCCGGACACGCCGCGCCATGCGGACGATGCGCGGGTCCGCGGTCAGGATGCCATCCACGTCGGTCCAGATCTGGACCTCCTCGGCGCGGATCGCGGCGCCGACGATGGCGGCGGAGAAGTCCGACCCCTCCTTGCCCAGGGTGGTGATGACACCATCGATCGTCGCGCCCACGTAGCCGCCGAGCACCGGAACCCGTCCCTCCTCAACGTGGGGGAGGATCGCCTCGCGCATCCGGGGCTCGGTCTCTTCATAGACCGGCTTGGCGCGGGTGAAATCGCTGTTCGTGACGAGGACCTGGCGGCAGTCGATCCAGGGCGCCTCCACCCCGTTCTGAAACGAGTCCAGGGCAAGGGAGAGGATGGCGCTCGACACCAGCTCGCCGAAGCTCGCCACGTGATCGGCGAGCCGCGGAGTCACCCGTCCCGCGGCATTGATCTCTTCGAGCACCGCGTGAAGCTCCCCGAAGTAGCGCTCCAGCATGGCGGCGAGCACGGGGTGCCCCTCGGGGCGGACCGCTGCGCGGGATTCGCGCCAGTGGTAGTCCCGAAGCTCTTCGAACAGAGCCCAGGCCCGAGGCAGATCCAGGTCCCCGGCGGCTGCGGCATCGGCGGCTTCGAGCAGCTTGCGGGTGGTCTTGGCCATGGCCGAGACCACCACCACCGGCTGCCGGTGGCGCTGCCCGCGGACGATCCCCACCACGCGCTCGATGGACTGCGCGGTGTCCACCGAGCTGCCGCCGAACTTCATCACGATCACGAGCCGAGCAACCCCTCGCTCTTCATCAGCTCCGCGTTGAGCACGGCCGCGCCCGCGGCGCCGCGGAGGACGTTGTGGGAGAGCGCCACCAGCTTCCAGTGGAGCACGGAGCACTCCCGGATGCGGCCGACCGGGGTGGCCATGCCCTTCTCCAGGCCGGAGTCCTTGCGGGTCTGGGGTCGGTCCGGCGCCTCCATGACATGGATCGGCCTGCGCGGTGCCGAAGGGAGCTCCCGCTCCTGGGGCACGCCGCGGAACCCGGCGAGCGCCTCGACCAGCTCCTCCCGCGACGGCCGGCGCTCGAACTCCAGGCTCATCGCCACCATGTGGCCGTCGATCGCGGGCACCCGGTGGCAGCTCGCGCTCACCCCCATGGGCAGCGGCTCGATGCGGTCGCCCATGAAGTCGCCGAGGATCTTCTGGGGCTCGCTCTCGACCTTCTCCTCCTCGCCGCCGATGTACGGGATGACGTTGCCGAGGATGTCGAGTGACGGGACGCCGGGGTAGCCTGCGCCGGAGACTGCCTGGAACGTGGTCACCACGGCGTTCATGAGCCCGAACTGCTTCAGGGGGGCGAGAGCCATGACCAGGCCCACGGCCGCGCAGTTGGGGTTGGTGACGATGGCGCCCTCCCACCCCCGCTCCCGGCGCTGTGCCGAAAGCAGCCCCAGGTGGCCGGGGTTGACCTCGGGGATGAGCAGGGGGACGTCCTCGGCCATCCGGTAGTGGCTGGAATTGGAGACCACGATGTGTCCCTGCTCGGCAAAGGCGCGCTCGATCTCCCCGGCCTGGTTGGAGGCCATGGACGAGAAGACCAGCTTCGGCCCGCGGCCGGGAACGGCCTCGTCCACGGACAGATCGGCCACATTGGCCGGTGGCGCGCCTTCAAGCTGCCAAGAGGTCGCCTCCCGGTAGCTCTTGCCCGCGCTCCGGTCGCTCGCCGCGAGCCACTTCACCTCGAACCAGGGATGGTCCTCCAGGAGCTGGATGAACCGCTGTCCCACCGTACCGGTGGCCCCCAGGATGCCGACCTCGATCTTTTTCATGGTCCGGATTCTAGCAAGCGCCGCACCATCCCCGCATAGAGGCGGACGGCCTCCTCCAACTCCCGCTTCGGCACCCGCTCCCCGGGTGTGTGGGCGAGGTGGATGCTCCCGGGTCCGAGGAGGAACGGCTCTCCCCAGGCGCCCAGCCGGGGGATGTCGGTCGTGTACTTGACCGCGGTGGTCTCGAACCCGGGGAGGGACCCCAGCCGCATCGCCCGGGTCTCGCGCTCCTCCGCGATCTCCACATCCGCCAGGGCGCTATGGATCGCCCGGCGAAGCTCCGCCGTGTCCCCGACCGTGCGGATCAGGGCCTCGGCCCGGGCCTGGTCGGCGATCACATTGGACGCTCGGCCGCCGGAAATCGTGCCGACGTTCAGCGTCGTCTCGCCCAGGATGGGATCGGAAGGCAGGGGCACGCTCCGAAGCCGGGCCAAAGCCTCCAGGAGACGGTCGATGGCCGATTCGCCCAACTCGGGATAGGCGGAGTGAGCCATCCGTCCCGAAGCTTCGATCCGGAGGTAGAGCGCCCCCTTGGACCCGAGAGCGAGCCGGTTCTCCGTAGGCTCGCCATTGATGAGGAAGCGCGACCCGCGGGGGTTCCGGTTGGCCACCTGCGCACCGATGCTGTCGGTCTCCTCGCCCACGACCAGGAGCAACCCGAACCCGCTCGCCCCCTGGGACAGAAGCGTCTCGATCGCCTTGATCATCGAGGCAAGGATGCCCTTGGTGTCGCACGCCCCCCGGCCATGGACGTGCTCGCCGTCCTCCGAAGAAGGGAAGAACGGAGG
This sequence comes from Thermoanaerobaculia bacterium, assembly GCA_035556715.1. GTDB lineage: Bacteria > Acidobacteriota > Thermoanaerobaculia > Multivoradales > UBA5704 > DATMER01. Next base: position 161,619 of record DATMER010000136.1, read on the forward strand.
AACGGTGTCGATATGGGTCGAAAGGACGACCTCGGGACGACCCCAGCTCGCGAACAGATTGAAGCGGTCCCCCTCGACCGGCATCCGCTCCACGGTGCCCAGCCTGGACAGGTACTCGAAGAGGAACTCGCTGACCGCGCGCTCGTTGCCGGTGACCGACTCGATGTCGATCAGGGCGCGGGTGAGGGGTATGAGGTCCATGCTCCAGACACCTCCAAAAGGTGTATAATGTCGTCCATGAGCGAGCCCGCTTTACCGACCCCGCCCGCCGGAAAGGGCAAACGTTCTATGGTGGTGCGAGGTCTGCGTACCGGCAAGATCCATCTCACCAAGGCATCGGCCAGCGAGATTCTCCATTCTGTGGGAGTACGCCCCTCTGACGCCAGAGTGGCCGCAAAGGCTCTTCGAGCTGCAGAAAAGGTGCCCCAGCCTCAGAAGGTATCCGCAGCCATCCGAAAGACGAAAAGCCGCAACGCTCGTTGAATGCCCTCGCCAACTCGCGATCCCAGTGGGGTCTTCCTGAACGTCCCCTTCGACCCCGCCTACCAGTCGTTCTTCGTGACTCTCGTCAGTGCCCTTGTTTCTTTGGGACAGACACCACGCTGCGTGCTCGAGGTTCGCGAGCGCGGCCAGGGCCGACTTGCTCGCATTTACGAATTACTTCGATCCTGCGGGGTATCCATTCATGATCTCTGCCGCACCGGTCAGCCGGCAAGGTTCAATATGCCGTTCGAACTGGGACTGGCATGTTCGATTGCCTTGGCTGGCGGTCCTCATGATGTCGTCGTGCTCGACACCGTCCCGTACCGCCTCGATAGGACCCTCAGCGACTACAAGGGCCGTGATCCTCTGATCTACCACCGTCGCGTCGATAGTCTCATCGACTGTATTGCCGATGTTTTCCAGATCGCGCACGAGCCTACTCCAAACGTCCTGAAAGCCGAGGCCCGCATCCTTCGGAAGTCAGCCCGAGAGATCGCAAGACAGTACGGCGGCACCGTCTTCCGTCCGGCGGCCTTTCGCGCCCTTGTCGCTGCCGCAACCAACAGGGCCAGATCACAGGGATTGATCCCGCCTTAGGTACCGGAGTCCCTTCGCCCTCGGCGTGTTCAGTACGAATCCTTCGGGATCGAACCGCATCGTCCCCAGGATCTCGTGGCGGAAGCCATCCTGGGCGAAGGGCTCCAGGGGGATCTCCTGCCCGCCGAGCTGCAGGACGAGCGCGCCTTCTCGGACGGCGAAGGAGAGATCTCCTCCCACCTCCTCGGACCTGTAAGTACCGGCGTATCCGGACGGGTCCGGCGGAGCGGACGGCTCGATCCTCTCGAAGCGCATGAGGCCGGCGTCGCCGGTCTCCGTCAGGAATCCGGAGCCGAAGGTGACCTCGACAGTCCCCGGTGTCCCGGGTATCCGGAAGCGGCCTCCTCCCAGGGGAGCGAGCTCGCGCTCGGCTCCGAAGCGGAGGAGGACGACCTTGCCATCCTTCATCCAGACCTTTCGGAAGGAGTCTCCCTCCCGGTCCCAGTAGAGCCCGGCGGGGGCATCCGCTGGGACGACGGGGGGCTCCGGCTGCAGGCGGTCTCCCAGGAAGATCGCGGCTACCTCGCGGGTTCGGCGGCTGGGGGCTCCGGCCGGGGTGTTGCAGAGGCAGGCGATCGTCAGACTCGCTTCGGGGAAGCTGAGCAGGTCGGAGACGTAGCCCAGCGTGGAGCCGCCGTGGCCGACCGTCCGCATGCCGCGGAAGTCCCGGAGGAAGAGGCCTCCGGCGTAGCCCAGGGGCGTGCCGTCCCGAAGCTTCCCCGGCTGCCCGGGCTTGGCGAGGGCCATGTCCCAACGCGAGAGATCTCCGGCGGTGGAGAGGAGGCCGGTGTCCCCCACCGTGCCGGCCCAGGTGCGGAAGACGCCGCTGGGAAAGTAGCTGTCCGCCCGGTTCAGGACGATCCGGGTGGGATCGTCGAAGAAGCGCGTGCTCGTCATGCCCAGCGGCTTGAAGAGGTTTTCCTCGGCGAACCGGCTGAGAGGCTGGCCGCTCGCCTTCTCCACGACGGCCGCGAGCAGGACGTAGCCTGAGTTGGTGTAGGAGTGGCGCTCTCCAGGTGGAAAATCGAGCCCCTTCTGCCGGGCCAGAAGATCGATCACCTCACGCGGCTTTACCGGCTTGAGCTCCGGATGCCCTGCCAACGATCGGAGGAAGAGATAATCCCGCACTCCTCCCGTGTGATGGATCAGATGGCGGAGGGTGACCGCCTGATAGATTCCAGGCAGTTCCGGCAGGTGCTTCCGTATCGAATCGTCCAGCGAGAGCCGCCCCTGGTCTTCCAGGACGAAGACGCTCGCCGCCGTGAACATCTTGGAGACGGAGCCGGTGTCGAAGACCGTCCGGGGAGTGATCGGCACCCCGTGCTCCAGGTCGGCGGTCCCATAGCCGCGCTCGTAGACGATTACCCCATCCCGGGACACGGCCAGGGCGCAGCCCGGCGAGCCCGGCGAGAGGTCGGCGAAGACGGCGTCGATCGCCGCGGCCAGGAGAAAGGCTGTGAGAACGGTCATCCGGACGGCAAGCTTAGCCCGGTCCGGGTTGAATTGCCGGCCGGCCGGTCATATGGTATTGCCGTTCCCATCCTGAGGAGGAGTCGATGGCCGAGACCCGCCGAGTCGGTTCCCACGCCACCTGGTTCGAGGAGCCTGACGTCATCGCCCTGCGGCTGACCGGGCCCGTGTCCCTGGAAGAGAGCGAGGTCCTCGCCCGTCTTCATGAAGACATGGCCCGGGGCCGGGAGAAGGTCTTCATGCTGGTCGACATGGCGGAGTTCGGGGGAGGCACGCCGGAAGGCCGCAAGGTCACCGGCGCCGCTCTCTCCCGCATGCCGGTCCAGGGGGTCGCCATTCACCAGGCCAAGATGACGGCCAGGGTGATGGCCAAGCTCGTCCTCACCGGCACCCGGCTCTTCCGCAAGGGTGACGGTTTCCCCACCGAGTTCTTCGGCGAGGAGGCCGCGGCCCGGGTCTGGATCGAGGAGCGGCGGGGAGCCGCGGTCGCCCGCTAGAGCCTTGTCAAGCTCCGATCGACGGGTAGCTTCCTCTTGTAGGGGAGGGGCAAGGCCCAATACTGTCAAGTTAGCACCGGGTGTATGGCCGCCTCAACCCGCAATTCAGGTGTGACAGAGGAGCTAGTTCCGGAGGAGGATCTCCGCGGCCTTCTCGGCGATCTCGTCGCGGCCGGCGGCCACGCCTTGGATGGTGCGGACGGCCGGCACCGTGGGAGAGACGCCGATTCCGTGCAGCGGCGAGCCGTCGTGCTTGAGCACGCGCTGGCCCGTCCAGACCAGGCGGTAGCCACCGGGCAGGTCGCTCCGGTTCACCGAGCCGTTGCTCCCGCCCGAGCGGTCGCCCACGATCTCTCCGAGACGGTACTCCTCGATTGTATCCAGAAGGGTTTCGCTGAAGCCGTCCGACCGGCCGTCCACCAGGAAGGCCGTCCGGCGGAGGCGCGGCTTCCTGGGCTCGACGGTCCAGAAGGTCGTCATCCACTCGACGTTCCGATGGTCCGGCGCCATGACCACCGGCACCTGCCAGTTCGAGCTCGCGGTGGCGCGATCGGTGAGGTGGGAGAGGACGATGTTGGACACATTCGAGCCCTGGCGCAGGTCGAAGACGACGCCGCGGGCCGCGGCCAGCCGCTTGAGCAGGGCTTCGAAATCCTTTTCCTCGACGCGGGCGAGATCCACGTAGACGATCCCGGGCCGAGGCTCGGCGACCGGCTCCAGGGGCGTACCCGGAGGCAGGCGGTCGTAGGGCGTTTCGCGGAAGAGCTCGACCTCGGCTCCCCGCTTCAGCCGGAGGGTTACCCGGGAGCCGGGCGGGCCAAAGATCAGGTTTTCGAGCGCCCGCCAACGCCGGGCCTCGGGTGTGGCCGAGGAGACGAGGGCCTCCTCCTCTTTCAGGACCTCTTCGATGGGCCGGCCGTCCAGTGCCACGACCACGTCCCCTGGGACGCCGCCGGTGTTCCCGGCCGCACCCGTGATCGTTAGCTGCCCCTCGATGTGCTCCCAGGCCAGGGGGAGGGCCTGCGGGGTCACTCCGCCCTTGCGCAGGAAGCCGGCTCGGGCATCCTTCAGCGGGACCAGGAGGAGGCGCGCGGCACGGAGGAAGCTCTCCTGATCCTGCGCGGCAGCCGCGAGCACGGAGCGTAGCGCGGTCGACCAGGCAGGATCGTCCGGCCGCAGCTCGGGATGGAGGTGCTGAAGGATTCCCCAGGCCAGGGCTACAGCCGCCAGCCGGGCCTCCCGCGTGTCGCCGTTCACGTCGACGGCCGGAGGCGGAGCGGGCGCGGTCCTGGGAAGCGTCCCCTGGTCGTCGGCATAGAGGGAAACCGGCACGAACGCGGCGACGCCCGCACCCAGATCCACTTCCACCACCTCCTCCGGACGCGCGAAGCGCGGAGCCGCGATGGGATCGCTCTCGATCCTGGCGCAGCCACCCTTGCGGCAGCCTTCTCCCCGCTCCACGGCCAGGTGATACCCGGCGCGGATCGATTCATAGGGGAACGTCCAGCCCGGCGGCTGCTGGCCGGTCTCCCCCTTGTCGAACCCCAGGTTGGAGGTGTCGTCGGGCAGTCCGGTCTTGGGCCGTCCCCGCTGGGGTCCCCGGGCTCCGCTGTTGCGAAGGGGTTCGATGATGGGTGGCGCGTCCAGCTCCACCTCGTCGAGCCAGACCTTGCCGGGACCGTTGAGGACCAGGAGAATGACGATCCGCTCGGCGTCCACGGCCACCTCTCCTTCGATCTTCACCTTGCGCCAGGGGGTGTCGAAGATCGGGCGGTCGGCCATGTTGTCGAAGAACCCGGGCTTGTCTCCGGGCCGGATCACGCGGAGCCCGAGCTGGACGCGGCCGTCCCCTTCCACGTCGGAGCGGACCCAGGCGGTCAGGCTGACGTGGTTTCCCTGGTAGGGTTTGGCGGGCATCGCCACCGCGAGCGTGCCGAAGCTCGGGTTGCGGTCGTCGATCCGCTCGCTCGAGAAAACCTTTCGTTCCGCGCCGAAGTCGCCGCCATAGTGCCGCCACGCCACGATGCGGACATCGCCGTCCGGCCGCCGCAGCTCGGGCGGCATCTCCCATTGCGATCCCTTGGGAACGACTCGCAGCGTTGGGGCGAGCGGGCGGAAAAAGCTTTCCAATGATTGGGCCAGGGACTCCGGATTCTCAGCCCCTGCGATCGCCTGGACCCCCGCCACCGCCACCCGGTTCCAGTCGGCTGCGGCGACCGCGTCACTGGGGTGGAAAAAGCGGACCAGGGAGAGGAGCCGGGCATACGCGGCGAGATGGTCGAGCTCCCGGTCAGTGAGGGGACGGGGGGGCTCGCTGGCTCCAAGGAGAAGCAGACCCAGGAGGGTTGCCGGAAACAGTCTCTTGAGGATCATGGCTGGAGCTAGCATATATTCGCCAGGCCCTAAGTTGAGATGTGCCCTACAATCTCCCGCCTATGCCGCCCGCTGTCCTCCTGAGCTGCGAGTCCCTGGTCAAAGGCTTCGGCGCCCGCCCCCTCTTCGAGGGGCTCTCCTTCGGGCTGTCCGAGGGCGACCGTGTCGGCCTCATCGGGCCGAACGGCTCGGGCAAGTCCACGTTCCTGCGTATCCTCGCCGGGATGGAGGAGCCCGACGGCGGGACCCGCGCCGTCCGCCGTGGGACCCGCGTCGGCTATGTTCCGCAGGACCCCGTGTTCCCGCCGGGGAAGACGGTCGAGGAGGTTCTCACCGAGGCACTGGCGGACGATCCTTCCGAGGACTTCGAGAAGGCGACGCGGGTGGCTGTCACGCTGGGCAGGGCCGGGTTCAACGATCCGGCCCAGGCGGTGGACGTGCTGTCCGGCGGATGGAAGAAGCGCCTGGCCATCTCCCGCGAGCTGGTCAGGGCTCCGGACGTCCTCCTCCTCGACGAGCCCACGAACCACCTGGACGTGGAGGGCATCCTCTGGCTGGAGGAGCTGCTGCGCAGCGAGCCGCTGGCGTACGTGACCGTCAGCCACGACCGCTGGTTCCTGGAGAACGTCGCCACCCGCATGCTGGAGCTGGACCGCCGCTATCCCGAGGGGCTCTTCCAGGCGCCGGGGAGCTACAGCGATTTCCTGGAGAAGCGCGACGAGGTGCTGCGCAACCAGGCCGAGTACCAGTCGTCGCTCGCCAACCGTGTGCGCCGCGAGGTGGAGTGGCTCAAGCGCGGGGCCAAGGCGCGCACCACCAAGGCAAAGGGGCGCATCCAGGAGGCCGAGCGGCTCATCTCCGAGCTCGGCGAGATCAAGGAGCGGACCGGCCCCGCCACCCAGGCCCGCGTGGGGCTCGACTTCAACGCCTCGGACCGCAAGACCAAGAAGCTCCTCGTCACCACAGGGCTCGCCAAGTCGTTCGACGCTGGTACCGTGAGACGGAAGATAGTCTCCAATCTCGATATCAAGCTCACCCCGGGCACGAAGCTCGGGCTGCTCGGTCCGAACGGCAGCGGCAAGACGACCCTGCTTTCGCTGCTCGATGGCACTCTCGAGCCCGACGCCGGCACGATCGAGCGGGCGGAGTGGCTGAAGACGGTCCGCTTCGAGCAGGGGCGCGAGACCCTGGACCGCTCCGTGTCGCTGCGCCGGGCGCTCGCTCCGGAGGGGGACTCGGTGCTCTACCAGGGCCGCACGGTGCACGTGGCGTCGTGGGCGAAGCGCTTCCTGTTCCAATCCGAGCAGCTCGACACGCCGGTGTCGCGGCTCTCCGGCGGCGAGCAGGCGCGCATCCTGATCGCCCGGCTCATGCTCCAGCCGGCGGACCTCCTGATCCTCGACGAGCCCACGAACGACCTCGACATCCCGACGCTGGAAGTCCTGGAGGAGAGCCTCCTGGAGTTCCCCGGCGCGCTGGTCCTGGTCACCCACGACCGGTATCTCCTGGAGAGCGTCTCCACCCTCGTGCTGGCTCTGGATGGCAGGGGCAATTCCCAATACTTCGCCGACTATGCGCAGTGGGAGGCGCACCGGGAGTCGCCAGCCGCGTCGAAGCAGGCCGCTCCCAAGCCGCCTCCGCTCCCTTCGAAACAGGAGAAGCCGAAGCGTCTCTCCTACAAGGACAAGCTCGAATGGGAGCAGATGGAGGGGAAGATCCTGGAGGCCGAGGACGCCCTGGTCGCCGCCCAGAAGGCTATGGAAGACCCCACCGTCGCCAGCAACTCCGCCGAGATCCAGGCCCGCTGCGCGGCGCTGGAAAAGGCCCGGCAGGAGGTCGAGCGGCTCTATGCGCGATGGGCGGAGCTGGAGGAGAAGCGGGGGTAGGGGAGATCGCTCTCCCCCAGGAGTCTGCGGTCTTCAGCCCTCACCCCCTGACCCCATAGGCGCTAACTTTGTGCTGCCGGAGGGAGGCTTCCTCTCCCGCGCAGCGGGGGAGGACCGAGGAGGGGGTCCGGGGCGTGCGGCCATACCCTGCGGGTAGGACCTCGTACCCGGCGGGTACGGACCAATACCCGGCGGGTACGGGTCCGTACCCTGTGCTCGCGCCTCGTACGCAGCGGGGGCGGCCCGTACCCGCCGGGTACGAGGTGCTACCCGCAGGGGGCGACGGATACCCTGTGGGTACGGGGTGCTACCCGCAGGGTACGGGTGCTACCCGCCGGGTACGAGGTCCTACCCTCCGCGTACGGCCGATACCCTGCGGGTACGGGCTGCTACCCTCCGCGTACGCCTCGCCAGGAGCGCGTACGGCGCAGAACGGCAGGGTATGGGATCGTACCCGCCGCGTACGCTTCCTGCGCGCTGCGTACAGCGTAGAACCGTCGCGTACAGGGTACGGCCCTCGGGTATGGTGCTCTACCCGGCGCGTGCGCCTCCCGGACGCTTCTTGGACTGAGACCGGAGCGGCCTTCATAGCATCCGCGAGCGCCTCTTCGTCTAGGTTGAGCGTCGTTCTCATACTCTCCTCCCGTAGATTGCGCCTCCACCGGGTCTATTTCCGGGCTCGGGACTTGCGGGCGCCGGCCGGCTTCTTCCTGGCGGGAGCACGGCGCGTGGTGAGAGGACGGAACGGCGCCGGCAGGTCGGGCCACCACTTCACGTCGCGCAGGATGGCCTTGCGCACGAGGTCGCCGACCTCGGTCTGCAGCTCCCCGCAGTGCTCGGCGAAGTCGAGGACGGCCGCGTACCAGGCGGCTCCGAGATCGCTCCGCCCGCCGGGCAGGAGCTCCGCGAGCAGGGCGAGGAAGCGCTCGGCGTCCCGGCGGGCCCAGGCCTCCCTCGCGAGGAGCCACTGATGGACCCGCGGCTGGAGGGCGGCGGGTGCGGCGAGCGGCGCGGCGATTGTGGCGATGGCCGCCCACAGCTCGGGCGCGGGGCATTTCGGAAAGACGATGGCGACCTCGTGGGCGATCTGCCCCAGGGCTCCCTTCCGCACCGAGAGCGGCGCCCGGCGGACGAGGTCCGGGCGCCAGCCGCGGTGGATGGGCAGCGAATCCGCGAGGCCTTCTCCATAAGCCAGGATCGAGCCGGCCAGGACGAGCCCGCGCTCGTGCAGTCCCTCCCGGAAGTCGATCATCATGAGGTTGTCCGCGAGCTGGATGCGGTGCATCTCCAGGCATCCGAAGGCGTCGTCGCTCTCCAGGGCGAGGTCGCTGTCCAGGGCCGTGAAGATCCGCTCGCGGGCGCGGTCGAGCCGGCCGTGGCGGTACTCCAGATAGGCGTGCGCGGCCTCGACGAACGTGGTCGCGAGGAGATGGCAGGCCTCGCCGGGCCGGGCGCTCTCCAGGATCCCGCGGCTGCTCGCGAAGCGCTCGGCGGCCGTTTCGAGGTCGCCCTGGCGGGCGGCGGCGAGCCCCTGCTGGGTGGCGCGGTAGGACTTGCGGAAGACGAGCCTCTCCCGCAGCTCGATCCGGCCGATCACGGCGTCCATGAGGACCCGGTAGAAGACCGGCTTCGAGGGACGGACGGGCGGCGTCAGCAACCCGGCGCGGTACGCCTCGAACGTGCGCTCGGCGGTTTCGACATCCATGAAAACAGGGTGGCTCCGAGGAGGATCATAGGCTGCTCCGCCCCCATTCCGCTACACTTGCTCCCCCGTGGAAACCAAGTCCGTTGGAGATGAGCTCGTCGAGAGGATCGGCCCGTACCGGCTCGAAGCTCCCCTGGGAGCCGGGGGCATGGGCACGGTCTGGCGCGCCTGGGACGAGCGCCTGAAGCGCCAGGTCGCCATCAAGCAGGTTCTCTCCGACTCGGTCCCCAACGCCCGCGAGCGCCTGCGCCGGGAAGCCCAGGCCGCCGCCCGCCTCAACCATCCGGCCATCGTCCAGGTCTACGATCTCGTCGAGCGCGAGGACGGCGAGTGGATCGTCCTGGAGCTGGTCAACGGCCGGACGCTCCGCGGCCTGATCGACGAGGAGGGTCCCCTCGATCCCTCGCGCGCCCTCCAACTCGGCCGGGACGTCGCCGAGGGGCTCGCCGAAGCTCACGCGCATGGCATCCTCCACCGCGACCTCAAGACCTCCAACGTCATGGTGACCCCGGCGGGACGCGCCAAGATCCTCGACTTCGGCATCGCCAAGGAGATCGCGGACGGTCCTGCCGGCGACCTGTCGCTCTCGACGCCGGGCACCATCCTCGGCACGTTCCACGCCATGTCGCCCGAGCAGGCCCAGGGGCTCCGCCTCGACGCGCGCTCCGATCTCTTCTCCCTGGGCTCGCTCCTCTATGAGGCCTTGACGGGATCGCCGCCCTTCCTCGCGGGGACTCCGCGCGAGACCCTGACCCGTGTCCTGAGCTACGACCCGCCGCCGCTCGACCGCGCCCGCCCCGGCATCCCGCGCGAGCTGTCCGGCCTGGTGCGTCGGCTGCTCGAAAAGGAGCCCGCCGACCGGCCGCGGAGCGCCGCGGAGGTTGCCGGCGACCTCTCCGCCCTCCTGGGCACGCTCCCCGGGAGACCCGCCCCGGCGAAGACGGTCTCCCTCTCCGGGCATTCCGGCGAGGTGACTCTCGTGGAGGGGCTGCGGACGAACCCCCCGGCCGCGAGCGGCGCCGGCCGGCAGATCGGAGAGCGCCGCCGGCTCACCGTGGTCTGTTGCGGCCTGGTCAGCGTCGACGATGCGTCGGGCGAGATCCGTCCCCTCGACGTCGAGGCCCTGTCCGAGGCCATGACCGCGGTCCAGGCCCTGGCGGCGGAGGTCGCCGGGCAGCTCGACGGCCATCTGGGTGCGGTCCTGGGCAACCTCCTCTGGCTCTACTTCGGCTATCCCCGGGCTTACGAGGACAATGCCCAGCGCGCCGTCCGGGCGGCGCGCCTCCTCTCGGACCGCATCGAGCAGATCGGGTTGCGTCCGCAGCCCCGGCAGAGGCTCGCCGTCCGCATCGCCGTGCACACCGGTCCGGCCGTGATCAGGACCGGGCCCGGCGCAGCGGAGCAGCTCCAGCTCGGCTCGACCCTCGACCTGGCAACGGGGCTCCAGAGCGCCGTCCCCGCGCGGACCGTCGTGGCAAGCGCCGAGAGCCAGCGGCTGATTGCCCGCAGCTTCAGCACGGAGGCCCTGGCGCCGGTGCGATTGCCGGGCTTCGACGAGCCCGTCCCGCTTTACCGGGTGCTCGAAGCCGTCGATCTGAGGGAGGGGACCGGCGAGGCGCCCTCTCCCCTGGTGAGCCGCGAGCGGGAGCTCGGCCTCCTGCTCGACCGCTTCCGCCTGGCCCGCTCGGGGAACGGCCAGGCCGTGATGATCAGCGGCGAGGCCGGCATCGGCAAGTCACGCCTGCTGCGGGCCCTGCGCGAGGGGCTCGCCGATGCCGCCGATATTGCCGACGATGCGGCGTGGCTGATCGGGTACGGGTCGCCCTACACGCAGAGCTCGCCCCTCTTCCCCATCGTCGAGCTCCTGGAGCGCAGCGTCTTCGCCGCCGCGGGCACGCCGCCGGAGGAGAAGCTCGAGCGGCTCGAAGAGGTGCTTCGCCACTCCGGCCTCCCTCTCGCGGAGAACGTGCCCATCCTGGCGTCCCTCCTGTCCGTGCCCACCGCGGGGCGCTACCCGCCGCTGGGCCTGAGCCTGGACATGCAGCGCAGGAAGACGCTCGAGACCCTGGTTGCGCTGCTGGCCCAGATGGCGGAGCGCCGGCCCCAGGTCATGGTCATCGAGGATCTCCACTGGATCGATCCCTCGACCCTGGAGCTGCTGGACCTCCTGCTCGAAGAGATCCCCGCCGTGCCGCTGATGCTCGTCGTGACCTTCCGGCCCGACTTCCAGGCTGCCTGGCGGCACCGGGAGCACATCACGCAGATCGGACTCGGCCGCCTGACCGACGGGGAGGCGGAGGCCCTGATCGATCGCCTGGCCGAGCGCTCGTCCCTGAATGCCTTGCTGCCGGCCGAGGTACGGCGGCAGATCCTCGACAGGACCGACGGGGTCCCCCTGTTCATCGAGGAGCTGACCAAGGCCGTGCTCGAATCGGGCTGGGATGGGGAGAACCTGGACATCCCCTCCACGCTGGACGGCTCTCTCATGGCGCGGCTGGACCGCCTGGGAGATGCCAAGGAGGTGGCGCAGCTCGCCTCCGTCATCGGGCGGGTCTTCTCCCTCGACCTGCTGGAGGCCGTCTCGCAGCTCGAAGCCGCGGTGCTGCGCCGCGGGCTCGGCGAGCTGCTCCGGGCCGAGCTCGTCCGCCGCCGCGGGGTGGCCCAGCCGGCGCGCTACGTGTTCAAGCACGCCCTGATCCAGGACGCCGCCTACCTCTCGCTCCTGAACAGCCAGAGGCAGCAGATCCACGGCCGGATCGCCCGGGCCCTGACGGACCTCTCGCGGACTCAGGAGGTCGAGCCGGAGATCCTGGCTCATCACTTCGAAAAGGCAGGCCTGGTCCCGGAGGCCACCGTCTACCTCCAGCAGGCCGCTCTCCGCGCCCTGGGGCGCTCGGCGTACAGCGAGGCGTCCAGCCATTGCCGCAAGGCGATCGAGCTGCTGGCCTCGCCCGCTTCGCCGCCGATGCGGGAGCAGGAGCTCGCGCTCCGCTCCACGCTGGGCCTCGCCCTCGTTCCGGTGAAGGGCTACGCGTCCAAGGAGGTGGCGGAAAACGCGGCCCGGATCGAGGTGCTCTGCCGCGAGGTCGGAGACACCCCGCGGCTGATCCCGTCTCTCTACGGCCTGTGGGGCTACCATCGCCTCCGGGGGCACCGGAAGCCCACCCTGGACCTGGCCGAAGAGCTCGGCCGCCGCGCCGTGGACGGAGACGAGCACTCCTTCATCGGCTTCGCCGTACGAGGGACCACCGCGTACTACGCCGGGGACCTCCCCGCGGCCAGGATCCTTCTGGAAAAGGCAGTCTCGACCTATCGCCTGGACCTCCAGCCCCGGCTGGCGCAGGCGTACGGCGAGGACGCAGGCGTCTTGCCGCACTTCTATTACTTCTGGTGTGTGTGGCTCTGCGGCCGGCCGGACGAAGGCGCCCGGAAGAAAGACGAGTCGATGGAGATCGTCGCGGCGCTCTCCTCCTCCCCTTACGTCCTCGCCACGGGCCGTTTCTTCGAGATGACCTGGTGGCACGAGCTGCGCGAGCCCGAAGAGCTGCGGCAGGTGGCGGAGGGACTGATCGAGCTCTGCCGCGAGCAGCGGTATCCCTTCTTCCTGTCGCTGGCGACGTGCGCCTACGGGTGGGCCCTGGTGCACCGGGGAGAGGCGGAGCGCGGGCTCGCGCTGATGCAGGAGGGGTTGAAGAATTACACCGCGATCGGCACGAAGCTCGCGCGGGCATACTGGCTCTCCTATCTCGTCGAGGCGTACCTCCACGTCGGCATGATCGAAGAGGGGATGGCTGCCGTCGAGGAGGCCCTGGCCATGACGGCGACGCAGATCGACGTCTTCCACGACGCGGAGCTTCACCGCCTGCGCGGCGAGCTGCTGCTCCGGGTCCCCGATGTGGAAGGGGCCGATGCGGCTTTCCGGCAGGCGCTGGAGATCGCCCGCCGGCAGGGTGCCCTCATGTTCGAGCTGCGCACGGCAACGAGCCTGGCCCGCCTGCTCCGTGGACAAGGCCGGACCCCCGAGGCCCGGACGCTCCTCGCGGACGTGTACGGTACCTTTCAGGAGGGCTTCGCCACCCGGGACCTGAGGGAGGCCCGGGAGCTGCTGGACGAGTTGGAGATCCGCAGGTAGATTCAGTGCCCGACGTCGACCACCAGGCGCGCCGGGCTCGAAAGCTCCTGCACCCGGTAGGGGCGGCGTGAGGCGAGGCCGAGCACCCAGGTGACCTCGGCCTCGAAGTCGCAGGTCGATTCAAGCTCTTTCAGGACCGGGAGATCCAGGTGCCGCTCGCGCTCCCGCACCGTGGGCTCGCCGGCCTCGGTGTGCGCGTTCGCCGGGGTGAGGCGCACCTGGAGCCAGCTCGATCCGGCTACCTGGACCGTCTCACCGGAGCCGCACTGCACCGCCTCGTCCACGTACTCCACCCGATACCCCGGGACAGCGCTGCCCTCGAATTCGAAGACGACCCGGTCGAATCCCTGCTGGCTCGCGGCGCGGACCTCCCGCAGGAGCGCGGGATGGAGGTCCGGCCGCTGCTTCTCGCTGGCCTCCGTCGTCCCCTCGAACGGCTCCGTCCTGACCGGAGTGGACGGGGCGCAGGCGGACAGGAGGAGAAGGATCAGGAGCGCTCGCATGGCGGGAGGATAGCGCACCGGGAGGAAACCCCGCGGGCCGCAGGACAGGGGGAACCGCTTCCCAACGCCTGCTCCGGTCTGCTTCGAGTAAGATACCCGGCCATGATCGAGATCGACTTGAAGGGCAAGCGCGGGCTGGTGATGGGGGTGGCCAACGCCCGGAGCCTCGGATGGGCCATCGCCGAGCGGCTTCATGCTGCGGGGGCGGAGCTGGCGTTCAGCTACCAGGGCGAGCGCCTCAAGGAGGAGCTGGAGAAGCTCACCAGGGACAGGCCGGGCACGCGCCTCTCCCAGTGCGACGTCACCCGCGAGGAGGATCTGGAGGCCACGTTCAGCGACCTCCGGCAGGCCTGGGGCGGGCTCGACTTCGTGGTCCACTCCATCGGCTTCGCACCCCGGGCTGCCATGGACGGACGCTACATCGAGACCACCCGGCAGGACTGGCTCACCGCCCTGGACATCTCGGCCTACTCCCTGGTTGCCGTGGCCCGCCATGCCGAGCCCCTCCTCAACGAGGGCGGCTCGCTCGTGACTTTGACCTACTACGCCTCCGAGAAGGTCGTGCCCAAGTACAACGTCATGGGCATCGCCAAGAGCGCGCTGGAGGCAAGCGTCCGCTACCTGGCGTACGAGTTGGGCAAAAAACAGGTGCGGGTCAACGCCGTCTCGGCCGGCCCGGTGCGCACGGTTGCGGCGCGCAGCATCCCCGGGTTCATGAAGATGTACAACAAGGTCTCGGGCATCGCCCCGCTCGGCCGCAACGTCACCCACGAGGAGGTCGGCAACCTCGGCCTCTTCCTCCTCTCCCCTTTGTCCAGCGGCATCACCGGCGAGACCGTCTATGTCGACGCCGGCTATCACGTCATGGGGATGGAGCTCGGGGAAGAGTAGTGCAGGCGCTGATCCTCGCCGGCGGGAGCGGCACCCGCTTCTGGCCGCTGTCGCGCAAACGCCGGCCCAAGCAGCTCCTGGCCCTGGAAGGAGAGAGGAGCCTCCTCCGCGAGACCGTGGAGCGCCTCCGCCCGCTCGTCGAGCCCGAGGCGGTCTGGGTCTGCACGACCCGGATGCTCGCCGAGGATGTGCGCCGCGAGCTGCCCGATGTGCCGCCCTCGCAGATCCTCCTGGAGCCCGAGGGGCGCAACACGGCACCGGCCATCGGCTGGTCGGTCCGCTCCATGCCCGAGGAAGCCCGCCGGGACGTGGTCGTGGTCCTCCCGTCCGACCATCGGGTGGGCGACCCCGCGGCATTCCGCGACACGCTCGCCCGGGCCGCCCGCGCCGTGAAGCGGGAGGACCGGGTGATGACCCTCGGCGTCGTCCCCCGCTGGCCCGAGACCGGGTATGGATATCTGGAGCTGGAGCCCGCCCCCAAGGGAATGGATGAGGACGGCGTGCGCCGTCTCCGGCGCTTCGTGGAGAAGCCCGACCTCGCCACGGCCGAGCGCTACGTGGCCTCGGGGAACCATCTCTGGAACGCGGGCATCTTCCTGTTCCGCGGGACGACCCTGCTCGACATCCTGGCGCGCCTCCAGCCCGAGCTGTACCGGGGTCTAGAGGAGATCGCCGCGGCGCCGGGGAAGGTGACCGAGCTCTACCCCCGCCTGCCCGCCGACTCGATCGACTACGCCGTCATGGAGAAGCTGGACTCGCTCTCCACCCTGCCGCTCGACTGCGGCTGGAGCGATCTGGGCTCCTGGGCGGCGCTCGACGAGATCCTCCAGCCGGACGATCAAGGGAACACCGGGCGCGGCGACGTCCTCGCCCTGGAGTCCCGGGACAACCTGCTGTTCTCGGACGCCGGGACCATCGCCGTGCTGGGGGTGAGCGGCCTGGTGGTGGTGCGCACCGGCGACTCCGTGCTGGTGATGCCCAAGGAGCGGTCGCAGGAGGTCAAGAAGATCGTCCAGGAGCTGTCCGCGCGGGGCCGCGAGGATCTGCTTTGATCCAGCCCGCCGTGGTCGCCACCTCGGCCGGCGACCAGGGGCTCGCCGAGCTGGGCGCCCCGCTTCCTCTCGACCGGCTGGTCCCCGGAGACGGCGACTGGGAGGTGGAGATCGGCTTCGGCAAAGGGAAATACCTCCTGCGCCGCTGCCAGGAGGACCCCGGGCGCCGCTTCCTGGGGATCGAGCTGGCGGCCGAGTACTGGCGCCACTTCGTGGAGCGGGCGCGCAAGCGCGGGCTCCGCAACTGGGTGGCGCTACGCGGCGAGGCCCTCTATCTGGCTTCCACCGTCCTCCCGCCCGGGTTCGCCGCGGCGGTCCACGTCTACTTCCCCGATCCATGGCCCAAGAGCCGCCACCACAAGCGAAGGCTTTTCGATCCGGAGACGCTCGACCTCGTGATCCGTCTCGTGAAGCCGGGCGGACGCCTTCTCTTCGCCACCGATTTCCTGGAATATGGAGAGCTGGTGAAGGAGATCCTGGAAGGCTATCCCGGCATCCGGGTGGAGCGCCGCGACCGGGTCTGGGACGAGGGCCCGCGCACCCACTATGAAGCGAAGTACATTGCCGAGGGGCGGCCGATCCTGCGCCTGGAGATCACGCGCGAAGAGGAGACCGTACTGCTCCATCCGCGGGGAGCGCCCGGCGTCCTGGCCGCGACATTCCAGGAGGAAGATTGATGGAGCCCGAGACTCCCGAGCGCCCGCGGATGAGCTGGGGCTCCCGGCTGACCCTGATCCTCGGCATCCTCGCCGGTCCGCTCTACGTGGCCTGGATCGCTGGCATCGAAGGCCGGCGGATCTGGGTGATCGTGGGGCTCGTGGTCCTGGTCGCGGGGTGCGCGGCGCTGGCGCACCGTCTGATGGCGATGACAAGAAAGTGAGGTCCCCCATGACCCGAATCCTCCCCCTCCTCGCGCTCGCGCTCGCCCTGCCGGTCCAGGGCGAGGCTCCCCGGCAGGTGCGCCGGTACACGATCGACCAGCTCCTCGCGACCACGGTCTTCCAGGGCGACTCGATCTCCCCGGATGGTCGCAAGATCCTGGTGAGCAGCAATCAGACCGGGGTCTTCAACGCCTTCGCTGTCCCGGTCGACGGCGGAGCGCCGGTCCAGCTCACTGACTCCAAGGTCAACGCGATCCGGGTCCTCGGCTGGTTCCCCCGGGACGAGCGCTTCCTCTACGTGAGCGACCAGGGGGGCGACGAGCGGACGCACCTCTACGTGCAGTCGCCGGACGGGAAGGTCCGCGACCTGACGCCGGGCGACAAGCTCAAGGCCGAGCTCATGGGCTGGTCGCCGGACGACCGCTCCTTCTTCTTCCGGTCCAACGAGCGCGACCCGAGCCTCTTCGACGTCTATGAGATGACGCTCGACGGGTACGAGCGCAAGCTCCTGTTCACCAACCCGGGCGGCTTCATTCCGGTCGGCGTCTCGCCCGACCGCCGTTACGTCGCGCTCGGGAAGGCGCAGAGCACGATCGACAACGATGTCCATCTGCACGACCGTACGTCCGGCAAGACCGCGCTCCTCACCCCCGACGAGCAGCCCGGCGCCGAGGTGGACAACGCCTTCCAGACCTTCAGCCCGGACGGCTCGAGCCTCTACTACACGACCGACCAGGGGGCGGAGTTCAAGCGCCTGATGCGCTACGACCTGACCGCGGACCTGACCGCGGGCCGGCGCGAGGAGGTGCTGCGCCCCGACTGGGACGTGGCCGGGGCCGGCTTCCTGCGCTCGGGCAAGCACCTGATGGTCGCGGTCAACGCCGACTCCCGCATGGAGATCCGCGTCTTCGAGGTGCCGGGCATGCGCCCCCTGGAGCTGCCGCGCGTGCCGGACGCGTCGTTGGCCAACGTCGAGATCTCCCGCGACGGCCGCTGGATGGCCTACTACGCCGAATCCGGCAGCACGCCGGCCAACCTTTACGTCCGCGACCTCCAGACCGGCAAGGACCGCCAGCTCACGCGCAGCCTCGGCCCGGACATCGACCCGGCCGACCTGGTCACGGGCGAGGTCGTCCGCTTCAAGTCCTACGACGGCGTCGAGATCCCCGGCATCCTCTACAAGCCGCACCAGGCCTCGCCCACGGGACGGGTGCCGGCCGTGGTCAGGGTGCACGGCGGCCCGGGCGGCCAGGCCGAGGTCGACTACCACCCCATGATCCAGTACCTGGTGAACCACGGCTACGCCGTCTTCGACATCAACAACCGGGGCAGCAGCGGCTACGGCAAGACCTTCTATGCGATGGACGACCGCAAGCACGGCGACGCGGACCTGGACGACTGCGTCGCGAGCAAGAAGATGCTCGCCGCGACCGGCTGGATCGATCCGGACAGGATCGGCATCTATGGCGCCAGCTATGGCGGCTACATGGTGCTTGCCGCGCTGGCCTTCCGTCCGCGCGAGTTCGCCGCGGGGGTTGACATCTACGGGATCTCCAACTGGAAGCGGACCATGGAGAGCATCCCGGCCTGGTGGGGCGCGATGCGCGATGCGCTCATCCGGGAGATCGGCGACCCGGAAAAGGATGCCGAGGCCCTGCTGCGGAAGTCGCCCCTCTTCCACGCCGACAGGATCGAGAGGCCGCTCCTCGTCCTCCAGGGGGAGAACGATCCGCGGGTCCTCAAGCGGGAGTCGGATTCGATCGTCGAGGCGGTGAAGAAGAGGGGTGTCCCGGTGGAGTACGTCGTCTTCGAGAACGAGGGGCACGGCTTCAGCCGCAAGGAGAGCCAGAAGAAGGCTTACGAGGCCGTGCTGGCCTTTCTGGACAAGTACCTCAAGTGATCCGGGATAGCCCGGCTGGGGTGGGCTGGCCTCGGAGCACCCCCTCCTAACCTCCCCCGGAGCCAACCCACCACCTCTCCGGGAATAGGCGCTAACTTTGCCGCTGTAGGGGTTCTTTCCCTGGGAGCGCCGGCATCCTTGCCGGCCTTCCTCGCTGGGGAAGGCCTCCCCATCGGGGCAACGGGCCGCGACCTGAGGGTATGAGGTCATACCCTCAGAGTGGGCTTCAGCCCCTTTGGGGGCGAGGCGTACGCGCAGGGTAGGAAGGCCTGCTCTGCGCGTACGAGGCACAACTTGCGCGGGCAAGTCCTGAGCTTCGGGTACGAAGCCCTACCCGTCGGATACGAGGCGTCCCCGCCGCGTGCGGGCCGTGCGCGCCGGGTAGGAGGCCGTACCCGTTGTGGACAGGTCAGCTGCGGCGGGTGCGCGTCGTACGAGCTGGGGCCGGGCCATCCGCGCCGGGGGCGGGCCGTCCCGGGTGCGGACTCGTCATGAGCAGCGGGTACGAGGTATTCCGCCCAGGGGCAGAACGTCCCGAGCGACGGAATCCTGCAGCCCTACCCTTTGGGAAGGGAAAGAGGCCGGCAAGGATGTCGGCGCTCCCAGGGAAAGAGCTGCAAGCTGTTCTAAGTTAGCGCCTATGCCCTCTCCGGGAGAGGGGGCCGGGGGGGGGGTGAGGACCTCGGACTTGCGATAGGCTCCTCCCGTGCTGAAGCGCCTCGCCTATCTTTGGCCCTATCTCCGCAACCACCGCCGCAAGCTCGTGCTCGGGCTGCTCTCGATTCTGGTGTCGGTGGCCGTGGGCATGGCCAACCCTCTCCTGGTCGGGCAGGCGATCGACTCGCTCGCGGCCGAGGTGACGTGGCAGGCCCTGCTTACCTATGCCGGCCTGATCCTGGCCGTCTCCCTGGTCCAGGGAGTTTTCAGCTATCTCCAGCGGATGCTCCTGGTGGGCATGAGCCGGGACATCGAGCTCGAGATCCGCAACGAGTACTTCGCCCACCTGGAGCGGCAGCCGCCGGCCTTCTTCCATGACCATCCCACCGGCGATCTCATGGCCCGGGCCACGAACGACCTCCAGGCCGTGCGGATGCTCTGCGGCCCGGCCATCATGTACAGCAGCAATACCGTCTTCGCCGGAGCCGGCGCGCTGTTCTTCATGGCCCGCATCCATCCCGGCCTGACGCTGCTCGCGCTCTGCACCATGCCGGTGGTCGCGGGGGTCACGCAGATCTTCGGCCAGCGCATCCATGGCCTCTTCACCCAGGTCCAGGAGAAGTTCTCGGACATCTCCGCCCGGGTGCAGGAGAACATGGCCGGCGCGCGGGTGGTGAGGGCCTATGCCCAGGAGGAGCGGGAGAAGGCCGAGTTCGAACAGTTCAACCAGAGATACCTGGAGAAGAACCGCCGCCTGATCGGCTGGACGGTCTCCTTCTTTCCGCTGCTCCAGGGGCTGATCGGGCTGGGCTTCGTGGCCGTGCTCTGGTACGGGGGCAACCTGGTCCTCCGCCGCACCATCACGGTGGGCGAGTTCGTGACCTTCAACTTCTTCCTGGGCAAGCTGGTCTGGCCGATGATCGCCATCGGCTGGGTAATCAACCTGGCGCAGCGGGGCACGGCCTCCCTGGCCCGCATTCGCGAGGTCCTGGACCAGCCGCCGGCGATCCGGGACGAGGAGCGGTTGATCGATCCCGGGCCCAACTCTCTCTCCCCCAGCCTTGGGGGAGAGGGCCGGGGAGAGGGGGAATGGGATCAACCGATCCGCGGATCGGTCCGCTTCGACCGGCTGACCTTTTCCTACCGCGAGGGGGGCGAGCCGGTCCTCCAGGATGTGGGCTTCCAGGTGGCGGCGGGGCAGACCGTGGCGCTCGTCGGCCGCACGGGCTCGGGCAAGAGCACGGTCCTCTCCCTGATCCCCCGGCTGAACGACCCGCCCGAGGGGACCCTGTTCGTGGACGGCATCGACGTCCGCCGGCTGCCCCTGGCGCGGGTGCGGTCGGCCATCGGCATGGTGCCCCAGGAGACCTTTCTCTTCTCGGCCACGATTCGGGACAACATCACTTTCGGCAGGCCGGAGGCCGCCGAGGAAGAGGTCCGGGAGGCGGCGCGGCTCGCCAGCCTGGAGACCGACCTCGTCCTTTTCCCGCAAGGGCTGGACACGATGGTGGGTGAGCGCGGCATCACTCTCTCCGGGGGTCAGAAGCAGCGCGTGGCCCTGGCCCGCGCCCTGCTGCGCAAACCCCGTCTCCTGCTGCTCGACGACTGCCTGTCCGCGGTGGACACGCAGACCGAGGAGCAGATCCTCCACAACCTGCGCACGGTCTTCGAGGGGCGCACGGTCTTCCTGGTCTCGCACCGGATCTCGACGGTCAAGGACGCCGACCTGATCCTGGTCCTCGACGAGGGGAGGATCGTCGAGCGCGGCACCCACGAGCAGCTCATCGCCACCGGCGGTCTCTACGCCGACCTTCACCAGCGCCAGCTCCTGGAGGAAGAGCTGGCTGCCGTTTGATCGGAGGAAAGACCATGCGAGTCGTGATCACCGGCGGTTCGGGTTTGATTGGAGGGGCGCTCGCGCGGCATCTGGGCTCGGCGGGCTATGACGCGGTCATCCTGACCCGCAGCATGAGCCGGGTGGGGCCGCTGGCCCCCGGCGTGCGCGCGCAGGAGTGGGACGGCCTCACCTCCAAGGGTTGGGTCCATCTCCTCGACGAGGAGACCTACATCGTCCACCTCGCGGGCGAGAGCATCGCCTCGGGGCGCTGGACCGAGGAGCGGAAGCGCCGCATCCGGGAGAGCCGCCTGCTCTCCGGCAAGGCCGTGGCCGAGGCCATCCGCCAGGCATCGCGCCAGCCCAGGGCGCTGCTCCAGGCCTCGGCCGTGGGCTACTACGGGCCGCGCGGCGACGAGGAGATCCTGGAGGGGCAGCCCCCGGGCCGGGGCTTCCTGGCCGACGTTTCGGTCGACTGGGAGGCCTCCACGGTCGAGGTCGAGTCGATGGGCGTCCGCAGGGTCCTGCTGCGCACGGGCGTGGTGCTGGCGAAGGAGGGCGGCGCCCTTCCCCGCATGGCCATGCCCTTCCGCCTGCTGGCCGGCGCCCCGCTGGGCAGCGGCCGGCAGTGGCTCCCGTGGATCCACATCGCCGACGAGGTCGGGGCGATCCGCTTCCTCCTGGAGAGGGACGACTCCCAGGGGCCGTTCAACCTCGTCGCTCCGAAGCCGGTGACCAACCGGGAGCTCGGCGACGTGCTGGAGAGGGTGCTGCGGCGGCCGAGCCCCCTGCAGGCCCTCGGGCTCGGGGTGCCGGAGCCGGTCTTCCGGGTCATGCTGGGGGAGATGGCCGACGCCTTGCTCCACAGCCAGCGCGTGATCCCGTCGCGCCTGCTCCAGCTCGGATACGTCTTCCGCTTCCCGGACATCGACTCCGCGCTGCGGGACCTCTTCAAGGATTAGGAAGATGGCCGAGGCGATCCGTCAGGGGGACATCCCGGGGGTGCAGCTCCGCCGCAGGCAGGGGCTGGCGATCCCTCCCGGAGAAGCCTGGCTCTGGCTCTCCGAGCCGGACCGGCTGGCCCTCTGGCTCGCCGGCGGAGCGGATCTGAACGATGAGGAGCTTCTCCTGACCGGGGAGGGCTTCCGGGAGCGGGGGAGGACGATCGAGATCGTCCCGCCGAAGCTCTGGGTGCTCGCCTTCGAGCGTCTCGACTCCGGCTGGCCGTCCGCCACCCGCCTGACCCTGAGGGTCCACGGGACTCCTGCGGGCAGCGAGGTCGACGTCCTCCAGGACGGTTTCCAGCGGCTCCCTCTGTCCACCTGCCTCACCGTCTGGGAGACCTACCGCCGCCGCTGGCGCGACGCCCTGTCCAGACTGGCCGAAGTGGCGGCGCCGGTCGCCTGAACCTCACCCCCTGTCCCCCTCTCCCCTCTCCCACCCTGTCCCCCGCCGGGAGAGGGGGAACGTAGCTCAGGCCATCTTGCCTTCGTCGCGGGCACGGCTGCCTCAGAATCGTTCCCCCTCTCCCGGGGTCGGGTGGAAGGGAGATGGGAGAGGGGGACAGGGGGTGAGGTCAAACAAAAAGGCCCCGGTCGCGAGACCGGGGCCTTCGTGCTTCAGCGAGAGGCTTCGACTAGAAGCGGAAGCCCAGCGACAGGCGGAACATACGCGGCTGCTGGTAGTGCAGCTCGTTCGTCGCCTTGCCGAAGTTCGTACCCTTCCGCCAGTGCACGCCTTCGATCGGCTCCGTGGTGAAGGGGTCGAACCGCTGCAGGCCGGCGGTGGTGGTCGCGTCCTGGACCGCCGTGTTCACGAAGCCGACGCCTTGCTCGTCGAAGAGGTTGAGCACCTCGGGCTGGAGGTAGATCTCGAGCTCCTTGCCGAAGGTGTTGAAGGTGAAGCCGTAGTTGAACGAGAGGTCCGTCGCCGAGAGGTCATCGGTGCGGAACGCGTCCCGGTCGGTGAAGAAGTAGGCGACGCTTGCCGGCGGGATGGCATAG
Organism: Thermoanaerobaculia bacterium; assembly: GCA_035556715.1. GTDB lineage: Bacteria > Acidobacteriota > Thermoanaerobaculia > Multivoradales > UBA5704 > DATMER01. The sequence continues at coordinate 184,483 of DATMER010000136.1, forward strand.
CCGGGGTTTACGACGCCGGTGGGGTTCGTCGTGGCGCTGAACCTCGTGTCCACGCCACCCACGGCGCCGTAGGGCGTGCCCGAAGCATAGCTCTGCAACAGGCTCACGTTGAGGTTGTGCCGGTCGGTGGTGAAGATGTTGTAGACCGCCCAGAGCCGTGCCCGGTGGCGCTGGTCGACGCCCAGGTCGCCGCGCGGATTGTTCCAGGACAGGTCCTTGTACTCGGGGAACTGGAGGATGCCCGAGGCCACCGGGCCGTTGGGCTGGGTCTCGCCGTCGAAGTTGCCCCGCGAGTGGGACCAGGTGTAGTTGCCGCCGAAGAACCAGCGGTCGGACGGGCGGACCTGGATCTGGGTGTGGATGCCGTCGTAGACGCGCTCCAGCAGGCTGTCCTCGTTTTCGATGAACGTGATGTTGGCGCGCTGGCCCGAGGGGGTGACGGTGCTGCCGGTCCCGAGGTCGGTCCGGTTGACGTAGAAGTCATGCCCCTCGCGGTGCACGTAGTCGGCGCGGAAGATGCCCTTGGTGCCCAGGCGCTTGGCGGCGCCGAGGACGTACTCGGTGGTGCTCGGCGACAGGAGAGAGCCGTTGATCACCGTGGTGGCGCCGGGGATGTTCAGCGAGCGCAGGTTGGTCGTGTTGTTGACGCCGCCCTCGGAGTCGAACCAGTTGAAGATCGCGGCCAGGGCCTCTTCCGGGCCGAGCAGGTTGGGCGCGTTGGGGTCCGCGTTGATCGACGGGCCGCGCCAGAACCAGGTGATCGCAGCCGGGTTGCCGCCCTGGGCCGTTCCGTTGGCCTGGGTGCTGGCGAGGGCAGCCACGTACTCGGCGTAGCTCGCGTTGAAGATCCAGTCGCCGTCCCCCTTCGGGTCGAAGGTGGCCGACAGGCGCGGGCTCAGCTTGCTGTCGTCGGCGACCTTCTGCCTGGAAGCGTCCTCGCCGTCGTTCTGGTCGTAGCGCAGGCCGAGGTTGAAGCTCCAGTGGTCGTTGAAGCGCCAGCGGTCGTTGACGAAGAAGGAGTTGGTGACGAAGCTCGTCCCCAGGCTGCTCTCCAGGATGGGGTTGTACTGGATGAAGGTGGAGGTGCTGCCGCTGATGAGCTGCGGGAACAGCTCGCCGTTGCGCAGGATCGTGTTGGAGATGAGGATGCGGAAGTCGCTGCCCGACTGGTGGTTGTCGGCGGCGCGGATGTCCTCGAAGGTGTCGTAGCCGAACGCGACGTCATGCGAGCCGAGGCTGTCGGTCGACAGGAACCAGGAGGCCTTGGCGAGCATGTTCTCGTTGTCGCGCTCCTCCGGCCGGCAGACGCCGCAGAAGGTGGGGCTCCACCAGCGCTCGCCGGTGACGCTGTCCACCAGAAGCGTGCCGAAGATCCGGTCGGTGAACTTGGAGCCCGCGTTCTCGAACGTGAACTCGCGCTCCGAGTACTGCGCCTCGATGAAGAAGTTCTCCGTGAGGACGCCGGAATAGTTGAACGCCGTCAGCTCCTGGGGCAGGCTGCGGTCGTTGATGCTGCGCGTGTCGAGGATCGTGCCGAAGAAGTTGCCCAGCTCGTCCTCGTCGATCTTGATGTAGGAGCCGGTGAGCCGGTGGCCGGTCAACGGCGACAGGGTCAGCTTGCCCTCGTAGCGCTGCTGGTCCTGGCCCCGGTCGAACGACTCCAGGGTGCGGGTGGTCTGGCCGGTGGTGAGCTGCTCGAAGTCGCGGCCGGCGAGGAAGTACCAGACCTTGTCTTTCCAGATCCAGCCGCCGAGGGTGGCCTCGTAGCGGTTGTTGATCTCGTCGGTCTGCTCCCGGGTCAGCGGCGTGGCCGATTCCCAGTCCTGGTTGGTGAGGCTGTCGCGGAAGGTGCCGTGGATCTCGTTGCCGCCAGACTTGGTGATCGTGTTGACGACGCCGCCGGCGAAGCGGCCGTACTCGGCCGAGACGCCCGACACCGAGGTCGTGGTCTCCTCGACGGCATCCTCGATAAACAGGTCGAACGGTTGGCCGCGCAGGTTCTCCGTGATCACCACCCCGTTGACCAGGAAGAGGTTCTCGTAAGACTGCGAGCCCGAGATGCTGATGCCGCCGTTGCGGGCGTTCGAGGCCGGGCCGCTCGCCGATGCGCCGGGAGTCAGCAGCACCGTCTCACGGATGTTGCGCTCCATGGGGAGCTGCTCGACGAACTCCTTCTCGTAAGTCGTTGCCGCCGTGGCCGACGTGGAGATCGTCTCGTAGGTGCCGGTGACGACGATTTCCTCGCTCACCGAGGCCTGCGCCATCTCGACGTCGATCCGGGTCGTCTGCTGGGCCGAGATCTTGACCGTCTGCTGCGGCGACAGGAACCCCTCGAGCTCGTAGGAGATCGAGTAGTCGCCGGGCGGCAGGAGCGGGACGTTGTAGTCGCCGCTCTCGCTCGTGGTCACGGTCCGGGTTCCCTGCAGCGCCGGCGATGTGACGGACACGAGGACGCCCGGCAGCGCCGAGCCGTCCTGCGCCGACACCTTGCCCGACAGGACGCCGGTCGGGATGCCCTGGGACAGCACGGGGAGCGCCAGCAGCAGGGCGCACATCGCGCTCAGGACCAAGGTTCTGACTCTCATGTTTGGGGACTCCTTTCGAGTCATGCTCCCCGTGTCATCAGGGGAGCGGTTCTATCTCACGTTCACATGGGAGTCTGTGCGCCGCAGCGACTGCCAGATCTCCCTCCCCATCGGCGCCCGGGGCGGGCGCCTGATCACAGGTATCCAAGCAACATGGATGTGGCAATTGTCATGCCGGAGTGACGCCCTTGTCAATCTGGAAAGAGATCCTTTCCGCTCAAGGACTTGGCAGATATATATCCGGCGGCGGGATGCCCTCCGCGTCCGGAGTTTTGAATTCAGTCCAAAAATCCGGATTCAGTTTCCAGGAGAGCCCCAGAGCTCCCTCAGCGCCGAGGCGACCGGATCGCGCAGCGGAGGCGGGGTGTAGACCCGGTAGCGGTCGATCCGCGACAGGTGGCGGATGAACTGGCTGGCCCGCTCCATGGGCTCCAGGGAGCCGTCCCAGAGCCGGACGAGCACGCGGCTGCGGCCCATGCGGTGGGGGTCCTTGGCGGAGTTGGAGAGGAGGAGGTTGCCCGCGCCGAAGCGCTCCATCAGGTCCGGCACGAGGGCCTCGAAGCGTTCCTTCTCTTCCGGGGGCAGGTGCTCGCGGGTCTCGAAAGCCACGGGGAAGTGCTCGCGCTCGACCACGGCGCGGGCGTGGAGGCTCCCCGAGGCGCGCATCGCCGACCAGACCGAGACGTCGTCCTGGGCCAGGAACGCGTCCGGGTTCGAGGCCCAGAGGGCGCCGGTCTCCTTCATCCACTCGTTCAGGTGGAGCTCCAGCGCCTTGCCCGTGGCGTTGAAGTAGACCTGGGTAAACATGTAGTAGCGGGCCATCACCAGGGCTTCGAGGGCGTGGATCCCGCCCTCCTCGATGCCGATCCCCCACTCGCCCGTGAGCGGGTCGGCCAGGGGGAGCACGGTGTCGAGCAGCCGCTCCAGGTCGAAGGTGCCGTAGCGCACGCCGCAGTAGAGGCTGTCGCGCAGCAGGTAGTCCATCTTGTCGACGTCGAGCTCGCCGGAGACCACCTGGGAGAGCAGCCGCTCGGTGGGGCTGCCGCCGCCGTGGAGGAGGCGGGCCACGTCCGCGGTCCCGATCCCTTCGCCGTGGCGCGCGAAGACCGTCTCGACCTCCGGCGTGGAGAGCAGCCGCCGGGTCATCTCCTCGTGGTCGATCCCGCCCTCGAACAGCTCCTCGGCCGAGTGGCTGAATGGAGCGTGGCCCACGTCGTGGAGCAGGGCGGCGGCGCGCACGAGGCGGCGCTTCGGGCTTTTCGGTCCGGAAGGGAGCAGGCCCTCCCCCTTCGAGCACAGCGCGTCGTAGAGCCGGCCGGCCAGGTGCATGGCCCCGATCACGTGGCTGAAGCGGCTGTGCTCGGCGCCGGGGAAGACCAGGAAGGTGAAGCCGAGCTGGTGGATGAAGCGCAGGCGCTGGACCGGCCGGCTGTTGATCAGCGCGGTCTCCAGGGCGTCGGCGCGGATGAAGCCGTGGACCGGGTCGCGGATGGACAGCAAGCTGGGCGGCCGGCTCAATTGTGGTTGTGGTCGCCGGCGGCCAGGTGCCGCCAGGGGCGCAGCAGGTCGAGGACCTGCTGGCGGTTGCGCAGGATCGTCAGGATGGACAGGCCGCGCTCGGGCAGGGGCTGCTGCAGGAGCTTCAGCTTGCGCAGGGGGGGCAGGTCGAGCCCCGCGGCCACGCGGTTGACCAGCTCCTCGAAACCGCACTCGCCGGCCAGCTCCTCGACCTCGTGGCTGCCGAGGGGGAAGCGCTCCCCGGTCTGCTCGGCCACGTGGCGCAGCAGCTCGGTCATGGCCTTGCGCACGGCCATGATCCCGGCGTCGTGCTCGTTGAGCCAGGGCTCCTCGACCGGGCGGACCTCGGCCAGGCGGTAGGGCTCGCCCGCGATCTCGCGCTCCAGCTCGAAGCGGAAGTCGCCGACCAGCAGGATCTGGGTGCGGCCGTCGGGGAGGGTTTCGACGTCCACCAGCCGGCCGGCGGTGCCGCCGGAGTAGACGGCGGGGCGGCCGTCGTAGCTCTGGCTCCAGCCGGGCTTGAGCAGGACGATCCCGATCCAGCGCGCGTCCTCCTCCGGGTTCTCCCGGTCGATCAGGTCCTGGACCATGCGCAGGTAGCGCGGCTCCTCCACGAGCAGCTTCAGCTCCGTGCGCGGGAAGTGGACCACGTCCGGGAGCGGGAAGAGGGGGAGGCGGGTGACGGAAAGGTGACCTCCGGCCATGAGTAGATGATACCGAAAACCCGGTCCGTGGCAGAATGCCTGTCATGCGAAGGCCTGCCTTTTTCGCCCTCTTCCTGGCCGCCTGCCTCCCCCTGGCTGCCCAGGTCCCGGCCGATGCCGCCGGTGATGCCGCCTGGGCCCGCCGTTCGGAGGGGCGCCAGGGCGACCGCGCCGCGCCGGGACCCATCAACGAGGCCATCGCCGCCTACGAGCGGGCGGTCAAGGAGCAGCCCGACAACCTGGAGGCCTACGGGAAGCTGCTGCGCGCCCTGCACTACAAGGGGGACTACGCGGTCCTCACCAAGGAGGGCAAGCAGCAGGTCTTCGGCCGCGGCCGCGACGTCGTCGAGGCCGCCCTCGACCGCATCGCCCGCCGGATCGGCGGGACAGCCGGGCGCAAGAAGCTGGACGACCTGCCGCCGCCGCAGGTGGCGAAGCTGGCCAAGGGCATCCCCGAGGCACCGCACATCTTCCTCTGGGGGGCGATCCACTGGGGCCTGTGGGGCGACGTCTATGGCCGGATGGCCGCGGCCCGACAGGGGGTGGGGGAGAAGATCCGGCGCTATGGCGAGGTGGCCGTGGCCCTGGACGAGCGCTTCGAGAAGGCCGGCGGCCACCGTCTCCTCGGGCGGCTCCACACCCTGGCGCCGAAGATTCCGTTCGTCACCGGCTGGGTGGACCGCGACGCTGCCGTCACCCACCTGCGCCGGGCCGTGGCCCTGGCCCCGGACGACCTCTACAACCAGGTCTACCTGGCCGACGCCCTTCTCCAGCACCACTCGGAGAAGGCGGCCGAGGCGAAGGAGATCCTGCGCAGGGTGGTGCAGAAGAAGCCGGACCCGGCCAGGGTAGTGGAGGACGAGCGGGCCCTGGCCGAGGCGCGGCAGCTCCTCGGCGGGCGGTAGGGGCTGATGGCCCCGGACCAGGAGCAGGCGGCGAGAGACGCGCCGGGGGTGGCGATCGCGGCGGCTGCATTCCTGGTCGTGCTCAAGGCCGCGGGGGCCTGGATCACCGGCTCCCTGGCGTTGTTCTCGGCCGCGCTCGACTCCCTGATCGACGTCTTCGTGTCGGCGGCCAACTGGGTGGTGGTGCGGCGCAGTGCCGCCCCGCCCGACGCCGAGCACGCGTACGGACACGGCAAGTTCGAGAACCTGGCGGCGCTCGGGCAGGGGCTGTTCCTGGCGGGGGGCGCGGCCGCCCTGGTGGCGACCGGCGTCCGCCGTCTCGCTTCCGGAGAGGCTCCGCGGGAGACGGGTCTCGGCATGGGGGTGCTGGCCGTCTCCATGGCCGTGAGCTTCCTCGTGGCCCGGCACCTCCGGCGGGCCGCCCGGGCGGTGGAGAGCCCGGCGCTGGAGGCCGACAGCCTCCACTACGCCACCGACCTCTGGGTGAACGGCGCGGCGCTCGCAGCCCTCGGAGTGGTGGCCTGGACCGGCTGGGCTCCGGCCGATTCCCTGGTGGCGCTGGGGGTGGCGGTCTACGTCTTCCGCGCTGCGGCTGTCCTGATCCTGGACGCCCTGAGAGTGCTCTCCGACCGTGCTCTACCCGAAGAGGAACTGCGGCGCATCCGCGCGGTGGTGGAGTCCTTCCGCGCCGAAGGGGTGATCGGGATGCACGACCTCAAAACCCGGCGCGGCGGCGGCCAGCGCTTCATCGAGCTCCACCTGGAGATCCCCCGCTCCACCTCCTTCGAGGACGCCCACGACCTGATGGTGAGGGTCCTCCGCGCCATCGAGCGCGAGCTGCCGCGCTCCAAGGTCTTCGTGCACGGGGACCCGGTCTAGGGGATCAGCGGAGCCGGAGGCCGCACTTCTCAGATGCTCCCCGACCACCCGATCCGCTCCACGGCGGGCTCCGTGGGCAGCCGGGCGAGCAGGTCGCTGACCGTGGCGCCGTCGGGCGGGACCGGGAGGTCCGGGGCAATCTCGGAGAGCGGCTCCAGCACGAAGCGGCGCTCGCGCAGGCGGGGGTGGGGAAGGGTCAGCTCCGGGGAGGCGGATTGAAGGGATCCGTAGAGCAGCAGGTCCACGTCCAGAGGCCGGGGGCCGAAGCGCTCGCCCCGGAGGCGGCCGGCGGCGAGCTCCAGCGCCTTGGCGAGCGCCAGCAGCTCCCCGGGCTTCAGGGAGGTGTGCGCCAGCACGGCGGTGTTCAGGTAGTCGGGCTGGGGGACGGGAGAGACCGGGACGCTCCGGTAGAGGGAGGCGACCAGCAGGCCGCCCAGGATGGACTCGAGCTGCCGGAGCGTCAGGACCAGGGTCTCTTCGACGGAGCCCGTTTTTCCGGAGAAGGGACGGGGGAGGTTCCCGCCGAGCGCCAGCGCGACCGGGACGGGCTGGCGGACCGCCTCAGGCCTCGTCGTCGAGCTCCTCTTCCTCCACGTCGTCGAGGTCTCCGTCCTCGAGGTCCGGGCCGACCATCTCGTCGTCGCCGATGTCGGCGATCGGCTCGTCTTCCTCGATCTCGACGGCCTTGACGACCTCGGCCTTGCGCTTGCGGCGCGTGGACTGCCCGACCACGGCGGTCTCGCCCTGGCCCGCGTCCTTCTGGTTGGCCCCGCACTTGGGACAGACGGGCTCGGGCTTGCCCAGGTCGTAGAACTTCGTCCCGCAGCTAAAGCAGTCGTACTTGGTTCCCAGCTTCAGTTCTGGCATCGCGGTTGTCCCCGTCCTATCCCCGTTCAGACCCCGTTCAGAGGGCCTCGTTTCAGAGGGCCGCGAAGCTAGCACCCATGGGCGGGACTGTCAACGGCGCTCGCCAGGCGCTTGTCGGGGAAGAAGGGGGACGGTACGATGGTTCTTTCCTGTGGTGCGAGGGCCGTGCCCCTCTCAGACGTCCGATCACCGGTCCGTTAACCGGTCCGATACCGTCCCAGGGCTCCCGATATGAAGTCCATGAAGAAGATTGTCCTGACGCTCGCGATGCTGGCCTTTGCCATGCCTTCTCTCGCGGCCCCCAAGGTGCCCGACCCCTCGGCCCCCGGCCTCTCCGGCACCCAGCGGCTGCAGGCCCTCCTCGACCGTGTCCGCCTGGAGCAGCAGAAGCTCAAGACCCTGGAGGCCCGCTTCGTCCAGCACCAGGAGAGCTCGCTCCTGGCCGCGCCCGAGGAGTCCAACGGGGTCTTCTCCTATGCCGCGCCCGACCGCGTGCGCTGGGAGTACCAGGAGCCCAGCCCCATCACCGTCGTGATCCAGGGCGAGCAGATGACCACCTGGTACCGCGACCTCAAGCGCGCCGACCTGGTCAAGGTGGGCCGCTACTCGAACCAGGTGCTCAAATACCTGGGCGCCAGCGGCAACATGCAGACGCTGGTCGACTACTTCACGGTCAAGCTCTCCATGCCGGCGAAGAAGGGTGACCCCTACCGCCTGGAGCTGATCCCGCGTTACCCCCGCATCGCCAAGCGGCTCAAGTCGATGACCATCTGGATCGACGACGAGCTCTTCTTCCCGACCCGGATGAAGTACGTCGAGGCCGACGGCGACACCACGGACTACGAGTTCCGCGACCTCAAGAAGAACGCCCCCATCCCCGCGGACCGCTTCGTGCTGAAGCTCCCCAAGGAGGTCCAGACCCGGACCATCGACCTGGGAGAAGGGAAGCAGGGCAAGGAGCCCAACGCGCCGAGACAGCGGCCGTGAGCTGACCTCGTGCCTCTCTCCTTCCAAATCCTCTCCACCGCCGGCTCCATCTCGGGTAGGGCCCGCCGGGGGCGTCTGACCACGCCGCACGGCACGGTCGAGACCCCGGCGTTCATGCCCGTGGGCACCCTGGGCGCGGTCAAGGGGACCACCCCCCAGGAGCTGGCCGCGGCCGGCGCCTCGGTCATGCTGTCCAACCTCTACCATCTGGCCCTGCGGCCGGGGGTGGACACGGTCGAGCGCCTGGGCGGCATCCACGCCTTCACCGGATGGAACGGACCGATCCTCACGGACAGCGGCGGCTTCCAGGTCTTCAGCCTGCAGGGGCTGCGCAAGGTGGACGACGGCGGGGTCTCCTTCCGCAGCCACCTGGACGGCTCCCCCCTGCGCTTCACTCCCGAAGGCGTCGTGAATCTTCAGGAGAGGATGGGCGTAGATATAGCCATGGTGCTCGACGAGTGCCCGCCCTGGCCGATCGAGCGCGATGCCGCCGAAGCCTCCTGGCGCCGGACCCTCGCCTGGGCGCGCCGCGCCCGGGAAGCCTGGAACGGGGAGAGGGCAGGAGGGCTGTTCGGCATCGTCCAGGGGAGCGTCTTCCCGGACCTCCGCCAGCAGGCGGCCGAGGAGCTTGCGCAGGTGGGCTTCGACGGCTACGCCATCGGCGGGGTGAGCGTGGGCGAGCCCGACCACGACCGCCGCGCCGTGGTCGAGTGGACCGCCCCGGCGCTCCCCGGGGACAGGCCGCGCTACCTCATGGGCGTGGGCTACCCGGAGGACATCCTCCACGCCGTCTCCCAGGGGATTGATCTCTTCGACTGCGTGCTGCCGGCGCGCAACGCCCGGCACGGGGTCCTGTTCACCCGGGAGGGCGTGCTGCGCATCAAGAACGCCCGCTTCAAGGAAGATCCGCGGCCGATCGATCCGCAGTGCGGATGCCCGGCCTGCGCCCGCACCTCGCGGGCCTTCCTGCACCATCTGACCCGCGCCGGGGAGCTCACCGCGGCGGTGCTGGGGACCCTGCACAACCTCCGCTTCTACCTTGACTTCATGGGGGAGATCCGGCAAGCTATCGAACTCGGTACGTTCGAGGACCTGGCGGCGAGGCTCGCCTCTCATTCGACCGAGCCCGCTCCCGGGCTCGAGTCGCTGGCGCCGGTCACCTTCGATCCCCACGACCAGGTAAGGTCTTGACGCAGGTCCCGAATCCTGCGGAGTGTATACATATGATCCCGATCCGTCCCGACTGGATGCTGGCATTTCAGGGTGGCTCCACGCAGAGCACCTGGCTCGTCATGATCCCCTACCTGTTCATCGCGGTGATCTTCTATTTCCTGCTCATCGCGCCCATGAAGAAGCGCCAGAAGGCGCTGTCCCAGATGGTGGACAGCCTCAAGAAGGGGGACAGGATCGTCACCAGCGGCGGCATCTACGGCGAAATCGCCGGGGTGGACGGGGACACCGTGATCCTGAAGGTCGCCGACAACGTCAGGATCAAGCTCGCCAAGTCGGCGATCGCCGGCCTCGAGAAAGAAGGGGAAACTCCGAAATGAAAGGCAATCTGCTCTGGCGCGGGGTGCTCATCCTCGCGATCCTCGTCACCGCGGCGCTGCTCGCCTGGCCGCCGGAAGAGAAGATCAACCTGGGGCTCGACCTCCGGGGCGGCATGCACCTGGTCCTCCAGGTGGAGACCGAGGACGCCCTGCGCGCCGAGACCGACTCCGACATGGACCGCCTGGTCCAGCTCGCCGAAGAAGAAGGCATGGCCGGATTGCAGCCCCGCCGCACCGCCGACGCCCGCTTCGAGATCAGCGGCCTGTCGCCGCAGTCCATGGACGCGCTGGCCGACCTCGCCGAGGAGCGGGGCTTCACCGGCCGCGGCGGCACCCGCTGGGAGGTCGCGGGGCGCGGCGACGGGCGCATCGCCTTCGAGATGAACGATGCCGAGGTCAACGCGGTGCGCAACTCCGCGGTGTCCCAGGCCAGGCAGACGATCGACAACCGCATCAACGCCTACGGCGTGGCCGAGCCGGTCATCACCACGACCGACGACTACCGCATCGTGGTCCAGCTCCCCGGCGTGGACGACCCGGATCGCGTGCGCAACCTGATCAAGAGCACCGCCTTCCTGGAGTTCCGCATCGTCGAGAACGGGCCGGTCCCCGACCGCCAGGCCCTGCTGGCGAACTACGGCGGCCGCCTGCCCGACACCCTTGAGATCCTCGAGGGCGACGTCCGCGACAACACCGGCAAGGACATCGGCGACGAGTACTACGCGGTCCAGAAGCGGCGCACGGTCACCGGCCGCGACCTCAAGAACGCGCGGCCGAGCCTGGGCGAGTTCAACCGCCCGGTCGTCCAGTTCATGCTCACGCCCACGGGCTCCGACGCCTTCGGCGAGCTGACCGGCAACAACATCGGCAAGCCCATGGCCATCGTGCTCGACGGCCGGATCGCCTCGGTGGCGGTCATCCGCTCCCGCATCACCGACGAGGGCGTCATCGAGGGCGACTTCACCCAGCAGGAGGTCCAGGACCTCTCGACGATCCTCAAGTCCGGCGCCCTGCCCGCGGGCATCACCACCCTGGAGGAGCGCACCGTCGGAGCCTCGCTGGGGCGCGACTCGATCGAGAAGGGTATCCTCTCGGGCCTCGTGGGCACGTCGCTGGTCGTCCTCTACATGCTGATCATCTACAACCTGAGCGGCCTGAACGCGGTGATGGCCCTGGCGCTCAACGTCCTGCTGCTGTTCGGCGGCCTGGCCGCCTTCGACGCCACGCTGACCCTGCCCGGCATCGCCGGCATCATCCTGACCATCGGCATGGCGGTGGACGCCAACGTGCTCGTGTTCGAGCGCATCCGCGAGGAGCTGCGCGCCGGGCGGACCGTGCGGTCGTCCATCGACCTCGGCTTCCAGAAGGCGCTGTCGTCCATCATCGACGGCAACGTCACGACCCTGATCGCGGCGGCCTTCCTGTTCCAGTTCGGCACCGGCCCGATCCGCGGCTTCGCCGTCACCCTGTTCATCGGCCTTCTGGCGTCCATGTTCACTGCCGTGTTCGTGAGCCGCTGGGTCTTCGACTTCGTCCTGACCCGCTGGCGCGTCCAGCGGCTCTCGATCTGAGCCTTAGGAGCAAGCGATGGAGATCCTTCGCGATACCAACTTCGATTTCCTGAAGTACCGGAAATTCTGGATCCTTTTCTCCCTGGCCCTGATCCTGGCCGGCATCTTCTTCGTCTTCGTTCACGGCAACCTGAACGTGGGCGTCGACTTCGCGGGCGGAACCCAGATCAACCTGCAGTTCCGCGAGCGGCCGGACATCGAACGGCTGCGCGGCGTCCTCGAAGGGGCGGGACTGGAGGAGGTCCAGATCCAGCGCTTCGGCCAGGAAGACGAGAACGAGGTCATGGTCCGGACCCGGCTGGTCGAGGGCCAGGAGCAGGGAAGCCTCGAAAAGGTCGTGACCGCGTTGAACAGCGACCTCAACCCCGGCCAGGCCGGCAAGCCCGACGTCAACCAGATCGGCGCGGACGCGCTCGCCGCATTCCTGACCCAGGCCGACCCGGACAAGCTCGGCCCCGCCGGCGCGGCCCGCTATCTGCAGACCGCCGATGAGATCCTGGAGCAGCGCCGCGACAAGGGTCTGTTCAACTCCTGGGACGAGCTCGCCGGCCTCGGCGGCCTCTCCCAGGCGGGCCTTCAGGCCCTGCAGCAGCGCGCCACCCTGGGCAACTTCACCGTCGTCGGCGTCGAGAGCGTCGGCCCGCAGATCGGCGAGGAGCTGCGCCGGCAGGGCTTCTACGCCGTGATCCTCTCGCTGATCGGCATGCTGATCTACATCTGGGTCCGGTTCGAGCTGCGCTTCGGCGTGGGCGCGATCGTGGGCTGCATCCACGACGTGCTGGTCACGCTCTTCCTCTTCGCGGCCTTCGACTACGAGTTCAACCTGACCACGGTCGCGGCCTTCCTGACCCTGATCGGCTACTCGGTCAACGACACGGTGGTCATCTTCGACCGCATCCGCGAGAACATGCGGAAGACCCGCCGCAAGCCGCTGATCGAGATCATGAACGAGAGCATCAACCAGACGCTGTCGCGCACGATCCTGACCGGCGGATCGACGCTGCTCGCCTTGGGCGCCCTGCTCGTCCTCGGCAGCGACGTGATCAAGGGTTTCGCGTTCGTGATGCTGGTGGGCGTCATCGTGGGCACCTACTCGTCCATCTACGTGGCGAGCTCGTTCGCGCTCCTCTGGGAGGACTACTTCGGTGCCGGCGCCAAGGCGCGCCGCGCCGGCCACGCCACCGAGACCCCGGCGCACACGAAGGCGGGGTAAGGACCAGACAGGCTGTTTTGAAGAAGGCCCTCTCCCTGACAGGGGGAGGGCCTCTGGATTTTCTGCCTACCTTTCTGCGTTACAATCATCTACCCGGAGCTTCCCCCTCCGGCCCCCCTTGAATATGGCGCCGGCACGAACCTTTGCTCCACCCGTATTTCCACCCCGGGTGACGCGTGTCGAGGACATTTTCTCGACGCTCTCGGCCCACGGCCGCCGCTTCGATCCCGAGTTCCTGGGCAGGATCTACGAGTTCTCCCGGGAGATGCACAAGGACCAGCTCCGCCGCTCCGGCGAGCCGTACCTGGTCCATCCGCTCAACGTCGCCTGGCTCCTGGCCGAGCTCAAGTTCGACCAGACCTGCGTGGCCGTGGGGCTCCTCCACGACGTGCTGGAGGACACGCTCACCACCCGCGACGTGCTGGAGAAGGAGTTCGGGGCAGAGATCGCCGAGCTCGTGGATGGCGTCACCAAGATCGGCCGCCACGAGTACGTGCGCCGCGACGAGGCCCAGGCCGAGACCTTCCGCAAGATGATCCTGGCCTCGGCCAAGGACATCCGGGTCATCCTGGTCAAGCTCGCCGACCGCCTGCACAACATGCAGACCCTGGAGCCGCTGACTCCCGAGTCGCGGCGCCGGATCTCGCGCGAGACGCTGGAGATCTACGCGCCCATCGCGCACCGCCTGGGCATGGCCAAGGTCAAGGGGGACCTGGAGGACCTGGCCTTCTTCTACCTCTGGCCCCACCAGTTCAACGAGCTCCACTCCAAGATCTCCGAGAAGATGAAGCTGATGGACCGCGGCACCCAGCGCATCCGCGAGCGCCTCGCCCGCACCCTGGAGGAGACCGGCATCGACGCCGAGATCAACTTCCGGGTCAAGCGCTACTACTCCATCTTCCAGAAGCTCCAGCGCCAGGGGGTCGACATCGACCAGCTCTACGACTACCTGGCCTTCCGCATCGTCACGGTCAACCTGCGCGACACCTATGCCGCGCTCGGCGTGGTCCACCAGAACTGGCGCCCGATCCCGGGCCGGTTCAAGGACTACATCGCCATGCCCAAGCCCAACCTCTACCAGTCGCTGCACACGACCGTGGTGGGGGAGCGCGGGCAGCCGTTCGAGGTGCAGATCCGCACCCGCGAGATGGACCTGGTCGCCGAGGAGGGCATCGCGGCCCACTGGCGCTACAAGGAGGGGCGGCTCGAGGTCCGGGGGAGCGACGACCAGAACATCCTCTGGCTGCGCCAGCTCCTGGAGTGGCAGAAGGAGGTGCAGGACCCCCGCACCTTCCTCACCACGCTCAAGGTCGACCTCTACCCGGACGAGGTCTACGTGTTCACGCCCAAGGGGGACGTGCTCTCATTCCCGCGCGGCGCCACGCCGCTCGACTTCGCCTACCGGGTCCACACCGACCTCGGCCACCACTGCGCGGGCTCGCGGGTCAACGGCCGCCTGGTGCCGCTGCGCACGGCGCTGTCGAACGGCGACATGGTGGAGATCGTCACCAACCCGAACCGCAACCCGAGCCGCGACTGGCTGAACTTCGTCACCACCTCGCGCGCCAAGAGCAAGATCCGGCAGTGGCTCAACACCCAGCAGAAGCAGCGCGCCATGGAGATCGGCCGCCGCCTGATGGAGAAGGAGCTGCGCAAGTTCGGCGTGACGCTCAAGAAGTTCCTGGACGATCCGGCGCTCGCCACCTATCTCCAGGAAGAGGGGCTGTCCAGGGCCGACGACCTCTACAGCCGCCTGGGCTTCGGCAAGGCGGAGACGCGGCATGTGCTGGCGCGGGTGCTGGGCGAGGAGAAGCTGGCCGAGCCGGTGGAGGAGAAGCCGCCGGGCCGCATCCGGCAGGCGGTCAACAAGATCCTCCCATTCGGCGTCGGCGCGGGCGGGGGGCCGATCACGGTCAAGGGGCACGGCGACTTGCTGGCCTACCTGGCCAAGTGCTGCAACCCGCTGCCGGGGGAGGACATCGTGGGCTACGTGACGCGCGGCCGCGGGGTCTCGGTGCACTCGATCAGCTGCCCCAACGTGCAGAACCTGCTCTACAACCCGGAGCGGGAGATCGAGGTCAAGTGGGACCAGGCCCGGGACGAGGTCTACCAGGTCTCGCTGATCATCGAGACCGCGGACCAGCCGGGCATGCTAGCGCGCCTCACCGAGGCGATCACCAAGGTGGGGAGCAACATCACGCAGATCGAGGCGGAGACGCACGAGACCGGCAGGGCCACGATCGGCGTGGTCTGCCAGCTCAAGGACCGCAAGCACCTGGAGAGGCTGTTCAGGGAGGTGCGCTCGATCGCGGGAGTGCTGAGGGTCGACCGGCGAGTGACGGGGGGCGGGACGATGGCGGAGGCCAACTAGGCCCCCGCCCAGGCTAACCCTGCTGAGTCTGGCCCTGACCCTCTTCCGGCTTCCACTTGCGCACGGGGGCCTTCACGACCTTGCCGCTGCGCAGGCAGCGGGTGCAGACGCGCACGTGGCGTACGGCGCCGTCGACCAGCGCGCGGACACGCTGCAGGTTCGGCTCCCAGGTGCGCGAGGTCACGTTGTGGGCGTGGCTGATGTTGCGGCCGAACACGGTGCCCTTGCCGCAGATCTCGCATTGCTTGGCCATGGTCCTATCTCCAATCTCTTCCTGGATTCTCGGTAGCCCCGAAGGGCACGACAAGATAACAGAACAGGCCCCCTTCCGCAATCCCGCTCTCTGACCCGCCCTTGAGCGGGCTCCAGCATCTTCCTCAAACAAAGGGCTTGCGTTCCAGAAAAAGCGGGTGTACAGTTCCCTCACTGGTTCATATAGCCATAGATACATGTTCAGCTTGACACCGGTGTCTTGAAGCTGCTAGCTTGCAGCTAAGCTTTAAGGATTCACCGGTAAGTAGGCTTGAAAGCTGGACTTTTAAGGGAGCTTGAAACGCCGTGCTCTTCTCGCGCTCTAAAAAGAGTGTCGTAGGGCTGGACATCGGAAGCTCCGGTATCAAGCTGGTCGAGCTCAAGGAGCGCAAGCAGGGGGAGTTCACCCTGCAGCGCCTCGGGGTCGAACCGCTTTCACCGGAAGCGATCGTTGACGGCTCGATCATGGACTCGTCGCTCGTGGTGGATGCAATCCACCGCCTGAATGACCAGACCAAGGTCAAGAACACCAACTACGCCACCTCGCTGTCCGGCCATTCCGTCATCATCAAGAAGATCCAGCTTCCGGCAATGCCCGAGGAGGAGCTGGCGGAGTCGATCCAGTGGGAGGCGGAGCAGTACATCCCCTTCGACATCAACGACGTCCGCCTGGACTACGTGGTGCTCGCGGACGGCGAGGCCGGCCGCGACAACATGGACGTCCTGCTGGTGGCGGTCAAGCGCGACAAGGTCAACGACTATGTCTCGGTGATCAGCCAGACCGGCAAGAGTCCCTCGATCGTCGACGTCGACGCCTTCGCGGTGCAGAACGCCTACGAGGCCAACTACGACCTCGACCCGCGCAAGGTCGTGGCATTGATCAACATGGGCGCGAGCGTCACGAACATCAACATCCTGGCGCGCGGCACGACCGTGTTCTGGCGCGACATCACCATGGGCGGCAACCACTTCACCGAGTCGCTGCAGCGCGAGTTCAACCTCTCCTTCCAGCAGGCGGAGACGCTGAAGCGCGGCGAGCCGGTGGACCGCTACACCGCGGCCGACGCCCGCAGCGTGCTGGAGACGGTGTCGGCCGAGATGGCGTCGGAGATCCGCAAGACGTTCGACTTCTTCTCGGCGACCTCGTCGGAAGGGCCGGTGGACGAGCTGGTGCTGTCGGGCGGCTGCGCTCTCACTCCGAACCTGCTCCAGGTGCTGCGGGAGCGCTTCGAGGTGCCGACCGAGCTGATGAACCCGCTGAAGCGGATCCAGTACAAGGAGAGCGACTTCGACGCCACCTGGCTGCAGTCGATCGCGCCCATGATGGCCGTAGCCGTGGGGCTCGGCATCCGCAAGGTGGGGGAGTAGGCCATGATCAAGATCAACCTGCTCAGCGAAGGCAAGCGGGCGGTCCGCAAGGCCAAGCCGGCCTCCTCCCTGCTCGAGGGCAAGGACGTCGGCCAGTACCTGATCGCCGCCGGGCTGCTGATCGGCGTGATCGCCGCCGGCTTCTACTGGTGGAGCCTCAAGCAGAAGATCGCCGACCAGCAGGAGAACATCGCCGCGGCCCAGGCCGAGGTGGACGCCCTGGGCGCGGTGATCAAGGAGGTCGAAGACTACAAGGCCAAGAAGGCCGAGCTCGAGCGCAAGATCGGGATCATCAACGACCTCAAGGCGAACCAGAAGGGGCCGGTGCGGGTCATGGACCACGTGTCCAAGTCGCTGCCCGAGCTGCTCTGGCTCGACCGCATGACGATGAATGCCACCACGATCGTGGTGGAGGGCCGGGCGTTCAACACCAACGCGGTGGCGGCGTTCATCGAGAACCTTGACCGGATCCAGGAGTTCGAGGAGCCCACGCTCCGGGACACGACCGATCAGGGCGGCGTCTACAGGTTCGTGATCGACTTCAACTACAAGTTCGAAGTGCCCAAGACGGAAGCGGCTTCCGGAGCCGCGCCCGCGCCGGGCGCTCCGGCGGCCCCCGCGACTTCCGGGTAGGAGGGAACCCCGGTGGCGTTCAAGACCGGACTGGAAGGGAAACCCTGGTACTACGGGCTGGGCATCGGGCTCGGCCTGGGGGCGGCGATCTTCTTCGTCGTCAACTGGCAGGTACTGGGCCCGATGAAGGAGACGCTCGCGGCCGGAGAGCAGCAGCTCGAGGATCTGCAGGCCAAGATCCAGGAAGGCCGGGCGGCCAAGCAGCAGCTCCCGCGTTTCCGCGACGAGGTGCGGCAGCTCGAGATGGAGCTCGACAAGCTTCTGCGCATCCTGCCGGCGCGGCGCAACACGCCCGACCTGCTGCGCCGCATCCGCTCGCTGGCCGAGCAGGGGGACTTCGCCCTGCGCCGCTTCACCCCCGGCCAGCTCTCCGACCGGGAGTTCTTCAGCGAGTGGCCCATCGCGGTCAGTGTCGAGGGGAGCTATCACAACCTCGCCCTCTTCTTCGACCGCATCAGCCGCTTCTCGCGGATCATCAACATCGAGAATCTGAACATCGTCGCCCTGCCCTCGAACAAGGGGACGCACACGCTGGCAGCCAACTTCAGCGCCAAGACCTTCGTCTACAAGGAGGCCACGACGCCGGCCCCTGCCCAGCAGGGAGCCGCGCCGGGCGGCGGCGCCCCTTCGGCGCTGGAGCGGGCGCGCGCGGCGCAGGCACAGGCCGGCGGCGAAGGAGACGTTCCGTGATCACCCGAGTGACCACCCGAATGATCCCCCCAACCCTTGCCAGGATCGTCCTGGCCTGTCTGGTCCTGCCGGGGCTCGCCGCTCTGGCTCTCGCCCAGGTCCCGCCGCCGGGAGCGGCGCCGGATGCGGCCCCGCCGGCCGGATCCGAGGAAGGCGGCCTGCTGTCGCCGACTCCGGACACGGGCGAAATCGACGAGATCCTTGAGGGTGAGGAAGAGGTCCTCTCCGGCACCGGCGGGTTTTCGTACGACGCCGGCAACCGCCGGGACCCTTTCAAGTCCCTCTTGGCCGGAACAGACCGGCCCGAGCAGCGCGGCCCGCGGCCGGAGGGCATCCCGGGGCTGATGATCGACGAGATCCAGCTCCTGGGTATCTGGCGTACCCCTCGCGGCTATGTGGCCCAGATCCGGGCCGCGAACAAGAGCTTCCTCCTGCGGGAGGGCGATCAGCTCTTCGACGGAGACGTGATGACCATCCAGAAGGACGAGGTGGTCTTCAAGCAGCAGGTCCAGGATCCGACCGCCCTGAAGCCGTTCCGCGAGGTGGTCAAGAATCTTCCCTCCCGGTGAGGGACCGATGTTTTCAGGTCCGGAGGCGAGTGCCATGGGAGATGCAGTGAGGAAAAGACAGAACGATCGGTGGCAGCGTCTCTGCGCGTCCGCGGCCATCCTGGCGCTGGCGGCAGGGATCGGCTGTACCTCTTCCAAGCCGGCGAGGGTCGTCGAGGCCGCGCCGTCATCCCGGGAGGCTCCCGGGTCGGCCCAGACGCCTTCTGTGGCCGAGATCCGCACCCTCGATCTGCGCGAAGGGGCGCCGGAGGTCTTCGTGGACCTCGAGTCGAGCGCGCCCCTGGTCTGGACCAGCTTCCGGAATGCCAACGGCAAGGTCGTCGTCGAGCTCCCCAACTCGTCGGCCAGGGAGGGTCTCGCCGACCTCTCCCCGGAAGACGGGCTGGTCTCCGGGCTGCAGGTCCAGCGCAACCAGGAGGGGAGCCGCCCGATGACCCGCCTGGTCATCGCGACCCGGCAGGAGGTGGAGCACTCCATCTCCGCCGACGGCAACCGGCTGCAGATCCGGCTGCTCCCCGTGGAGGAGCGCGAGGAGGCCGCGGCGCTCGCCTTCGAGCCGCTCGGGCCCGACAGCCCGCGCGGCGATGAGCCGACGGAGCCTGCGGAGCCGGCGATTGCCAGCGGTGAGGGCGTCCGTCCTTCGCTCGCTCCCCAGGAAGAAGAGTCCCCTGCCGAGCCGATGACCGAGCCAATGGCCGAGCCGGTCCAGGCCGCCGTGTCCGCGCCGACGGGTCCCGTCGACCTGGGCACCCCCGACCGGCCCGCGGTCGCTCCGGCCCCGGCCGGCGTCACGGCCACGCGCCTGGAGGGGATCGAAATCCTGACCTCCGAGGGCGGCGCGGTCATCCGCATCGCGGGCGACGGCGAGTTCCCCTACTCGACCTTCGCTCTCGACGCGCCCGACCGCTTCGTCATCGACCTCGAGGGCGTGGTCAACCGCAGCCCGCGGCCGACCCTGTCCGTCGAGGGCGGCATCGTCGAGCGGGTCCGGGTGGCGCAGTTCAAGCCCCTGCCGAGCCCCGTCTCGCGCGTGGTCTTCGACCTGAGCCGGGACGTGGTGCCGGTCATCGAGCGCACCTCGGACGCCCTGGTGGTGAGCTTCCCGGCCTCGTCGGGCAGAGGCGCCGTCATGGTGTCGCCAGCCGCCCGGATCGCGGCCGCGCAGCCGGCGCCGGAAGAGGAGGAGCCGGAGATGGCTCCCGCCCCGATCCGCAATGGCCGCGAAACGCGTCCCGCGCCGCAGTCCCAGGTCTCGGACCTGGCCCTCGCTCAGAACCCGGTCCGCCGCAACCCCGATATCGAGATCGAGGAGGCCGAGACCGCCAACCCTGCGCCCCCGCCGACCGCCCCGGCCCCGCCGATGGCCCCGACATCGCCGACGCGGAGCGACGAGCCCCCGATGGTGCAGGTGCGCCCCTCGCCGTCCCGGCCGGCCGGTCCCATGGAGGTCCCCGCCACCGGCGGCAGCACCGACGCGGCCATCCAGAGCTTCCAGACCCAGACGATCGGCACCGAGCGGGTGTACACGGGCGAGCCGATCGACCTCAAGGTCACCAACGCCGACGTCACCGAGGTGTTGCGCACGTTCGCCCAGATCAGCGGGCTCAACATCATCGTGCAGCCCGGTGTTGCGGGCATGGTGACCGCCGAGCTGGAGAACGTGCCCTGGGACCAGGCCCTGGAGCAGATCCTCAAGATCAACAGCCTCGGCTACGAGGTCGAGGGCAACGTGATGCGCATCGCCCCGGTGGCGGTGCTGCGGCAGGAGGCCCAGGAGGAGCAGCAGCTCGCCGCGGCCAAGGCGCTGTCGATCCCGCTGCAGACGATCTACCGCCGGCTGAGCTATGCCAACGCCGGACAGATCGCCACCCTGCTGCGCAGCGGCCAGGCCGGCCTGCTCTCGCAACGCGGCAGCGTGATCGTGGACGACCGCACCAACAGCCTGATCATCAAGGAGCTGCCGGCGTTCATGGACACGGTCGTCTCGGTCATCGACCGGCTCGACGCACCCGAGCCGCAGGTCATGATCGAGGCCCGGATCATCGAGACCACGAAGCGGTTCACTCGCGAGTTCGGCATCGACTGGGGCTTCGACGGGATCGCCGGTCCGGCCACTGGCAACACCACCGGCCTGGTGTTCCCGAACCAGGGCACGGTCTCGGGCGACGTCAACGTTCCGGGCGGCGGCGATGCCGGCGTGCTCGCCTTCCGGCTCGGCAACGTGCTCAACACCTTCACCCTGGACGTCGCGCTCCAGGCCGCCGAGAGCGAGGGCCTGATCAACATCCTGTCCGCGCCCAAGGTGGCCACGCTCAACAACCAGCAGGCCTCGATCCAGAGCGGTCTGCAGATCCCGATCCAGACGATCGCCAACAACACGGTGACCGTGCAGTACGTGTCCGCCACGCTGCAGCTCCAGGTGACGCCACAGGTGACGGCCGAGGGGACCGTGCTGATGGAGATCAACATCTCGAAGCGCGAGCCGCAGCTCGCCTTCCTGATCCCGGGCGCCACCAACGCGCCGATCGCGACCAAGGAAGCGCAGACCCGGCTGCTCGTCCGCGACGGCGGCACGGCGGTCATCGGCGGCATCTACCGAGTGTCCGCCGACCAGGGCGAGGACCGTGTCCCCGGCCTGGCGAACATCCCGATCATCGGCAACCTGTTCCGAAACAAGGCCCGGCGTGAAGAGAACGAGGAGCTCCTCATCTTCATCACGCCCCGCATCATGAAGCTTTGACCTCCGGCAGGAGCGCGAACATGAAACGTACCGTCTCACTTCTTTTCCTGGTCGTCCTGGCCCTCGCTCTCGGGAGCTGCAACAGCCGGACGGACACGAGCGAGGGCTCCGTGATCCTGTCGGTCACCGATTTCGACGGCCTGCCGTCGGGAGTCTCCGTCAGCGGCGGCCCCACGGTCGTCGGCGAGATCACTCTGCGCAACATCACCAAGGACCCGAGCGGCAGCAGCAGCGACCTGCAGTCGATCGAGCTGCGGGCCTACGAGGTCCGCTACTCCCGGCGCGACACCGGGACGCGCGTGCCGGCGCCGTTCGTCCAGTCGATCTTCAGCCTGGTCCCGGCCGGCGGCACGGCGACGATCACGAACCTCCAGTTCCTGGCCTTGGACCAGCTCCGCAACCCGCCGCTCTCCGATCTCGCGGAAAACGGGGTGGACCAGGAGACCGGCAGCGAGGTCGTCGTCCTCAACGTGAGCATGCGTTTCTTCGGCCGTACCCTGTCGGGCGACGATATCGCCTCGGATCCGGCCTCGTTCACGGTCGAAGTCGTCCCGTAGTCTTTTCAGGAGCATGGGTATGAAATCGTCCAGGATCTTTTTCCGACTGCTCTTCGCCTTCGCGCTCTTGGCGGCGTTCGGCTGCCAGTCCGACTCGCCGACCGAGCCCTCGAACGTGCCGCCGGCGAACCCCGTTCCGCCGGTCCCGGTGACGCAGTTCGCGATCACCGTGACGGCGAGCCCGTCGCAAATCACGGCCGGGGCCGACACCGGGAGCACCATCACGGTCGACGTCCGCCGCACCGACAACGGGCAGCCGCCCGCGGACCTGACGGACGTGACGCTGACCACCAACATCGGCGCGTTCAATTCCATCGGCGGCACGCAGCAGGTCACGCTCGACCTCGTCAACGGCAGGGCACAGACCGTGCTCTTCCCCGGCACCGACGTGGGCACCGCCACGGTGCGGGCCGCCGTGGGCCCCAGCGCCGGAGCGGCCAACGTCTCGATCGGCCAGGCGGGCACCTTCTTCATCTCGTCGGTCAGCCCGCAGATCGGCAGCCCCCAGGGCGGTGAGGAGGTCACCATCCTCGGCGGCGGCTTCGACAGCCCGGTGCGGGTGACGTTCAACGGCGCCGCCGCGCAGGTGCGCTCGGTCACCCCGTCCCAGATCCGGGTCCTGGTGCCCCCGGCCGCCGCCGCGGGCGTCAGCGTCGGCGTCGGCCAGTCGGTGCCGGTGGCGGTTGCGGTGACCATCAACGTCAACGAGACCAACACCGACACGGACACGCTGCCTGCCGGGTTCACCTACTCGCTGGGCGGCACGATCCAGCAGCCGGTGGTCCTCTCGGTGACGCCGAACGGCGGTACCAACGATGGCAACACCCCGGTGACCATCGTGGGCGACGGCTTCCAGTCGCCGGTGCAGGTCCTCTTCGGCACCGGTTCGCCGGCCAGCTTCGACGGCGTCGAGGCCACCATCCAGGAAGTGACCAACAACCGCATCGTGGTGCGCTCGCCGTCCGCCACCGGTTTCGGCTCGAACAACGTCAACCAGCTCGTGGACATCCTGGTGCGCAACCTGAACACCGGCTTTGCCACGGTCTCGACTGACTCCTTCAAGTACGGCAACCGGGTCCTGATCACCGCCATGGGTCCGGGCTCCGGCCCGTACACCGGCGGCACCCGCGTGACCATCTTCGGCCAGGGCTTCGACGAGCCGGTCGCGGTCTCGCTCGGCGGAGTCGGTCAGACGCCGGTCTTCGTCAGCGGCACCGAGGTCCACTTCATCACCAGCGGCACCCCGCTGTCGAACTGCCCGGCCAACGGCATCATCACGGTCACCGGGGTCGGCGTGACCAACATCGACACCGGCGACGGAGCCACCGCCAGCCTGGGCTTCAACTACACCGTGCCGCTGCCGCTGATCTTCGGGGTCAACCCGCAGAGCGGCGCCATCGGCTCGACCACCACCCTGACGGGCCGCGACTTCGCCCCCAGCGTGCAGGTGCTGTTCGGCGATGCGAACAACGGCGCCGCGGCCCCGATCGTCAGCAGCTCCTCCTCGGCGATCACGGTGCGGGTGCCGACCCCGGCGTCCGGTTTCACCTTCACGACCGAGCCGTGTGACGGCAACGGCGACGGCATCGCCGGAGGCACACGCAACGTCCCGACGCCGATCTCAGTGACGGTGCGCAACCTGGACGGCACCGGCTGCTCGGTGACGCTCAGCAACGCCTTCACCCTGACGCCGCAGAACACCACCTGCACGGGCGATACGTCGACGCCTCCGCCGCCGCCGACCGTGCAGTGCAACGACACGTTCGACAACGACGGCGATACGTTCATCGACGCCGCCGATCCGCAGTGCACCGGTCCGACGGACAACAGCGAAGGCTCGTAGCCCGCCGGACTTCTTCCTGAAGGATCTTGGGGCGGCTGCCTGGACGGGCAGCCGCCCCCGTTCGTATACTCCTTTGCTATGAAACAAGCAGTCGGCCTTCTCGCCCTCCTCTGTCTCCTCGCGCCGTCCCTGGGCTGCGACAAGGCCACGCCTGTCGCGCCCGGCGGGACGACCCTGACCCTCAGCGCCAATCCGACCCGGATCGGCTTGAACGGCAGCTCCACCATCACCGTCATCGGCCGCAAGCCGGACGGCAACCCCCTCAACCCGGGGACGGAGATCCGGCTGTCCTCCGACCGGGGCACGATCGACCCGGTGGTCACCGTAGACAGCGGGGGGCAGGCGACCGCCACCCTCCGCGCCGACGGCCGCTCGGGAGCCGCCCTGGTCAAGGCCTCCACGGCCGACGCCACGGTGGAGACCACGATCCAGATCGGCGAGTCGGACGACACGAAGCCGACCCTCCTGGTCTCGGTCAACCCGAGCACGGTGCCGGTCGAAGGCAACGCCACGGTGACCGTGATCGCTCGCAACTCGGACGGCTCTCCCGTGCCCGCCGGCCAGACCGTGATCCTGACCTCCACCCTGGGGACCCTCTCGCCGAACCGGCCGACCACCCGCAACGACGGCACGGCCACCTCGACCCTCGACGCGGGGACCCAGTCCGGAACCGCGACGATCACGGCCATCCTCGGAGCGAGCGAGGCGGCCAGCGCCACCGTGACGATCCGCGAGGCCGCCACCGACATCAGCGTCCAGGCGAACCCGAGCGCGATCCCCCGGGCCGGTGCCGAGGTCACGCTGACGGCGTTCGTGACGAACTCCCAGGGTCTGCCGCTCCAGGGCGCGCCGGTCACGTTCGAGGCCAGCCGGGGAGACCTCGAGTTCACGGGCGTGGTCTTCACCGATACGTCGGGTGTGGCTACGAACACGCTCACGCTGGAGCAGCAGGACCTCCCGGCGGGCGTCAACGAGGTCGTGGTGGAGGTCGGGACGCCTGGCGGCGACGGCGACTTGCTCACCGACGAAACGACGATCGACGTCCAGTGACCTCCCGGCAGGAAAACCCCCCTGCGGTCAAGGGCTTGGCCGCAGGGGGCCGGCTGCTATAATGCAGCCGCTTTGACCAACGATCCCGAAAACCTCCTCTCCGCCCAGGGTGCGCGCGCATGACCGACGGAGCGTTCCCCGACCGTCTCGCCCAGCTCAAGGCGCGCTGGGAGGCCGATCCCAGCTCCCGCGTCTTCCTCCAACTGGCCGAGGAGTACCGCCACCAGGGCCGGATGAAGGAGGCACTCGCCGTCCTCGACCGAGGGCTCCAGGAGCACCCCGGCTACCTCTCGGCCCTGGTCGCCAAGGGCCGCTGCCATCTCGAGCTGGGTGAGGCCGACGCCTCGCGCCTGGTGCTGGAGCGCGTGGTCAAGCAGGACGCCACGCAGATGGTGGCCAACAAGCTGCTGGTGCGCGCCTACCTGGAGACCGGCGACCCGGGCCGCGCCCGCGAGCGCCTCGATCTCTACAGCCTGCTCAACGACAGCGACCCGGAGATCGGGGACCTCCGCCGGCAGATCAAGCTGATGGACCGTCCCAAGGAGCCGGTTCCCGAGGAGCTCCCCTTCGACCTTGGTCCGGCGCCTCTGGTCTCTCCCCCGCCGGCCCCGGCAGCCGCGAGCTCGATGCCGGACGACATCTTCGACTTCGGCGATGTCGCCGGTATGGGAGCGGCTCCGCGCCGGGTGGCTCCGCGCCCGGAAGCCGAGGACGTCTTCGGTCTCGACGAGATTGCGCCGCCCATCCCGGCTACCGCCGTATCCATGGCAGAGCCTGTGGCCGCCGAGCCGATGGAAGAGGTCTTGGAATTGGAAGAGGTGGCGGAGGAAGTGGAGGAGGTGGACGACGACCTCTTCCCCGGCCTGACCTCCCGCTCCACCCGCCAGCGCTACCTGAGGAGCCTGGGGTCGGAGGGCATCTTCGACGTCGAGCCCGTGCCCCTGGCCCCTTCGGAGATTCCGATCCCGGCCATGTCTCCGGGAGCCCTGGGCTTCGTGCCGCCCACGGCCATCCCCCAGGAGCCGCCGCTCCCCGCCAAGCCCGATTTCGCCGTCATGAGCTTCGAGGCGCCCCTGGTCTCGCAGCCCGTGGAGGACGCCTCCTGGCTGGAGGAGATCCCTCCGGTCGAGGTTCTCCCGGAGGCCGTGGCGCCGGTCCCCGAGCCGCCTGTCTTCGAGCCACCCGTCTTCGAGATGGAGCCTCCGGCCGCCGCCGTCAGGGAGCCGGCCGCAGAGCTCTGGCCCGAGGACGATCTGACTCCGCTGCCGGAGCTGGAGGAGCCGGAGCCCTGGCCGGTGGCGGAGGAACCGGAGCCGCTATCGACCTCGGAGCCGGTGGTTGCGACCGCCACTCTCGGCGATATCTACCTCCGTCAGGGACACGTGGACGAGGCCGAGCGGATCTTCCGCGAGGTCCTGGAGCGGGAGCCGGACAACGGAGCCGCCCGCGCCGGCCTCGGACGGATCGAGGAGGCCCGGCCTGTGGCAGCGGAAGCGCCGCAGCCGTCCCAGCCCGGGCCGCTCGACGCGGGCCGCCTCCTCGCGGGCTTCCGGCCCGGCCCGGCCGGGTCCGGGACCACGGCCCGCAAGATCTTCCTGCTGAACCGTTACCTCGACCGAATCCGGGGGAGACGCGATGTTTCTTGAGGAGCTGAGCCGGATCACCGGCAGGATCGAGGGCGCCCTCGCCCTGTCCCTGGTCGCCAAGGATGGCATGCCGGTCGAATCCGTGAGCTCCGACTCCGCGATCGACCTGGAGGCGCTGGGCGCCGAGATGGTCTCCCAGGCGCGGGCCATCTCGGACAACCACCGGGAGCTGGAGGTCGGGAACGTGCAGCAGCTCGCCGTGACGACCGACCGGGTGACCCTGATGGTCTGCTCCGTCGCCCCGGATTATTATCTGCTCCTCGTGCTGGGTCCGGGCGGTAACTACGGCCGGGCCCGGTTCGAGCTCCGGCGGGCGCGTCTGCTCCTGGAGAAGGAGCTCATTTGAGGGGGTTGGGACGTGCTGACCTTTGAACAGATCAAGGAGCTGATCGAGCTGGTCGCCCAGCGGCGGCTCCAGGGGCTGGAGCTCGAGCGCGCGGGCTTCCGCCTGAAGATAGACGGCCAGCCGCAGGCGCAGCCGGTCGTCTACGCCGCCGCTCCGCCCGAAGGGGCATCCTCCACCTCGCAGGCACAACCCGCGGCCATGCCGATGGCCTCCACGGACATCTCCGCGGCCCCCGCGGCCGCGCCGGCTCCCGAGGAAGGGGCGCACGTCGTCAACTCGCCCATCGTCGGCACCTTCTACCGCGCGTCGTCTCCGGACGCCGATCCGTTCGTCGACGTCGGCTCCCGGGTCAAGAAGGGGCAGGTCCTCTGCATCATCGAGGCGATGAAGCTGATGAACGAGATCGAGTCGGACGTCGACGGCGTAGTCGCGAAGATCTATCCGCAGAACGCCCAGGCGGTCGAGTACGGCGAGCCGCTCTTCGCGATCCAGTCCGACTAGGCCCTCGATGTTCAAGAAGATCCTGATCGCCAACCGGGGCGAGATCGCGCTCCGCATCATCCAGGCCTGCCGCGAGCTCGGCATCCAGACGGTGGCCGTGTTCAGCACCGCGGACCGGGACAGCCTGCACGTCACCTACGCCGACGAGGACATCTGCATCGGCCCGCCCCCTTCCAAGGCGAGCTACCTGAACATCTCGGCCATCCTCTCGGCCGCCGAAGTCACGGGCGCCGACGCGATCCACCCCGGCTACGGTTTCCTGGCCGAGAACGCCCACTTCGCCGAGGTGCTCGAGGAGTGCCGGCTCGGCTGGATCGGGCCGCGGCCGGAGGTCATCCGCCTCATGGGCGACAAGGCCAAGGCGCGGCAGACCGCCGCGGCCGCGGGCGTGCCCGTGCTGCCCGGCAGCCAGGAGCCGCTCCAGGACGCCGACGACGCTCGCCGGTTCGCCGCCGAGGTGGGCTACCCGGTGATCCTCAAGGCCGCGGCCGGGGGAGGTGGACGCGGCATGCGGATCGTCTACTCCGAGGGGGAGGTCGCCAGCCAGTTCTCCACCGCCCGCGAGGAGGCGGAGAAGGCCTTCGGCGACGGCTCCATCTACCTGGAGAAGTACCTCGTCGAGCCGCGGCACATCGAGTTCCAGGTCTTCGGCGATCACCACGGCAAGGTCATCCACCTGGGGGAGCGCGAGTGCTCGATCCAGCGCCGGCACCAGAAGCTCATCGAGGAATCCCCGTCGCCCGCCCTCACCCCCGAGCTGCGGGAGAGGATGGGCGAGGCCGCGGTGGCGCTCTGCGAGGCGGTCCGCTACGAAAACGCGGGCACCATCGAGTTCCTGCTCGACAGCGACGGCCGTTTCTACTTCATGGAGATGAACACCCGCATCCAGGTGGAGCACCCGGTGACCGAGATGGTGACCGGGATCGACCTGGTCAAGCTCCAGGTGCAGGTGGCGGCGGGCGAGCCGCTGACGATCCCCAGCGGGCTCAAGCCGCGCGGCCATGCCATCGAGTGCCGGATCAACGCCGAGAACCCCGACACTTTCGCGCCCAGCCCGGGCAAGCTCAAGACCTTCCACCCCCCCGGCGGTCCCGGCACCCGGGTCGACACCCACGGCTACGAGGACTACGTCATCCCGCCGTACTACGACTCGCTGGTGGCCAAGCTCATCGTCCACGATCGCACCCGGGAGCAGGCCATTGCCCGCATGTCGAGGGCGCTCGACTTCTTCGTGGTCGAAGGCATCCACACGTCGATCCCCCTCCACAAGCGCATCCTGCGCGACCCGGACTTCGCCGCGGGCCGGATGTCCACACGCTTCATGGAGCGCTTCCTCCAGCGGGGCCGATGAGAGCCCCCGCCGGGCCTTCGGGTAGAATCTACGCTATCGCCGATGTCGAGGCCCTGCACCCGGCGCCGCTGCCCGCGGCGGTCCGCGAGATGGCGGAGGCGGGGGTCCGGTGGATCCAGGTGCGGGCGAAGCGGCTCTCCGGAAGTCCACTCTTCCGGCAGATGGAGGAGTGCTGCCGTGTCCTGGAGGGGAGCGGCGTCCATCTCTGGGTGGACGACCGGGCCGACCTCGCCGCGCTCTTCCCGGTGGCGGGCGTCCACTTGGGGCAGGCCGACCTGCCGCCCGCGGCCGCCCGGCGAGTGGTGGGACCGGAAGTCCGGATCGGACTGTCCACTCATGGCGAGGAGCAGATCCTCGCCGCGGACGCCGACCCTGACGTCGATGTAATCGCAGTCGGTCCGGTCTTCCCCACGAAGGGGAAGGAGAATCCGGACCCGGTGGTCGGACTGGAGCTCCTGCGGTGGGCGCGGAGCCGGACCGCGAAGCCGCTGGTCGCGATCGGCGGGATCGATTCCGGCAACGTGGCGGAGGTGATCGCCGCCGGAGCCGACGCCGCGGCCGTGATCGGAGCAGTCTGCCGCGGAGATGTAAGGGCCAACGCTCTGAGGTTGATCCAGGCGAGCGCAGCAGCCTGGGGAGAACAATCGGCGTGCGGGTCTACCTGACCGGCTTCATGGGGTCGGGCAAGAGCGCGGTCGGCCGCAAGCTGGCGGAGCGGCTCGAGGCGCTGTTCGTGGACCTGGACGGCGAGATCGAGCTGAGGGCCGGGATGTCGGTCCGGGAGATCTTCGAGCTGCACGGCGAGCCTGAATTCCGGCGGATGGAGCAGGAGGTGCTCCGCGCCACCGGAGACTGGCCGGACGTGGTGGTGGCGACCGGGGGCGGCACGGTGACCTTCGAAGCCAACGCCCGCTGGATCGGGGCGAACGGCGTCTCGGTCTGGCTGAACCCGGCGTTCGCCACGATCGTCTCGCGGATCGGAGCGCTGGGCAAGCAGGACCGGCCGCTCTTCCGGGACGCGGAGCAGGCCCTGGCCCTCTACCGCGAGCGGCTGCCGGCCTACCGCCAGGCGGACCTGACCGTGGATGTGGGGCCGGACGAGCAGCCGGAGGAGATCGCGGCGAGGATCGCCTTGATGATTGCCAATCGCTGAGTGGGGAAAGACCGTTGCGCTACCTGATTCTCTCGGACATGCACGCCAACTGGGACGCCTTCGAGGTCGTCCTGCGGCGCGCCCGGCGCAAGCGCTTCGATGCCGTGCTGGTCCTGGGCGACCTTGTCGGCTACGGCGCCGCGCCCAACCAGGTGGTGGAGGCGGTGCGCGCGCTCGGCCCCCGCCTGTACACCGTCCGGGGGAACCATGACAAGGTCGTGACGGGGATCGACAGCGGCTCGAACTTCAACCAGACCGCGCTGACCGCGGCGCAATGGACCACCACCCGTCTCACCCCGGCCAACCTCCGCTACGTCCGCGACCTGCCCCGGGGTCCGATGCGGATCGAGGAGGGCCTGGCGATCTGCCACGGCTCGCCGCTCGACGAGGACACCTACGTCTTCTCCGATGTGGACGCCTGGGAGATCTTCGCCTCGTTCCCCATGCCGGTGACCTTCTTCGGCCACACCCACATCCCGTCGCTCTTCTCGCTGGAGGGGAGAGTGCTCGGGGTGAGGGCGCTGCGCGGCCGCACCGGCACGCTGCAGCTCCACCCTCAAGGCCGCTATCTCGTGAACCCCGGCTCCATCGGCCAGCCGCGGGACCGCGACCCCCGAGCTTCCTACATGACCTACGACAGCCAGAGCCGGATCGTCCGCTGGAACCGCATCGAGTATCCGATCGAAGAGGCCCAGCGCCGCATCCGGAAGGCCGGATTGCCGGGATCTCTGGCGGATCGCCTGACCGTCGGGGCGTAGTCCCTCACCCCCCGGCCCCCTCTCCTGCAACTCACTTGGACCACGGTCAGAATGACTTTGGACGTGGCCAGAGTGATTTTGGCCATGGCCAGAATGACTTTGGACATGGGCAGAATGATTTTGGCCATGGTCAGAATGACTTTGGACCTGGTCAGAATGATTCCGGGCACGCTCAGAATGACTTTGACCAGGGTCAGAATCATTTTGGCCGCGCCCAGAATGACTTTCCCCAGGGTCAGAATGGCTTGGGTCATGGCAAGATTGATTCTGGACGCGGTCAAAGTCATTCTGGGCGTGATCCGAGCGACCCTGGCCACGGTCAGAATCACTTTGGACAGGGTTAGAGTCACTTCGGGAGGGGCGTTCCGAGGTCTGAAC
Source organism: Thermoanaerobaculia bacterium (assembly GCA_035556715.1). Taxonomy (GTDB): domain Bacteria; phylum Acidobacteriota; class Thermoanaerobaculia; order Multivoradales; family UBA5704; genus DATMER01. Next base: position 215,468 of record DATMER010000136.1, read on the forward strand.
GAGCTTGAGCACCGCGTATACTTGTGCTCATGAGGCGATGGGGTGGCCTTTTCGGAGTCCTGTTTCTCGTCGCGGCCGTAATCGTGTCCGCTCCTGGCAGGGCCGAGGACATCCCCTTCGTCCGCACTGTGATCGCCCAGGACAGCCCCCATGGCCCCTGCGGCAATGCTCTGGGGGATCTCGATGGCGATGGCCGGCCCGACGCGATTGTTGCCGGCAGCGACGGACCGCTGGTCTGGTACGCCTATCCCGATTGGACCCAGTCCGTCCTTGCCGGCCAGGGTTACACCACGCAAGGTGGGTTGGCGGTCGGAGATCTGGACCGGGATGGTGACCTGGACGTCACCGTGGGCACCGTCTGGTTCGAGAACCCCCGTCCGCCGGCCGGCAATCCGGCGGCCGTTCCCTGGCCTGCCCATCAGATCGGCTCCGGCAGCGGCAATCGGGACGTGGCCATCGGCGACCTCGATCGTGACGGCAAGCCCGACGTCGTGCTGCGCGGAGAAACCGGCTCCGTGGTGACGCTGTTCAAGCAGAACGGACCGCGGTCCTGGCTCCGGCGCGACCTGGTTCCCGGGGTCGGGAAGCAAGGGCTGGCGCTGGCCGACCTCAACAAGGACGGGTTTCTCGACATTGTCGTGGGGGGACGATGGCTGAAGAATCCGCGCGGCAAGATCCTCTCCCGGCCGTGGCAGCGGCGCAGCTTCGGCTCCTGGAGTCCGGATGCGGCCCTCGCCATCGGCGATCTGAACCGGGATGGGCGGCCTGACGTCGTGATGACCGTGTCGGAGGGGGCGGGAAAGATCTCCTGGTTCGAGAATCCAGCGAACCCCGGCCGGCGCTGGAAGGAACGCGTCATCGACCGCGGTCCTCTCGATTCGGCGCAGGGGGTGAGCCTTGCGGATCTCGATCGCGACGGCGACCTGGACGTGGTTACGTCGGAGATCCGGGGGGAGGGACGCCTGCTGGTCTATCTCAACGGAGGTCTCAACGCAGGGAAGGCTTCAGGTTGGAGCCGCCAGGTGCTCGGGACGCCGGCCTTGCACAACGTCCGCGTCTCCGACGTCGGCGGCGATGGCGACGGCGACATCCTCGGCACCCTCCCCTTCGGTAAAGGGCCGGTGGAGCTCTGGGAGAACCGGTTCGAGCCGCAGACCCGTGCGGACAGGATTCTCGTCTTCTCGAGGACCGCCGGCTTCCGCCACAGCAGCATCGAGCCAGGGATTGCCGCCCTTCGGAACCTGGGGGCCGCGAACGACTTCGAAGTCGACGCCACCGAGGACGCGAGACAGTTCACCACCGCCAACCTCAGCCGCTACAAAGTCGTCGTCTTCCTTTCCACGAGCGGGGACGTCCTCAACAATGACCAGCAAGCCGCCTTCATGACCTACATCCGCAATGGGGGAGGCTTCGTGGGAATCCACGCCGCGGCCGACACGGAGCACGGCTGGCCCTGGTATGGAGACCTTGTCGGAGCGTACTTCGCGAGCCATCCAGCGCCGGCACAGGCACGGATTCGGGTGGAGAACCGGGACCACCCCTCGACGAGAACGCTGCCGGACCCCTGGAACCGCTTCGATGAGTGGTACGACTTTCAGCAGAACCCGCGGAGCCGTGGCGTCACCGTGCTGCTCACCTTGGATGAGGCGAGCTATCCCGGGGGACAAATGGGGGACGATCATCCCATCGCCTGGTACCACGAGTACGATGGCGGCCGGGCCTGGTACACGGCGGGAGGCCACACGGACGCTTCCTTCTCCGAGCCCGCGTTCCTGGAGCACCTGCTGGGTGGAATCCGGTACGCAGCCGGCGCTCAGTAGTTGACCGGCGGGTCAGACCCCCTCTTCTATCCTAGCTGGTGGGCTCGCCTTATGCGCTTTTGCGCACCTTCGTCTATGAGGGCAGATCCTCTCCTGTAAGTTAGAAAGGAGCACTCCATGCGCAGTGTTTCCCGCCGAACCCTTCTCGCCGTCCTGGTCGCGACCTTCGTGGGCGCTTTTCTCATGCCTGCCGAGGCCGATCCGCCGTGCCCCTACACCGCGATCAAGCAGACCGCGACCATGACCGGATATGGCTTCACCTGCACCGATGCGACCAACGACTTGACGAGCAAAGTCCAGGCGGAAGCCGAGGATGACTGTTCGTTTTTGGACGGTTCCGTCATCCTGACCCAACTGGTCATTACAGAGGAGTGCCGGGCGTTCAGCGAAACGCAGGTGCAGGTGACCGGTTACCTGAAGTATAGGTGCATGTACTGCATGTGAGGCGGACAGGCTGGCGTATCCGGCCGGGCTGCGCGAGCTGAGACCCTTACCCAGCTGCCCGCGCGTCGCGCAGGCAGGTCCTTGAGCCGCCACCATCCACCAGACGCTGGTGGTGACGAGCGTGCAATGAAAGCGTCTGACAGGAGGATTTGCGATGAAATGTCATCGGCAAGAGCTTGGCCTGGTCCTGATCGGGTTGTGCGTTCTCCTCGGCGCGAGCGGAGTCAGCGCGCAAACGTCGGACATCGGATTCTTTGGCAACAAGACACCGCAGGAGATTGCCGCGGAGAGTGCGAACAAGATAGCCCATCCTCCAGGGGTGCTGACTTGCAGGGGCCCCGTCAGGCTGATGACCGACGTTGCGTTTGAGGGATTCCGGTTCACGGCTTTCAACTTCAACCCTGCGAACGGTGGTGGCGAAGGCGGATGCTTCGATCCCACGCCGGTCTTGAGCACGACGGTGAGCCTGCCTCAAGGCACCACTTGTCTGAACGCCCATTTCAGCGCCATCGTGGGCAGCCGGCAGACGTACGGGCCCGCCCTTGCGAACCTCGCCGTGTTCCAGGTGACGCTGACCCCCGTGGGCGCGGCGCCGCAACACATGATCGGGCACTACGAGACGCCTTACGGTCTCGCTTGCCCGGCCATCGGCATCGAGGCCGAGCGCGATGTGGACACCTTCGGTTCGAATTTCTTCCAGCGAGTGGGAACTCAACCCGGTGATCTACCCCCCGGCAACTACCGGGTCGACGTCTGGTGGGCGGGCGCTCCGCCCTTCGGCGCCGGCGGCGCCTTCGCTGGGGCCTTCGTCCTGAAGCTCTACGGGAACTGAGAATAACGGTCACATCCCCCTCTCCCGGGGCGGGAACCGGGAGAGGGGCGGGGGGGGAAGGGGGGCTCCGCTATTCCGCCACCACCGCCGCCAGCTCGTCCCGCTTCCTTACCTGCCGGAGACGGTTGAACGTGGCGACGGCGCCGCCGGTGAGCACGATGTAGAGGCCGAACCAGACGAGCTGGATCAGCGGCTTGCGGGTGACGTCGATGGACAGCCGGGCCGGGTTCGCGACCCCGCTCACCTCGAACTGCACCGCGCTTTCCGAGGCGTTGATCCCCGAGACGAAGATCGCGCCGCCGCCGGGCAGCGGCATCGGCGGCGTCTCCACCGCGCCGTTGGTCGGGTTCAGACGGTAGAGAGGCCGGAGCGTCGTCGTCTTCCCGCCCTTCTGGGTGACCTCGACCACGGCGCCGATCGTCACCGGCCCGCCGCTCGCCATCTGCGCCATGGCGTTGCCCTCGGCCTGTAAATCAAAACCCACGAAGCGGACGCCCATGTCCCCGAGATGGCCGCTCTCCCCCTTGGCGAGCTGGAGCTGCGGCTGGCCGGGATCGAAGTCGATGGGGGAGACGTACAGGTCCTGGAACGGCGTGCTCCGGATGTCCGGGTTCGCCATCACCTGCTTGGTGCGGTCGTTGATGAACAGCTTGGGATAGACCATGAACCGCTCGCTGCCGCGGACCACCTCGATCTCCATCCGCTCCTTCTCGCGACCCTCGCGCGGGATGAAGCGGGTGAAGGTCAGGGTCATGTCCCCGACCTTCTTGGGCGTGCCCGCCTCCAGCGTCACCTTGGTGCTCTCGTCGTAGGCCGACGAGGCCAGGAAGCCGAGCAGGATCACGCCCACGCCCACGTGCGCGAGGTAGCCGCCGGCCGCTCCGATCCCCGCGGCCCGCGCCCGGGTCACGGTCTTGTGGAGGTTCGTGGCCAGGGCCAGCCCGGCAAGGAACACGAAGATCAGGTGGAGCGGGTCATGGACGCCGCCCCAGGCCGCCGCCGTGACCGTGACCGCGAGGCTGAAGAGCCCCGGCACGAGGAGCTTGCGGAGCACCGCCTTCAGATCGTCGCCGCGCCAGGTCAGGTACGGGACCATGGCCAGCAGCAGCGCGATCAGCAGGGCGATCGGCATGTTCACCTTGTTGTAGAACGACGGGCCGACCTGGGCCGGGTTCTCCATGAACCAGCGGGTCACGAGCGGCGCCGAGGTGCCGAAGGCGATGACGACGGACGAGACCAGGACCGTGATCGTCGAGAGCACCATGAAGGTGCCCCGGGAGAGGAACGGGTCCTCGTTGGGCTTGGTGGGGACGTGGCGCAGCCGGGTCGCCAGCAGCCAGAGGGAGAGGGCGGCGAACCCGCCCATCAGCGCGACGAGCCAGCCGGAGATGCCGAGGTCCACGAAGCTGTGCACCGAGAAGTCGGCGAGCACGCCCGAGCGGGTCAGGAAGGTGCCGTAGAGCACCGACAGGTAGACCAGCGCGGCCAGGATGTAGTTGGCGCGGCGGTATCGCCCCTTGGTGCGCTCCATGTGCAGGCCGTGGATCATCACGGTGCCCAGGAGCCAGGGGATCAGCGAGGCGTTCTCCACCGGGTCCCAGCCCCAGTAGCCGCCCCAGCCCAGGGTCTTGTAGGCCCAGTAGCCGCCCATCAGGATGGCGCAGCCCAGCACCAGGAAGCCGCCAAGCGCCCAGGGGAAGGCGCGCGCGGCCCAGTCGTCGTAGTCCCGGCGCCAGAGCGAGGCCATGGCGAAGGCGAAGGGGATCGCGCTCGCGGCGTAGCCGATGAACAT
>DATMER010000137.1:0-52092 GCA_035556715.1 Thermoanaerobaculia bacterium
GGCGCTCGGATCTTGCGCGAGACTTCCCAATTGAAGGTTACGAAGAAGCCCACCCAGGCGTACATCCAGTACCAGGGCGGAGCGTCCCACGGCCAGCGACCGGTGGCGAAGCTGAAGACCAGGAGGGACAGCAGCGGCATGATCAGCATGTGGCTCGTGGCATAGAGCAGGAAGTGCCGGTTGAGCCAGTTCCCGACGAAAAACTCCTTAAGCATCAGCAGCGAGAAGAGGAACGCCGCGGTCCATGCCGCGAGAGCGGCCGGTCCGCGCCACGCGCAGAGCGCGATCTCCAGGGCGATGGCAATCCCGCCCAGGATCTTGAGATCGCGCAGGGTAATGACGCCGCTCTGCAGGATTCGGTGGGGGTAGTGGCGGAGGTCTTCGGCGTAATCCTTGTGCTCGTCGAACACCCGCAGGTGGAAGAAGAAGAGGAAGAGGGTCAGGGCGCCGAGCAGGGATGTGAGGTCGTAGTGCATCGGCCGGCCCGGCTCGGTGAGGGTGCGGGCCAGAAACTGGCTGGAGGAGTAGTACGCGAAGATCAGCACCCCGTGGCCGAGCAGGGGGAAGCGCTCGGCCAGGTAGGCGCGGAGCCTGCGCGGGAAGGGGGCGGTGCGGGTGAGGGCGGGGGTCATTAGGACAGCCTATCGCGCAGCCGGCCGTAATCAATCTTGCTGTTGTGCCGGGGATCGACCGGCAACGGCTCCGAAGTCATCCGCACCTCATCCACCACCTGCCCGGCCGCCGCGAGTCTTCGCAGTACATCCTCCTCCAGCTCCTCTCCTGCCTCCGTCTCGATCACCAGGACCACCCGCTCCCCCAACCCGACCGCCGCGGCTCTCCGGATACGGAGGTCTCCTCCCTTCGCCGCCTGCTCCACGAGCTGGGGATGGATCAGCTCGCTTCCGCGCAAGATGGTCGAGTGGACGCGTCCGGCGATCCAGAAACGACCCTGGCCGTCGAAGTAGCCGGTATCTCCCATGCGGTGCCAGATCGTGTCCCCATCCGCGATCTTGTTCTCGTTCACGGCCCTGGGGTTGCGGTAGTAGTCGCGGCAGACGTGATCCCCGGTCACCACGAGCTCGCCGATCTCCCCAGGCGGCAGCTCCCAGTCCTTCCAATCCTTCAGATCGACCGGTCCGGGATGGATTCGGATCACCTTCGCCCGGATGCGCTCGATGGGCCGGCCGGCGCAGAAGCCCGGGCTTGCCGGACGGATGTCGCTCTTCGCCTCCAGCCGCTCTTCGGCGGAGAGATGGGCCACGGGCTCGGCTTCGGTGGAGCCATAGGCCACAAGGATCTCGGTGCCGGGAAAGGCCCGCCGCCAGACGACGAGCTGATCGTCGGAGACCGGGGCTCCGCCGGTCAGGATGCGCCGGAGACCCGGGTTCTCACCCATTGCTGCCAGACGATCGAAGAACGGAGGCGAGGCCGTGCAGGTGGTCACGCCATGAGCGCGCATCTGGCCGAGGATCACGGACGCATCCACCCGGTCCACCCGGCGGAAGTCCATGTCCGGCACGACCGAGGGCACCCCGACCGCCAGGTTGTTCAGGGCGAACACCGGGAACATGGGCATGTCCACGTCCCCCTCCCGGGCGGGGAACTCGGCGGCCAGGGCGCGGTGCTGGGCGAGGAGGAAGCGATGGGTACGGTTCGCCCCCTTGGGCTCGCCGCTCGATCCGCTGGTGAAGGTGATCAGCGCCGGGTCGTCCGGCTGGGAGGCGTGGACGGCGCCGTCCCCCGCGGGCTGCTCCAGCTCGGCCAGGGTGCAACGGGCGGGAACGGGACCGAGGCGCTTCCCCGTGGTCACAGTGACCGGGATGGAACGGAGGCGTCCGGAGAGCAGCCGCAGCGCGTGGCTCTTGGGGATTCCCAGGTAGCCCCGCGGCTCGGCGAACGCCGCGAAGGCAGCGATCTGCTTCCAGCCGATCCAGGGGTCCACGAAGACCGCGATTGCCCCGAGGTCGAGCAGCGCCAGCAGGGCCACGTAGAGGTCGATGGACATGGGGATCATGACGATCGCCCGGTCCCCAGGCCGCAGCCCCTGCTTGTGAAGACCGGACGACGCGCGGTCGATCCGCTCGCGCAGGGCGGCGAAGGTGATGGCGAAGGTGGTGGAGCCCTCGCGCATGATGAGCGCGGGGCGGCCCGGTTGGCTCCGGGCGACTTCGGAGAGGATGGAGAGGACGTTCATGCGGCCAGTTTGTACAGATGGTAGCGGCGCATCACCCGCCCCGTCCCTCCGTCCATTTCCCCGGAAGGGTTCCCTTCGCGGAAAAGGCAGTGGTTGGCGAAACGGTAGCCCTTCTCCACCGCCATCCGGTGACCCTGGCCCATGAGGGCGGCTCCGAGACCGGCCCTGCGGTGCTCGGGCAGGACGCCGACCGTCTTCATGTTGACCGCGTCCGCCTCGTTGCGGTGGAGGAAGAAGCGCAGCAGGGCCAGGGGGTCCCTCCGGCCGCGCATGGCGGCCACGGCCCGGAATCGGTCCGGGAAGGCGAAGAGGAAGCCGATATCTTCCCCCTCCGGCGAGCGGGCGAACCACACGAAGTCGGGATCGAGCAGGCTTCTCGCTCCGGCATAGAGGGCGAAGAACTCCTCTTCCGGGATGTCCGTGTAGAGGAAGTTGCGGGCGAAGATCCGGACCGAGATGCGGTAGATCGTCCGCAGCTCGTCCTGGAACCTTCCCGGGTCGAGGCGGCGCAATTGGTACCCGGCGGCGAGAGCGGCCTGCCGCTTCGGCTCCAGGAAGGCCGCGACGGTCGCCGCGTCCACCCTCTTGGAGAGGTAGCGCTCCAGCACGGTGAAGCCGCGCGCCTCCCAGAGGGCCGGGTAGTAGGGCGGGTTGTAGGGCTCCAGGAGGAAGGGCGGATCGTCCCAGGGCCCCACGTTGAGCCGGTGCTTGTGCCAGGTGTCGCCGTCCATGGGGCCGAGGATCGCTCCGGCCCCGGTCTCCTGGAGCCAGCGGATCGACTCCTCGAACAGCCGTCTCACTGTCTCGTTGCTCGCGGGCAGGGCCTCGAAGAAGCAGAGCATGCCGTACGGAAGACCGGCTTCGTCGCGGAGCGTGGGAGAGCGCCGGGCCACGATCCTGGCCACGGGATGGTTGTTTTCGAGCGCCACCCAGGCTCTCTGGGCTCCTGCAAAGTCCGGGCGGAAGAGGCTGGCGAGGATGTCCTTGCGGGTGGAGGGGATGTACCCGGGGTCTCCCCGGTAGACCTCGGTCTGGAGCCCAAGAAAGGGCTCCAGACCGCGATCTGTGGTGACATCCAGGAGATCGACCGGCACGCGGCTCTACATCAGCGTCGCGCCGGGACGGCGGGCGAAGAAGGGCTTGAAGGCGAGGAGCCAGAGGCCCGAGTAGTCGCGCATCAGGCGCATGCGGAGGATCTCCAACAGGCGCGCCTCGGCCCCGTCGCCGGAGAGGATGAGGTTGTTCATCATGTGGCTGAAGCGCCAGAGGTACTCGTCGGCCAGCCGGGCGGTCCTGCGGGCGCGGATGTAGATCGGGGAGTCGCCCGTGACCGAGGTCTCGTCCATGATGCTCGTGATCTCCTGGGCCTCCTCGTTGACCTGGACCCGGAGCGCCGCCGCCTGCACCAGGAACTGCTCCAGCTCGCGGTCGTGGTCACGCCGGCCGTAGAGGCGACGGAAGGCGACCACCTCCCGGGGCTCCAGGCGCAGCGGGAAGATCTCGGGCAGCAGCACGATCCGCTCCGGCTGCAGCTCCTGGCTGGTGTCGTGGAGGACCTTGACCAGGCGCCGGAACGCGTCGCCGAGGATGTCCTCCTTGTCTCCGAGGGTCACGTTCGCCGCGTCGCCCGAGGCGCTCAGGACGTGCTCGGCCGTACCCAGGAACTCGGGAGGCGTGATGCGGTGCGCCCCGGTCGGCTTGTCCTCGGGCTCGATCCGGCCCGCGGTCAGGCGCGGCAGCAGGTCGCGCACGCGCTGGCGGATCTGGGCGATGTCCTCCAGCTTGAACTCCTCGCGCTGAAGCTGCTTCTCGAAGCGCTCGATGGCCTCGCGGAACTCCCCCAGGTCCTGGTCCAGCTCGCGGTCCACCGGCACCTCGCGCTCCAGCTCGAAGACCCGCTGGTACTCGGCGACGATGCGCTGCTCTTCCTGGCCATAGAGCCGCTGGATCCGGTTCTTGAGGGCGAGATTGGTGTCCTGGATCGCGAGGAGGATGTCGGGCTCGAAGTAGAGGCTGCCCAGGTTGTGCTTGAGGTCGCGGAAGCGGCGGATCAGGCCGTTTTCGTTGAGCTGCTCGAGCCCTTCGACACGGGCGGTCTCGGCGCGGATGCCGTCGATCGCTTCCCGCTGCTCGCGCACGGCCTCGGGGCCGGGGTGGGGGACGTCGAGCAGAGCCCAGAGCCCGTGGAAGATCTCGGCCAGGTGGCGGTAGTCGCTCAGCCGGGGCTCACCGCCGCGGTCGTCCTCCTCTTCGCTCAATCGGGCGAGGAGGAAGTCGACCTTGTCGAGGCGGTCGTAGTCCCAGCCCGTGCCGCGCTGGACGTAGAGGTAGAACTTGACGAGCTGGGTAAGGATCTTCTCGTCGTAGGAGCGCACCCGGCGGAAGAACTGCCGCAGCAAGTCGGGAGTGACTCTGCTATCCTCCGAATCGAGCGCCTCCATCAGGTCGGCGAGCCGCCGCTCGATCCCCTCCAACCGATGACGGATCCGGTCGCTCTCGGAGGCGTTGAGGCTCTGCGAGATCTCCTTCAGCCCGGTGTAGAGGTCCTGGAAGTCGGTGGAGTAGGGGTCCTCCATCCGCTGGAGGAGGCTCTTGTTCAGGCTCTGGAGGAACTGGTGGAACGTCCATCCCGCACGGAAGCGGTGCGAGACGTCGGCGTAACGGCGGTGGAGAGCGCTGAGCTCCTGGACGGTCGCCATATTTGATTCCAAGTCGTGGAAACGCTCAGAGGATATTACGACATGGCGATGCCAAAGGAAAATGTCCGCGTCCTGATCTCCCAGGAGGACCTGGAGCGGCGGGTCGCGGAGATGGCCGAGCAGGTCAACCGGGACTACTCGGACGCCGGAGACAGCCTGGTCTGCATCGGGGTCCTCAAGGGGTCGGTCTTCTTCCTGGTGGACCTGCTGAAGAGGCTGACCTTCCCGGTCAAGGTCGACTTCTTCCAGACCGCCAGCTACGGCAGCGGCATGACCGCCGGCGAGGTCCGCATCCGCAAGGATGTCGACCTCCCCCTCCGCGGCAAGGATGTGCTGCTGATCGAGGACATCGTGGACACCGGCCATACGCTGCGCACAGTCCTCAGCCTGCTGCGCTTCCGCGGCGCCCAGAGCGTCCGCCTCTGCGCCCTGCTCGACAAGGCCGAGCGGCGGGAGGTGGAGGTGCAGATCGACTACTGCGGCTTCACGATCGAGGACCTCTTCGTGGTGGGCTACGGGCTCGACTTCGACGAGCGTTACCGCAACCTTCCCTACATCGGAGTGCTGGAAACATCCACCGAGCCGGACCCGCCGTCCCCGTCCTGAGAGGAGCATGAGAGTGATGCGATTCCTTCACACCGACAGCGCCCCCAAGGCCATCGGCCCCTACTCCCAGGCCGTGGCCATCGACGGCTGGCTCTACACCTCCGGCCAGGTCGCCATCGATCCCGCCACCGGCGAGCTGGTCGAAGGCGGCTTCGAGGCCCAAGCCCGGAGGGTGTTCGAGAACCTGCGCCAGGTCCTGGCGAGCGCCGGCTGCAACTTCCAGGACGTGGCCAAGGCCACGGTCTACGTGACCGACCTCGCCGACTTCCCGAAGCTGAACGCGATCTACGCCGAGACCATGGGAGAGCACCGGCCGGCCAGGTCGACCGTGCAGGTGGCTGCGCTGCCCAAGGGGGCTCTGGTGGAGATCGACCTGGTGGCGAAGGTTCCGGCGGTTTAGGACCTCACCCCCTGTCCCCCTCTCCCATCTCCCACCCGCCCGTCCCCGGGAGAGGGGGAACGTAGCTCAGGCCATCTTGCCTCCGTCGCAGGCACGGCTGCCCCAGAATCGTCCCCCCTCTCCCGGCGGGGGAATGGGTGGGAGAGGGGGACAGGGGGTGAGGTTACACCAGCGCCCCGGCCACCCGCCGGATGCGCTCGATCGCCTCGTCCAACTGAGCCGCACTCACATCCCGGTGGGTCACGAAGCGGGCGTGGTCACGGGAGACCTGGCTGCCCAGCACGCCGCCCTCCCTGAGCCGGCCGAGCAGGCTCGCGGCGTCCTCGACCCGGCAGACCACGATGTTCGTCTGCACCGCGGCGGGATCGATCCCGATGCCCGGCAGCTCGGAGAGGGCGCGGGCGAGACGGGCGGCGTTCTCGTGGTCCTCGACCAGCCGGGCGGGTCCCTTGCGCAACGCGACCAGGCCGGCCGCGGCAATCACCCCGGCCTGCCGCATGCCGCCGCCGAACATCTTCCTCACCCTTCGGGCCTCCTGGATGAAGTCCCGGCCTCCGCAAAGGATCGAGCCGACCGGCGCGCCCAGCCCCTTGGACAGGCAGAACATCAGCGTGTCGAAGCCGGATGCGAGAGCGGCGGCCGTCGTGCCCACGGCCACGGCCGCGTTGAAGATGCGGGCGCCGTCCAGGTGGACCGGCAGGCCATGCCGCCGCGCCACGTCCAGGAGGCGCTCCAGGTGGGGACGGTCGTAGACGAATCCCCCCGCGAGGTTGTGGGAGTTCTCGATCTCCAGGAGGCCGGTGCTCGACTGGATGGGCGCGTGGGTCCGGATCACGGCCTCGACCTCCACGGGGTTCAGCAGGCCGCGGGGCGTGGACAGAGCGCGCGGGACCAGGCCGGAAAGCGCGGAGAGGGCTCCCATCTCGAACTGCAGGATGTGGCTGAGCGCGTCGCAGACGACCTCCTCGCCCGGCCTGGCGAGGAGGCGGAGGGCGATCTGGTTGCCCATGGTCCCCGTGGGAACGAAGAGGGCGGCCTCGAAGCCGAGCAGCGCGGCGGACTCCTCTTCCAGACGATTGACGGTGGGGTCCTCGCCGTAGACGTCGTCCCCGACCTCGGCTTCTGCCATGGCCCGGCGCATCTCGGTATCGGGAAGCGTGACGGTGTCGGAGCGCAGGTCGATCCATCCGCTCATGTCAGGTACTCCCTCAACAGCTCGTCCAGCAGGGACGACGCCTCCGTCTCCACCACCTCGGCCGCGATCTCCCGGCTGCGCTCGTCGAGCGCGGGGATGACGGCGAGGTTGCCTTCCCGGGCGAGGGCATCCATGTCATAGGTGGTCTCGTCCACCCAGCGGGCGGCGCGGTAGAAGGCCTGCCCCTGCTCCACCGGACGGCCGAGGCGCAGCCAGAGCTCCGCAGTCAGGGCCAGGACCTCGCCGATCCGCCGGTTCTCCCTGCCCACGATCGGCGCGCGGGGCAGAGGGCGCGGCAGGAACGGATCGAGCCCGTGGCGGTGGGCCACGCGGGCAAACTCGCGCTCCGAGGGAGCCTCCCGGTGGAAGAGGGCGCCGAAGACCTCGTCCGGCTTCTCGATCTCGGTCTTCTCGATCTCGTCGAGGAGACGGCGGCGGTCGGCCGGCACGAGCAGGGGGGCAAGGGCCTGGGCGCAGCGCGCTCCGGACGAGGCGAGACGGCGGCAGCCTTCGTCCCAGAGCGACGGATCGTCAGTCAGCCCGGGCACCAGCGGCCAAGCCACGGAAGCCCCGGTCGGGAGCCGGTCGAGCTTCCCCATCTCCCCTTCCAGCAGGACCGCGAGGAGATCGAACACGAACGTCACCCCCTGGACCGGCGGGATGCGCGATTCCTCCCCGGGGAAGAGGTGGACCAGCACCGGCGTGCCATCCACGAGGCGGGCGGTCGCGAGATCGTCCCGCGCTCCGGCCCGCTTCGGCGGCACCGGCGGCAGGTAGAGGACGTCGTCGAGGGGGATCTCCGAGAGCGACTCCAGCGTGGCCGGACCGGGACCCCGCACTCCCCGGCGGCTCCAGTCACCCAGCCGGGCAACGGCGAGGTGGACCCACGGGCGGTCCGGGGTCTCCCACGTGCGGGGCACGTAGCGTACCCAGAAGCGGCCCGGCTCGGGGAGCTGGCGCGAGGGACGGGCCGCCTCCCGCGGCTCGGCGGCGGACGGCATCTAGACCGCCTCCGGCACCAGCCCCCGGGCCGCGAGCATGCGCTGGACATACTTGGCGATCACGTCCACCTCCAGGTTGACGCGGTCGCCCGGCTCCAGGCGGGAGAGGGTGGTGACCTCCAGCGTGTGGGGGATCAGCGCCACCTCGAAGCGGTCGGGATGGAGGGCGGAAATCGTCAGGCTGACGCCGTCCACGGTGACCGAGCCCTTCTCCACCAGGTAGGGAGCAAGCTCGGGCGGGATCGAGAAGCCGAGGACCCTGTGGTCCGAAAGGTCGCGCCGGTCCACTACCCGGGCGGTGCTGTCCACGTGCCCCTGGACCATGTGGCCGCCGAGGGCATCGCCCATGCGCAGAGCAGGCTCCAGGTTCACCTCGCTCCCCCGCTTCAGCTCGCCCAGATTCGTGCGGGACAGGGTCTCGGGGGAAAGCTCGACCGTAGAGAAGGTTTCGGCCAGCTCCGTAATCGTGAGGCAGACGCCGGACACGGAGAGGCTCGCGCCGATCTCCAGCCGCCGGCCGACCTCCGCGCTGTGGCCGATTACCAAGCGGACGCCCCCCTGGCCCGACGGTGCCGGGTCTGCGATCAGGCGCCCACGCTCGACAACGATTCCCGTGAACATCGGTACAGTCTATACGCTCCTCAACCACCACTATACTTACCTGCGCCGATGAACAACCCCTACCTGGAGCTGACTGAAGAGTTCAACCGGGACCGCCTGCGAGCCCTGCTCAGCTCGGGTCAGGCGGTGGTCGTCCATCGTCTCGCCATCATGAGCAAGGACGGCGACTGGGTCCTGCGCGAGGACGAGGAGGCCGTCGGCCATGTGCTGGAAGTCCTCTCTCGCAAGGGGGCGCGCTACCGGTTTGGAGCGCCGCTGGACCTTCGCTGGCTCGCCGGAGGCTGGAGTTCCCATTTCGAGTTTCGTCCGGAGGCGCTGCGGCTGCGGACCGATTTCGTCACCCGACCCCCACGGATTGCCCCGGAGCAGTTGGCTCGCATGTGGGAGGAGGCTGAAGCCACAGGCAACGAAGTCGTCAGTCTTGAGCCCCTCGCAGCGCTGAAGCTGACCAACCGGGAAAAAGACTACGCCGTCGTCGGCGAGCTGGCACGCTTGATGACCGAGCCCCGGCTACAGCTCTTGTACTCTCGCAGCAGCCGCGATCTGATCAAGCTCGCGGAAACGCACCATTCGGCGCTCGCGGAGGCGATCCGGCACCGGCCGCTTCTCGCCCGCATCACCGAAGGACGTGAAGCCTTGGAGGAGGCTCTCGATCGCGAGCGCCGCGCCCTCATACACGCCAACGAGGAGCGCCTGGCCAGATATCAGGCTGCCGCCGAAGTCTGGGCAAGGCTCTGGCCGGCGGAGCAGCGTCAGATCGAGGGTTTGTCGCTGCTCGACGCCCACCATCGGCTGGTCTCGCGCGCCGAAGGGGTTCTTCCCTTCGAGCCTTCCGGAGGGACAGGACCATGATCGACATGCGAGACGAGTTCCTGAGCGAAGAGGACCTCGACCTGCGCAACCTGTCCTGGGACGAGCTCATCGCCTACTGGAACCTTTGGCTCCATCAGGCGCAGGCCACGAACGACCTCGACGACGATCTTTACTCCCACGGCGTTTTCGAGCGCGACCCGACCTCAGGCGCCCACGCTCGACAACAACTCCCGTAGACACCCTTTGCGGTACCCCATGAGGATGACGTCGCCGCCGCGCTGACGGGTCTCGATCCGCTCCAGCCGGGCCGCCCCGGCCAGCGAGGGAAAGCCTTCGCCGCCCAGCGGACCCGGCGCCGACCGGCCACCGATCAGGAGAGGGGCGCAGTCGACGCCAACCCGGTCATAGAGGCCGGAGCGGACGAAGCTGGCGTGGACCTCGGCGCCCCCTTCCACGAGCACGCTACGGACTCCGCTTTCGTATAGATCTACCAGAACAGAGCTGGGCTCGACAGCAGGCAGTCCAATGACCTGGGCTCCCCGCTCTTCCAGGGCCTGCCAGAGCTGCGGATTCGTCGACTCAGTGTAGATCCGCACCGTTCCCTCGACCTGGAAGAGACGGGCCCCGGGCGGAGTGCGCAGGCGGCGGTCCATCACCACCCGGATGTTTGGCCGGCGGGCGAATCCGAGCCTGCGGTCGAGCCGGGGGTCGTCGGCCAGCACGGTCCCGGAGCCGACCAGGATCGCGTCGTGCTCCTCGCGCTGCGCCAATCCCCAGCGGCGTCCGGCCGGGGAGGAGATCCACTGGCTCTCCCCGGTGGCCGTGGCGATGCGGCCGTCCAGGCTCATGGCCCACTTGAGGGTGACCTCGGGACGGCCGAGCACGGCCGGGATCAGGAATCGGAGGTTGAGACGGACGGCCTCTTCCGCGAGGATGCCATGCTCCACCTCAAGTCCGGCAGCCTGGAGGCGCTCGAAGCCGCCGGCAGCCAACCGGTTCGGATCGCGGTGGCAAGCGACGACGCGGGCGATCCCGGCTTCCAGGACCGCGTCCACGCAAGGCGGCGTGCGGCCGTGGTGGTTGCAGGGCTCCAGGGTGACGTAGAGGGTGGCGCCGCGGGCGCCGCCGGCAGTGACTCCGGCGGCGCGGATGGCCTCGACTTCGGCGTGAGGCCCTCCAACCTGCCGGTGCCAGCCGCGCCCCACGATCTGTTCGCCCTGCACGATGAGGGCACCGACCATGGGGTTGGGCGAGGTGCGGTAGCGCCCACGGGCGGCTAGGAGGAGGGCCTTCCGGAGGAGGTCAGCCGAGGAGGGCAGAGGCGAACTCCCGGGGGCGGAAATCCACCAGGTCGTCGGCCTTCTCCCCCACTCCCAGGTAGAGCACGGGGAGGCGCAGCTCCTTGGCGATGGCCACCACCATGCCGCCCTTGGCCGTGCCGTCCAGCTTGGCGAGAAGCACGCCGTCGATGGGCACCACCTGGCTGAAGGTCTTCGCCTGGGCCAGGGCGTTCTGCCCGGTCGTGGCGTCGAGCACCAGGATGGTCTGCTTCTGCCAGTCCGCGGCCTCGCGGTCGATGACCCGGCGGACCTTGCTCAGCTCGGCCATCAGGTGGTCCTTGGTGTGGAGGCGGCCCGCGGTGTCGACGATCAGGTTGTCGATCCGCCGCGCCTTGGCCGCGTGGATGGCGTCGTAGATCACCGCCCCGGGGTCGGCGCCCTGGGCCTGGCGGATGACCTCGACGCCGAGCCGGTCCCCCCAGAGAGCGAGCTGCTCGATGGCCGCGGCGCGGAAGGTGTCGCCCGCGGCGAGCATCACCCGCTGCCCCTGCTGCTGGGAGCGCTTCGCGAGCTTGGCGATGGAGGTGGTCTTGCCCACGCCGTTGACCCCCACCACGAGGGTGAGGACCGGGCCTCGCCCCAGCAGCCGCGGCTTGGGCGCCTGGAAGAGGAGGTCGGCGATCTCGTCGGACAGGATCTTCCGCAGCCGGGTGGCGCTGGTCGTCTGCTCCCTGAGGGCGTTCTTGCGCACGCGGTCCACGAGGTCGAGCGAGGTCTCGACGCCCATGTCGGCGCCGATCAGGACCTCCTCCAGGTATTCGAGAGTCGTCTCATCGAGCGCGGTCTCGTTCTTCACCGCGGCGGAGACCTTCTCGATGATCTCCGTATGGGTCATGAAGAGGCCGCGCTTGAGCTTGCCCCAGAAGTTCTTCTGCTCTTCCTCCTGGGGCGCCTGGGTCTCCGGCGCCAGCTCCAGGATGTCGTTCTTGTTCGGTTCGTCAGCCATGGTTTTTTACACGAACAGCTCGCGCTTGAGCTGCTCGACCGCTTCGCTCAGGCTGGCGCGGGCCTGGGCCACGAGGGCGGGATGCTTCTGGACCAGGGCCAGGGAGTAGCCGTCCGGCAGGGGGACGACGTAGATGTGGATGCTGCGCTTCTCGATGTGCAGCACCTTCAGCTCTCCGAGATCGTTGCCCGACAGGAGCTTCTCGAAACGCCGGATGTAGATGCCCAGGTAGGCGCCGACCACCTTCATCTCGTAGGGGCTGAAGTCCGCGCAGGCGAGGTCCACCGTCTCGCCGGTACCGTCGAGGAAGATGGCGCCGAGGGCGTCCTTGTTGTTGGCCAGCAGGTTGGCGAGTACGTAGTGGAACATCCGGCCGGGATTCTATCCTGAAGCCGCCGCCTTGGCTTGCATGATCTGCGAATCCGAGCGGCTCGGCCGCGGCCGGATATCCCCGGCCTCGAAGGCGCGCAGAAAGGCGGTGACGATCTTGGCGTCGAACCGGCTGCCGGTGAGCTTCTTGATCGTCTCCACGGCATAGTCCAGGCTGAACGCCTGCTGGTACGGCCGGTTCGTGGTGATGGCGTCGAAGGTGTCGGCCACGCCGATGATCCGGCCGTAGAGCGGGATCTGCTCCCCTTTGAGGCCGTCCGGATAGCCGCGGCCGTTCCAGGCCTCGTGGTGCGAGCGGATGCCGGGCACCATCTCCCGCAACTGCTCGATCGGCGTCATGATGTCGGCGCCGATCACCGTGTGCATCTTCATCTGCTCGAACTCCTCCGCGGTGAGCTTGCCCTCCTTGCGGAGGACCTGGTCCTCGACGCCGATCTTGCCGACGTCGTGGAGGAGCCCGCTGATCCAGACCTTGTGCTGGACCTCCTCGGGGAGCTGCAGGTAGCGGGCGATGGTGCGGCTGTATGCCGCGACGCGCTCGGAGTGGCCCCGGGTGTAGGGGTCCTTGGCGTCGATCGCCGCCACGAAGGCGCGCATGTTGCCGATGAACAGCTCGCGGTTGGCCTGGGCCGCCTGGCGGAGCTGCTGCACGTAGCGCTCGACGTGCCCGCTCATCTGGTTGAAGTCTTCGGCCAGGTCCGCGAACTCGAAGGTGAGCCCCTGGGTGTCGATCTGGCCGCCGAACTGGCCGGCGGCGATCTCGTGCGTGGTCTCGGCGAGGCGCTGGATGGGCCGGGAGACCCAGCTCGCGGCCACGTAGGCGAAGGACAGCGCGAGCGCCACCAGGAGCAGCGTCGACAGCACGGTCTGGTAGATCATCTTGTCGACCGCGGCGAAAGCCTCGGACAGCGGCTTCTGCACCACCACGCCCCAGCCGCTCGCCGCCACCGCGCTCACCTGCACCAGGACCTCCTGGACGCCGTCCCCGGTCGGGACCTCGTACTCCCGCGTCAGGCTCATCGGCTGCCGGACGAACTCGGGAAGGACCGACTTCTTGAGCAGCTCCACCTGGCCCTGGTTGGTACCGTCGGACCAGAGGATCTGCCCCTTGCGGTCCACCAGGAAGATGCCGACGCCCGGGCTCGCCTCGGCCCGGAGAACCTCTTCGAGAGGCCGGAAGCGGAGCAGGGCCATGACGACCAGCCTCTGGCCGTCCGCCGCGGTGAGCGGGATGGTCAGCACCGCCAGCGGCTCGGCGCCCTTGCCCATGTCCACGAAACGGTAGCCGGGGTCGGACGCCTTCTGCTTCCCGACCTGCTGGAAGGCCTCGTCCATGGCGGTCCGCGCGGGAGTGCCCAGGTTGCCGGGCGCGAGCAGCGGCCCGGCGCCGTTCCCGTCCACGATACGCAGCGCGATCATCCCGTCGCTCTCGCGCACGAACCGCTGGAGGTGCTCGCCCACCCAGGGCTCGCGCAGGCGGTCCGCCATCAGCGGCGCGCCGGGCGCCACCAGGAGGCCGTTGCCCAGCTCCTTGAGCGGGCGCTGCACCGCGACCAGGTACGAGGAGACCTCCTTGGACAGCACGCCGGCCTTGCGGATCAGGTAGTCGCGCTCGGCGTTGCGCAGGACCTCCTCGTTCTTCTGGATGAGCAGGAAGCTGCTGACCGCCAGCGGGATGATGCCGGATAGAAGGAGGACGAGAAGGAGGGCATGCCGTACCTTCAGACGGCGGAGAAAGCTTCGGCTAGGCGTCGTCATCGAGAACTCGGGTCTGATACAACTGACTGGATTATACCCGAGTCTCCCGCAAAAACCCTCCGAGCTCCGCGGCGACCACATCCATCCCGATCCCGTCCACCATCCTCCCCTCTCCGAGAGCGGCAGGGAGGACCCAGACCAGTCCGGACTCCCGCGCCTTCTTGTCGCGCGCCATGAAGGAGATCAGCTCCCCGGGATCGAGCGGCGGGAGCGGGGGCAGATCGAAGCGGCGGAGCAGGGATTCCAACCTTCGGGCGAAGTCCGGGTCGAGCCCCTGGCGGACGGCGAGCCGCAGGGCGAAGAGGATGCCGTACCCCACCGCCTCCCCGTGCCGAAGCCCGGAGTAACCGCAGGCGGACTCGATCGCATGGCCGAGGGTGTGGCCGAAGTTAAGGAGCCGCCGGTCCCCCTGCTCGGTGGGATCGCGCTCGACGACGCCGATCTTGGCCGCGGCCGCCGCGGCGACCACGGGACCCAGCTCGGCGGGGTCACCGGCCAGGAGGATATCGAGCCGCTGCTCCACCCGGTCGAGGAGGACGGGATCGAGCAGCGCGGCCATCTTGACCACCTCGACCAGTCCCGAGCGCAGCTCCTCCCGCGGGAGGGTCGGCAGGACCGAGGTGTCGCAGACCACGAAGGCAGGATGATGGAAGAGGCCGACCGTGTTCTTGCCGCCCGGCAGGTCCACCCCGGTCTTGCCACCGATGGCGGCATCCACCTGGGCGAGGAGAGTGGTCGGGATCTGAGCAAAGGAGATCCCGCGCAGAAAGCACCCGGCGGCGAACCCGGCCAGGTCGCCCACGCTGCCGCCACCGAAGGCGACGACCCGGCTGTCCCGCTTGCCCCCCGCCTCCAGCATGGCATTCCAGAGCCGTTCGGCTGAGGTCACCGTCTTGGCCGGCTCGCCCTCCTCCACCTCCAGGATGATCCACCGCCCCGCCTCCCGCCGCAGTGGCTCCAGGCGCTGACCATGAAGCCCGAGCACCCGCGGCGTGCTGACGAGGAAGACCGTCCGTCCGGAGAGCCAACCGGCGAGCTGACCGTGAGCCGACGACAGGGCGTCCTCCCCCACCAGCACGGGGGTGGAGCCGGACGGGTGGCGGAGGATCATTCCTTGGATCTGTCCTTGATCATGGCGATCCCCAACTCGTCGAGCTGCTTGGGATCGACCTCCGAGGGCGCATCCATCATCAGGTCGGTGGCCGAGGCCGTCTTCGGGAAGGCGATCACGTCTCGGATCGTGCTGAGGCCGGCGAGGAGCATCACGAGGCGGTCCAGACCGAGGGCGATGCCACCGTGGGGCGGGGCGCCGTAGCGCAGGGCTTCCAGGAAGAAGCCGAAGCGGGCCTGGGCCTCCTCGGCACCGATGCCGAGCAGGCTGAACACCCGGCTCTGGACCTCGGGATCGTGGATGCGGATCGAGCCGCCGCCCAGCTCGATGCCGTTCAGCACCACGTCGTAGGCCCGGGCTCGGACCGCGCCGGGGTCGCTCTCCAGCTTGTCCAGGTCCCGCGGGTCCGGGCTCGTGAAGGGGTGGTGCGTGGAGTACCAGCGCCCCTCCTCCTCGTTCCATTCCAGCAGGGGGAACTCGGTCACCCAGAGGAACTCGTGCCGGCCCTGCGGGATCAGCTTGTACTGCTTCGCCAGCTCCAGCCGGAGCGTGCCCAGCGCGTTGGCCGCCAAGTTCTGCGGACCGGCCACCAGGAGAGCGAGCCCGCCCTCCTCCAGACCGAGGGCCTCGGCCGCGCCTTCCAGCTCCGCCTGGGTCAGGGCGTTCTTCACCTGGAAGACGATCTCCCCGCCCTTGCGCCGCAGAGTCAGAACGCCCGCGGCGCCGCTCCGCTTGGCGATCTCGGCCCAGCCGTCCACCTCCTTGCGGCTCGCCTCGGCGGCGCCAGGCACGGCGAACCCGCGGATGGCAACCGCCTCCTGGAAGCCCCGGAAGGCGCTGCCGCGGAGGAGCCCGGTCAGGTCCTTGATCTCCAAGCCGAAGCGGAGGTCCGGGCGGTCGCTGCCATAGCGCGCCATGGCCTCGCCGTAGGTCATCCGCGGAAACGCCGCGGGCGGGTGGATGCCGCCGAGAGGGAAGATGCGCTGGAAGAGCCCCTCGATCAGGGCGTAGACGTCCTCCTCCGTGGGGAAGGACATCTCCAGGTCGATCTGCGTGAACTCGAGCTGGCGGTCGGCGCGCAGGGCCTCGTCGCGGAAGCAGCGGGCGATCTGGATGTAGCGCTCCAGGCCGGACACCATGAGGATCTGCTTGAAGAGCTGCGGCGACTGCGGCAGGGCGTAGAAGCTGCCCCGGTGCGCCCGCGAAGGCACCAGGAAGTCGCGTGCCCCCTCCGGCGTCGAGCGGGTGAGGATCGGCGTCTCCACATCCACGAACTGGTGCTCATGGAAGTACTGGCGGACCTCCATCGTCACCCTGTCACGGAGCAGGAAGTTGCGCTGCAGCTCGGTCCGGCGCAGATCCAGATAGCGGTAGCGCAGGCGGACCTCCTCGGAGACCTCGGTTTTTCCGTCCATCTTGCCGTCCAGGGCGAAGGGGAGCGGGTCGGAGCGCGACAGCACCTTGGCGCTGCGGGCGATCACCTCGAGCTCGCCCGTGGGCAGGTCCTTGTTCACGTTCTCGGGCGCGCGGCGCACCACGTCCCCCTCGACCTCCACGACCCATTCGTTGCGGACGGGATCGAGGACCCGCGCCGCCTCGGGCTCGTGCTCGGGCGTCACCACGACCTGGACGATGCCGCTGCGGTCGCGCAGGTTCAGGAAGATGACGCCTCCATGGTCGCGCCGCCGCTGCACCCAGGCCTGCAGCCGCACCCGGGCGCCGACGTCCTCCGCCGTGATCGTTCCCGCCCCCCGCCTCTTCAGAGTCTCAGCCATATCCTCTTCTATTCCTGCGAGAACATCCCGCGGTAATGCTCCTTCAATTCGGCATAGCGCCCGGCAGTGTCGGAGATCCGCCGGGTTTCTTCCTCGGTCAGCGGCCGGACCGGGCGCGCCGGGATCCCGAGGGCGAGCTGCCCGGCCGGGATGCGATGTCCCGGGGCCACCACGGCCCCGGCTCCCACCATGGCTCCGCGCTCGATCACCGCTCCGTCCAGCACCCGGGCGCCGATGCCGATGAGGACGCCGTCCTCCACCGTGCAGCCGTGGACGACCGCGTGGTGCCCCACCACCACCCCCTCCCCGATGACGAGCCGGTGATGAAGGTGGGCGACGTGCAGCACCGTGCCGTCCTGGATGTTCGTCCGGGCGCCGATGCGGATGGAGTTGACGTCGCCCCGCGCCACGGTGTGGAACCAGAAGGAGACGTCGTCGCCAAGCTCCACGTCGCCGATCACATAGGCCCCTGGAGCCAGGAAGACCCGGGCACCAAGCCTGGGCACGATGCCCTGGTACGGATGGATCGGCATGACGACCTCTGAAATGGAGCGCCGGCCCTCGGGGGCCGGCCTCGGAAGCATGGCATAAAATCCGCCGGTGTCCAACGCCGCCAGCTTCGAAATCGACGTCGTGATCCCCGCCCTCAACGAAGAGCGCTCGCTTCCCAAGGTCCTTGCCGATCTGCCAAGGCCGCCGGTCCGGAGGATCGTGGTGGCGGACAACGGCTCCACGGACGAAACCGCACGGGTGGCGCGGGAGGGCGGGGCCGAGGTCATCCCTGCTCCCCGGCGGGGTTACGGCAGCGCCTGCCTCGCCGGGCTCGATCACCTGCGGCGCACCGGTCCCCCGGACATCGTGGTCTTCGTGGACGCCGACTGGTCGGATCACGCCGAGGAGCTCCCCTCCGTGATCGCCCCGATCCTGGCCGGGGAGGCCGACCTGGTGATCGGCTCGCGCATCCTCGGCAACCGCGAGCCCGGTGCCCTGCTCCCCCAGGCCCGGGCCGGCAACTTCGTGGCCTGCTGGATGATCCGGCTCCTCTACGGCCATCGCTTCACCGACCTGGGACCGTTCCGGGCCATCCGTTGGGACGCCCTGGAGCGGATCGGGATGTCCGACCCGAACTTCGGCTGGACGGCCGAGATGCAGGTCAAGGCGCTGCGCCACGGTCTGCGGTGCGCGGAGGTGCCCGTCTCCTACCGCCGCAGGGTCGGAGTCTCCAAGATCACCGGCACCGTGTCGGGTACGATCCGCGCCGGCTATAAGATCCTGTGGACCGTGCTGCGCTACAGCCGAGGAGCCTGATGACAGAACCCATCCGCAGTGAAACGGAGATCGAGGTGCGCTACGCCGAGACCGACCAGATGGGCGTGGTGCACCACGCCAACTACATCATCTGGTTCGAGCTGGTGCGCAACCACCTGTTCGGCCTGGCGGACTTCCACTACGCCGACGTCGAGCGGATGGGCTATCTCCTCATGGTGACGGGGGTGCAGGTGACCTACCGGCGACCGGCCCGCTATGGCGACGTGGTCCGGGTCTCCTGCTGGGGGGAGCGGCTGGGCAGCCGCTGGCTGCGCCTCGCCTACGAGGTCCGCAAGGGGGACGAGCTGCTGGTCACCGGCACCACCGAGCACGTCTTCGTCGACGCGGCCACGAGGCGTCCCTGCCGCGCGCCGGATTCGATCCGGGACGCCTTCCGGAAGCTGGCCGGGCTGGCACCGGGCCCCCCTAAGGCCCCAACTTAAGGCCGGATCGTACCCACGAACGCATCCGGCTGCCGCTCCGCGGGGTTAAGCTTCGAACGCTCGGCCGTGGCGATCCAGAGGCCGTGGAAGAGCTTCTTGCCGGCGGCCAGCCCGTGGTAGTCCCCGAGGAAGAAGCCCCCGGCCACGGCCGCGAAGCGCACGTCCCAGGAAGCGGGGGAGACTCGGCGGCTCGCGCCGAAATTCGTCCCGTCCTTCGACAGGGCAATGTACGCGTCCACCTGGAAGTTGCGGGCGGGATCGTTGCGCAGCGAGTAGTACGAGACCGCCACCCTCCCCTGGCCACTTACTGCCAGGGCCGGAGTGAAGCTCGGCGCGTCCCCGGGTCCGTCGGAGACGCGCTGCGGCGCGCTCCAGGTCCGGCCGCCGTCGTCCGAGCGCGATAGCACGACCTGGGAGGTTCCGGGCGTGAAGCGATTGTCCATCCAGGCCACGTACAGACGTCCGTTCCGGGGATCGACGGCCGCGGTCGGCAGGATGTCCCCGGTACGCTGGTTGCGCACCTCGACCTCCTGCATCTCGGCGATCTGGACGGGCCGGCTCCACGTGGCTCCGCCGTCCTCCGAGCGGGAGGTGTGGAGCACGAGGGCGAAGGGGCTCTGGGTGCTGTCCGCGTGAGCCCAGACGGCGTGGACCACGCCTCCGGGTCCGACCAGCGGGATGACCCCGATGTTCACCCCGGTGCTTTCCAGCTCCGCCGGGGGAGAGAACGAGGCGCCGCCGTCCGCGGACCACGCCATGCGGAGGAGCTGGCTCCGCTCTCCAACCGTGTCCCAGCCCACGTAGATCCGGCCCCGGTACGGGCTGCGGGCGCCGGTGTCCACCGTCATGGCCTGCTTGTCGTCGAAGTTGTCGGCATCGCCCCTGTGGACGGCCACGGGGGGTCCCCAGGTCCGGCCGCCATCCCTGGAGGCGGAGACGAAGACGCCGTTCTCCGGACCGGTCTCGTTGAAGAGCAGCGAGCAGTAGTAGGCCCGGCCGCCGGGGCCGTAGGCGACCCAGGGGTCCGTGGCTCGCTGGAAGCTGCCCCCGGATGCCCGCGACAGACCGGGCACCAGGGCCTCGGTCCAGGTGCGTCCGCCGTTCTTGGAGAAGGCGTACGTCAGGGCGCGGGCGCCGCCCGTGGCGTAGCGCCCCTCCTGATACGCGGCGAGCATCCTCGTCTCCCTCTCCGGATCGATCGCGAGGTAGGGCTCGGCCTGGGTCTCGGGCTGCGATGCGCTGGAGTCCGGAGGCAGGACGTCGCGGCTCACCCGTACCCATTTCGGGCGGGCCGCCGCGGGCAGCTCCGGGACCTCCGGGACCAGCGCCGGAGCGCTCAGGACCTCGGCCGGCAACGGCTCGGTTGAAGGTATCAAGCCTCTGGAAGACAGGAAGCTCCCCCGCCGCTCCAGCAGCCAGCGGCTGCGCGAGAAGGCCGGCTCTTCGGGTGAGCCGGGGGCAGCGGCCAGCAGAGCAATGCCCAGCAGAGCGAGGACGGACAAAAGACGGCGCGGCTGCGAGGGCATCGCTTACCTCCTGTGGAGAACGGCTGTATGGTCAAGTCTAGCATCCGGAAGCTTTGACAGCCCGCTGGCCCCGCGCTACCCTATCCGCACATCGAAGTTTCTCGGTTAAAGGAGAAAACGATGCGCCGATCGCTGGCCATGGTGGCCTTTTGTCTTGCAGCCTGTTGCTCTTCCGCTCTTTTCGCCCAGGTCGAGCGCGGAGGCGCCCTCCCTCCTCCCCTGCCGATCCACCCGCCGGACCACTGGTGGAACGTGGACATCAGCGCCGCGCCGATCGATCCCAACAGCACGAACTTCATCAACTTCGTCGGGGCGAACGTCGGGCTGCATCCGGACTTCGGCGGCGAGGGAGAGATGGAGCCCGAGATCTACGGCATGGTCTACATCACCGTGCCGGGCACCCAGCCGCTCCAGACGGTCTTCTGGACCGCGTTCGGGGACCAGAGCGACGACGGCGTTCCGGGCCGGCCGATCGGTTATCCCATCCCGGCCGAGGCAAAGACCGGGGTCAAGTGGATCGAAGGAGGATACGCGGGGAATGCCAACCCGGAAATATCACCACAGGGTGATGGCGACCGCCACATGCTGATCGTGGACCGGGACAACCGCATCCTCTACGAGCTGTACCGCACATTCTGGAACCCCGCCGCCCAGCGCTGGGAAGCGGACTCGGGAGCCATCTTCAAGCTCGACGCGCAGGAGCGCCGGCCCGAAGGGTGGACCAGCGCGGACGCCGCCGGGCTCGCCATCCTCCCCGGGCTGGTGCGTTACGAGGAGGTCTTCTCGGCCGCACCGATCAAGCACGCCTTCCGCATGACGGTCGACTTCACGAAGGGCTACGTCTGGCCCGCCTCACACCAGGCGAGCACGTCTTCCAACTCCAACGCCCTGCCGATGGGCGCGCGGCTCCGGCTCAAGGCGAGCAAGAACATCTCGGGGTATACCCCCCAGGTGCAGAAGATCTTCCAGGCCATGAAGACCTACGGCCTCATCGTGGCGGACAACGGCAGCGACATGTTCATCACCGGGGCGTATGACACGCGCTGGGACAACGGCGTGCTGAACCCCGCGTTCGATGACCTCACGGCGAGCGACTTCGAGGTGATCCAGCTCGGCTGGCAGCCGGCCGTGGCGAACACCACCGCCGCGCTCGACTACTACACGATCAACCCCTGCCGGCTGTTCGACACGCGCCTGGCCCCGGGGGAGCGCGGAGGGCCGGCCGTCCATCCCGGCCAGCGGATCTTCGTGGCCGCGGGCCAGTGCGGCATCCCCGCGGGCGCCAAGGCCCTGGCGGTCAACGTCACGGCCGTGACCCCGCCCGCGTCCGGCCACCTGCGCTTCTTCCCCGGCAACGCCACGCCGACCAGCGCCACCGCCATCAACTTCACGGCCGGCCGCACCCAGGCGAACAACGCCATGATCATGCTGTCCTCCTCCGGCTCGGGCGCGCTCGGGATCTACAGCTCGGCCGTGGTGCCGGTGCACGTGGTCCTCGACGTGTTCGGGTACTTCCAGTAGCCTTTGGAGGTGGAAGAGAGAGACCATCCAGACCTGGAAGACATCGCCCGCCGCGCCATGATCGAGCGCGGCCTGAACCCCGACTTCCCGCCTCAGGTGTTGGAAGAGACCGCGGAGATGGAGGAGGCCGGGCATGGGGAGGACGGAGTGCGCGACCTGCGCCGCCTCCCCTGGTTCTCCATCGACAACGACGACACCCGCGACCTCGACCAGCTCACCGTGGCCAAGGAAGAAGGCTCGGCGATCCGGGTGCTCGTGGCCATCGCGGACGTGGACGCGCTCGTCCCCCTGGATTCGGACACCAACCGCCACGCCAGCCACAACACCACCTCGGTCTACACCCCGGTCCGGATCTTCCCCATGATCCCTGAGCGCCTCTCGACCGACCTCACCTCCCTCCACGAAGGGGAGGACCGGCTGGCGGTCGTCGTGGAGATGCGCGTCGACGAGGACGGCTCGGTCCCGGAGGCCACCCTGTTCCGGGCCGCGGTGCGCAACCACGCGAAGCTGGCCTACGACGCCGTGGCCGCCTGGCTCGACGGACACGGTCCTCTGCCGAAGCGCGCGCAGAGGGTGCCGGGCCTGGAGGCGCAGATCCGTCTTCAGGACGAAGCAGCCGGCCGGCTGCGGGAGCGCCGCCACGAGCGGGGAGCGCTCCGCTTCGAGACGCTCCGCACCAAGCCGGTGGTCGAGAACGGCAAGGTCCGCGGCCTGGCCGAGGACCGGAAGAACCGGGCCAAGGAGCTGATCGAGGACTTCATGCTCGCGGCCAACTCGGCCACGGCGACCTTCCTCGAAGGGAAGGGCTTCCCCTCGATCCGCCGGCTGGTGCGCACTCCCCGGCGCTGGCCGAGGATCGTCGACATCGCGGCGCAGCTCGGGGAGAAGCTGCCGGAGGAGCCCCAGCCCGCGGCCCTCGCCCGCTTCCTGGACCGGCGCCGGGCCGCCGATCCGGAAGGCTATCCCGAGCTGTCGCTCTCCGTGCTCAAGCTCCTCGGCTCGGGCGAGTACACGGTGGACCTGCCGGGCCAGCCCGCGCCGGGGCACTTCGGGCTCGCGGCCGAGGACTACACCCACGCCACCGCGCCCAACCGGCGCTATCCCGATCTCGTGACCCAGCGCCTGGTCAAGGCGGCGCTCGCGGGCCAGCCCGCGCCCTACAAAGGCGGCGAGCTCGAGGAGCTCGCCCGCTGGTGCACCCGCAAGCAGGACGACGCCCGCCGCGTCGAGCGCCAGGTCAGCAAGTCCGCGGCTGCCCTGCTGCTGTCAGACCGGATCGGTGAGACCTTCGACGCCATCGTGACCGGGGCTTCGGAAAAGGGGACCTGGGTGCGGACCTGCCGGCAACCGGTCGAAGGGCGGCTCACCTGCGGCGAGGAAGGGCTCGACGTGGGCGACCGGGTCCGCGTCGAGCTGGTCTCGGTTGACGTCGAGCGCGGCTTCATCGACTTCGGGTGCTGACCGTGGAGCCGCTCCCCCGCTCCCTCCGGCGCGGCCTGAGGGAGATCGCCCGCCGCGTCATGATCGAGCGCGGCCTGGCTCCTGACTTCCCCGCCGAAGCCCTGGCCGAAGCGGAGGCCCTTCCCGGCGACATCCTCCCTGGGGATGCCGAAGACCTCAGGCAGCTCCCCTGGTTCTCGATCGACAACGCGGGCTCCCGCACCCTGGATCAGATCACCACGGCCGAGCGCTGCGGCCGGTCGATCCGCCTCCTCGTGGCCATCGCGGACGTGGACGCGCTCGTCCCTCCAGGCTCGGCCCTCGATCGCCACGCCCGCAACAACACCCGGTCGGTCTACACGCCCGCGGGGAACTTCCCGCTGCTGCCCGAGCGGATCGCCGCCGGCCTCGGCTCGCTCCGCGAGGGCGAGGACCGCCTGGCCGTCGTGGTGGAGATGATCATCGAGGCGGACGGCTCCGTTTCGTCCCCGGAAATCCGCCGCGCCCTGGTGCGCAACCAGGCCCGGCTCACCTACGAGGAGGTCGCCGACTGGCTGGAGGACAAGGGGCCGCTGGAGAAGCGGGCGATGAAGCTGTCAGTCCTCAAGAGGCAGCTCCGCCTCCACGACGAGGCTTCCGCCAGGCTCCGGCGGCGGCGCTACGAGCGCGGGGCGCTCCCCCTCGAGCGCTGGCGCCTGGATGCTGTCTTCGAGTGCAAGGACAAGGTGAGGGTCGAGCCGGTGAAGGGGACGCGGGCCCAGGAGTTGATCGAAGACCTGATGGTGGCGACGAACGAGGTCACGGCCACATTCCTCGCTGCCCACGGCCTCCCCTCTTTGCAAAGGCTGGTTCGTGCCCCGGTCCGCTGGCCGCGCCTGGTCCGGGTCGCGGCCAACCTGGGCACCGCCCTGCCGGACGAGCCTGATTCCGCCGCCCTCGCCGCGTTCCTGAAGGCGCGGAGGCTCGCAGACGCCGAGGGGTATCCCAACCTCGCCTATGCCGTGCTCCAGCTCGTGGGCCTGGGCGAGTACGTGGCCGACCTGCCCGGCCGGAGGGTGCCCGGGCACTTCTCCCTGGCCGCGGACGACTACACCCACTCCACCGCTCCGAACCGGCGCTATGCCGACCTCGTGATCCAGCGCCTGCTCAAGGCCGCGCTCGCCTGCCGGCCCTCTCCCTACTCGGAGGACGAGCTCGACGAGCTGGCCGCCTGGTGCACCCGCCGGGAAGACGATGCCATCCAGGTGGAGCGCCGTGTCGAAAGATCGGCGGGAGCCCTGTTGCTGTCCGACCGCATCGGCGACGAGCTTGAAGCGGTGGTGATCGCGACCGGAGAGGAGGAGATCCAGGTCCGCGCCTGTGAGCCGCCCGTCATGGGGAGGCTGAAGGATGGGGGCGAGGGGCTGGATGTTGGAGACCGGATCAAGGTGCGGGTCCTGGCGGTGGATGCGGAGAGGGGGGTGGAGTTCGAGCCCTCACCCCCGGCCCCCCATAGGCGCTAGCTTTGCCGCTGGAGAGGTTCTTTCCCTGGGAGCGCCGGCATCCTTGCCGGCCTTCCTCGCTGGGGAAGGCCTCCCCATCGGGGGAACGGGCCGCGACCTGAGGGTATGAGGTCATACCCTCAGAGTGGGCTTCAGCCCCTTCGGGGGCGAGGCGTACGCGCAGGGTAGCAAACCCTACTCTGCGCGTA
The DNA here is from genome assembly GCA_035556715.1 of Thermoanaerobaculia bacterium. Classification (GTDB taxonomy): domain Bacteria; phylum Acidobacteriota; class Thermoanaerobaculia; order Multivoradales; family UBA5704; genus DATMER01. Next base: position 24,778 of record DATMER010000137.1, read on the forward strand.
CGAGGCACAACTTGCGCGGGCAAGTCCTGAGCTTCGGGTACGAAGCCCTACCCGGCGGGTACGAGGCGGCCCCGCGGCGTGCGGGCCGTGCGCGCCGGGTAGGAGGCCGTATCCATTGTGGACAGGTCAGCCGCGGCGGTTGCGCGTCGTACGAGCTGGGGCCGGGCCATCCGCGCCGGGGGCGGGCCGTCCAGGGTACGGGCGCGTCATGAGCAGCGGGTACGAGGTATTCCGCCCGGGGGCAGAACGTCCCGAGTGCCCGAGCGCGGCACCCTGCGCTCCCCGGATCTCCTGTTGCTCCGGAATCCGTCGCAAAAAGAGCCCCTCCCCTGCCCTCCCCCGCTTCACGGGAGAGGGGGTCTTTACTAATACCTGAAGACCGCCGCCAGCGGCTTCCCCTCGGGCACTTCCTGCTGGTCCACCACGAATACCTTCCCGCCGTGGAGGTAGGCCTGGACCGCGGCGAGGTCGAGGATGTCCTCGTTGCCGTTGCGCGGAGCGCCCTGATCCTCCTGGAAGAAGATCTTGCGCTTGTCCCCGTCATAGCTGCCCCAGACGCGGACGCCGCGGGCCACGAACAGGGACTCGACGCGGCCGTCATGGATGGCCGGCAGGACTTCGTTGAGGTCGGTGGACGAGCGGCCCGAGCTGCTCAGGTCTCCGAAGCGCTCGGCGGCCTTGCGCCGTTCCTGCAGGAAGTGGGGCTCGACGATCTCCCAGGCGGCGGCGTGGAGGTCGTCCGGCTTTTCCCCCTCCATGTTCCCCCTCAAGGCGTCCTCGCAGATGTTCTGCAGCGTGGTCGCCGCGTCGCGATAGATGGGGAGCAGGTACTCCACCCCGGCGAGCACGACGGGCGCCTTGCGGTCGATGTCGATCCTGGCCAGAGCGTCGTCGAAGCGCTCGAAGTAGTTGCGCAGCTCGGCCCCGAGGTCGTCCTCGCCCGTGCCGTGGCCGGAGAAGACCGGCCCGCCCCGCGGCCCCATGGAGAAGCGGTGCGGAGTCTTGCTGCTGGTGCTGGCTTGCATGTGGGTCTGGCGCCGCTCCAGCTCGCCCAAGGCTTCGGTGAAGCTGGTTGGGACGCCCTGGGCTTCCAGGTCGATCTCATCGATCCGGAAGCGGGAGCCGCTGAGCAGGCGGATGTTCTTGCGGCTGAGGCTCAGGATGTAGAAGTGGCCGTCGCCATCGCCGGAGAGCAGGGGGAGGAGCGGCTTGAGATGGAAGCGCTTCTCCACCACGGCCAGCTCGTTGAGCTGCACCGGCAGTCGGAAGCTCTTGAACATGTCCGGCGCGAGGAACAGGGCGAGCCCGTCGCTCTGGTGGAGCCAGAAGGAGTTGTCGTCGATGAGCCGCTTCACGGGGTCCAGCAGCTCGTCCGCGTCCGGGCTGCGCATCCCCCAGTCCTCCTCCAGGCGCTCCGCGACGTCGCGGACCACGTTCTTGAGGCGGATCGGGTTCTGCTGCCTCTCCCCGCCGGCACGGAAGGTGGGCAGGAAGATGGAGACGCAAGGCCCCCCGGATGCCCGGAGAAGCGGCTCGATGTCCTTTCTGGGAAGCAAGCTCATGCGGATACCTCCTATCGCAGTTCGGTGGGAGCCCGGCCGGAGCAGAACCGGGCCTGCCGATCTATCAGCAATCAGCGTGCCTTGAGGAGAGGCTCCACCCGCGGGTGAATCTCTTTTACCGACGGGTGCAGCCGCTCCCGGGCCTAGCGCCGCCGGAACACCGGCAGCAGGCGGGGGGCCTCGCCGGTCAGCTTCTTGGCGGTGAAGACCACGGCCAGCAGAGCCGCGCCGAGCAGGATGATGGCCGGGCCCGAGGGGAGGTCGTGGTAGAAGGACAGCGCCAGCCCGCCCAGGGTGATCCCCACCCCCACCAGCACCGAGCAGACCATCACCCCGCGCAGATCCTTGAAGAGCATCAGGGCGATCGCAGGGGGGATCGTCAGCAGCGCCACCACCAGGATGATCCCCACCACCTGGATCAGGACCACCACCGACAGGGCGATCATGGTCAGGAGGAGCGACATCAGCAGCCGCACCCGCACCCCCTGGACCCTCGCGAAGACCTCGTCGAAGGCCACGGCCACGATCCCCTGGAAGAAGAGGGCCAGGATCCCCAGGACGAAGACCGCGAAGACCAGGACGAACAAGATATCCCTCTGCGAGACCAGGAGGATGTTCCCGAACAGCCAGGTCATCAGGTTCGGGGCGTAGCCCGGCGTCAGGTAGAGGAAGACGATCCCCACGGCCATGCCCACGGCCCAGAGCACGCCGATCATCGTGTCGTAGGAGCGGACGGTCTCGCTGTTCAGGGCTCCCAGCCCCAGGGCGGCGGCCAGGGCCAGGGAGACGGCGCCGATCAGCGGGTCGATCCCCAGGTAGTAGCAGACGCCCATGCCGCCGAAGGCCGCGTGGCTCAGGCCGTCGCTCAGGAAGGCCAGCCGCTTCACCACCACGAAGGTGCCGACCACGCCGCACAGGACGCTGGCGATCACCCCCGCCAGGAGGGCGTTGCGCAGGAACTCGTAGGAGAGAGCGTCGAAGAACGAGGGCATGTCAGTGATGGTGATGGAGGACCCGGTGGGGCACCCCGTGGGCCACGAGCTCGACCGGGCAGCCGTAGACCTCTTCGAGGACGTGCTGGTCGATCTCCTCGCCGTGATAGAAGAGCCGCCGGTTGATGCAGGCGATCCGCCCCACCTTCGGCGACATCGAGGTCACGTCGTGGGTGACCACCACGATGGGGATGCGCTGGTTGAGCTCCTCCAGGACCTGGCTCAGGACCTCCCGCGACTCGGCGTCGATCGAAGCGGTGGGCTCGTCCAGGAACAGGGCTTCCGGGTCGCCGGCCAGGGCGCGGGCGATGAGCACGCGCTGGAGCTGGCCACCGGAGACCTCGGCCACGTGGGCGCGGGCGATGTCCACGAGCTTGAGACGCTCGAGGATGCGGTCCACGTCCTCCCGGTCCTCCCGGGTGTAGCGCCGGAGCAGGCCGCGGCGGCCGAGCTTGCCCATGAGCACCACGTCCCGCACCCGCAGGGGGAAGTTGCGGTCGAAGGTCGAGAACTGAGGCACGTACCCCAGATGCCCTCGGGGGACCCGGGAGATCACCTGCCCGGACCAGGGGCGGAGCAGGCCGAGGATCACCTTGACCAGGGTGGTCTTGCCGCCGCCGTTGGGGCCGATGATCGCCAGGAAGTCACGGGGTTGGATGTCCAGGTCCACGTTGTCGAGCACCACCTCCCGGCCGTAGCCGAAGGTGACGCCGCGGACCTGGATCAGGGGCTCAGTCATCTCAAAGCGCCTCCGCGATGCGGAGGAGGGTCTCCTCCCAGTCCGGCGATTGTGGGTCCGCGGTGACGATCCGGCCGCCGATCGCCTCCGCGAGGACCTGCGCGCTCTCGCGGGAGTAGCCTGCGGGGACGAGCACCACCTCCGCGCCCTCCTGCCGCGCCCGCTCGATGAGCCGGATCAGGCGGGCCGCTCCCGGCTCCTTGCCGTCCGCCTCGATGGCGATCTGCGTCAGCCCGTACTGCCGGGCGAAGTAGCCCCAGGACGGGTGGTAGACCAGGAAAGAGCGTTGCCCTCCCTCAAGACGGGCGCGGATCTCGCTGTCCAGGCGGCGGACGTCCTCCAGGAAGCGCGCCAGGTTCGCCCGGTACTCGGCGGCGTGCTCCGGGTCGGCCTCCGAGAGGGCGGCGGCGATGTTCCGGGCCGCGATTGTCATGGTTTTCGGCGCCACCCACACGTGGGGGTCACCCTCATGGCCGTGTCCGTCATCTTCCTCTTCGTGGTGGAGGTCCATGCCGCGGGACATGTCCACCACGCGGACTCGGGGGTGCCGCGCCAGGAACGGATCGACGTAGCGGGCTTCGACGGTGAAGGCGGGATGGCCGACCTTGACGTACAGGTCGGTCCGCTCCAGCGCCACGGCCTTGCGCGGGCTGAGGGAGAGGTCCTCGTCCGAGGCGCCCGGCGCGACCAGGGCCTCGACCTCGACCCGGTCTCCGCCGATCCTGCGGACCAGGTCGGCCTGGGGTGGGACGCTCACGGCCACCCGGATCCGATCCCCCTCGGGAGCGGTCCGGCAGCCCAGGGCCAAGAGGACCAGCAGAGCGATCCTCACTGCGAGCACTCCGCGCACCTCCCATACAGGACCACCTCGTGCTCCTCCAGCGAGAAGCCCGGCGGTGTGAGGCCGCGCAGGCCCTGGGGACAGCCTTCGATCTCGTAGACCCGGTCACAGGCGCGGCAGTGGAAGTGGTGGTGGTGCCTCTTGCCCGTAACCTCGTAGCGCGGCGCCTCTCCCGGCAGGTCCACCTGCCGCAGCCAGCCCCCCTCGACCCCGGCCTTGAGGGTGCGATAGACCGTGGCGATCCCCAGGCCGGGCGAGTGGGAGCGCGCCGCGTCCAGAACCTCCTGCGGCGCCAGGGGCCGGTCGGCCTCCTCGATGGCCGCCCTGATCGCCCGCCGCTGCTGCGTGTCCCGCTCCACGGGAGAAATGATAATACATTCTCAGTATCAGTCCAACGTATAATCCGGGCTATGACGACGACGACACCGCAGCAGCGCATCGAAGCCGACGTGAAGACTGCCATGAAGGCCGGGGAGAAGGAGCGCCTGAGCACCCTGCGGATGCTCCTGACCGAGATCAAGAACGAGCGCATCCGCCGCGGGAGCGACGTGGACGAGGCGGGGTTCGTCTCGCTGGTCCGCAAGGCGATCAAGCAGCGGGAGGAGGCTTCGGCCCAGTACCGCAACGGCGGGCGCGAGGAGCTGGCCGCCAAGGAGGACTCGGAGGCGAAGATGCTCGAAGCCTACCTGCCGGTGCAGGTGGACGAGGGGCAGATCCGCGCCGCTGTCCAGGCCCTGGTGGATGAGCACGGTCTCTCGGGGCCGGCGGCGATCGGCCCGGTGATGAAGGAGATGCTGGGCCGCTTCGGCAGCTCGGCCGACGGCGCCGTCATCAACCGCATCGCGCGCGAGGTCCTGACGGGCAAGTGATGCACCGGGCCATCGTCGGCACCGCCGGCCATATCGACCATGGCAAGACCAGCCTGGTCCTCGCCCTGACCGGCATCGACTGCGACCGCTGGGCCGAGGAAAAGACCCGCGGCATCACGATCGACATCGGGTTCGCCCACCTGGTCGATCACCTGGATGGGGACGACCTCCAGATCGGCTTCATCGACGTCCCCGGACACGAGCGGTTCCTCCACAACGCGCTGGCCGGGCTCGGCGGCATCCGGGTCATGCTGCTCGTGGTGGCGGCGGACGAAGGGGTGAAGCCCCAGACGCGGGAGCACCTGGCGGTCTGCTCCCTGCTCGGCATCCCGGCCGGGCTGGTCGCCCTGACCAAGGTGGACCTGGTCTCGTCCGACCTCCTGGAGCTGGCGCAGCTCGAGGTCGAGGAGCTGCTCGCGGGCACCCCGTTCGCGGGCTCGGCCGTCCTGCCGGTGTCGAGCGCCACGGGCCAGGGCATCCCCGAGCTCAAGACCGCCCTGGTGGAGCTCGCGGGACGGCACGCCACCGCGACGGATCCGGAGCGGCCGGCGCGGCTCCCGCTGGACCGCGCCTTCCACCTCCGGGGGCTCGGGGTCGTGGTGACCGGGACGCTGGCGAGCGGCGAGGTCCGGCCGGGGGACACGCTGGAGGTGCTCCCCCGGGGCCAGAAGGCGCGGGTGCGGAGCGTCCAGGTCCACGGCCAGCCGCACGAGGCGGCGGAGGCCGGGGAGCGCACCTCTCTCCAGCTCACCGGCGTCGCCCTGGAGGAGCTGGGGCGCGGCATGCAGCTCGGCGCGCCCGAGGCATTCGCGGCCACGACCAGCCTGCTCGGGCGCTTCACCCTGCTGCCGGACGCGCCCGGCCCTGTCCGCGGCTTCCTGCCCGTCCGCCTCCATCTCTTTGCCAGCGAGGTGCTCGGCCGGATGCGGCCGCTCTCCGGGAACGGGCTCCAGCCGGGGGAGACAGGGCCGGTGGAGATCCGTCTGCAGGCTCCGGTCTCGGCGGTGCGCGGCGACCGCTACATCGTGCGCCGCCCCTCCCCCGCCGCCACGCTCGGCGGAGGAGAGGTCCTCGATCCGCAGTGGCGCCGGCACCGGGGCACGATCCTCGGACAGGCCCTGACCGCGCTCCAGGGGGATCTCCGCTCCGCCCTCGCGTTCTGGGCCGTGGAGGCGGGCGAGCGCGGGGTCGACGCGCCCGCCCTGGCCCGGCGGCTGGGCGTGCGCCCTGCCCAGGTCGAAACCGAGCTGCGCAAGCTCGCGTCCGCGCAGAAGTTGATCGCAGTCCCCGGAGAGGGCCGGTGGATCGCCCCCGCGGCCGTGCAGCGGGTCACAGAGCGGGCCCGCCGCGTGCTCAAGGAGTACTTCCAGAAGGACCGGCTGGCCGAGGCCATGCCGAAAGCCGAAGCCGCGCGGCGCATCCTCCGCGGCCGGGCGGCTGACCTGGCGCCGGTCTACTTCGGATGGCTGGAGGCGCAGAAGGTGCTCACGGTGCAGGGGGACCAGGTGACCCTGCCCGGCCGGAGCGCCCAGCTCACGGGCGAGGAGTCGAAGCTCGCCACGGCCGTGGTCGAGCGGTTCGACAAGGGCGGGCTCACCCCGCCGTCGCCGAGCGAGCTGTCGCTGGCCTTGAACGCCAAGCCGCAGATCCTGGACGGGGTCGTCCGCCACCTCGTGGCCCGCGGGCAGCTCATCCGCCTGCCGGACGGCCTGATCCTCGCCGCCTCCGCGGTCCAGGGGCTCAAGCGCGACCTGCTCGCCACCTCCTGGGACCGCTTCTCCGTGGCCGACTTCAAGGACCGCTTCGGCCTGAGCCGCAAGTGGGCCATCCCTCTCCTGGAGCACCTCGACTCCACCGGCGCCACCCGGCGGATGGGCGACGAGCGCATGATCGTGAGGTCATCGTGAGGCCCGCGCCCGGCGAGCGGAAGCTCGCTTGAATTTCCCGGTCCTCCTCCACCCGGACCTCTACCGGAGGCTCCGGGAGAGCGGCAAGCCCGGGCGCGCCGGGGTCTGGAAGGCGCTCCGCCTGCTGCGCGACGGCCGCTGGGGAGGCGGCACCCGCGTCAAGCGCCTGCAGGGGGTGGCCCGCCCGGTCTACGAGGCGCGGACCGACTCCGGCGACCGGCTCCTGTTCACCATGGCGCGCTCGCCCCTGGGCGGCGCCGATCCGGGCCGGATCGTCCCCCATCTCCAGGTCTGGGACTGGGTGCAGCACGACGACGTCGACCGGATCGCCCGCCGCAACCGCTTTCCCGAGGCCGAGTTCCTGGAGCTGGCGGCGGTCGAGCAGTTCGACATCGACGAGCCGCCGCCCCATCCGGAGGCAACCTTCGAGGAGGTCCTCGCGCAGGCTCCCGCGGAGCGGGCCGAGCCTCTCCTCCAGTTCCTCCTCCCTCCGGAGGGTCTGGAGATCCGCGCCGAAGAAGCCTCCGGGGTTCGCTGGTACGTGCTGGAGCCCGATGCCCTGGCCGGGGAAGAGGAGTTCCAGCGCCTCCTCGACCGCGGTGGCGAGGAGCTGGAGATCAAGCTCACGCGCGAGCAGTACGAGATCCTCCGCACCCCGGGACCGGTGCTGCTCGCTGGCAGCGCGGGCAGCGGCAAGACCACGATCTCGGTGCACCGGCTGGCCGCCGCGTCCTCCTCGGCCCTCTATCTCTCCTACAGCCCCGCCCTGGTGGAGCACGCGCGGCAGCTCTACCGCGACCTGGCTGCCGCGCGTGGCGCCGAAGTCCGGCAGGCCAACTTCTTCACTTTCGCCGATCTGTACCGTTCCCTGGCCGGCGACCATTCCACGCCCGAAATGACCGAGCCCCTCTTCCGCGAGTGGTTTCGCCGGTCGGGCCGGTCGGGGAAGTCGCTCGATCCGGCCCTCGTCTGGGAGGAGCTGCGGAGCATCCTCAAGGGGGCCTGTCTCGACCTCGGCCAGCCCATGCTCGACGAGGCGGCCTACTTCGAGCTGGGGAAGAAACGCGCTCCGCTCTTCGTGGACGTCCGGCCGGAGATCTACCGCGTGGCCCAGCGCTACCAGGAATGGCTCGCCGAGGAGGGGCGAAGCGACCGCATCGACCTCTGCCGGCGCGCGTTCTCCGCGCTGCGCAAGAGCAAGGGCCGGACCTGGGACGTGGTCGTGTGCGACGAGGTCCAGGACCTCACCGAGTTGGAAGTGGCCTTCGTGCTCGCGCTGTCGCGCCGGCCGGACCTTTCCGGCGTCCTCCTCACCGGCGACACGCAGCAGATCGTCCAGCCCAGCGGTTTCCGCTGGGCCGAGGTGCGCCGCCTGGTCGGCAAGACAGAGTCTCGGCGGGAGGGTCGGACGCGGCGGGAAGCCCCGGAGGTGCTGCGCCTGCGGCGCAACCTGCGCAGCGTCCGGCCGCTGGTGGAGGTGGCCAACGCCCTCCTCCTGCTGCGGCGCGAGGTCTTCGGCCGCACGGAGGAGGACGAGCCCGAGGAGGCCGCGCTGGACGGGCCGGTCCCCATCGAGGTGCCGGCCGCCGAGGAGGCGGTGCTCGCCGCCATCGAGGGGTTCGGCCCGCGCTGCGGCGTGCTGACGACCGAGGAGGAGGCCGAGCCCCTGCGCCGCCGGCTCGGCAGCAGCCGGATCTTCGACGTGCGCGAGGCCAAGGGGCTGGAGTTCGACACCGTGATCCTGTGGAAGCTCCTCGGGCCGGACCAGGACCTGCTCGAGCGCTTCGGGCGTGTCGCCGGTACTCTCTCCGAGGCCCGCCTGGACCGCGAGCCCCGCTTCCAGCGCCTTCTCCAGCACCTCTATGTGGCGGTGACCCGCGCCCGCCGCCATCTCGCGATCTACGAAGGGCCGGAGCCGCACCCGTTCTGGAGCGACGGGCGGTTCCGCGGCTGGCTGGAGCGGGAGACCGTGGAGGGCCTGGCCCGGCTGTTCCGCGCCACCGCCTCGCCCGCGGAGTGGGAGCGGGAAGGGGACTGGTTCCTGGAGCGCGGGCACCTCCGGCAGGCAGCCGAGTGCTACCGCCGGGCCGGGAGGGCCGAGAAGGAAGCCGAGGCCCTGGCCCGCGCCGACGAGGAGCGGGAGAACTGGAGCGGCGCCCTCGCCCGCTGGACGGGCCTGCACAGGGCGGCGCGGCAGGCGCCTCTCCTCGAACGCCTGGGACGGCTGCCGGAGGCTGCCGCCCTGTACCGGGAAGCCGGCCTGGAGCAGGAGGCGCGGCTCTGCGAGATCCGCCTCCTGGAGGCCCGGAAGTCCTGGAAAGAGGCAGCAACCGCCTGGGAGATCCTCGGCCGCCACGCCGACGCCGCCCGCTGCTGGGAGCGCGCCGGGGAGCGCCGGAGAGCCAGCGTCGCCTCCGCCCGGGCGGCCGAGGAGGCGGGCGACCCGGGAAAGGCGGGGGAGCTCTGGATGGAGGCCGGCGAGCCCGAGGCCGCGGCGCGCTGCTTCCGCGCCGCGGGCGAGCCGGCGAAGGCCGCTCTGGCTCTGGGACGCCTGCACGAGGACGCCGGGCGCTGGAGCCGGGCCGCGGCCGCGTACCGGCTCGCCGGAGAGCCGCGGAGCTCCGCCCGCTGCCGCGCCCAGGCCCTGGAGGAGGCGGGCCGGCCCGGGCTGGCCGCGGTCTATCTGGAGCGGCTCGGCGAGACCGGGCGCGCCCTGGCCCTATACGCGCAGGCGGACCGCTGGCTGGACGTGGCCCGGCTGGAGGAGCCCCAGCCCGCCCAGCCAGAAAACCGCCGGCAGCTCCTGCCGAAGGTCCGGGAGCTGATCGAGGCGGGCGGGTACGACGAGGGGGAGCGCCTCCTGCGGGCGCGCCGGGAGACCCTGGAGCGCGCCCTGCCCGGGGACATTCCCTGGTTCCTGCTCGCCGGACGGGAGCGGCTCGCCTGGCTGGAGCTCAGCGACCTGGAGCGGCTGGAGCACCGCTGCGCCGCCCTTCGCGCCGAGGCCGGTCAGGCCTGGAGCCGCGCGGCACGGCAGTGGAGGCTCGCGTGGGTGCCGGAGCGGGCCGAGGAGGCCCGCCGGAAAGGCGGCCGGAGACCTACTCCGAGACCCGCCACGAAGGAGCCGGCCGGTGATCCCGGCCATCCCGATCCCGGGATCCTCCGCCGCCTGCTCGAAGGCTCGGCCTCCCCCGCCGAGATCCGGGTCATCGTCCGCCACGTGATGCGTGGATGCCCGAGCTGCTCCCGGGAGATCGAACAGGTACGCCAGCCTCCGGTCCCTCCGCTGGACGACTACGACGAGCCCATCGACCGGCTGCACGAGAAGGTCGCCCGCGGCGAGCTGCGCGGGCTCCGGCTGGAGCCTCAACCCCCACCGCAGAACCTCCAGACCGAGCTCTTCGACAACGCGTTCGTCAAGCTGCTGCTCTCCCTCCAGTCCACCCGCCGCGCTGCCGACCTGGGGCTCTGCGACATGCTGCTGCGGAAAAGCCGGGAGCTCGGACACCGCGATCCCGAGCGGGCGCGCAGGGCCACGGAGATCGCGGTCCAAGCGGCCGAGCTGTTCGACCTCGGCCTGTACGGGGCGCCGGTCGTGCAGGACGCCGCTGCCATGCCCTGGGCCCGCCCCGACGACAGCCGGAGCGCCGCGGCCGAGCTCAGGATGGCCGAGAGCGCCGTGGACAAGGCCCGGCTGCTTCTGGTATGGGGGTCTGTCGACCCTCTCCTCCGGGCCGGGCTGCTGGCGCTCGAGGCCTCGATCGCGGGCCGCTGCGGGCGCTTCGAGGAAGCGGTCCGCATCCTCAACCGCGCCGCCTCGATCTACCGCCGGCTGGGCGACCGGCACCTCTTCGGCCGCACCCTGATCCAGAAGGCGATCTTCCTGGGCAATGTGCAGCCCAGGCAGGCTCCTGCCCTGCGCCTGCTCCGCCGCGGCATCGATCTGATCGATCCGCAGCGGGAGCCGCGCCTGATCGTCTGCGCCACCCACAACCTGATCTGGTTCCTGAGCCGGAGCGGCCGGACGGGCGAGGCCGATGCCTGCCTGGGTGCCGTGCGCCGCCTCTACGAGCGGGCGGGCGACCGGCGCCACCTGGGCCGGCTGCGCTGGCTGGAGGGCAAGCTCGCCGCGCGGCCCCGCGAGGCCGAAAGGGCCCTGGTCGACGCCCGCGAAACCCTGGCCCGGGAGGGGCTCGGCTACGAGGCGGCCCTCGCCACCCTGGACCTCTCCGTGCTCCTCGTCCAGGAGGGCCGCGAGGCCGACCTGCGCCGCCAGCCCGACCAGATCTTCGCCCACGCCAGCTCCGGCAGCATGCTCAAGGACACGACCCTGGTGCTCGAGTCCTCCGGCAAGCTCGCCAACGACGAGGGCGTCGCTCGCCACATCGACGAGCTGTCGGCCTGGATCGAGCGGATACGGAAGGAGAGAAACCCGCCCGCCCTGGCGCTGCCGCCACAGGTTCCATCCGATCGCAACTAATCGGCTTGGAACAAAAACCGCTTTGAGCTAAAATAAAACCCCGTGCCCAAGGGTCCTGCGTCACCCGAGAGGCACGGGCCCTTCCCCGTGCTCCTGCATCCCGATCTCTACCGGAGGCTCCGGCAGAGCGGGAGAGCCGCCCGCGCGAGCCTCTGGAAAGCGCTCCTCCGCCTGCGGGACGGCCACTGGGGCGGCGGCACCCGGGTCAAGCGCCTGCGCGGCGTCGGCCGTCCGGTCTACGAGGCCCGCACCGGCTCCGGCGACCGCCTCCTGTTCACCATGCAGCGGTCCCCGCTGGCCTCCGAGCCGGAGCGGCTGGCCCCCCATATCCAGGTCTGGGACTGGGTGGAGCATGACGACGCCGTGCGGGCCGCCCGCCGCAACCGCTCCCCCGAGGCCGAGTTCCTGGAGCTGGAGATCGTCGAGCAGTTCGAGATCGAAGAGCCGCCGCCCCATCCCGAGGCGACCTTCGCGGAGGTCCAGTCCGAAGAGACCGAGCCTCTGCTCCAGTTCCTCCTCCCTCCCGAAGATCTGCCCGAAAAGCTGGCCCGGACCGAGGAACCGTCCGGGATCCGCTGGTATCTCCTGGAGCTGTCCGGGGAAGAGGAGTTCCAGCGCCTCTTCGACGAGGGGGGCGAGGAGCTGGAGCTCAAGCTCAGCCGCGAGCAGTACGAGATCCTCCGCACCCCCGGACCGGTGCTCCTCGCCGGCAGCGCGGGCAGCGGCAAGACCACGGTCTCGGTCCACCGCCTGACCGCGGCCATCACGGCGACCGGCTCGGCCCTGTACCTCTCCTACAGTCCGGCCCTGGTGGAGCACGCCCGCCAGCTCTACCGCGACCTGGCGGCCGCACGAGGGGTCGAGGCCCGTGAGCCCGACTTCTTCACCTTCGCCGACCTCTACCGCTCTCTGGCGCCGCAAGAATCCCAGCTCATGACCGAACGGCTCTTTCGGGAGTGGTTCCGCCGTTCGGGCAAGCCCCTCGACCCGGCCCTGGTCTGGGAGGAGCTGCGGAGCATCCTGAAGGGGGCCTGCCTGAGCCTGGGCCAGCCCATGCTCGACGAGGCCGCCTACTACGAGCTGGGCAGGAAGCGCGCGCCGCTCTTCGTGGATGAGCGGCCGGAGATCTACCGCATTGCCCAGCGCTATCAGGAGTGGCTCGCGGAGGAGGGACGGTGCGACCGCATCGACTTCTGCCGCCAGGCTTTTTCCGAGATTCGGCGCGGCCGCGGCCGGACCTGGGACGTGGTCGTCTGCGACGAGGTCCAGGACCTCACGGAGCTGGAGGTGGCCTTCGTCCTCGCGCTGTCGCGCCGGCCCGACCTCTCGGGGGTCCTGCTCACCGGCGACACGCAGCAGGCGATTCAGCCCAGCGGCTTCCGCTGGGCCGAGGTACGCCGCCTGGCCGGAAAAGCCGGGGATCGGCGGGAGCGCCGGGAGGCGCCCACGGTGCTCCGCCTGCGGCGCAACCTGCGCAGCGTCCGGCCGCTGGTAGAGCTGGCCAACGCCCTCCTCCTTCTGCGGCGTGACGTCTTCGGCCGCACCGAGGAGGACGAGCCCGAGGAGGCCGCGGTCGAGGGGCCGGTGCCGATCGAGGTGCCCGCCGCCGAGGAGGCGGTGCTGGCCGCCATCGAGGGGTTCGGCCCGCGCTGCGCCGTCCTGACCCTGGACGAGGAGGAGACCGTGCGGCTTCGGGAGCGGCTCGGCACCAGCCGGGTCTTCCACGTGCGCGAGGCCAAGGGGCTGGAGTTCGACGACGTCGTGCTGTGGAAGCTCCTCGCGCCCGACCAGGATCTGATCGAGCGCTTCGGGCGCGCGGGCCGCGGGCTCTCCGAGGCCCGCCTGGACAGGGAGCCCCGCTTCAAACGCCTGCTGCAGCACCTCTACGTGGCCGTGACCCGCGCCCGGCGGCACCTCGCCGTCTACGAGGGTCCGGAGCCGCACCCCTTCTGGGGGAACGAGCGCTTCCGGGGCCGGCTGGAGCGCGAGACTGTGGAGAGCCTCGCCCGCCTGTTCCGTCCGACCGCCTCCCCCGGGGAGTGGGAGAGGGAGGGAGACTACTTCCTGGAGCGCGGCCACTTCCGGCAGGCCGCCGAGTGCTACCGCCGGGCCGGGAGGTCCGGGAAGGAGACCGAGGCCCTGGCCCGCGTCGACGAGGAGCGGGAGGATTGGACCGGGGCCCTCACCCGCTGGGCGGACCTGGGGAGGGCGGCCCGGCAGGCCCCGCTGCTCGAGCGCCTCGGACGGTTGTCGGAGGCCACCGCCTGCTACCGGGAGGCCGGCCAGGAGACGGAGGCCCGGGTCTGCGAAATCCGTCTGCTCGAGGGGCGCAAGGCCTGGAAGGAGGCGGCCGAAGCCTGGGAGGCCCTGGGCCGCTCCGCGGACGCTGCGCGCTCCTGGGAACGGGCGGGCGACGGGCGGCGGGCAGGCCTGGCCTTCGCCCGGGAGGCCGAACAGGCCGGGGAGCCCGGGCGGGCCGGCGAGCTCTGGCTGGAAGCGGGCGAGCTCGAAGCGGCGGCGCGCTGCTTCCGCGAGGCTGGCGAGCCCCGGAAGGCTGCCCTAGCCATGGCGCGCCACCTCAAGGCGCTCGGGCACTGGCACCGCGCCGGCGCGGCATACCGGCTCGCCGGCAAGCTCGAGAGCTCCGCCCGCTGCCGGGCCCGGGCCCTGGAAGAGGCGGACCAGCCCGGCATGGCCGCGAAGGCCGCGGTCTACCGGGAGCGCCTCGGGGAGATCGGACCGGCCGTGGCCCTCTACGCCCGGGCGGGGCGCTGGATGGACGTGGCCCGCCTGGAGCCCTCCCTGCCGGAGGGCCGCCGGCGGCTGCTGCCGAAGCTCCGCGAGCTGATCGAGGGGGGCGACTGGGACGAGGCCGGCCGGCTCCTGCAAGCCCGGCGGGAGGTCCTGCTCCAGCGCCAGCCCGAGATCCCCTGGTTCCTGCTCACCCAAGGGGAGCGGCTCGTCTGGCAGGAGCTGCGCGACCTGGAGCGGCTGGAGCACCGCTGGCGCGCCCTGCGGGCCGAGGCGCGCCTCGACAGCCGCCGGCGGTCCCGACGGCGGCCCGCGAGCCCGGTGGTTCCATCCGTCAGCCCGCCCGGCAGCCCGGAGCTTCCGGCCGGTCATCCCGACCGCGAGCTCCTGCGCCGGCTGCTCCAGGGCACGGCCTCCGCGGACGAGGCCCGCACCGTCGTCCGCCATCTCCTCCAGGGCTGTCCGAGCTGCGCGCGTGAGATCGAGACGGCGCGCCAGCCGCCTTCGTCGCCCAGGAGCTACGACGAGGCCTTCGAGAGGGTCCAGAAGCGGCTCACCGGGGGCGCGCTGGAACCGCTGCGGCGCGAGCCCCTCTCCTCGCGCGCGCTCTACGCGGAGCTGCTCGCGCACGAGGCGGTCGAGGGGTTGGTCCAGGTCCACAGCACGCGGCGGTACGCTAGCCTGGCGCTCTGCGAGCTCCTGCTCCGGACGAGCCGCGAGCTCGGGCTCGACGACCCCGGGCGGGCGCGCAAGGCCGCGGAGCTCGCGGTGCGGGTCGCCGAGCAGCTCGACCTGGAGCTCTACGGCGCCCCGGTCGTGCAGGACCTTCGCGCCATGGCCTGGGCCTACCTGGCCGAGACCCGGAGGGTCGGGGCCGAGGTGCAACTGGCCGAGAGCTCCCTGGAAAAGGCCGAGCGGCTGCTGGAGGAGGGGACCGGCGACCCTCTCGCCCGCGCCGAGCTGCTGACGCTCAAGGCCTCCCTCTCGGGCTACTGCGGCCGGTTCGAGGAGGCGGTCCGCTTCCTCAACCGCGCCGCCTCGATCTACCGCCGGCTGGACGACCGCCACCTCTTCGGCCGCACCCTGCTCAAGAAGGGGACCCTGCTCGGCAATTCAGGACAGGCGTCCGGGCAGGCGGGCCAGCATGCCGCGGCCCTGCGCCTGATCCGCCGCAGCATCGACCTCATCGACCCGCAGCGGGAGCCGCGCCTGATCGTCTGCGCCACCCACAACCTGATCTGGTTCCTGAACGAGAGCGGCCGGACGGGCGAGGCCGATGCCTGCCTGGGCGGCGCCCGCCGGCTCTACGAGCGGGCCGGCGACCGGCGCCACCTGAGCCGCCTGCGCTGGCTGGAGGGCAAGCTCGCGGTCCGGCCGCGCGAGGCCGAAGGCGCCCTGCTCTCCGCCCGCGAGGGGCTCGCCCAGGAGGGGCTCGCCTACGAGGCCGCCCTCGCCGCCATGGACCTCGCCGTGCTCTACGTCCAGGAGCGCCGGGAGGCCGACATGCGCCGCCAGGCGGACCTGATCTTCCCGCTCTTCCGCTCCGACGACATGTTCCGGGAGACGGCCGCGGCCCTCCAATCCTTTCAGCAGCCGGCCGGAAGGGAGGACGCCGCGCGCCTCGTCGACGATCTGACAGCCTGGGTCGAGCGCGCCCGGACCGAGAAGAATCCCTGCGGCCTTGTCTTCCCCCTGTAAATCGCCCCTTTGAACCGCCCCCTGATTGATCTCCCCGTATAATTCCGGCCGGTGGCCTCCCGACTCTCCGACGCCGAGCTCCTCGCCCGCCTGGTCGCCTTTGACACGACCAGCCGGAACAGCAATCTCCCCCTGGCCGACTTCATTGCCGGCTACCTGGACCGGCCCGGCATCCGGATCGAGCGCAACCCCTCGGCCGACGGTACCAAGGCCAACCTGATCGTCTGGCTCGGCCCGGAGCCCGCCGGAGACCGCAAGGGGCTCGTCCTCTCCGGCCACATGGACACGGTCCCCGCCGAGGAGCCGGGCTGGCGGAGCGACCCGTTCAGCCTCTCCGACGAGGGGGACCGCTGGGTGGGCCGCGGCGCCTGCGACATGAAGGGCTTCCTCGCCGTCGCCGCCAACCTGGCGGCCGAGGCATCCCAGACTAGGCGTGGCCTCATGCGCGCCCCCCTGGCGCTGGTCTTCACCTACGACGAGGAGGTCGGCACCCTGGGCGCCCGGCGCCTGACCGAGACCTTCCCGGACGCGGCGGCCCTGCCCCGGAGCGCCATCATCGGCGAGCCCACCTCCCTGCGCGTGGCGCGGGTCCACAAGGGGCACCTCAAGATGCGGATCACCCTCCACGGCCGGAGCGCCCACAGCGGCTACCCCCACCTGGGGGCCAACGCCATCGAGCCCGCCGGCCGGGTCATCACGGCCCTGACCGGCCTCCGCCGGGAGATGGAGGCCGAGGCTTTCCCCAACCGCGAGCTCTTCCCGGAGGTCCCCTTCGTGCCGCTCAACGTCGGGACCATCCAGGGCGGCTCGGCCATCAACGTGGTCCCCGACCGCTGCCGGCTCGAGGTGGGGGTGCGCCCCCTCCCCGGCGTCGAGTCCGAGGCCCTGGCCGAGCGCATCCGCCGCGCCGCCCGCGAGGCCGCCGCCCCGTTCGAGCCCGAGATGGAGGTCCTCTCCGACAGCCCGCCCATGCTCCTGGACGAGGCCGCGCCCATCCACCGCCATCTCTGCGCCCTGGTGG
Organism: Thermoanaerobaculia bacterium; assembly: GCA_035556715.1. Classification (GTDB taxonomy): domain Bacteria; phylum Acidobacteriota; class Thermoanaerobaculia; order Multivoradales; family UBA5704; genus DATMER01. The sequence continues at coordinate 41,638 of DATMER010000137.1, forward strand.
GACAGAAAGCCGGGGCCAGCGTCTCCTTCGCCACGGACGCCGGCTGGCTCCAGCGCCTGGACATGGACTGCGCCATCTTCGGCCCCGGCTCGATCGAGGTGGCCCACAAGCCGAACGAGCACCTGCCCAAGGACCAGCTCGCCGACGCCCGCGGCTACCTGGACGCGACGATCCGCCGCTTCTGCCTGGAGGCGGCGTGAGCAAAGTGTTCGAAGCCGATTGGACCTGGACCGGCGAGCGCTTCGAGCCGGGAATCCAGGTCAGGATCGAGGAGGCCCGGATTGTAGAGGTCGGCGCTCTCGGAATCCCTCCGGACCTCCGGCTCGAAAACCGTGCTCTTCTCCCCGGGATGATCTCCGCGCACTCCCATGCCTTCCAGCGTGGCCTGCGCGGCCGGGGAGAGCGCTTCCCCGCCGGCTCCGGGAGCTTCTGGACCTGGCGCGAGGCCATGTACGGTCTCGTGGACCGGCTCGACCCGGACCGGTTCCAGGCCCTCTGTCTCCAGACCTTCCGGGAGATGCGGGCCGCGGGCATCACCTGCGTGGGCGAGTTCCACTACTTCCACCACGGGCCGGAGCTGCATGGGTCGGAGCTGGACGCCTGGGCTTTCGATAAAAGGGTGCTTCGCGCCGCGGCCGAGGCCGGCATCCGGATCGTCCTGCTGCAGGTCTACTACCGCACCGGCGCTATCGGGCAGCCCCTGGAAGGAGCCCAGCGCCGCTTCGACTCCCTCTCGCCCGCGGCCTTCTGGAAGCAGGCGGACCGGCTGGCGAGCCTCCTCGACCCCAGGACGCAGACCCTCGGCGCCTCGGTCCATAGCCTGCGGGCCGCGAGCCTGGAGGATCTGCGCGCCGTCTACGACGAGGCCCGGCGGCGCGACCTGGTCTTCCACATCCACGTGGAAGAGCAGCGCCGGGAGGTCCAGGATGCCCTCGCGTTCTACGGCCGCCACCCCATGCAGCTCCTCCTGGAGACCCTGGGGACCGCCACCGACGTCACCGCGATCCACTGCACCCACACCGAACCGGAAGACATGGAGCGCTTCCTCGCGGGCGGGGGAACGGTCTGCATCTGCCCCCTGACGGAAGGCAACCTGGGCGACGGGATCGCTTCTCTGCCGGGCGGCGGAATCTGCCTGGGCAGCGACTCGAACGCGCGGATCTCCATGCTGGAGGAGATGCGCTGGCTGGAGTACGTCCAGCGGCTCGCCGCCGAGAGCCGAGGCGTGTTGAGAGACCATGAAGGACACGTCGGCCGGGTCCTCTTCGACGCGGCGACCGTGGGCGGCGCCCGCGCCCTCGGCATCGACGCCGGCCGCATCGCGCCCGGCTGCTGGGCGGACTTCGTGACGGTCGACCTGGGCGCCCCCTCCCTCGCCGGCTGGGAACCCGATACCCTCATGGATGCCCTCGTCTTCGGAGCCGCGGACGAGGCGATCGCCGCCACCTGCGTGGGCGGCCTATGGATGGAGCGCTAGACCATGTGCGGACGCTTTACCCTGAGCTCGAAAGGCGATGAGCTGGCCCTTCTGTTCGACCTGCGGGACATCCCCGAGGTCATACCGCGGTACAACCTCGCTCCGACCCAGGAGGCCGCCGTGGTGCGGGTCGAGCGGCCCGGCGAGCCCCGCCGGCTCGACCTCCTCCGCTGGGGGCTCATCCCCTACTGGGCCAAGGAGGCGAGCATCGGCAACCGCATGATCAACGCCCGCGCCGAGAGCGTGGCCGAGAAGCCGGCCTACCGCTGGAGCTTCCGCAAGCAGCGCTGCCTCATCCCCACCGACGGCTTCTACGAGTGGAAGAAGGAGGGCAAGGCCAAGCAGCCCTACCTGATCCGGCGCAAGGACGGCAAGCCCTTCGCCTTCGCCGGCCTGTGGGCGCGCTGGCAGGACCCGGAGCGGGGGCCGCTCGACACCTTCACCATCCTGACGACCGACGCCAACGCGCTGGTCCGGCCTCTCCACGACCGCATGCCGGTCATCCTGGACCGCAAGGACTTCGACCTCTGGCTCGACCCGGCCTTCGAGGACCGCGAGCGCCTGCAGCCGCTGCTCGCCCCGTTCGACCCGGAGCAGATGGAGACCTTCCCGGTCAGCAAGACCGTGAACAGCCCGGCCAACGACACGGCCGACTGCGTCGCGCCGCTCGTCGAGCCGGTCCCTCGCGAAGCGTAGCGAAGGCGGCACGGAGCGCGGGACTTGTACCGGCACCCGAGCGACTCTGCCTCCCGCCCGAGCGGCTCGGGCGGGCGCCCAGAGGAGGGTGCCTCCCCGCTTCGCGGGAGAGGGAGCCCCCGCCCACTCCGCTGGAAAGGTCAATGCGTATGAGGGAGAGAGGTCTCCCCGTCAGATCAGGTACGCGGTCACGAAGAGCCCCACCATCGCGAAGATGACCGCGATCTTGCCGGCCGTGCCGAGGATCAGCCCGATCCAGGTGCCGATCCCTACGCGTCCGGCCTGCTCCCAGTTGCGCCGCGACAGGTACTCCCCGACCACCGCACCCAGGAACGGGCCGAGCAGGAGCCCGGGGAGGCTGAAGAAGATCCCGATGACCGTGCCCAGCGCCGCGCCGAAGATCGCCAGCTTGCTCGCCCCCACCCGCTTCGCCCCCATCCCCGCCGCCGCGATCTCGATGAGAATCGTCAGCAGCATCAGCACGAACAGCACCGCCAGGGTGATCCACCCGACCTTCTGGAACCCGTCGATCCAAGCCGCCACCAACAGTCCGGCAAAGACCAGCGGCGCCCCCGGCAGAGCGGGCAGGATCGTCCCCGCCACACCGGCGAGGACGAGGACGATGGCGGCAATCCAGAGCAGCATGGTCATGGAATCTCCTCCGCGGCGGGGACGGGCGCCGCGTCGATGGTCCCCAGGATAGACCGGTATGCCTGGTAGTCGACGAGAAAGGCGAGCAGGAAGAGCGGCAGGGCCAGCAGCGCGAAGAGCACCGGGTTCAACATCTCGAAGTACTGGAGCGCGGCGGAGGCAAGCGGGGTCCTCTGCCTCGGATGGACCGCGGCCAGCACGTCGACGAGCGGGGCCGCGGAGGCCGCGATCCCGAGGACGAGCGCGCCCAGGACGGAGCAGGCGTATCCCAGCCAGAGGAGACGGTGGTAGCGCCGCACGCCCGCCTTCCCTTCCTCCGTGCTCCGCAGCACCGTCCCGAGCTCGGGGCGGACCGTGCCCAGTCTCCGGAAGGCGCGGAAGGCGCGCCGGGGCTCCGCGCCCGGGAGAGAGAACCTCGCCCTCGTGAGCCCCAGGTACGACCGCCGGTCCAGGTCGATGGGCATGCCTAGGGCGCCTTGCGCAGCTTGCGGTCGAAGAAGTCCGCGGTGGCCCGGTACGCGTCCAGCCAGCTCGCGTGCCGCAGGAAGCTGTGGACCTCGTCCGGGAGCACCAGGATCTCCACGTCCACCTTCCTTTCGCGCAGCTCCTCCGCCAGGTCCACCGTCTCGGCGAAGCCGACGTTCCTGTCATCATCGCCGTGGATCAGCAGGACCGGCGAGCGCCAACTGTCGAGCCAGGCCATGGGCGAGGACTCGAAGGCGAGCCGCTCCTCCTCCGGAGTGGGGTCGTAGTCGGGGATGAAGTTGCGGATGCCCACGTTCCAGTCATGAACGCCATGCACGTCGACCCCGGCGGCGAACAGGTGAGAAGCCCTGGCGAGCCCGAGCGCGGTCAGATAGCCGCCGTAGGAGCCGCCCCAGAGGCCGATCCGGTCGGGGTCCACATCCGGACGGTTGCGCAGGTAGAGCCCGGCGCCGAGCACGTCGTTGAACTCGCTGGCCCCCGAGGCCCCGATGTTCTGCGCCTCGCGGAAGTCGAGCCCGTAGCCAATGCCCGCCCGGAAGTTGATGGCCAGCACCACGTAGCCGCGGCTCGCCAGGTACTGGTTCATTCCGTAGGCCTTGTTGTAGTACGTGCTGTGGTGCCAGCCGAGGAGCATCTGCCGGTGCGAGCCGCCGTGCAGGAAGATCAGCGCCGGCCGGCGCTCGCCGCCCTTCAGGTCCCGCGGCAGGAAGAGCTGCGCGTGGATCCGCATGCCGTCGGCCGAGGAGTAGATCACCGGCTCGGGCACGACGAGCCGGTCCTCGGGATAGTCGGCCGGGACCGTGCCGGGCGCGAGGTCGCGAGCAGTTGATCCCGTGAGGGGCGAGCCGATCCGGACCACGGCCCGCGCCGGGCTGCGCGCTCCGGCCTGGACCCAGGCGAGGGCTTTTCCATCGGGAGTCAGGGCCGGCATCCATTCGAGCCCCTCCCCCTTGGTGATTGCAGCCGGAGGACCTCCGCCCACGGGCACCCGCCAGAGGTGGCGGCGGTCGATGTCTCCCTGGTTGGAGCTGAAGATCATCTCGCGGCGGTCGGGAGACAGGATGACGTTCTCGACCTCGAACCCGCCCGGAGTCAGGAGGGTCGCCTCCCCTCCCGACGCGGGCACGGAGTACAGGTGGAGCCAGCCATCCCCCTCCCAGGGGAAGACGATCCGGTCCCCGGCTCCCCAGAAGAGGTTGTTGGGCGCCTCGATCTCGTGGAACGCGCTCCCCGCCCCCTCGCGGGCGCGCCAGACCGTCGTCGCCTGTCCCGTGGCCGCGTCCGCGACCAGAATGGACCATGGATGGGCCGAGCGGTTCGGCCGGAAAAGGGGGAACACCTTCCGGGCCGGGTTCCGGATGAAGGCGACCCGGGCGCCGTCGGGCGACCAGGCCGGCTGCATGTCCTCGTCCACTCCGGGGGCGAGCCAGCGGACGGTCTTGCCGGCCATGTCGTAGAGGCCGACGAAGGCATGGTTGCCGCGGTTGCTCACGAAGGCGAGCTTCGAGCCGTCCGGCGACCAGCGGAGCTGGCTGGAGCCGCCCCGGGTCTGAATCAGGGCCGCGGGCTCCTTGCTTCCATCGAGGGACGCCCAGAAGACCTGCCCCTTGCGGGTGATGGCGACGCCGTCCCCGCGCGGCGAGGGAGCGGCAGAGCTGCCCGGCCCGACCTTTACTGGATCGCCGCCTTCAATCGCCACGCGCCAGACCACCTGCTCGGCGCCGGCGGGATCGCTCGACGGGTTGGGCGTTTCTCCCTGGCGGTTGGCGCCTCCGCCGCGGACGTAGAAGAGGGTCTTGCCGTCCGCCGTCCATTCGAGATCGCCGATCGCCTGGCCGTCGTCCTTGTCGTAGCGGGTGATCTGCCGTCCTCGGTACTCGGGGGGCTCGGCCACCCAGATGTTGCGCACGCCGCGGTCGTTCTGGACCCACGCCAGCCGGTTGCCGGCCGGGGAGGCGGTGATCTCGCTCGGGAACGGCGCGCTGAGGATCGCTTCCAGGGTGACGGGCTTCTGCGCCGCGAGGGGGAAGGAGAACAGGAGGGCCAGGACGGCCCCGAGGCGGAGGCTGGGACGAGGGTTGCTCATGACGGGCGGATTGTAGCAGCGGGCCCCTCACCCCCTGGCGTAGGCAGGGCTGCAGTTTTTCCCTGGGAGCGCCGGCAGGATGCTGGCGCTCCCAGGGAAAAGAACCTATGGCGCCTGAAACCGCAGCCCGGGGTCGTGCCGGGCCTGGCGGAGGTAGGCGGCCACGCTCGCCACCACCTCGACGCTGGCCTGCTCGGCCTCAATGGCCTGCTTGAGGAAGGCCAGCGCGGCAAGCGCCTCGCGGTGGATCTGCAGCGAGGAGAAGAGCGGCAGCATCTCCCGCGCCAGCCGCTTGAGGTCCCCGGTCCTCCCCTGCTCGGCATAGAGAGAGGCAAGCTCCAGCGAGACCAGGGCGGTGTCGTAGGGGATGCCCTCCTTGACGAAGCCATCGAGGGCGTCCTGGAAGAGCGACTCGGCCATGCGGGATTGTCCGAGCCCACGGGAGACCCTGCCCCTCACCCACTTGCGCCGGTTCTGCGCCCAGGCGTCCGGGAAGTCCCGGTAGAGTGGCCGCGTCTCCCGGTAGAGGATCTGGGCTTCCAGGAAACGGCCCGCGCTCGCCAGGTAGTCGATCAGGTTGTGCCGGGCGCACAGCAGGAGCCGCGGCTCCTGCTCGGAGTCGATCAGCTCCAAAGCCTGATGGAGCAACGGAATCCCCTCTTCAGGCCGGCCAGCATAGTGATGGACGGTGGACAGGTTCACGAGGGACCTTCCTGCCCGGTGGCGATGTCCATGCTGGAGAAAAATCGAAATCGCCCTGCGCAGAAGCCTCGCCGCATCGTCGAAATTGCGCTGTCCCCTTCGAAGAGAGGCTTTGAAGTCAAGGAAGATCGCGCGCTCGACAGACTCCTGTGTTCCCTTCCGAAGGCAGGTATCCGCTTTTTCGAACGCTTCCTCCGCCCCTCGGAGATCGGAGCGCACCCGACGCGCATTCCCGATGTGCGCCCAGGCTCGTCCGCGGTAGTCCTCGATCAGGCGAGCATCGTAGACAAGAGGATCGAGTTGGTCCGACAGCCGCAGCGCCAGCAGTCCCAACTCCTCTGCATACCCGGAGTCCCGGACGGCCATCTCCAGCGAGCGCTCGACCAGGAGCTCGAACAATCCCCAAGTCCGAAAGCGTGGATCGTTCCTGACGATCAGATCCCTCTGCGTCATGGGGTAGCCGTTCAACTCGACAAACAGGGCGGGAGCCTGGGCTCGCTCCCGCGCCAGAGCCCGGCTGTGGGCGTCCACCTCGGGCTGGCTCCGGCCCACGACCTCCGCATACGGATCGACGGACCACCCCGGTACCCTCTCCGACCGGGTCTGACGCGCCCGCAGCTCCTGAACCCGGCGACGGCAGCTTTCACAATGGGTCAGGTGATCCAGGATTGCCTGATGATCAGGACCCAGGGACAGCAGCAATTCCTCCAGCGACATGTTATTGGGATGGATCTTCAAAAGCCCCTCCTCTATTGTCGGGTCGTTCCTATCCATCACAGCCGAGAGCTGTCTACACAATATTAGTTGCCGCAGAGGGGGTAAATGAGGACAACCTGACCAAAAAAAAATGAGGGCGCCGGAAAACCGGCGCCCCGAGGTCTGTTCTACTGGCGACCGTTGGGGTCCATGTCGCTCCCCTCGTCCGTCGTGGGAGCGCTCCAGTTGTTGTTCTGTGGCTCTCCATTGGGGTCCATGCTGCTCCCTTCTCTTTCCCAAACCGGCTTCAAGGACGGCGGGGAGAGCACCGATTCGACCCAGGTCCAGACCCGGGCGAGCAAGCCCCTCTCCACCGGGGCTTTAGGTCCAAGCGGAAGCGCCTGGGCGGCCGAGGCCGCGGCGAGCACGAGGACCAGGGCAAAGGCGATCGCGCGAATGTTCTGAGACATTCTCATCTCTCCTTTGACGTCCACCTGCCCGCGGCCACCACGGCCGCGATGTGGGGGCCGTCACCTAGAGAGTGCATCTTTTCCTACGAAAGCGTGCCGCCGCGTTAAATTTGACCAACTAAGTGCTTACATCCAACCCCGGGCCGCAGGGTGGATCATGGAGAGGGGGTGGGGATCAGCCGGGAGGCTGAACGGTGTAGCCGAGTTGGCGGTAGAGCTCCACCTGGTCGTTGACGATCCAGGTCTCGCGGATCTTCCCCTGGGCGATGCGGAAGAGCGTCATGCCCGTGATCTCGACCCTCTGCGAGGGGACACCCTCCGCCGCCTTGGTGGCCGCCCGCACGGTGTAGCGCGCGACCACCTTGTCGCCCTCGGCGATCAGGTCGTCGATCTGGTACTCGACTGCCGGAAACAGGGAGCGGACGCGGGTCTGGGTGGCGCGGATGACTTCGGGACCGGTGCCGGTCTCCTGGGCGCCGGGAGTCCTGTCGGTGAAGTCCGCCGTGAAGAGCTCGTCGAGCTTTTCCAGGCGGTTGGCCGACAGCACCTCCTCGATATAGCGCCGGACCAGGTCCTTGTTCGCCTGCAGGGGGTCCGGCGCCACGGCCGGCGCGGAGACCGGCTGGGCGGTGGCTGCTATCGCCAGGAAGAGCGCCAGGAACAGGAGGAGGGAGAACAGCTTCATCGCGAGAAGCTCGCCACGAAGGCGCTCCGCTTGTCCGGGCTGCTCCAGGTCATGCCAAGGCCCTGGCCGCGGAAGGAGTGGGCCAGCGTGACCGCCGGGACGGCGCCGTCCACCTCGGCGAGAGGCGAGTAGTAGACCTCCTCGTTGCCGCAGAGATGGTCGGTGTGGTTCAGGCTCCGCGTCCGCAGCTCGATCAGGTCACCCACCTGGAGGGCCGCGCTGCCGCCACCTCCATGATGGGAGTGCCCGCCTTTGCCCTCGACTGTCATCTCGATCGGAGCAGCCTCGACCGCCACGACGTTGGCGAGCAGGTCGCCGGCCATCTCGCGGGCGAAGCCGACCAGGGCGTCGCGCTGCGCGGGCGTGGCGCGCTCGTCCACGACGACCACAGCCTGGGCGGGGTACGGATTGGCGAAGGGATCGCCCAGGGTGGCCGCGGCACGGACCGCAGCTACGATGGATAGGCCGTCCACCGCCACGCCCTTCCACGAGCCCTCGCGCACCTGCCAGGCCATCACCGCCTCGCGGCCCGCAAGGTTGACCTCGCCGTTGGCGAAGCACGATCCGGTGTAGACGTCGGACGTGCGGGCTTCCAGGTAGTGACCCGAAATCGCCGTCACAGGCAGTGCCGGTATCGACATCGCCAGGAACGCGAAAACCCAACGAAGCTTTTTCATGTCGTCACCTCCTACCAGGGCTCGAAGCATCTCCGCCCCTCGCAGCAGCTCTCCTCCTCGGCGACGCGGCCGTCGGGTCCCAGGCAGGTCATGGTCTGGCTGCACCAGAACAGCCCGTCCCGCGTGTTCGGGATCGACGGATCGGGCTCCGCGTCGATAAACATCCCCTTCCAGCGCAGGCAGGAGCAGCAGCCCCGTGCGCTGGTCTGGTTGGTGCCGGTCGCGGTGGTCGGTTCCATGGCTCAGACTCCCATCCCCGCCGCGGCGAGCACGGCCCTCTTGACCGCCACCCGCGCGAGCTGGATCTTGTAGCGGTTCCGCGACAGCGGCTTGGCCCCCTGCACCGCCGCCTCGCCCGCCTGCTCGGCCACCCCTGAGTTGATCGTCTTGCCCTGGAGGAGCTCCTCCGCGGCCGTGGCTGTCCAGGGGATCGGCGCCACCTGGCCCAGCACGACGCGCGCCTTCGCCACCCGCGGGCCATCCATCTGCAGGGTCACCGAGGCGGTGGCGAGCGACCAGTCGAGGGTCTCGCGCTGGCGCACCTCGTAGCTCGCGAGCCTCCGCCCCGCCACCGGCGAAACCGTGATCCCGGCGACGATCTCGCCCGCGGCAAGGTCGTGCTCGCGCTCCCCCTCCGCCTTCGGAACACGGTAGAAGCGCTCCAGGTCCACCTGCCGCTCCCCCCGCGGACCGAGGATCGTCACCTGTGTGCCCAGGGCCACGAGCAGGGGCACGACCGTCGAGGGCAGGACGAACAACGCCGGAGCGGCGCTGCCGTCGTTGAAGATCGAGTGGTAGCGGTTGTCGCCCTCCACCACCATCGAGCGGCCGTCCTTCACGGCGAGCAGGCCGAAGCCGTTCCGGAAGTACCAACAGCGCGGCCGCTGGCAGAGATTTCCCCCGACCGTGGCCACGTTGCGGATCTGCGGGCCGGCCACGCGGCCGGCCGCGTCGGCCAGGGCCCCGTACTCGAACCGGAGCGCGGGGTCCCCGGCCAGCTCGTCCAGGGTCACCAGGGCGCCGATCCGGAGGCCGGCCTTGGGATCGACCTTGATGCCGCGAAGGTCGCGGATGCCTTTCAAGTTGACCAGCCGGGCGGGCGTCTCCACCCGGTCCTTCATCAGGGCGAGGAGGTCGCTCCCGCCGGCCAGCGGAGCGCTCCCCGGGGCGGCGAGGAGGCTCAGGGCCTGCTCGCGGGTCGTGGGGCTCGCGTACTCGAACGGGCGCATCAGGCAGTCCTCCCGGCTTCCAAAGCGTCCAGCACCCGCTGCGGGGTGAGCGGCAGGTAGGGCACGCGCACCCCTACGGCGTTGGCCACGGCATTGGCAATGGCCGCGCCGGGCGAGATCACCGGCGGCTCCCCCAGACCGATAACCCCGCGCTCGTCGTAGCCCGGCCCGGTCATCATGTGGACGACCAGCTCGCCCACGTCGCCGATGCCGGCCAGCTTGTAGGACTCGAAGTCGACGTTGAGCATCCTGCCGGTCACCGGGTCGATGACCTTCTCCTCGGACAGGGCGTAGGAGACGCCCATGATCAGGGCGCCGTAGACCTGGCTCTCGGCCGTCTTCAGGTCGATGACCAGGCCGCAGTCCTGGACCGCCACCATCTTCTCGATCTTGACGACGCCGGTCTCCACGTCCACCGTGACCTCGGCCATCTGGACGCCGCCGGCGCCGCTGCCGGTCAGCTCCGGCTCCCCCTGGGGTCCAGGATTGGCGCCGGCCGCGGTCAGGGAGTTGGTGCCGAGCACCTGCCGCCAGGTCAGCGAGCGGCCGGGCTCGCCCTGGACGCGGATCTTGCCGTCCACGGCTTCGAGCTTGTCGGGA
>DATMER010000138.1:0-44337 GCA_035556715.1 Thermoanaerobaculia bacterium
CACAAACCGGGCTCTCTGTTCCATACGGGTCATCTCTTCCCAGGGCATCGAGCTCTTCCTCCAGAACTCGATGTTGCCCCATCAAGAGACTGTCACCCATGTGGCCGGTCTAAGTGTTACCCATGTCCCCGGTCTGTACCCGTCCGGAGCCCCCTCCTCGGTCCTCCCCCGCTTCGCGGGAGAGGACGCCACCGCCCGGCGGGAGCTCCGAATGCGATTTCCCGGCGGAGACTTCCCCCTCCCCTACAACCCACTTTCGGAGTAGTCCTGTAAACTTACACGACTGAGGGGGGCCAATCTGCAATTCCGGATCGAGAGCCTTCAAGTCACGGACGAGGCCATCACGGCAGAGTTCGTCGATGGCCGGACCTAAATGGAGGAAACCGATGGCCGCTGATCCCCTGCCCTCTCCGACCCCATCCCCCGCGCCCCGGCGGCGCGGATGCGGCAAGCCCGTTCTCGTCCTCCTCCTGCTCGCCCTCGTGGCAGCCGGGATCTTCGCGCTCTGGGCCTGGATCACGCTGAGCTACGACTACGCCGACGGCGAACGGGCGGGATTCGTCCAGAAGTTCTCCCGGAAGGGATGGGTCTGCAAGACCTGGGAGGGAGAGCTGGCCATGGTCAACCTTCCCGGAGCCATGCCGGAGATCTTCCGCTTCAGCGTGCGCGACGACGCCGTGGCCCAACAAATCAATCAGACCATGGGCCAGCGCGTGAGCCTCCACTACGAGCAGCACATCGGGGTGCCCACCGCCTGCTTCGGGGAGACCGACTACTACGTGACCGCTGTGCGAGGGGTGGAAGGCGAGATCATCCCGCAGCCGTAGAGACGCCCCAGTCCTCTACCACCACGTTTCCGGGTGTACAGGATCGGGGCGTCTCATGGCCCCAGGCACCGCCAATGCCAGGCATCGTCGAAATCGTTGCCGACCGGTTCCGTACCTGTGGCAATGGGGTGGGCCAACCTGCCGTGGAGAGAGACGCCCCGACCCTGTACACCCGGTAGCGTCGTGGTGGAGGACTGGGGCGTCTCTACCCCCGATCTCTGTGGTCCGTGGGGCAATCCCCCACGGTAAAATCCCTGAAAATCCCACGAACACCCTGAAAATCCCACGAAGAGGCTTTTCCCGGCATTTCAGGGTGTTCACGCGGTTTTTCAGGCTCTCCACTCGATTTTCAGCCTTTCCGCGGTGTTTTCAGGGTGTTCACGCCGCGGAAAGGCTGTTCGCGCCGTTTTCAGGCTCTCCGTGGGATTTTCAGGGTGTTCGCGGGACTTTTCAGGTTCTCCCGCGGCTAGAAGCCATCCTCCGCGAGGGAATGGAGTGCCGCGAACGGTTCCTTCCGATCGGGCGCGAAGAAGAGCGCCCGCAGCGGATCGGCGGCTGCGGCGCGGACGAAGGCGGCGGTTCGCTCCTGCCTCGACTCGCTGTCGATGTTCTTGATGATCCGGTATTTGACCGTGGGGATCGAGAGATCCACGAGGAGCGTCGAGCCGCCGCGGAAGGTGTGGCGCGGCGTGCCGTCCTCCTTGGCTTCCTTGATCTGCGTCGACTGCGTCAGAGAGACGACGACCTGCGGGATGTACCGGCCGCCGGGGCTCATTCGCATGGCCGGACGCAGCTCGTGAACCTCGAAGCTTTGCGCCGGGTCGAGCCCCAGCTCGGCGGCGAACTCCGGCACGGCCTTGAAGGCGACCTTGAGCTGCTCATGGAGCCTGCGCCGCTGATCCCGCGTCGCAAGGAACAACATCTCGCGGTCTTCCAAGTAGATAGCTGCATCGGCATACCGCTTCAGCGCCTCGATGATGACTTCGTATTGCTCCCAGATCGAAGTCCGCATCTTCTTGGTGAGCCTGGACAGGTCGAACCCCTGCCAGCGCAGCGTATCCACCGACAGCGTGCGGGGCGTGTCCTTGGTCGGGACGTCGAGGTTCAGGGGATAGATACCGCGGCGGCGGAAGGCTTCGACGAAGGCGACGCGGTAGTTGTGACGGTCGTCGCTGACGAGGTCGAAGTCGGCCGTGATCAGGGCGCGCAGGTACTCGAAGAAGGTCACGTCCACGGGGGGCAGATAGTCGAGCGCGCGGATGCACATGGTGAGGACATGGTTGGCCGACTTCGCCGCCTCATCGGCGAGGCGCCGCACAAGGTCGGGATGGATCGATCCGGCCTGCAGCACGCCGGTCCCGCCGGTGTAGATGCGGAGCAGGTCGGCGATGCGGCTCTTGTAAATGGCGATGAAGGCGTCGAAGACCGCGGCGACGAGGAGGGCTCCGCGCGAGTGCGGCGTGAACCGCTTCTGCAGCTCCGCGGGGTTGGGCACGAGCCTCTTCCAGACGCCGTCCTCCATCTTTCCGATCGCGTTGCGCAGGGCGCCGCGGCCGCCGCTCGCGCGGCCGAACTGGACGGCGAGCATGCCGAGCAGGGATTCCGCTTCGATGTCGCCGCGCGTCTTCCCGATCTCGCTTTCCAGGACCTCCGGGATGGTGAAATGTTGCAGGAGGGCGACGATGTCCGCGAAGCCTTCGTGAAATGCGAGCACGTCGAGGTTGGTCGGCTCGTTGAAGCGGCGTTGCATGCCGTCGAGGATCGCGTGCGTGGTCTCGTGGGCGATGATGTCGTGCGAGAGGCAGGAGTAGACGCGGCTGCCGGGCATGTGGTCGCCGGGATCGTCCGCCAAGGCCTCGAAGTAGCCGAACTGGAGAGCGACGTCCTGCGGGCTGTAGAAGGCGTTCGCCTGCCGGAGCGCGTGCGGGCGGACGGCAAGCTGCCTGACGAAGCCGCTGTCGTCGTTGGCGTTCTGCGGATTCGGCCTGGGCCGCCAGAGGATCGGACGGCCGAGCGCCTTTTCGAAGTGCTCGATGGTCTTCATGGCGACCGCATAGACCATCTGCTGGTGGAACTGCGGATTGCCCTCCGAAGGAGCCCAGCCATCCTGTGCGAGCAGCCGCGGATCGTCGAGGTCCACGGGATCGTAACGTTTGTTCGCAGCATCCACATCTTCGATGGCGAGGTATTCGCCGACCGGCCCCTTCTTCAGCTTCTCCCAGCGGATCTTGAGCGACACCTCATTGATGCCGGCGGTGTCGAGCCGCGCCGAGAAGCTCGGGTCCACGGCGTAGACCCGGACGCGGCGGTACGGCGGGTCTTGGACCGCGGGCTGCACATCGCAGACCGGAAGGACCTCCGGGACGACCGTCTTGGACTTCGGTGTGCGCGGCGCGGACTTGCCGGCGGCGACCGGATAGCGGGCCGCAACGTGCTTGCGTAACGCGAGCGAGGCTCCGTCATCCTCGATGACCGCCTCCATGAAGCTGCGCAGCTTCTCCCCTTCGAGCTTGGCCGCGGAGTCCGGGTCCGGCATGATGGACTGCAGCTCTTCGTTGACCAGCCAGCGCTGGGCGAGCTCGAGGTTGAACATCTGCTCGCGCGGCGGCACCTCGGCGATGCCGAGGCCGGTGATGAGGCGGAGGAAGGCGAACGAGTTCTTCGACTCCTCGCTCTTCGGCAGCCCGAGGACGGGCTTGACGCCGAGCGCCGAGTGCGCCTGGAGCACGCCGTTGCCGAAGTGCTTCTTGTCCGACTTCTGCTTCGCCGTGCTGAAGAGGGCGTTGCGCACGGCCTCGACACGCCGCCAGTTGCGCGGCAGCACGCTCTTGTACTTCTCGAACCAGAGGGCGGCGGCGGCGGCCACCTGCGGCGTGGCGGACGACGTACCCTCGCCGTTCAGGCGGACGATGGCATCGCAGCCGAAACGCGCCCAGGGGATGTTCGGCGTGTAGGCGGCGATGGCTGCCTTCATGGCCGCGTCGGGGCCGAAGCTGCCTTCGAGCGCCCTTCCTGCAAGGTTGGCGTAAGGCTTGCCGTTTGCCATCACGCCGCACACGGCGATGACCCGGCTGTAGCGCGCCGGGTAGACGAGCACGCGCGGCGGAATGGGACCGGTGTGGTTGCCCGCCGCGGCGCAGAAGCAGATGCCCGCTTCGTAAAGCTTGTCCACGGCTTCCGCCCAGGCCCGCGAAGGCAGGCCGCCCATGCTCATGGTGATTACGTCGCAGCGTTGCTCGACCGCATACTCCAGGGCGCGGGCCAGCGCGCTCGTGCGCAGGAGGACGACGCTGCTGGCGACCCGCAACGGCACGATGTCCGCCTGGGGCGCGCCGCCGAGGAAGGCATCGCCGAAGGCCGGGACCTTGTTGCCCGCGAGGATGCTGATGGTGCCGGTGCCATGGCCCGAGTTGTCGAGGAGGAAGCCGCGGGTGTTGGGATCTTCGGCGCTGTCCGGATCGTCGTCCTTGCCGACGAAGTTCCTTTGGAGGTCGTTCCGAAGGTGCTCGGGCCTGGTGACGTGAGCGCCAAAGTAGCCGGTATCGATGTGTGCGATGCGCGTGCGAGGGTCGGTGAACTCGACCGCGTCGCGCGCCTTGCCGAGCTGCGTGAAATCGTCGCCGAGGTGCCAGCCGAACACGTTGGGACCGAGCGCCTTGCCGCGAGTGTTGTCCTGCGGGTTGGCCTCGCAGTTGTCGCCGACGGCGAAGCCCGCGCCGGCCTGCACCTCGTTGGTGTCCCGGTAGACGTCATGAACGGCGTCGGGCTCGGCGAAGACGACGTCCGACTCGGAAATGCCGAGCTGCCCGGCGATGCGCGCGTGGGCGAGGTCCCAGGGCGTCGCCGCTCCCTCCGGCAGCTCGGCGACGAACCACTGGGGAGTGGAATCGATACCGAAGCCGCCCGCGGCCGCCTGGGCCGTGTCATACAAAGGCCGCAGGTTCGAGCGCGACTCCGCCGCCCTCAGTGCATTGGAAGGCCGGAGCTTGACGAGCACGCGATTCGTTTCGGCGGTGTTGTTCGGCACGATTCCCCCGTTCTGGCCCCGTCATCAAAGCCTTTGTCATCGTATCACTCGCGGCTCGAGCCGGTCCTTCCTGAGCGCCACTGCCGTCCAGATGGCACTCGTAAGATCCACAAGGCTGAGCAGAACGAGGACCGGCCCGGCAAGGCCGAGCAGGACGAAAGTACCGAAGAACAAGATGACCGACGCGCGAACGGGCACTGTCCAGCGGATGAAATCGCGCAGCTCCGCGCGAGCGGCCAGGAGATCGTAGACCGCCAGGAACAGGAGGAACATCCCCGCGATCCGGATCCACGGCTCCTCGGTCGGAGGGAAGCCGAAGAACGTCAACATGACGTTCGGAGCCACGAGCAGCAAGATGCTCATGCCCAGAATGTAAACACCGAATACGAACAGGGAAAGCGCTGCTCTGCTCATTGATCCCTCCAAGGGCGGCACTACCCAGCGCGGCCTCAAGGCTATGGATCAGATTGTAGCGCACTACTTCTGCTTGATCGCCGCTTTGCACGAGGCCTTGAGGGCTTCCTTCTCGGCGCTCCCGATGTCCAGCGCGTCGATCGGCGCTTCGCATGCCTTCTCGGTACCCTTTTCGAGGCCCTTGCGAATCAGGCTCTCGGCTTGCTTACGCCGCTTGTCCGAAAGGCCTGTCTTCCTGAGGATCGGAGTCACGACCGTGTCCATCACCCCGTCGATGACCACGTCGCTCAGGCTCTTCCTCTCCGGCGGCTTGGTTTTCTTGAGCTGCCGCTCAAGCTCCCTCATCTTGTCGTCGAGCGTGGGAGGTTCCGGGATCGGTATATCTCCCGGTTGGATACCGAGATTCGGCTTTTTCGGGGGCGGCTCCTCCGCGAGCATCGGCGGCTTGAGCTTGATGTCGAGGCCGAGCGAGAGCGGGATTTTGTTCACCCGGAAATAGACGGTCACGCGCCGGTTGCGCGGCTCGGCAACGCCCTCCTTCGTCGGAACCACGGGAGCGCTCTCACCCTTGCTCTCCGTGCTGATCATTTCGGCGGGCACGCCTTCTTTCTGCAGGAAGGCGCTGACCGCGTCCGCCCTCTCCTGTCCCAGCGTGAGATTGCGCGCTTCGGTGTCCACCAGGTCGGTGTGGCCGGTGATGTGCACGGTCGCGCCGGGATGCTTCTGGATGAAGAACAGGATGTTCTCGGCGGAGGAGCGGAGGGAATCCTCGCCGGCCGTGGGGATCTTGGCGCTGCCCAGGGCGAACTTGTCGACCACGGCCGATCCGAGAGCGCTCGCCATGGAAGGGGACATGTTCTCGCGCAGATCGAGATCCGGGAACGAGCCCGGCGAGGAAGCCGGCTGGCGTTGAATCGTCTGGCCGGCGGGTGCGCCGCCGCCCGTCTGCTGGACCACATGGGTCAGCTCGTGGGCCAGCAGCCGCTGCCCCGCCGCCGTCCCGGTCTCGTAGCGGCCGGCCCCGAACACGATGTCCGAGCCGGAGGTATAGGCGGACGCATCGATCTGCCACGCGGACTCGGAGGCCTTGGCATCCGAGTGCACCCGCACCCTGCCGAAATCGTGACCGAAGCGCTCCTCCATGAGCCCGCGCATGCCCGGGTCCAGCGGCTGGCCGGGTGAGGAGACGACATCCTGCACGGCCGGCGGCGCGATGGCTCCGTCAAGCTCCTGTCCCTGGACAGGATCAACCTGTCTCTGGACCGCTCCGGACCCGCGCACCACCTGATCGGCGACGCGGTCCGCCTCCCGCTCGAACCGGTCTCCCGGTGGATTGACTCTCAGCTTCGGCTGGACGGGGGCGGGTTTCTCAGGGAAGGGCTTCAGAGGCAGGACAGTTCGCATGCCGTTCTATACGCAGAAGCACGGTTTCGCCCGCCACCGCCGCTCTCACCGGTTGAGCGGCCATTCGTTGATCCAGTGGAAGCCCCGGCTGATGAGGGGAAACCGGGAGTCATCCATCCGGCGCAACCGGGCGCGGATCTTCTTGCCGTCGATCTCCCCGTCAAGAGCGAGGACATCCGGCTGGACCAGCTCGTAGGAGATGGCCATCTTCTTCCCCGCGTCTTCGCCGTACGGTTCCAGAAGGAACGTGTGCGGCCCGGGGTCCACCTTGAGCCCGTAGTAGCGGACATCGGTCTCGTGCATGTACTGGACTCCAATCGTCCCAGGCCATTCGAAGACAATCCGCCGCCACAGGGTCTTATCAGTGATCAGCAGCGGCCGGGCTGCCCCGTCGACCGCGAGCTCCTCCATCTCCCAGATCCCGTAGAGCTTCGGCTTGGGCGCCGAGTCTCCATACTGGACCAGGGCATCGTAGGCCTGGTACAGCGCCGTGCCGGTCAGGAGCAGGACGAACGCCGTCTGGAAGACCAGCGCGGCACGGCGGGCCCTCCGGCCCGCCAAGAGCGGACGGAGCCCGGCCGTCGGCGCCGGGCGGTTGAGCATGAGCAGATTCGCGATCCGCTTCAGGTCGGGAAGAACCAGGAAGACGGCCATGAGGAGAAGATGGGAGGAGAAGAGCTTCACCGGCACGTCATAGCTGAAGTTGAGCATCACGACGTTGGCCATGACGCCGGTGCACACGAGAGCGCCGAACAGGGCGGTGCGGCGGGCCACGAGCAGAAAGCCGGCGAGCAGCTCGGCCGCGCCGCTGAACATGGTGTAGGGGACGGACGCCCCGATGAACGTCCACACGAGCCCCATGGGCGAGCCGTCGCCGATCGGCTGCAGGAGCTTGGAGGGCCAGGGCTCGATCATCTGGACCGGGATGAGCTTGGACATCCCGTAGCCGATCATTGCCGAGACGAGCACGAACCGGACGTACAGCCGCAGCCAATCGTCGAGACGCGCGTAGCTCTTCCGCTTCCGGTCCAGGAGCGTCCAGACGGCCGTGGCCGCCAGCGCGATCACTACGTAGCAGAGGAGCTGCACATAGTTGTAGGTCGTGTCCCCGCTGCCCCCGGGACGGTGCAGCACCTCGACCCCGAGCACGTGCTTCCCGACCCAGGGCACGAGCACATTCCAGAGATCGGTGTATGGCTGGAGGACGAGTTGGCTCCAGGTGGGAACGACGTCCAGGGGGAATGGAAAGTTGTAGAGGAGGAGATAGGAAAACAGGAACCGGAAGACAATCCGTTTCGCGAGTCCCCATTCGGGAGCGACCCCTTCCGCTTCCCTCTCCTCCACCCGCGGGGCATCGCTGTCGGTGGTTGCGGCGACGGGTTCCCAATCGGGAGGGCTCTGCCTGAGCTGCTCCATCTTCGTCTCCCTGGTTGCTGCCTTCAGTGTACGGGATCGACCGAGAAACGAAAAGGCCTCCGGGCGAGCCGGAGGCCCTTCTCTACTTTTCAATATTCTTGCTTAGAAGTTCAGCCATCTCGCGGAGGAGGTCTTGTCACCGAAGCTCCAGTTGTTCAGGTTGACCTCGCGGATGGTGCCGTTGCCGATCAGGTCCTTGTAGCTCCCCTTGTAATTCGAATCGGCGTAGATCCGCACCCGGTAGCCCGGCGGGATGCACCACCGCACCGCAGAAGCCTTGTCGTTGAAGTTGTCGATATTGTGAAAGGTCGCCCAGTTCTTCCACCCCTGGTCCGGGTAGTCGAAGATGAAGCCGCGGTCCGTGAAGTTGGAGTCGTCGTAGAAGTCGACCCACGCGTGATCGATGTTCCATCCGCAGGCCCCGTCCGGCCAGACGCTGCGGAACTCCACGAGTCCGGCCGCGCCGTCGGGTGCGGAGTTGTCGTGCTCCGTTGCGTACATCAGGAGGCTCCGGTCGCTGCCGACGAAGATCCCTCCGGAAGCATCGAAGTTGCACTCCCGGGACCCGTCGTTGCTGCAGTAGAAGTGCCTGGACGAGATGTGCTCGAGCTGCATGTGGCCGTTGGTGTGGACGCGGTAGAGACGGGCGTAGTCGTCATGGAGGGCGCCCGAGAACCCGTCGAGGTGCGTGCCGATGAGATAGAGCTGGCCGTCGTTGCAGTCGGTGACGAAGTTGAGGTTCTGGAAATCCCCCCAGGGCGCGCCCCCCATCTCCCAACTTTCCCAGACGTCGACGCGGTTCCATTGATTCCAGGGCGACCTGATGTCGGAGCTGGTGGAGCGGAACACTTCGAGCCGGTTCGCGTGGGACTGGCCGAGGATCAACATGTGGTTCCCGCCGGCCAGCTTCACCAGAGAAGCCGTCCCCGCCTCGCCGTTGAGTCCCACGATCGTGGCGAACGGTGTCGAGGTCAGTCCGGAGTTGAAGTCATAGAGCAGGATGCGTCCGTTGCCCGGCCCCTCCTCCACGGGAAGCGCGACGATGCCCCCCGCCGCCTGCATGCCGCCGCCATGATGGAAGCCGTCGGGCACGGGGATGGTGGATACGACCTGATCCTGCCAGTCTGCAGGCGTGTCTTCCGGTTGCGAGATGCCCGTGGAAAGACGGTTCGAGCGGAACCTCAATCCCTCGGTATTGCGCGAGCCCATGTGGACGAGGACCGCCACGGCGCCGCCGTCCCAGGCTGCGCGGCCGTCTCGCTTGGAAACAATGAAGAACCGGCCCCAGTCGAGAGGGAGCCGCTGGATGCCTTCCAGATGGTCTGCGCCCGGGTACCCGACGTTCAGGTCCACATTCCAGGAGTTGAACCCGAGGATCTCTCCATGGTCGCGGAGCATGTTGAACTGCCACGGCACATCGGAAATACAAAGGTTGCAGTCGCTGCCCCCATGAGGACAGGACGGATAGCCATCTCCCGCGGCCGCGGGGTCAGCCCCGGCAAGCATGGAGAGTCCAACCAGAACGATCATGGACAACAGCAACCGCGCTCTCCGGCGCGGATTGGAAATCTGTTTTCTACGCATGGCGACAACCTCCCAAGAGTTTGAGGTCTTCAAGGTTCCGAGCGCTCCGGCAGAGCGCTCGCCCTATTCGCACATACGTGGAAGAACAGAAAGGTCCGCCAACTATCCGATCTCTTCGAACCTCGCCGTGAAGTGGCGCATGATCTTGGGCGCGAAGGTGAAGCAGTAGCCCTTGAGCTTGTCCTTGCGCTTCGCGATGTCGCCCAGGACGTCGGCCACATACTCCAGGTGGTCGTTGCTGTAGACCCGGCGCGGGATGGCCAGGCGCACCATCTCGATCGGCGCGTGGGTGATCATCTCCCCGGCGTCGTTCATGTCTCCGAACATGGCCGTGCCCAGCTCGGCGCCGCGGACGCCGCCCTCCCGGTAGAGCTCCACGGCCAGCGAATGTCCGGGAAAGTGCTGCGGCGGGATGTGGGTGAGGAACGCTCCGGCGTTCAGGTAGACGGCGTGGCCGCCCGTGGGCTGGAGGATGGGCACGCCGTTCTGCATTAGCATCTCGCCGAAGAGGGCCACCTGGCCCGTGCGGAAGGCAAGGTAGCTCTCGTCCAGCACCTCGCGCAGGCCGCGGGCGATGGCTTCGAGGTCCCGGCCCGCGAGGCCGCCGTAGGTCGGGAAGCCTTCGACCACGAGGAGCCGCTGCTTGAGGGCCTCGACGAGGTCGTGGTTGCGCGTGCAGAAGAGGCCGCCGATGTTCACGAGGCCGTCCTTCTTGGCGCTGAAGGTGCAGCCCTCGGCGTAGCTGAAGATCTCGCGGACGATCTCGGCCACGGGACGGTCGCCTTGGCCCTCCTCCCGCTGCTTGATGAACCAGGCGTTCTCGGCGAAGCGGCAGGCGTCGATGTAGAGCGGGATGCCGAACTCGCGGCAGAGCTCGGAGGTGGCCTTGACGTTGGCGAGAGAGACCGGCTGGCCTCCCCCGGCGTTGTTGGTCAGGGTCAGCATGCAGACCGGGATGTTCTCCCGCGGCGTCTCCTCGAAGAGCTTGCGGAGCTTGGCGAGGTCCATGTCCCCCTTGAAGGGGTGCCTGGAGTCGGGGTTCCGGGCCTCGTCGATGACCAGGTCGGCGCAGGTGCCGCCGTTGACCTCGATGTTGGCCCGAGTGGTGTCGAAGTGGGTGTTGCTGGGGATGATCTTGCCTTGAGGCTCGCGCAGCAGCCAGGAGAAGAGCAGGCTTTCGGCGGCTCGGCCCTGGTGGGTCGGGAGGAAGTAGGGAAAGCCGAAGACCTCCTCCATGGAGTCCTTGAGGTGGAAGAAGTTGCGGGCGCCGGCGTAGGCCTCGTCCCCCTGCATCAGGCCCCCCCACTGCCAGTCGGACATGGCCGAGGTGCCCGAGTCGGTGAACAGGTCGATGTAGACCGCCTCCGACGGGATGGAGAACATGCTGAAGCCGCCATCCACGAGCACCTTCTCGCGCTCTTCGCGGCTCAGCAGCTTGACCTTTTCGATGACTTTGACCCGCCAGGGCTCGGGCAGTGGTTTCCTCACGACAGATCCCTCCAATGCCGCCGCGGTACGGCGGTCGTGTAGCTTAAGTTAAAGTACGATCTCAGTTTCTGTGAACAGGCTTAGGAGCCACTGGATCATAGGTGCGGGGAGGAGGCAAAAACAAGACAGGCAGGCATGGGCTCGTCTAGGATGAGCCTCCCATGACGCCCCCTCCCCTCGTCGAGCTCCGCAACCTCACCAAGGCCTACGAGGAGGGGAACCGCCGCCGTACCGTCCTGCGGGAGGCGGACGTCGCCATCTCGCGGGGGGAGCTGGCGGTGCTCGTGGGACGGAGCGGGTCGGGCAAGTCGACCGTGCTCAACCTGATGTCCGGGATCGACCTTCCCGACTCGGGCGAGGTGGTCATCGACGGAGTCTCCCTCTCCACCCTTCCCGAGCGGGAACGGACGCTGTTCCGGCGCGACCGGATCGGGTTCGTGTTCCAGTTCTTCAACCTGATCCCGACCCTCACGGTCGAGGAGAACCTCCTCCTCCCCCTGGAGCTGAAAGGGCGTGTCAGACCGGAGCAGCGGCAGGCGGCGCTCGGGCTCCTGGAAGAGGTGGGGCTCGCGGACCGGGCGGAGAGCTTTCCGGACCGGCTCTCCGGCGGCGAGCAGCAGCGGATCGCCGTGGCCCGGGCCCTGGCCCACGATCCTCTCCTGGTCCTTGCGGACGAGCCAACCGGCAACCTGGACCTCGATACCGGGCTCCAGGTGCTGGAGATCCTCGACCGGCTCACCCGGCGGGCCGGCAAGACCCTGGTCATGGTCACGCACAGCCGCGAGGTGATCGGGCTCGCCGACCGGGTCTTCCGCATGGAGGACTGCCGGCTGGTCGAGGACGCATGAGCTCTCCCCGATGATCTCTCCCCTACTCCGCTCCAGCCTGCGCCACCTCGTCCGCCACCCGTGGCAGTTCGGGCTGGCCGTGCTCGGCGTGGCCCTGGGCGTGGCCGTGATCGTCTCGATCGACCTCGCCAATGCCAGTGCCACCCGCGCGTTCAGCCTGTCCAGTGAAGCGGTCACCGGCCGCGCCACCCACCAGGTGATCGGCGGCCCCGAGGGGCTCATGGACGAGGACTTCCGGCGGCTGGCCGTGGAGACCGGCATCCCCGCTGCCCCAGTGGTCGAGGGCTACATCCTCGTCCCGGGCAAGGAGGGGCAGCCCGGCCGGATGCTCCACCTGCTGGGGATCGATCCGTTCTCCGAGCGTCCGTTCCGTCCCTACCTGAGCGGCGGCACCGCAGCGAGCCGCGAGGGCAGCTCGATCGACCTCGCTCCCCTGCTCACCCGGCCGGCCGCGGGGGTGCTGTCCGCCACGACCGCCGAGGAGATGGGGTTGAAGCCGGGAGGCTCCTTCGCCGTCCGGATTGGGGGCCGGGTGCGGACGATCGAGCTGATCGGCATGCTGGAGCCGAAGGACGAGAGCACCCGCAGCGCCCTGAGCGACCTGCTGGTGATGGACATCGCCGCAGCCCAGGAGCTCCTCGGGCGGGTCGGGCGTCTGGACCGAATCGACCTGATTCTTCCAGAGGGCGGTATGGATCAGGCCGCAGCCGTGCTCCCCGCGGGAGCGCAGATCGTCCGCTCCAGCGCCCGGACGGAGACCACGGAGGAGATGACCCGTGCCTTCCGGCTGAACCTGATGGCGCTGTCGCTTCTGGCGCTGGTCTGCGGGGTCTTCCTAATCTACAACACCATGGTCTTTTCCGTGGTGCAGCGCCGCACCCTGATCGGCACGTTCCGGGCGCTCGGGGTCACCCGCGGGCAGATCTTCGCCCTAGTGCTCGCCGAGGCCGCGGTGGTGGCCCTGGCCGGGACGGCCGCCGGTCTGGGCGCAGGCGTGCTCCTCGCCCGCGAGCTGGTGCGCCTGGTCACGCAGACGATCAACGACCTCTACTTCGTCCTCTCGGTGCGGGAGCTGGCCGTGCCGATCCCGGTGCTGGTCAAGGGAGCCGCGATCGGGATCGGGGCCACGCTGGCCGCAGCGGTCGCGCCGGCTGTCGAGGCGACCAGGGCCGCGCCCCGCGCCGCGCAGATCCGCTCGGCCCTGGAGGCCCGGCTTCGCAGCGCGCTGCCGCGGGTGACCCTTGCCGGGGCGGTGCTGCTCCTCCTTGGGGCCGGGCTCCTGGTGCTGCCCGGGCTGGTGGTGAGCTTCGCCGGGCTGTTCGCGGTGATCCTCGGCTCGGCCCTGCTCGCTCCCGGGGCCACGGTGGCGCTGATGCAGGGGCTCCGGCCGGTCATGGGATCGCTGTTCGGTATCCTGGGGCGGATGGCGGCGGGCGGGGTCGTGGCTTCGCTTTCGCGGACCGCGGTGGCCATTGCCGCGCTGGTGATCGCGGTATCGGCCACGATCGGAATCGGGGTGATGATTGACAGCTTCCGGGGGACGGTGGTGCGCTGGCTGGAGTCCACTCTGCGCTCGGACATCTATCTCGGCACCCCAAGCCGGGCCGGTGGGTTCAGCGGCGGCGACCTGGATCCCGACATCGCGCTGCGGACCGCCGGTCTCCCGGGCGTGAAGCGGATCAACCTGCTGCGCCGAACGGAGGTGGCATCGCCCGAAGGCCCGGTGAGGCTGATCATCCTGGGGACCGATATCGAGGGGATGTCCGCGTACGAGCTGAAGGAGGGGCGGCCCGGGGAGGTCTGGCCGGCCTACCAGGAGACGGACGCGGTGGTGGTCTCCGAGCCCTTCGCCCACCGGCGCGGGGTCGGCAAGGGGGATGTCCTCCGGCTGCGGACCTCCTCGGGAGAGCGGGCTTTCCCCATCGCTGGGATCTATTACGACTACGCTTCGGATCTCGGGCTGGTGCTGATGAGCCGGCGAACCTATCTCCGTCACTGGCGGGACCGTCCCCTCACCGGGTTCTCGGTGGACCTGGAGCCGGGCGCGGACGTGGAGCAGACGATCCGCCGGCTGCGCAAGGCCCTGGCGTCGGAGCCCGGCGGCGAGGGGCTGTCGATCCAGTCGAACCGGGCGCTCAAGGAGATCTCGATGAAGATCTTCGACCGCACCTTCCGGATCACGGGCGTGCTCCGCTGGCTCTCCGGACTGGTCGCGTTCATCGGCGTGCTCTCGGCCCTGATGGCTTTGCAGCTCGAGCGGGCGCGGGAGCTTGGAGTGTTGAGGGCGAACGGCCTGACCCCCGGGCAGGTCTGGCACCTGGTCACGTCGCAGACAGGTTTGATGGGACTGGCCGCGGGATTGTTGTCGCTGCCGGTCGGGCTGGCTCTCGCGGCGATCATGATCTTCGTGATCAACCGGCGGTCGTTCGGGTGGACGATCCGGATGGAGGTGGACCCGATGATTCTGGTGGGGGCCATGGCCCTGGCGATGGGGGCTGCGCTGCTGGCGGGGATCTATCCGGCCTGGAAGATGGCTCGGACGTCTCCGGCTTTGGCTTTGCGGGAGGAGTAATGCCTGTGCGCGGGTCCTTGGTGTGCTTGATGTCTTTGGTGTCCTTGATGTCCTTCGCCTGCCGCGAGCCTGAACGCCTCCCCCAGGCCTCGCTCTCCGTGGCCGGGGCTCTGCGCTCAGACGACAACCAGGGCTACGCCCGGGCAATCGAGCCCCGCGAATTCAGCTTCCCCAAAGACCACGGCCCTCATCCCGAGTTCCGCACCGAGTGGTGGTACTACACGGGCAACCTCTCCACTCAAGAGGGGCGGCGGTTCGGGTTTCAGCTCACGTTTTTTCGCTCGGCCTTTGCTCCCTCCATGCCGGAGCGGTCTTCGAAGTGGGCCACGCGGCAGGCGTACCTCGCCCATTTCACCGTCTCGGACATCGACGGCGGACGGTTCCATTCTTTCGAGCGCTGGAGCCGGGGAGCGCTCGGATTGGCTGGCTCCCGGGGCGAGCCGTTCCGGGTCTGGCTGGAGGACTGGTCCGCGGAAGGGGACAGTACGATGAGACTTCGAGCCGCGGAGGACGGCATCGCCCTTGATCTGGTCCTCCAGCCCGGCAAGCCTCCGGTGCTCCAGGGAGTGCGCGGGCTCAGCCAGAAGAGCGCGGAACCCGGAAATGCCTCCTATTATTATTCGCTCACCCGCATGCCCGCCTCCGGAACGGTGAGCTTGGGAAACGAGCGCTTCGCGGTCTCCGGACTCGCCTGGATGGACCGCGAATGGAGCACCAGCTCCCTTGGGCAGGATCAGGTGGGATGGGATTGGTTCGCCCTCCAGCTCGGCGACGGTCAGGACCTGATGCTCTACCAGCTCCGCCGCAAGGACGGCACCCCCGACCCCGCCAGCAAGGGGACGCTGGTGGGACCGCGAGGAGAGTCCCGCCACCTCGATCTCCAAGACTTCGAGCTGGAGGTGACGGACTGGTGGGAGAGCCCCCGGAGCGGTGCACGCTACCCTGCCGGATGGCGACTGCGAATCCCCTCCGGGAATCTGGACCTGAGGATCGAGCCTCTGCTTGCAGGCCAGGAGCTCGACGTCTCCTTTCAATATTGGGAAGGAGCTGTTCGGGTCGAGGGAGCCTCCCGCGGGCAGCCGGTCCGCGGACGGGGCTACGTCGAGATGACCGGCTACACCGAGGCCCTGCCGCGGTAGTATTTCCTTCTTTCAAGGAGATCCTGAATGAAGAAGCTCCTGCTCGCCATCCTTGCCGGGGTGATCCTGGCCGCGGCCGTCCCGGAAACCAGGCCGGTCCCGGAGTACCCCATCGAGCAGTTCCTGACCACCACGCAGCACTTCGGCGCCTCGTTCTCGCCGGACGGCCGCAAGATCCTGGTCACCAGCGACAGGAACGGGATCCCGAACGCCTTCGCCT
This sequence comes from Thermoanaerobaculia bacterium, assembly GCA_035556715.1. Lineage (GTDB taxonomy): Bacteria > Acidobacteriota > Thermoanaerobaculia > Multivoradales > UBA5704 > DATMER01. The sequence continues at coordinate 15,940 of DATMER010000138.1, forward strand.
ACCCGGTGGATGGCGGGCCTCCGGTGCAGCTCACCGACTCCAAGGTGAACGCCGTGTTCACCCTCGGCTACTTCCCGCGGGACGAGCGCTTCCTCTACCTCCAGGACCAGGGGGGCAACGCGGCGCTGCCCCACATCTACGTGCAGTCGCCGGACGGCAAGGTCCGCGACCTGACTCCCGTCGAAGGCCGGCTGGCCGATTTCCTCGGCTGGTCGCAGGACGAGAAGAGCTTCTTCTTCATGACCAACGAGCGCAAGGCGGAGGCCTTCGACCTCTACGAGATGACGGTCGACGGCTACGAGCGCAAGCTCCTCTTCACCAACGACACCGGCTACGACCTCGTCGGTGTCTCGCGGGACCGGCGCTACGTGGCCCTGGTGAATGCACCCTTTACCAACCAGAGCGACGCGTACCTGCACGACCGGATCACAGACAAGACGTTCCTGGTTGCTCCCACCGGCGGAGAATTGGCCGAGGAGCCGCAGGACTTCTCTCCGGATGGCAAGAGCCTCTACTACACGAGCGACCAGGGATCGGAGCTCGCCTACCTGATGCGGTACGACATCGAGACCGGCCAGCGAGCCGAGGTGCTGCGCGACGACAAAGGGGGCGTGCTCGGGGCCCGCTTCACGCCCGACGCCAAGTACTTCGTGGTGCGGACCGACCGCGACGCCCGGTCGGAGATGCGGCTGTTCGACCGGGAGATGCGGCCCGTCAAGTTACCTGATTTGCCGGACGGGGATGTCGGCGGCATCGAGATCTCGCGCGACGGCAGGAGCATGGCCTTCTACGTCACCTCCTCGGCCCCTCAGGACCTCTACGTGCGTGATATGAAGACCGGCCAGACCCGCCAGATCACCCGCTCGCTCGGCGAGGGCATCGACCCCGCCCACCTGGTCCCCGGCAAGGTGGCGCGCTTCAAGTCCTACGACGGCGTCGAGGTCGCCGGAATCCTCTACAAGCCACACCAGGCTTCGCCGCAGCACAAGGCGCCGGCCGTGGTCTGGGTCCACGGCGGCCCCGGCGGCCAGTCGCGGATCGGCTACCAGCCCAACATCCAATATCTGGTCAACCAGGGCTACGCGGTCTACGCCGTCAACAACCGGGGCAGCTCGGGCTACGGCAAGACCTTCTTCGCCATGGATGACCGCAAGCACGGCGAGGCCGACCTGGACGACTGCGTCGCCAGCAAGAAGCTGCTGATCGACACCGGCTGGGTGGACCCGGACCGGATCGCCATCGCGGGCGGCAGCTACGGCGGCTATATGGTCCTGGCCGCGCTCGCCTTCCGCCCGAAGGAGTTCGCGGCCGGGATTGATTTCTATGGCGTTTCGAATTGGGTGAGGACGCTCTCGGTCATGCCCCTGGACTGGGGGAGCACCCGGGAATCCATGTACAAGGACATCGGCCATCCCGAGAAGGACGCGGAGCGCCTGCGCCGCATCTCGCCCCTGTTCCACGCCGACCGCATCGAGCGGCCCCTCCTGGTGATCCAGGGGGCGAACGACCGCGCCGTGATCAAGGCCGAGTCGGATGACATGGTGGAGACCGTGCGCAAGAGGGGCATTCCGGTCGAGTACCTCGTCTTCGAGAACGAGGGGCACGGGCTCCGCAGCAAGGAGAGCCTGGCCCGGGCCTACACCGCGACGGTCGCGTTCCTCGACAAATACCTGAGGGGCAACGGCAAGGGGTAAGACCCGGCCGGTCTCGGCGTTCCAGGGGTGTGCGCACGCACTCCTTCACGTGCGCAAAGCGCGCAAATGCCGGCACCCGCGCGCGGGAGGGGAGGTCCCCTCCGGATGGGTGCCGGCTATTCGTAGCGGATCGCTTCGAGCGGCTCCACTCCCGCGGCCCTGCGGGCGGGCAGATAGCTGGCCAGGAGAGCCACGGCCGCGAGCAGGACCGGCACGGCCGCGAAGGTCGCGGGATCGGTGGGGCTCACCTCGTACAGCAGCGCCCTCATGGCCCGGGTGGCCGCGAAAGCCCCGGCGAGACCGAGGACGATGCCGAGGAGCGCCAGGCCGAGCCCCTCCTTGAGCACCATGCCGGACACGTCTCCCCGCTGCGCGCCGAGCGCCATCCTCACCCCGATCTCCTGCGTGCGCTGGCTGACGATGTAGGAGATGACGCCGTAGATCCCGACCGCGCCGAGGAGCAGGGCCACGGCCGCGCCGATCGCGAGCAGGAGCATGGTGAAGGAGGTCCGCGCCATGGAGCGCTCCACGACCTGTTCCATGGTCTGTGCCTGCACCACGGGAAGCTTCGGGTCGAGCGACCAGACCGCCTGGCGGACCGGGCGGACGAGCGTCAGGGGATCGACGCCGGGCTTCGCCTTGACCACGAGAGCGAAGTCGCGCGGTACCCACTCCCCCCCGCCTTCGCCGCTGTCCGGATTCCGGCGCCGCACCGGGTAATAGACCACCTCCACGGGCTTCTGGTGCAGCCCCTGCTCGCGCACGTCCCCCACCACGCCGACGACCGTGAACCACAGGTCCGGGGTTTCGCCCGGTCCGCCGGGGGTGAGCCGCTTGCCCAGGGCGCTCCCACCCGGCCAGAAGTGCTCGGCCACGGCCCGGCTCACCACCACCTCGCCGCCGGGCTGCTCCGGGTCGATCCGTTCGTGGCTCCTGCCTTCGAGGAGCGGGATGCCCAGAGCCTCGAAGTAGCCCGGGCTCGCGAAGCGGGTGCCGAGCATGGGAGGCAGGCCATCGGGCGGCAGCGGGCGGTCCTCGACCATGTGCGAGCTCATGGAGTTGCTGTTCGAGAGGGGCAGGATGGTGACCGTGCCGGCCTGCTCCACCCCCGCCACGGCCTGCACCCTTTCCAGGAGCTGGACGTAGAAGCGCGCGGTCCTGGGTCCGCTCTCGTACTCGGCTTCCGGCAGGCTCAGGTTCACCGTGAGCACTCCCGCCGCATCGATGCCGGGGTCCACGGCCGCGAGCCGCCAGAAGCTCCGCACCATGAGGCCGGCCCCGACCAGGAGCACCAGGGCCAGGGCCACCTGCGTGACCACGAGAGCTTGCCGCGCCAGGTGCCGCGCCCGGCCCACGGTGCCTCCCCTCCCCCCTTCCTTGAGCGCCGGCACGAGGTCCGGAGATCCGTAGCGGAGCGCCGCGAACCCGCCGATGAACAGGCCCGAGAGAAGCGAAAGCAGGACCGTGAAGGCCACGACGATGCCGTCGACCCCGATCTCCTGCAGCCGCGGGATACCCTGGGGCTGCAGCGCCAGGAGCAGCTTCACGCCGGCCGCGGTCAGAGCAAGGCCCAGGACGCCGCCCAGGAGCGAAAGGGCGATGCTCTCCCCGAGGAACACCCGCGCGATCTCCCAGCGGGATGCCCCGATGGCCGTGCGCACCGCCACCTCCCGCTGCTTCCCTTCGGCCCGCACCAGGAACAGGTTGGCCACGTTGGCGCAGGCGATGAGGAGGATCAGCCCCACGCTCCCGAGGAGCAGCCAGAGGGTGCGCTCGATGTCGCCCACGACCTGGTCGCGCAGCGGTCTGGCGATCATCGCGAGCTTCGACTGCTCGATCTGGGCGCGGGTGATGGAGTCCGGCCCGAGCGCCTCGGGCAGCCGCCAGACCAGGGCCGAGAGCTCCCTGGTGGCGCGTTCCGGCGCGATCCCGGGGCGGAGCCGGCCCACCCCGGGGTAGTTGAAATTGCCCTCGGCCAGATTTGCCCGGTCCACGACCAGCGGGATCCAGAGCTGGATGTCCCTGGAGGGGAAGCGGAAGCCCTCGGGCATGACGCCCACGATTCGGCGCGGCACGCCGTCCACCTGGAGCGTTGAACCGGTCACGTCCCGGTCGCCTCCAAAGCGGCGCTGCCAGAGCCCATGGGAAAGGATCGCCACCGGCTGGGTGCCGGGCCCGCCCTCCTCCTCGGTGAAATTCCGGCCCAGGGCGGGCTGGATGCGGAGGACGCCGAAGACCGAAGGGGTGACCCCGGCCGTCCCGACCCGCTCGGGCTCCTGCCCTCCGGTCAGGGTCGCGGCGCCGTCCCAGTAGATGCCGAGGTCCTGCAGGACCCGGTTCTCCTTCCGGTACAGCAGATAGGTCGCGTCCGAGAGCGGAGCTTCTTCCATGCCCATGCCCGGCGCGGTGTGCTGCACCGACACGATCCGATCGGCCTCCGGGTACGGCAGGGGCCGGATGAGGACGGTGTTGACCACGGTGAAGAGCGCCGCGGTCGCGCCGATCCCGACCCCCAGGGTCAGGATCGTCAAAAGGAAGAAGGACGGAGCCTTCCGGAGACCGCGCAACGAAGAGAGGATCATGTCAGGACCTCCACTTCGGGGAGTACGAGAAGGGTCCGAGAAAGGTTACACCTATTCCATCCCCAGCCGCGCCAGGTATCCCTTCTCCCGCACCTGGCGGAGCATCCAGCCGAAGAAGGCCGCGCCCAGGACCAGGTAGACCAGGTTCAATCCCAGGGCCGCGGCCAGGTACCCGGAGTCCACCCGGCCGGTCCGGAGCACGGCCCTCATCCCTTCGAACACATAGGTCGAAGGGAGGCACCAGGAGATGGCCTGGAGCCAGCGCGGCAGGACGTCCACCGGATAGAAGACCGCGGAGACGGGCTGGATCAGGAACGGCACGCCCCAGATCAGCGCCTCGGCCGCCTGACCGAAGCGCAGGATCAGCCCCATCGTGCACATGCCCACGGCCCAGCCGAAGAGGAGCAGGCTGACCAGGAAGGGGACCAGTGCCGGACCGAGGACCAGCAGGTTGAAGGCGTAGAAGACCCAGGCGAGCACGCCGAGGATCCCGGCGATCACCAGGGCCTTCAGCACCCCCACCAGGCAGGTGGCGACCAGGATCTCGGAGATGCGGACCGGCGCGATGAACAGGTTGAGGATGTTCCGCACCCAGATCTCCTCGGTGACCGAGATCGTGATCGCCTGCTGCGAGCGGTAGAGCACGTCCCAGAAGATCACGGCCCCGATCAGGAAGAGCACCGCCCTGGGCACCTCCATGCGCTGGAGGTAGGTGGTGAGGAACCCCCAGAGGAGCAGCTCCATGACCGGCCAGAAGAAGATCTCGCCGAGCCGGGTCGTGCTGCGGCGGTAGAGGTAGAGGTGGCGCAGCACCATGGCGCCGATCCGGGTCCACATCAGGGGCTCTCCCGCAGCTCGCCGTCCCGCGCGATGGAGATGAAGAGGTCCTCCAGCGACTGGGAGCGCGCCCGCTCCACGATCTCGGCCGGCGTGCCCTCGGTCACGATCCGGCCGCGGGAGATGAAGATCACCCGGTCGCACATCAGCTCCACCTCCCGCATGTTGTGCGAGGTGTAGATCATGGACACGCCACGCTCGCGCTGCACCCGGTGCAGGACCTCGCGCACCTTGGCCGCGATGTCCGGGTCGAGGCTCGCCGTGGGCTCGTCCAGGAAGAGGATCTCGGGGTCGTTGATCAGCGCCTTGACCAGGTGGATCCGGGTCTGCTGGCCCGAGGAGAGCGCGCCGGTCACCCGGTTCTTCACCTCGGGGATGCCGAACAGCTCCAGCAGCTCCTCCACCCGGGCCCGGGGCTTGCGGATGCCGTAGAGCCGGGCGAAGACGTTCAGGTTCTCCCAGACCGTGAGGTTGCTCGGCAGCGAGACGTAGGTCGAGGAGAAGTTGACCCGCTGGAGGATCTCGCGGCGATGCCGGGCGAGGTCGAGGCCGAACAGCCGGATCTCGCCCGCGGTCGGACTGGTGAGTCCCAGGAGGAGCTGGATCGTGGTGGTCTTGCCCGCGCCGTTCGGACCGAGGAGCCCCAGGATCTCGCCGCGCTTCAGCTCGAAGGAGATGCCGTCCAGGGCCGTGAGGTCGCCGAAGCGCTTGCGCAGGTCGCGGGCGGTGAGGACGGAGTCGGACGGAACCATGGGCGGCGATTCTATCCGCCCCGGAGGGATGCTACCCTTTCGCGCCATGAAGCCAGTTCCATCCATCCTCCTTGCCGTCCTTGTCGCCGCCTCGCTTCTCGGATTCCAGCACAATCACGGCGCCCCGCCAGCGTCCCCAAGCGAGGGAACTGTGATCAACGTGCCCCCAACTGACTCCGGAGCCGACACCCTGGAGACCCGCGGCCAGGCGGAGCGCGCGTCCGTGGGTCGCTTCAAGGTCTTCCACGGCTTCCGCTTCACGGACCGGCAGCCGGAGAGCGGCATCACCTTCGCCCACCAGATCGTGGACGACGCGGGCAAGACCTACAAGGCCGCGCACTACGACCATGGCAACGGCATCGCCGTGGCGGACGTGGACGCCGATGGCCTCACCGACGTCTACTTCACCAGCCAGCTCGGCGGCAACGAGCTGTGGAAGAACCTGGGAGGCGGCAAGTTCCGCAACGTCACGAAGGAGGCGGGCGTGGGCCTGGCGGACCGGATCTCCGTCTCCTCCTCGTTCGCGGACGTGGACAACGACGGCGACCAGGACCTCTACGTGACCACGGTCCGCATGGGCAACGCCCTGTTCGCGAACGACGGCAAGGGGAAGTTCAAGGACGTCACCAAGGAGTCCGGCCTCGGCTACGTCGGCCACTCCTCGGGCGCGGTCTTCTTCGACTACGACCGCAATGGCAAGCTCGATCTCTTCCTCGTCAACGTGGGCAAGTACACGACCGAGGCAAAGGGCCGGGGCGGTTACTACATCGCCTACGAGAACGCCTTCCAGGGTCACCTGTTCCCGGAGCGGACCGAGCGCAGCATCCTCTATCGCAACCTGGGAGGAAACCGCTTCGAGGACGTCTCCGAGAAGACCGGGCTCCTGGACGGCGGCTGGAGCGGCGACGCCTCGATCGCCGACTTCAACGAGGACGGCTGGCCCGATCTCTACGTGCTCAACATGCAGGGGGACAACCACTACTGGGAGAACCAGGGAGGCAAAACCTTCGTGGACAAGACGGCCCAGCACTTCCCCAAGACCTCCTGGGGCGCCATGGGGATCAAATCATTCGATTACGACAACGACGGCCGCATGGACCTCTTCATCACGGACATGCACTCCGACATGGTGGGCGACATCCCGCCGCAGGACGAGAAGCTCAAGTTCCCGCCCAAGGAGGACCTCCCGGTGCTCCAGGGCGCGGCCAACAACATCTTCGGCAACTCGTTCTTCCACAACCTCGGGGGGGGCAGGTTCGAGGAGAAGTCGGACGCCCTGAACCTGGAGAACTACTGGCCCTGGGGCGTGAGCGTGGACGACCTCAACGCCGACGGCTGGGATGACGTGGTGATCACGTCGAGCATGAACTTCCCCTTCCGCTACGGCGTCAACTCGGTGCTGCTGAACAACCGCGGCGAGATCTTCCTGGACAGCGCCTCGCTCCTGGGCTTCGAGCCGCGGCGCGCCAGCCGCACGCGCAAGCCCTGGTTCACCCTGGACTGCGCGGGAGAGGACCGCAGCCACGAGCAGTGCAAGGGGAAGACCGGCCGCTATACCGTCACGGGCACCCTGGGGACCCGCTCCGCCGCCATCTTCGACCTCGACAACGACGGCGACCTGGACGTGGTCACCAACGAGCTCAACTCCGAGCCCCTGGTCCTGGTGAGCGACCTGGCCGAGAAGAAGAAGATCCAGTGGCTCAAGGTCCGCCTGCGGGGCACGGCCTCAAACCGCAACGCTCTAGGCGCCGTGGTCAAGGTCCAGTATCGGGTACAAACAGGCAACCGGGTCCTGACCAAGGTCCTGGACGGCACCTCCGGCTACCTCTCCCATAGCATTCTCCCCCTCTACTTCGGGTTGGATGAAGCACGGACCGTGGACCGGATCGAGGTCCGCTGGCCGTCGGGCAAGTCCACGACCATGCCGGGGCCGGTCGCAGCCAACAGCACGGTGGATGTGACGGAGAAATAGGGCCCCTCACCCCCCGGCCCCCTCTCCCACCGCACACCCACCCTCCGGGAGAGGGGGAGGCTTGCCACGGAGTCAAAACAGTAGAGGGAGGGGGCGTCCTCTCCCGCGGAGCGGGGGAGGATCGAGGAGGGGGTCTTTCAGCCTCGTAGTCCGCCTGGAAGGCAGCTCTGGCGCCAAATCGTCTCGGAACGCCGCTTCAAGGCTCTCAGTCGCCCGGAATGGCGCGCAGCGGAATTTAGAGCCAATCTGTGGCATTTTGAGCCTGTTTCCGCTGCTGAGAGGCTCTCCGGGCCAATTTCAGGCTGTTCGCGCCGTTTTGAGCCGATCCGCGCCGTTTTTAGCCTGTTCTCGCGGTTTTTAGCCTGCTCTCGCGGATTTCAGCATGTCCAGGCCAATTTGAAAGGCTATCTGAGCCGAACGACAAGTCTCAACAAGATTACTCGGGCTCAATTCGGCCGAGGGCTTCGTCCGTCGCCAGAGCGTCAGCCCACTCGGAGAGCCCTTGTTCAGCGAGCGCACGATCCTCTTCTATCCCGCTCTTGGCCAAGCGCTCGAGGTCCCAGCGCCTTGGATCCGGGTGCCGGACCACGATCAGCGCACGCGCTCTCCCGGCGTGAGCGCCAACGGCGTCTCCGGCTTGAGCAGACCTCCTTCGTAACGGGCTTCAATAACTCGCATAGCTAAATGTTATCACGAGGGGAAGACGCGCCGACTACGCGGCACCGCCAGCCGAGCCGCCGGATCTGTTCGACATACACGTCAGCCCGGCGCTCGGCCACGAGATCGAAGACCAGCATCAGCCCGGCCTGCAAGGCGAGACCGAGAGAAGCGGCGTACAGGGCTTGTCGATCCCGCAGGAAGAACATCCCCGCCAGTCCAGCCGCGAGGAGCACGATCTCGATCGCCTTGTAGATCCTGAAATTCTTCTGAACCGTCTCCATGCGTGGGACCTCGGCGCGGACGCAGGAGGTCGGGTCCTTCGCGAGCAGAGTGTGGAGGTCCCGTGCCTGCCGGTCCGTGCGGGAGTAGACGGTCCACCCCACCACGAGTTGGATGAGAGCGACGGCGACCAGGGGCCAGCCCATGCCTCTCAGTGGGCTCCCCGTGATCCAGAACCAGAGAGAGGCGGCGATGGCCGCGCCGCCGGTCATCAGGAAGAGCAGGCTTTCCTTCTTCTCGGCGGCGAAGTAGGTGATCACCGCCGCGTGCATCTCGTTGACCGGATCCATCAGAGGGCGGGGGCAGGCTCGGGCCGCGGACGGAACCGGCCGTAGAGGAACGCTCCGAGCTGGATGCCCGCGATCAGAGACAGCGCGCCCAGGGCGTCGAACCAGACGGGGCCGTCCGCCCGGCCCGAGGTGACGAGCCAGGTGGTCTCCGCCATGACCAGCAGGCTCATGACGGTCGCCGTGATCCAGCGGCGGCCGCCGGAGATCAGTGCCGCGGCCATGCTCCCGGTCACGGCCGAGGCGAAGCCGCAGAAGCCCGCGAGGAGCAGGACTCCCGCGCTCGATTCTGCGTAGCTGACCCCGCCGAGCCCGTTCTCGAAGACGAGCGTGATCAGCAGGCCCAGGAGCGCGTATCCGGCGACGATTCCGACCAGGATCCGAAGGACGGCAATGGCTTTGGGCATGGAGAGACCTCCTCGAGGAGAGTACGCTCGCGGCGGGCGGTTGTTACACCCCTGCCGGCTCGAACAGCCCGTGGAAGGAGAGCGGCAGGGAGCAGCCCGGCCTCAGGATGGCCCGGGGTCCTTCCGCGACCCGGAAGGCGTCGAACACCGCGAAGGTGCTCTCCCCCTGAATCGAGTCGAAGAGCGGCACTAGGATGACGCCCTCGGCGAACGCGGGCTCTCCTCCCAGGTAAATGCCCGGCGGGGACTGCCACACGTCCACTTCTCCACTGTCCCAACGACAGTGCGCGAGCTGGTCGAAGAACTTCCGGCCCGGCCGGCCCGTGGCTGAGATGCCCAGGATCCAGAAGTCGTCGTACGGACGGCCCGCTCTCTGCGGATCGATTGCCGCGAAATCCGGAGCCAGTTTGTAGGCGATCTCGCGGCGGTCCACCAGCTCTCCACGATCGAGATCCACCACCAGCCGCACCGGCCGGCCCTCGGCCACGGAGGGAAACAGGTCCGGGACCTTGTATTGATCGTAGACCGGCTGGTCCAGCTCCAGCACGTCCACCACCAGCCTACCCTCCCCGTCCTCGAAGGCATTGATGGAATGGAGACTGTAGCGCTCCCCCACCGGCACGGACGCGACCTGCTCTCCGGTCTCCCGGGACACGATCAGCAACCGGCTCCCGAGCCCGGGCTGCCAGCGCAGCGAATCCAGGACCGGACGGCCGTTGACGACCAGGGACTCCATGTCGAGCAGGTACGGGCTGAGATAGAAGGCCGCGTGCTCGCCGCCCAGGGCGAAGTCGTGGACGGAGCAGGGCCAGGGGAGCGGCAGCCGGCGGCGCCAGAGCAGGCTGCCGTCCTCTCCGAAGCGGTAGAAATGGAGCTGCGGCGATCCGGTTGCGAAGGAGACTCCGAAGTGGAAGAGCTCGCCGGTCTCCGGATCGATCTTGGCATGGGCGGCGAAGGGAGCCAGGGGACCCACGGCGCCTCCGAAGCGGTACTCGCCCTTCGTCTCCAGGGTGACGGGATCGAGCTCCCAGGGCAGCCCCTGCTCACCGAACGCCAGCAGGGTCCCGCGGTACGGGAAGACGCTGACGTTGACAGGAGATTCGAGTCCGATCCCGCCGCGCTTCAGCCGATCTCCTTCGAAAGCCGTGCCGAAGGCCCGGAACAGCGGCTTCCCGGCCTCCTCCTCGGCCCGCCACTTGTCGCCGCGGACGTAGCGGCAGGTCAGATGCGCGCCTTCCGGATCGAAGCGGAGAGCGGTGATCATGCCGTCGCCGTCGAGCCAGTGGGCGTAGCGGAGGTCCCCGCGCTGGAACCGGCCGGGACCGTTCAGATAATAGGTCCCGCGCAATCCGGCGGGCAGCTCCCCTTCGATCGTCTCGACCCGGCAGCAATGCTCCACCGGCACCGAGCCGAAAGCGCGCTCAAGACCGGGAGCGTGATCGAAGCCGGGAGCGTGATCGATCAGGACGCCGACGTCACGCTCGTCTTGCATGGCAGACCTCTGGCGACCCGCCGCGCCACCTCCTGGGCGGAGACGATCACCGGGGTGATGCCTCCGCCAGGGCGCGTCCAGTGGCCGACGAAGTGAAGGTTGGAGATGGTCGTGTTGATGGCGGGCCGGTTTTCGCCGAGCTGGTCCGGGGACATCTCCCAGCCCAGCATGGCACCCTGGTGGTTCATCGTGAAGCGCCAGGAGGTGAGGGCCGAGGCGCTGGACTTGACCACGATGCGCCGCAAGATCCCGGGGATCCGCCGCTCCAGGTGCTCCAGAAGAAAGGTTTCTATCCGCGCCTTGTGGGCTGGCCAGTCCGCGACCGATTCATAGTCCATCTCCAGCACCTTCTGGAGGATGACGACCTGCCCTCCCGCCGGCGCCATGCCCGGCTCGTACAGGGTGGGAGAGAAGATCTTGAAGCGCAGCGCGTCGATCCCCACGCGGTCCATGTCCCAGGAGTCCCAGTAGTAGCCCTGGGCCTCTTCGAGCACGTCGTCCGGCACCCCTTCGAGACCGAGGTGGCAGAGGAAGCAGGGGAAGGTGGGGCGCAGCTTGCGCAGGGGCTCGAGCGTTCCGGGCTCCAGGTGCTCCGGACCCACCAGGCGCTCCAGGGTCAGGAGCAGGTCGGCGTTGGAGATCACGGCCTCGGCCCAAACCGTGTCCTGGTGGCCGGCGCGGGGGCCGCGCAGCGACTCCAGGTCCACGCCGCGGGCAATCCCCTCCCCAATCCCGTCCTCGATTCGGATGCGGCGCGCCATCGTGCTCATCAGGACATGCCCTCCCTGCTCCTCGAAGCGGGCGGCGAGCGCATCCGCGAAGGCCTGCGAGCCGCCCTGCGGATAGTAATTGCCCAGAAAGTAGGAGAGGCGGAGCATGGAGTCGAAGACGAACGAGGTGCGGCCGGGTGGCGAGCCCCAGTGCGGACAGTCGGCGGTGAGCAGGAGCTTGAGCTTGGGATCGGTGAACCAGCGGTCGAGCGCCTGCCTCACGGTGAGGTCGCGCCAAGGGGCCAGCCGGTCGAGCATCTCCAGGGGCCTCCCGCGGAAGTAGTGCAGCAGCCCGAGGAGATAGGTCTCGCGCACGGTTTCGAAGAAGGAGTCAAGCGCCGCGGCTTCGGCGGGGAACTCCTTCGCGAGACGGGCGCGGTAGACGTCGAAGTCGGCCGGGACCTCGAAGCGCGAGCCATCCGGAAAATGAAAGGTATCGACCGGGTCCATCTTGACCCATCCGGTGCGGATGCCGAGCTCCCCGAGCAGGCGCCCGGTCAGGGTCTCGGGGTTACCGAGCAGGGGGTAGAAGTGGGTGGCGGCGTCGAAGGTGTATCCCCCGCGGCGAAAGGTGCTGCAGTAGCCGCCCACCATGTAGTGCTGCTCGACGAGCAGGACCCGAAGCCCCTCGCGCACCAGCAGGTTGGCGGCGATCAGCCCGCCGATCCCCGCGCCGATGACCACCGCGTCGTAATGGGGGTCCGGCGCGGTCCGCAGGCCGCGGAAGGGACGCTTCAAGCCGCGCCCCCTCCGATCCTTCCCAAAACCACTGCGCAGACGTGCCCGCCGGACCCGATCGCGTTAATCAGGCCAAGGCGCAGGCCGAGGCGCGTCTCTCCAAGGTTGCGGATCTGCGCGGAGACCCCGGAGAGCGGAAAGCCTTCCTCCGTCGATTCCAGACCGCGGATTCCAGGCAGCCGGCCGTCGTTCAAGGTGCCGAGCAGGGCGACGGCCTGGAACGCTCCCGAGGCCCCGACCGCCTCGCCCAGCATGGACTTGACCGCGGTCACCGGGATGTCCGCGGCGCGAGTGCCCAGGGCGGCGGCGATCCCGCGGGCCTCCTGCCGGTCCGCCTCCACGCTGCCGTTGGCCGAGGCGCTCAGGCAGCCGATCTCTTCCGGCGCGGTGCCCGCGTCCTCCAGGGCAAGACGGATCGCCCGGGCCACGGCCATTCCGTCGGAGGCACCGTCGGAGGCCGCATCGAAGGTGCTCCCGCTGCCCAGGATCTCGCCGAGCACCCGCGCCCCGCGGGCCGCGGCCGACTCCGCATCCTCCAGCATGAGGAGGGCGGCGCCCTCGGCCAGGGCAAACCCGTCGCGGCGGGCGTCGAAGGGGACCGGGTCTCCTCCGGTGAGCTTCCCGCCGCGATGGAAGCCGAGGAACGACTCGAAGCAGAGCTCCTCCACTCCGCCGGCGAGGAGCGCGTCCGCCCGGCCGGTGCGGATCAGGTCGGCGGCGCTGGCGATGGCCATCAGTCCCGAGGCCTCGCCCGCGGAGAGCGTGGAGTTGACCCCGCGCAGGTCGTGCCAGATCGCGGTCTGGCCGGCGGCGGCGTTGATCACGCTGTTGGCGAAGTCGAAGGGGCTGACGTAGGAGGGACCGAGCTGCAGGCCGCGGCGGTCGAACTCGGCGATGGTGCGCACGCTGCAGAAGTTCGTGCCGAGCACGAGCCCGACCTCGCGCTGCTTGCGCAGCTCCGGGGTCCAGCCGGAGTCCTCCAGGGCCCTCTGCGCGGCGGCGAGGAGGAGCTGCGCCGTGCGGTCCACGGGGCGGAGGTTGCGCTCGCCCAGGTAGGACTTGGGCTCGAAGGGACGCACCTCGCCTGCGGTCTGCGGCCCGAGCCCGTTCGTGGCGAAAACCTCCACCGGCTTGAAGCCGCTCCGGCCTTCGCAGAGCGCCTCGTGCAGCTTCGCGGGTGTGTCTCCGAGCGGAGAGATCACTCCGGCGCCGGTTATCAAGACCCGCCGTACCTCGTCCATCATTCCACTCTCCGGAAGATGACCGAGGCGTTGTTGCCCCCGAAGGCGTAGGCGTTGTTCATGGCCACGTCCACCCGGTGCTCCCGCGCCGCGTTCGGCACGCAGTCGAAGTCGCAATCGGGGTCCGGCTCCTCCATGTTCATGGTGGGCGGGACGAGTCCGGTATGGATGGCCAGGGAGCAGACCGCGGCCTCGATGGCGGAGGCCGCGCCCATGGTGTGGCCGATCATCGACTTGACCGAGCTGATCGGCACGCGGGGCGACGCTCCGAAGACCCGGCGGATGGCGAAGGCTTCGAGCTTGTCGTTGGTTGGAGTGCCGGTGCCATGGGCGCTGACGTAGCCAACGTCCTCGGGTCCGAGGCCCGCGTCCTTGAGCGCCTGCTCCATGGCCCGCACCGCGCCGTCCCCCTGCGGGTGGGCCGCGGTCATGTGGTGGGCGTCGCAGGAGAGGCCGTAGCCGACCAGCTCCGCGTAGACGGTCGCGCCGCGCTCCAGGGCGCGGTCCAGGGGCTCGAGCACGAGCACCCCGGCCCCCTCGCCGGGGATCATCCCCTTGCGGTTCTTGTCGAACGGCTGGCAGCGCTCCGGGGCGATCGCTCCGAGGCGGGCGAAGCCGGTGTAGGTGATGCGCGAGAACGCGTCGGAGCCGCCGGCCAGCATCAGGTCGGCCTTCCCCGCCCGCAGCGCGTCGAAGGCGTGGGCCAGGGCGTAGTTGCCCGCGGCGCAGGCGGTCGGGATCATGACGTTCACCCCCGCGAAGCCCAGCTCGCGGGCGATCTGCGTGGCGATCGAGGAGCAGGGGTAGACGGACACGATCTCGTCGCCGACCTGGTCCAGCTCGCCCGCGATGTAACGGTCATTGAACTTCTCCACCTCCAGGGGCTCGCCCGAGGTGGTGCCCATGGCCACTCCGGCCCGCTCCGGCTCGACGGTATCCAGCGAATCCGGATCGAGCCCGGCGTCCTCCAGGGCCATGCGGGCCGCGGCCACGCCCAGCTTCGAGGCGCGGCCGATCCGGGAGCGGTCGATCCGGCGGACCCAGGGGTCGGGATCGAACCCGCGGATCTCGGCGCCGATGTGGGCGCTGTGCCGGCTGGTGTCGAACAACGATACCGGCGAGAACCCGGAGCGGCCGGCGAGCAGCCCCTCCCACGCCACCTGGCGACCGGCCCCGATCGGCGTGACGAGCCCGATCCCGGTGACGACTACGCGGCGACTCCTTCTTCCCGAAACATCCATCAGATCACCTCCCTCTTTCCCCTCCCTTTCGGCGCCGGCCGCGAGGGAAACGTTACGCGGCCCCGCGCATCTTCCAGAGACTCTCGAGCAGGGACAGGAAGCCCGCCTCTCCCACAGACGGGGCCTGGCCCGGCGCCACGGCGAGCTGCTCGATCAGGGCGAGGACGTCCCAGCTCACCCAGCCCTCGACGATCTTCCCATCCTCGATGCGCAGCATGTCCATCCCGCTGGTGAAGGTCTCCCTTCCCGTGGGCGGCAGGCCCAGGAGGTCGCCCGTGTGCCTGCCGCGTCCGCTCCAGCGGGTCACCACCAGGTCCCCTTCCGCCACGATCTGGTCGATGGCCATGCGCAGATCCGAGAACGCGATGCGGTAGAAGAGGACGAGCTGGCCCATGGCCTCGGGACCGCGCATGAAATCGGTGGTGAACGGCACGCGCGCGTGCACCTCACAGTCGCGGGCCATGATCGCATCCACGAGAGCGAGGTCGCCGGTGTTCCACAGATCCTCGCGGAAGCGGCGGGCGATGGCCTTGTTCTCTTCGAGGCTCATGGTGGCTCCTCAATCCCTCTCTCCAGCCAGGGGCCGGAGCAGGCGCAGGGCCGGACGGGTGTTGTAGTGCTCCCGGTAGAGGCGGTGCAGACCGCCGTCGGGGAAGCTCTCGCCCTCGGGATACGGATACCGGCTCATGCCGTGGAACGGCAGCGGCTCGACCGTCTGGGAGAAGGCGGTGTTGGCGTCGCCGTCCTTGGCCCAGCCGTCGACCAGGAGCAGGAAGTCGCGCCGCCAGCCCGCGGGCAGGGCGGGCAGGGAGCGGGCGTCGAACAGGAGCCTCACCTCGTCCCCGGAGCCCATCACCACCATCCGGTCGTCCACCTCCTCCAGCAGGTCACGGACGTCGCCATACCGAGTATAGAGCCCGGGCGTGGGATTCCACATGGACACCGGCATCCAGGACTGGTAGTCGAAGCTCTCGGGTTGCCGGCGCTCGGGATGGATGACCGGCCGCGAGAAGCCGCGGTAGCGCAGCTCCGCCAGGGAGGGGGACAGATCGGTCCGCTCCACCACCGGCTCGCCGCTCTCTTCGGAGAGGAAGATCTCGTCCCAGTAGACGCACAGGCTGGTCTCGATGCGCACCTCGCGCGAATCGGACAGGAACTTGCCCGTCAGATCCACGGCGATGGTCTTGGGCTTGCCGGCCGGGATGCCTATGTCCTCGACCACCGTCTGCCATCTCCCCTGCGCGTCTTTCACTTGCAGGCGGGGGAACACGAGGCCAGTCCGCGACGATTGGGCGGCGCCGAGGAAGGTGCTGCCGTCGGCCCAGTCCACCCAGCCGGAGAGGATCAGCACGGCTCGATTGCCGGGTGCCCCGGAACCGAAATCGAGATCCAGGTGGTGCAGCTCGGCCACTCCGGACAGGTCGCGCCGGAAGCCGTCCGGGTAGGAGCGGTCGCGGGCGAGCAGCCGGGGGAGCACGTCGCGGCCCCGGTGGTCCCTGGCGCGGACCGGTCGGATTTTCTCCTCGACGCCGAACAGCCGGAATTCGGGGAACGGCGGAGCCTTGAACTTGTCGTTGGTGAAGATCTCCACGTCTTCGGGATGATCCAAAGCGATCAATCGCATCTGGTCGAGATAGGCGACCTCGCGCAGCTCCTCGGTGACGCGGATCTCGTAGCGGCCGTCGACCTCCGCCAGGGCCTCGCCGGGGATCTGCACGTACTCATCGTGATCCACCGGGAAGTACTCGCCGTCTCCCGCGCTGGCTCCCAGCGGAGCGACCCCGAGGACGTCGGTGATGAACTCGAACCGCTCGCCGTTCCAGGTGAAGATCATGGGGCACGAGCCGGACAGGCGCGGCGCCTCCTTGAAATGGACGGCGCGGCCCGCGGCCTGCTTCGTCTCGTTCTGGATGAGGCCGTTCGGCCAGGTGATGCGCACCGCGTCGATCGCGGTCCGCGGCCCCAGGCCGAAGGTCAGGGGGAACCCACGATAGACCTTTTTCTGATAGCTGGAGCCGGACTTGACCTCGACCTCGGCGCCGGGCGCGAGCTTCAGGTTCTTCACCCCTTCGAGCCCGATCCGCAACCATTTGTGATCGGTCGGAGTCCGGTTGAGGAGGCGCCGCAGGGTGCCGTCTTTTCCGGCCACGGCAAGATCCTCGCGGCCGTCGCCGTCGAAGTCGGCGGCTACGGCGGCGATCGCCGGAAATCCCGCGGGGGCTTTCGCCGCTCCCACCTTCCCCCGCCCTTCGTTGCGGTGCAGACCGTTGCCGGACACGAGATCGCTCATGCCCCGGCCTTCAAGGTCGGCGAACGCCAGAGGGAGGGTCCAAGAAGAGATCTCCGCTTTCTCCAGCACCCCCTGCAAGCTGCGGCGGTTGAGCAGCAGCGAGGAGGAAGAAACGAGATCGCTCCATCCATCCTGGTCCACGTCGTGCGCCAGCACCTCTCCGGTTAGAGCCGGGAGATCCACGGCCTCGTACCGTCCGCCGAGCCGGTCGCGGTAGATCACCGCGGGCCGTCCGGCGTAGGTCACGGCAAGATCCAATCCCTGGGTATCGGCCACGGTCTCAACCAGAGCGCCAGCCACCGCCCGGCCAGCCACGAATGGGAAGCGCTTGGTTTCGTCGTTCCAGCCAGCCTCTCCCTGGTTGCGGAGGAGGGCACTGCTCTCCCCCATCAATATCAAATCGAGATCGTAGTCGTGATCGAAGTCGAGCCAGAAGGCCAGGTGGAATCGGCCCGATGGGAGCTTCGCGCTGACCTTCTGGAAAATGCTGCCCGTGTTGCGGTAGAGGGTGGGGGCTTCGGCGAGGATACAGAGGTCGGCCAGGCCATCGTTGTCGAAATCCCCGGCCGCGGCGGAGGTCACGTTGCGCAGCTCCTGCAGACCGCTCGCGGCGACCGGCTCAGACCCTTTCCGGAAGAGCGAGACCCCGGCTTTCGACCACGCCAGCAGGTCGGGAACGGAATCGCCATCCGCGTCGAGCACTGTGAGTCCCTCGATCCCCCGTCCGAGCTCGCCAAGGTCGGAGACTGCGAAAGACGGCTCAACGGGATTGGCGGCCGCGGCTGGAGGATCGATCTCGTCGAGGAGCTCGGAATACCAGCTCCAGTCCACGTCCTCGGGGACCGCGGCCCCCTTCTGCGCCTCCTTGACCGCGTCGTACTCCTTCTTGCGCAGCGCGGCCTCTTCGGTCCTGCCCATCTGGCGGTACGCGTTGTAGAGCTGGAAGCGGGGAGCGGCGAAGTAGGAGTTGAGGTCCGCGGCCCTTTCGAAGTGCCGCAGCGCCAGGTCCGCCCGGTCGGTGAGCTTGTACAGGACACCCAGGTTGTAGTGCGTGATGGGCTCGTCCGGCACCAGGGCGACCATGCGCTCGAACTGCTGGACGGCCTTCTCGTACTGCGACTCCTGCTTGTAGACGATGCCGAGCTTGAACCAGGGGTGCGGGATCTCCGGGGCCTGGCGCTGCACCGCCTCCAGCTCCTTGATCCCCTCCGCAAGCTTGCCCGCCTTGAGGAGCGCGAGGCCGTAGTTGAGACGCTCGCGGGGAGATTCCGGCGCCAGCTCCAGGGCCTTGCGCAGCTCCTCCACCGCCTCATATTGGGTCGTGGGGTTCTCGTAGAACGCCTTGCCCAGGTTGCGGTGATGCCAGAGCCGCTCTTCTTTAGAAGTCTCCGGAGCCGAGACCGTAGCGAGAAGAGCCAGCAGGGCGATCCACCTCATTTCGATTCCTGGACCGTCGTGATCTTGTTGAGAGGAACGGTAACCTTTTCCACCTTGCCGCCCGGCCAGCGGATCTCCACGGCGTCGATCTTGCTGACCGCTCCGAGGCCGAAGTGGACGCGGGTCGAGCTCTGGCCCGCGTAGCCGTTGCCGCCGTTGACCTCGCGGATCCAGGCCTTGCCGTTGGCGCGCACCGTGACCCGGGCGCCGATCGCGTCGCGGTTCGACTTCGTCCCGACCAGCTTGAGCGCGAGCCAGCTTCCCGCCCCTTCGGTCACGTTGCGGTAGAGCAGCGCGTTCTGGTTGGCGTTGGTCTGGTAGAGATCGAGGCGGCCGTCCTGATCGAAATCGGCCATGCCGATGCCCCGGCCGTCGAGGTCGTTGTCCACGCCGGCCTGCGCCGCCACCTCCTTGAACGACTGGTCGCCCAGGTTGCGGAGGAGCTTCTTCTTCTGGAAGCCGCTCCAGCTCCGGTCGCGGATGGCCGGCCAGTTGCGCACGTCGGTGAAGTCGATGTCCGGCGTGATGATCATCTCGACGAGCACGGGGATGTAGTTCTCCGGACCGGCGGAGCGCAGGCCGTTGACCACGAACAGGTCCTCCCAGCCGTCGTTGTCGAAGTCGCCGAACTTCGCGGCCCAGCCCCACAGCGTGTTGCAGGTGCCGGTCTCCTTCGACAGGTCGGTGAAGGTGCCGTCCCCGTTGTTGTGCCAGAGCATGTTGCACTCTTTCATGTACTCGTCGGTGATGTTCGTGACATAGACGTCGAGCCAGCCATCGCGGTCGTAATCGCCCACGTCCACATTCATCCCCTTGCGCGTGTCGATGCCAATGGCCTCCTTGGTGGCATCGCGGAAGGTGCCGTCGCCGTTGTTCCAGAAGAGGCGGTCGGTGCCGTAGTCGCCGGCCAGATAGAGGTCCTGCCAGCCGTCGTTGTTGAGATCGGCGTGGCCGGCGTCCAAGGTCCAGCCGGTGTGGCGGGCGAGGCCCGCCTTCTCCGTGACCTCGGTAAAGCGGATGTTCCCCTTTTCGCTCACGTTTCGCCACAGGCCCACGCCGCCGCCGTTGTCCGCCTGGTCCAGGTTGTTGGGCAGCACGTGCGGAGTGGGCAGATCGATCAGGTTGACCGGCGGGAAGTAGTGGCCGAGGAGCAGGTCGAGCCGGCCGTCGTTGTCGTAATCGAAAGCGATCGCCGCGATCGTGTTGCCGAACTCGTTCAGGCCTGAGCCCGCGGACACGTCCTTGAACTTCCCCTTCCCCTGGTTGCGATAGAGCACCGGCGTGCCGAAGCGAGCCAGCAGGAGGTCGAGCGAACCGTCATTGTCCGCATCGAACCAGAGGGCGTCGGCCACGATGGTGCGCGGGTCGTTGCCGCCGCCCACGCCCGCCTCGGCGGTCACGTCGCGGAAGCCGAGCTTGCCGGTCTCGCGGAGCTGGTTGCGCAGCAGGTGGCTCGGCTTGCCGTTCTCCGAGTCGGTGACGTAGAGGTCCTCGTCGCCGTCGTTGTCATAATCGCCCACGGCCGCGGTGGCGCCGCCGGA
Source organism: Thermoanaerobaculia bacterium (assembly GCA_035556715.1). Classification (GTDB taxonomy): domain Bacteria; phylum Acidobacteriota; class Thermoanaerobaculia; order Multivoradales; family UBA5704; genus DATMER01. The sequence continues at coordinate 36,160 of DATMER010000138.1, forward strand.
GGTGAACATGCCGAGCACGTCGCCGTGCGGACCCGGAAAGGTGCGGGTGTGATGGCGGAGGCGCGCACCCATCTTCTCGCCGATCTCCTCAAAGCGCAACCCCGGAGGACCACCGGCGGCGCCAACGGGGAGGGCGAGCAGCAGGAGCGCAAAAGCGACCCTCACCCCCCTGGCCCCCCTCTCCCTCACCGGCCTCCGGCCGGGCAATTCCCTCCCTGGGAGAGGGGGGAGAAAAGCCTTGGTTTTAAGGGTGTGTGGGGGCGCCCCTCGCCCGGGGAGGGGGACGGGGAGGCGGGAGAGGGGTCGGGGGTGAGGGCTCTTCACGGCTCCTCCCACAGCGGCGAAAGGTTCGTGTCCACCCGCTTGTTGGGATCGAGTTGCTCGTAGATGTACTGCTCCAGCTCCTCCCCGTCGCGGGCCAGGCGCGCTTCGAGCTGCTTGTCGCCCGGGAAGAGCGTCAGCGCCTCCTTCCAGGTGGCCTTGGCCTTGTCCGGCTGATCGGTCCGCCAGTAGGCGTCGCCCAGGGCGATCCAGGCGCGGACGTAGACCTGCTTCTTCGGCCCCTTCTTCGAGATCGCCACCGCCTCTTCCAGGTCGGTGACGGCGAGCGGTCCACGGCCGAAGATCTTCGGCCAGTAGAGATAGCTGTTGCCCCGCGTGTAGAGAGCGATCCAGCTCCGATCGAGCTCGATTGATTTCGTGAAGTTCGTCAGCGCGGTATTCGCCAGGATCACCTGGGTGATCGATCCCGCCGCGGGGATCTTGTCCACGTAGGCGTAGCCGTAGTTGAGCCAGGCGTAGGGCGCCTTGGGATGATCGGTCACGAGCTTCTTGAAGAACTCGACCGCCCGGTCGTACTCGCCGGTACGGATCACCTCCTTGCGGTACTCGTTGGCCGCCCGCAAGTCGTTCGGGTCGGCGGCGAGCGCGGTCTCCAACTCCGGAAGAGTGGCCGCGAAGCCGCTCGCCACGCTCAGGAAGCTCAGGAGGAGTAGGGTCAGGTGTCGCTTCATGGTTGTCTCCTCAGCCGGGGCTCTCCCTCGACGATCCTGTAGCTGCTTCCGGCTGCGATCTTGTCGAACGTCTGCTTCGCGCCCGAAGGCCAGAGCACCTCCAGCTTGACGGTCTCTTTCGTGCTGCCCAGGCCGAAGTGGACCCGCCGGCTGCTCTGCCCCGCAAAGCCGTTGCCGCCGTCCACGAAACGCAACCGGGTGCGGCCGCCGGCCGTGAGCCGGAGCTTCGCGCCGATCGCCTCGCGGTTCGATTTCTTCCCTTCCAGGAGGAAGGAGACCCACTGCCCGGCCGGAGCGGTGTTGCGGTACAGGAAGGGCTCGGCGTTGGCGTTGGCCACGAACAGGTCCTGCCTGCCGTCGTTGTCGAAGTCCGCGATGGCGATGCCCCGGCCGTCGCGGGTGGAGTCGAGGCCGTGGCGGGCGGCTTCTTCCTTGAAGACCTGCCCGCCCTGGTTATGGAAAAGCTTCTTTTTCTGATAGCCGGAGAGGCTCTTCTTGCCCATGGGCGGCCAGTTGCGGGCGTCGGCGAAGTCCACGTTCCCGCGGGTGATCATCTCGAAGATGTCCGGCACGTAGCTCTCGGGACCGGCCGAGACCCAGCCGTTGACGACATAGAGATCGAGCCAGCCGTCGTTGTCATAGTCGAAGAACTTGCCCGCCCAGCCCCAGCCCGTGTCGTGCGTGCCGGTCTCGCGCGAGACGTCCGTAAAGGTCAGGTCGCCGTTGTTGTGCCAGAGGAAGTTGCCTTCCCGCATGTAGTCGTCCGTGATGTTGGTGACGTAGACGTCGAGCCAGCCGTCCTCGTCAAAATCCCCCCACTCGGCGTTCATCCCCTTCTTCGTGTCGATGCCGATCGCCTCGCGGGTGCGGTCGGTGAACGTGCCGTCGCCGTCGTTGACGAAAAAGCGATCGGTTCCGAAGTCGCACGCGACATAGAGATCATCGTCGCCGTCGTTGTCCGCGTCGCCGTGCCCGAGGTCGAGGGTCCAGCCCGCGAGCTCGAAGCCGGCCTGCTTCGTCACGTCCGTGAACCGGCCGTTGCCCTCGTTGCGCCAGGCGGTCAGGCCGCCGCCGTTGTTGGCCGTCTCGAAGCTCTCGGGGAAGAAGCGCGGCGTGTCCGGGTTGAACACGTCCACCGGCTGGAAGTAGCTCCCCACGAAGAGATCGACGTCGCCGTCGCGATCGTGATCGAAAGCCACCGCGGTGATGGCGTTGCTCGCACGGTCGAGGCCTGCCTCGCGGGTGACGTCGCGAAATTTTCTGCCATCCAGGTTCTTGAAGAGCTGGCTCTTCCCGAAGCGGACCACGAAGAGATCGGGCCGGCCGTCGCCGTCGTAGTCGAGCCAGAGCGAGTCGGCCGAGGCGTTGGACGCGTCGTTGCCGTCGGCCACGCCGGCCTCGCGCGCCACGTCGGTGAAGGTGAAATCACCGTCGTTCTTATAAAGGCGGTTCTTTCCGGTTTCCGCGGAATCGGTGACGAAGAGGTCCTCGAAGCCGTCGCCGTCGAAGTCCGCCACGGCCACGGACGCGCCCAGGGCGGTGTAGCCCGACATGATCTCGGCGTAGGGGTTCTTGAAGGTGCGGTTCGTGTGCTTCGCAGCCACGCCGGCTTTCGCCGTAACGTCTTCGAACCAGCGTTCAGATCCCGCTCCGGCAGCAATGCCGGCAATACCGGCAACAGCGATCAACAGGGTGGCGCCTATCCAGCTCCTCTTCACTCCTGCCCGGCTCCGTAGCGCTTCTCCACCAGCCGGCCCCCCTCGGTGACCTCCACGATGCGGTTCACGGGAACGTCCTTGAAGCGCTGCTCGATCCCCGAGGCGGGCCAGCGCACGATCATCTCGTCGATCTTCGCCGCCCGCTCGAGGCCGAAGTGGAGGCGCAGCGCGCTCTGCTGAGCATAGCCGTCCCCTGCCACGACCTCCCGCGTCTGAAGCTTTCCGCCAGCCCGGATCGTGACGCGCGCGCCCACGCCGTCGCGGTTCGATTTCGTGCCGGCGAGCTCCACGCCGAGCCAGTTGCGTTGACCGGCCAGCTCGTTGCGGAGCAGGGCGTGGCGATCCGCCGAAGCGGCGACCGCGATGTCCAGCACGCCGCGGTTCCAGAAGTCGGCCACCGCGATGCCGCGGCTGTTGGTGATCAGATCGGTGCCTGCGGGGCGGCCAATCTCCCGAAAGTCCCTGCCCCCTTCGTTGCGCATGTGGCGGTTGCGCTCCCAGCCATGCCACGAGCGGCGGCCGAAGTGCTTCGGGTCGAAGAAGCGCCCGCTCTTGTAACCTTTCTGATCCCCCACCACGTTGTTGAGGAACTCCAGCTCGATCTCCGTGTCGCGGTCTCCGTAGACCCAGCCGTTGGTGCTGTAGATGTCCTGCCAGCCGTCGTTGTCGAAGTCCGCGAAAGCCGAGCCCCAGAACCATCCGAGCGGATTCGTGTGCGTTTCCCACGTCACGTCGTCGAACGTGCCGTCACCTCGGTTGCGCAGCAGGGTGTTGCCCGAGGCCATCTGCTGGAAGACCTCGACGAACTCGAAGCCCGACTGGCGGAAGATCTCGAAGTAGAGCGGCATGTCGCTGCTCCAGACCCCCTGGCGCCAGGAGTTCGCCATGTAGCGCCACACGGTCGGCGGCTCGGCGAACCAACTGTGCTCCGAGCGGATGTGGGCCACGTAGATGTCCAGCTTCCCGTCGTTGTCATAGTCGCCGAACGAGGCGCTCATGCCCGCGCCGTAGGCCAGGGTGTTGGTCTCGACCGTGACGTCCTTGAACGTGCCGTCCCCCTCGTTCCGGTAGAGCGTCTTCCGTCCGAAGTCGTTCACCACGTAAAGGTCGGCGTCCCCGTCGTCGTCGTAATCCCCGAAGACCGATCCCAGGCAGAGCCCCGTCTCCCCCACCCCGGCCTCCTCGGTGACATTCGTGAAGCGGCCGTTGCCCTCGTTGCGATAGAGCTGGTTGGGCTCGCCGTTGCGCGCGTAGAAGGTGGTCGGGATGTCCTTGCGCGGATCGAGGTAGCGCCCGACGTAGAGGTCGAGGTCTCCGTCGTTGTCGTAATCCCCCCACGAGCCAACCGTGGTGCAGCAGTCCGCGCCGATGCCCGAGGCCGCGGTCACGTTGCGGAACGTGATCCTCCCCTGCCCGTCCCGCCCTTCGTTGTGGAAGAGCTGGTTGGGCTGGAACGTGCGGCTGACGAACAGATCCTTCCAGCCGTCGTTGTCATAGTCCGCGAACACCCCCACGGACGCGCCGTCCATCCCCGACAGCCCGGCTTGGACCGTGACGTCCTCGAACGTGCCGTCGCGCCGGTTCAGGAAGAGCCGGGACTCGGCGCCGTCCGGGATGAAGAGGTCGTGGAAGCCGTCGTTGTCCACATCCACGGCGCTGATGCCCCCCGGCCCGTGGCGGATCATGCCGAAGCGCAGCGGCTCGGTGAGGAGCGGCGGATAGTACTCGTTCATGAAGGCGATGCCGGCCTGCTCCCCCACCTCGGTGAACTGCGGCCGGTCCGCGATCAGGCGCTCGCCTGCCATGGGCCCGTCGAGGGGAGACGCCTCGACGATGCGCAGCCCTTCCGGGGAGTTTGCGAAGCGCATGCGGAAGAAAGCGCGGTCGATCCCGGGCTGGGCGCGTCCGCGGGGCGTGCCGATCAGCTCGAAGCGGACCTGGGCGGTCACCTCGCCCCCGGGCTCCCACTCCTCCACCCGGTGGACGTGGAGCCCGAGCTCCTCGACCGATCCGAAGCCGTCCAGGTACGAGCGCCACTCCGCGAGAGCCGCAGCGCGGTCCAGGGCGGCTCCATCCGGGGAGAAGCGGAAGGACTCGACCCCGTCCTTTTCCTGGTCCCGGCGCAACCGGGTGAGCCCGAGGGACGTGCCGCGGAGCCCGGGACTGTAGAAACGCCCGACCGCGTCCAGGTCCCGGGCCTTCAGGGCGCGGGCGAGCCCGCCCAGCACCTCGACGGCACCGCGGCCGGCCTCGAAAAAGGCCTGTCCCCTCTTGTCCAGGTGGCTGAACGTCAGGGTGCCGCCGAGCAGGAGCACCGGCGCCAGCAGGAGGCTGAAGAAAAGCGGTTTCGGCTTGTGCAGCTTCACGGCGCGGACCCTTGGCTTGAGGTGCGACCCCGGGCCAATTTAAGCAAACGGACCTCCCGGGAGTGTAGGAACCCGGGACCAAAAAAGGTCCAGGGCCGGCGGGTTGGTCCATAATGCGCGGCGTTCGCAGGAGGACTCCCATGGACGGTGGACAGACCCTTCGTTACGCGGCCGCGGCCTGCCAGGTGGACTTCCCCAACCCGGCGGACCGCGCCGGGATCAAGCCCCATACGGACCGGATGATCACGATGATCTCCAACGCGGTGGAGGGCTACGCCCCCTTCCTGCCCGTGAAGCTGGTCGTTTTTCCCGAGTTCGCCCATGCAGCCCCAGTCTACCCCACGGCCCGCGAGCTGCTGGACAAGCTGGCAATCCCGATCCCCAACGAGCATACCGAGCGCTACGCGGCCAAGGCGAAAGAGTACGGCATCTGGATCCAGACCGGGACCTTCCTGGAGCGCGACGACCGCTACCCCGGCGTGGTCTTCAACGCCACCTGCCTGATCGGCCCCGAGGGCATCCTCACCAAATACCGCAAGGTCAACCCGTGGATCCCCTGGGAGGTCCACGCCAGCCCGCACGACCTGCCCGATTATCAGGAAGAGATGTTCCCGGTGGCGAAGACGCCGATCGGCAACCTCGGCGTGGCGATCTGCTACGACTGGCTCTTCCCCGAGGTGCTGCGGCAGCTCACGGCGAACGGAGCCGAGGTGCTGATCCGGGTCTCGGCCTACATGGACCCCTGGGGAGCCACGGCCCCCATGGACTGGTGGACCGTGGTCAACCGCTGCCGCGCCCTGGAGAACGTGGCCTACGTCGTGGCCTCCAACCAGGCCGCGAGCCTCTCCCACTACCCCCCCTTCTCCTGGCCCGGAGGCAGCATGGTCGTGGACTTCGACGGCCGCATCCTCGCCCAGGCCGATCCCGGTTCCGGCGAGAAGATCGTGGTGGCGCCGGTCGACATCTCCGCCCTGCGCCACGAGCGCGCCGTGCGCCGCGGCCACCAGAACCTCGGCCATCTCCGCACCGAGTGCTTCCCGATGTACCGCGAGAGCTTCTATCCCCCCGGGAGGGGGGAAGACCGCGAGAAGCTCAGCGTGGAAGGCAACGACGAGGCGATCGAGGACGTGAAGGGGCGGATGGGATACCGATAAGCCCCGGCTCCATTATTTTGGACCAAAGATCCCTTCGATCGCTTCGGAATGGAATCCAGCGCCTAAAAATCTCATCGAACGCGCTCGTCTCCATTATTATGGATAAAAAGTCATTCGTATCCATCCGAATAGATTCTGGCGCGTTCCGCGGGCTCCTTACACGTCCGAAATGACTCTGACGCGCCCGAAGCGACGCTTGGCCGCCCCTCGGATCTCCTTTCCGCTCCGCGAGACCCCGTTGCGTCCTGAACCGTTCGGACCGGACCGGATCGATTCGAGCGCGCCCGAGGTCATTCCGAGCCGTCCGGAACGTCCGCCGGCATCCCCGAGCCTTCAGGGATCTTCTTCACAGGAAAGGCAACATGCTCGCCTCGACCGCGATCTCTGTCATCCGCACGGAGACGATTTTCATCTGGACGGGCACGGTCGCGGAGCCGGCGGGAGCAATCCCCGGGAAGATGGAGATGACTCCCATCCGGATTGGAGAGTCGCCGAGGAGATGGGAACGGTCGCCATCCAAGTGGGGATGTTCCCCGTCCGGATGGGAGAGACGCCCGAAGAGCCCGGGATTGTCGCCATCCGACTGGGCACGGTCGCCTCATCGATGGGAGAGGCCCCCGGGAAGATGGCGATTGCTCCCATCTGGACCGGAGGGTCCCCGAGGAGATGGGGACGCCGCCCAGAGAGACGGGGAAGGTCGCCGTCCAGCCGAGGAACGTCGCAAACTCGGCCATGTTGCCCTCCGCTGGGACCGCTGATGTCAAGGAGTCCGGCAACTGTCCAGATTGCTGGACGAGCACCACGTCTTTTGTTTTCTGAGATTTGCCTGCGGCATGGCACCTCGGGCGCCAGATCACTGGACAAATCCGGCGGCCGGGACTCGCGCCACCTTCTCCTGAAGCTACGCAGGATGAGCAACTTGGCGCCCTTCCCTTGAATGGGCACGGCGTTTGTGTTGCCGAGGGATGAAGGAGGCGTGACATGGAGCCAAACAACCAGGAGGTTTCGGAAAGCCCGGAGACAAGAGAGCCAAAGCTGCTCGACCGGGCGAAGTCGAGGATGCGGGCAAAGCACATGAGCCTGCGGACGGAGCGGACCTATCTGCAGTGGATGCGCAGGTACATCCTCTTTCACGGCAAGCGTCATCCTGCGGAAATGGGAGAGACCGAGATCAACGCCTTTCTGACGCACCTGGCAGTGGAAAGGCGGGTCAGCGCTTCGACCCAGACCCAGGCACTTTGTGCGCTGCTGTATCTCTACCGGGAGATTCTGGAGAGGCCGGTTGGAGATCTCGAGGGGCTGATTCGCGCCAAGCGCTCTCGCCGGATGCCGGTGGTCCTGACGCGGGAAGAGGTGCGGCGGGCGCTCGGGGAGCTGAGCGGCACAGAGCGGCTCTTTCTGACCTTACTCTACGGCACCGGTCTGCGGCTGATGGAGGGTTTGCGGCTGCGGGTGAAAGATGTCGACTTCGGCCAAGGTCAGATCACGGTCCGGGACGGCAAGGGCGGAAAAGACCGGGTGACCATGTTGCCGAGCTTGCTGCGGGAGGATCTGCGGAGGCATCTGGGCGAGGTCGAGCGCCTTCACCGGCTGGATCTTGAGGAGGGGTTTGGCAGAGTCCAGCTGCCGGGTGCACTCGCAACCAAGTACCGGTCGGCGTCAACGGAGTGGTGCTGGCAGTACGTCTTTCCTGCTCCAGCCCGTTCGCGGGATCCCCGGACGGGCGATTGGGGCCGGCATCATCTGTACGAGAGGTCCATTCAGCGCGTCTTCCGGGATGCCGTGAAAAAGGCGAGGCTATCGAAGCCAGCGACCTGTCATGCCTTGAGGCATTCGTTCGCGACCCATCTGCTGATGAGCGGGTACGACATTCGTACAGTCCAGGAGCTCTTGGGCCACAAGAGCGTGAAGACCACGATGATCTACA